>CAZJCM010000096.1:0-1569 GCA_964544655.1 uncultured Sedimenticola sp. | reverse complement strand
ACCTGCAGCAGGTTGCTGCCGAGGCCGGCGATCTCGTTGGCGACCTGTACTGTGGCCCCGCGACCGATGGTGACCAGGGTGATCACCGCAGCGACGCCGATGACGATGCCGAGCATGGTGAGGGCAGAGCGCAGCAGATTGCGGCGGATCTCTCGCAGGGCGATGAGCAGAGCGTTCCAGAGCATCAGCTGTTGTTTCCCTGATTGGGGCGTTGAATTTTACCGTCCACGAACTGGACGGTGCGATGGGCATAGGCGGCCATCTCTTCTTCGTGAGTGACCATGATGATGGTGAGTCCCTGTTCCCGGTTCAGGTTGACTAGCAGTTGCATGAATTCATGGCTACGGGCGGTGTCCAGGTTTCCGGTCGGTTCGTCGGCCAGGAGCACCGTGGGGCGGGTTACGATGGCACGGGCGATGGCGACCCGTTGCTGTTGCCCGCCAGACAACTCGCCGGGGGTGTGGGATGCCCACTCGTCAAGCCCAACCATATGCAGTGCCCAGTGGGCGCGCAGACGCCGCTGGCGACGTTTCAGGCCCCGGTAGATGAGTGGGAGCTCCACATTTTCCAGCGCCGATGTGCGGTCCAGCAGATTGAAGCCCTGGAAAACGAAGCCCAGGTAGTTGCGGCGTAGCAGGGCGCGCTGGTCACGGTTCAGCTGGTGGACAGGGACTCCCTGAAAGTGGAACGAGCCTGAGGTCGGCGTATCCAGGCAGCCCAGGATGTTCATGCAGGTGGACTTGCCGGAACCGCTGGCGCCCATCACTGCCACGAATTCGCTTTGGTGGATGTGCAGATCAATGGCGTTCAATGCACGTACCCGGGCCTGTCCCCGCCCATAGATCCGGCTGATCTCCCTTAGTTCGATCAGTGGCTGTTTCATGGCGCGGGGATGGCGTCGGTGATCAGATTCTGGCCCTCCCGGAGATCGCCTTCGAGGAGTTCTGTATTGCGGCCGTCGGTCAACCCGAGCCTGACCGGTACCGGCCGGGGTCTTCCGTCGTTCAGGGTCCACACCTTTCCCCGCCCTTTTGCCGGGCTGCTCTTCTTCTTTCGCTGAGACGACCTGCCGTGCCACGGCATGCTGGCAGCCAGGATACTGCGGCGACGGGTCGCCGGCCGCTCGCCGCTTGGGGGAGGTGAAAAGCGTAGGGTGCTGTTGGGCAGCAGCAGTGCGTCCTTCACCCGGCGGGTGATGATGTCTGCCGTTGCCGTCATGCCGGGTCGCAGCAGCAGCTCCCGGTTGTCCACTCTGAGCAGCGCCTCATAGGTGACCACGCCATCCTCGTCCTGCGGATCGAACCGAACCTCGGTGATGGTCGCCGGAAAGCGGCGCTCCGGATAGGCATCCACGGTGAAGGTGGCCTTCATGCCTTCCCTGACCTGCCCGATGTCCGCCTCATCGATATTCACATACAGCAGCATGCGCCCCAGATCCTCGGCCAGGGTGAACAGAACCGGCGTCTGAAATGAGGCGGCGACGGTCTGACCAGGCTCGATATCGCGGGACAGGACCATGCCATCGATAGGGGACTTGATCACCGCCTTCTTCAAATTGGTCTCGTCCGA
>CAZJCM010000095.1:0-1770 GCA_964544655.1 uncultured Sedimenticola sp. | reverse complement strand
GTGTCCTCCCACATGAACTCCTGTTGGCCAACGCCCCGCATGTGGATCTCCACGATCTCACCGTCACGGACGTCAGAAGTGATGCCGGGGATGGTGCGCAGCACCTGGTTGATCTGTTTTGGATCGATGATCTCGATCGTCTGCTCATCGATGATGCTGGTGCTGGATACCTCCGTCCTGCTGTCACCCAAATCGGTGATAGTGGACGATTCCACGGTGATGGTGCCCAGGTTCGTCGTCTCCTGGGCGTTGGCGATGCCGGACATGAGCCCACTGCCGGCAGCCAGCAGGCAGCAGAGGGATGTCTTGGTAACCGTCAGGTGGGAGGGTGGTTTCATGGTCGTTTCTTCCTTACTTTCTGTCTTGTTCGAGGCTGAATTGAGAAACTTCCGGGTCATACATCCGCTGATGGCTGATGTTGTTATGCGGCCGCGGGCGGAACCTCCTTGTTTGCGCTGGCAATTCTATTTTTCAGGGAATGGGGCCGCACGAAATATTTCAGAAATAAATAATATGCGATGTTTTGATATTCATAATAAAAACAATGGGTAATGATGTTGTTTTGCGATAAGTCAGTATTGAAATAACTTGAAACAGAGGGTATTTGCCCCAGCGTCTGGGTCATATCCCACATATTTTGAAAGGTAAGGGACCGCCGTTTTGTTCCGTTTTTTTCATGACCGCTTTTTTACTCGTGGCGCAGGGCCTGTATCGGGTCCAGGCGCGCAGCCTGGCGCGCCGGAAAATAGCCGAACAGAACGCCGATCACGGTGGAGAAGAGAAATGCGATCAGGATGATCTGGGGATTCAATACCAGAGGGACCCCAAGTAGTTGGGTGCCGATCCAGGCGGAGGCGAGGCCCAGCAGGATACCGATCACGCCGCCGGTGGCGGAGAGCATGATCGCCTCCACCAGAAACTGCATCAGGACCTCTCTCTCCTGGGCGCCGATGGCCAGGCGGATACCGATCTCCCGGGTGCGTTCGGTCACCGACACCAACATGATGTTCATGATGCCGATGCCCCCCACCAGCAGGCTGACGGCGGCCACCGCCCCCAGCAGCGCGGTGAGGGTGCGGGTAGTGCTGGTGACACGGCTCACCACCTCCCGCATATCGCGGACGTTAAAGTCGTCGTCTTCCCCTTTGGGAACCCGCCGGCGCTCACGCAGCAGTTTCTCGATGTCCTTCTTGACCTTGGCGGCCAGGCTGCTGTCGAGTGCGGAGATATAGATGATGTTGATATTGTCGTTGCCGGTGATGCGGCGCTGGAAGGCGCGCAATGGCACCAGGATCTGATCGTCCTGGTCACTGCCGTAGGGTGATGGCCCCTTCGATTCGAGCACTCCGATCACCTGGCAGGAGACCCGGTCCAGCCGTATCAGTTCGCCCAGCGGATCCCTGGTGCCGAACAGCTCCTTGACCACTGTGGTGCCCAGGATGCAGACCGGTTTTCCGGCCTTCAATTCGCTGTCGGAGAACTCCCGCCCTTTGTCGACTGCCCAGTTTCGGGTTGGAAAGTAACCGTTGTCGGTACCGGCCACCCGGGTCTTCCAGTTGCTGTTGCCATATACTGCCAGCAGGGATTTGAAGGCCATGGGGGCCATCGCCTTGATGCCGTTGACCTCCCGGGCGATGGCCGCCGCATCCTTCGGTTCGAAGGGCTTGATCGATGCCCTGACACCGCCAGGGCCGCGGTTGCGTGAACCGGGCCGCACCTGCAGCAGGTTGCTGCCGAGGCCGGCGATCTCGTTGGCGACCTGTACTGTGG
>CAZJCM010000094.1:0-2360 GCA_964544655.1 uncultured Sedimenticola sp. | reverse complement strand
TCGACGAGGGTGACATTTGGCAGGACACGGCGACGGTGCCGTTACTGCTCGATGACTTTGATGAGACGGGTGATAGCCCGTTGCATTTTACAGTCGAACAGGCGCTGGCCGACGAGGAACCGTGGCCAGAACCGGATGCAAGCGTAATGACGATCCGTCGCAGGGATGCAGCATTGCGGGCATCGCAATTGCTGGTCGAAGCCTACCGTCGCGGTGAGGCCCGTGGCGGCAGTATCGACTGGGAAGATCTGGATGAAGCCTATCAGGCTGCGTTGCAGGCATCGGGTGCCACTGTAGATCAGGCGCACGCCCCATCGGTGAAACACTGTGCGCGACTGGCCGTTGTTCTGGAGGGCGGTATCGTACAGGCGGTGATTGCTGATCAACCTGATGCAGCGCCAGATGTTGCCGTTGTCGATTACGACACAGACGGCTATGAGCCCAACGAGTTGCGCCACATCACGCAATCGGATGGCAGCCAGTCGATAGCGCTTGTCATCGAGCATTATGTCGAGCCGGCGGGCATCAATCTGGATGAGGTATTCCAGGAATCCGAGTAGCCACTCCCTTCAACGCCCCGCCACAAGCGGGGCTCCTTTTTCTGTTCCTTTCTTCCATGCATACCGTCCTGGCTGCCGTACGAAAACTCCGATACCGGCAGACCACTTCCAGCTCCAACACTTCATAGCTGTCCACTGAGTCCACATGCCTTGCCCGCCACGGCAACGCGAGCCTCCAACTCGGGTGCCAAGGGCGGGGCCGCGTTCAGCGGCGCCTGTGGGCCCCAGTGGGCAGGTAGCAACGCTCCGAAGGATTGCACCAGCCGATTAGTAGCAGGCCTTGTGACAGGCGGACGCCTGGCGCATGGCGTGCCTGAACCGAAGGCGCCCTCGTCACTGGCAAGCGAAGCGGGGTAGTGACGAGGGCGGCATTCCCGGAAACGGCGCGCGTTTTCGGCAGGATTACTCAGTGCAAGGTCAGTGATGGAGCGCGATACTGCCGCCCTCGATCGATTTTAGCCGTGGCCACTGCGGATACAGTGGCAACAGAGCGCACCCGAACCCTTTGATGCGCTGCGGCGAAAGCCGTGGGTTCATTCTCCAATCCGAGCCGACCACGGGATCGGTTCTTTCTCGCAGGCACCAGCCTGTATTGACTCGTCGAGCCAAGACGCCCGCCCCTGGTGATGCCGTCGATGCTCATTCTTCATTAACCGCGGAAGTGTTCCGCCTATCTGAAAGGAGGTGATGTGTAACCACGCTTAAATCGCGCCAATAACGGCGCACGTTGGTCCACGCCAGACCATTCCCTCCGGGGAGAACCGGCGTTGCCTAGACCAGGCAGCTTTAGGTCGTAATGGGCGTAGTGTCCCATGACCGTACCGCGTACGCGGGACCGAATGGCTATGGCCACCGGTTGGGTCAGAAACACTTACCGAAATGCGAGAACACTTTTGAGAGATCTGAACTACCAACTCAAGCAAATTTGCCGCCGAAACCGGGACGGCAGTTATACCACCCAGCGAGATCGGGAGCGGCTGCTGACGCAGGTGGCCGATCAACTCCATGATCTGGGTTACCATCATATGAGCGCGCAGTCGCTCAAGCCCAAGCACATCGAGGCTTTGGTCAAAAGCTGGCAAGAAAAAGAGCTGTCGGCCGGGGCGATGAAGAACCGGCTGGCAGTTATTCGCTGGTGGGCGCAGAAGGTCAATCGTCAGAACGTCGTTGCTCGATCGAATGATCACTACGGTATTCCAAACCGGCAGTTTGTGACCAATGAATCCAAGGCGCGTAGCGTTGGGAAAGAAGAACTCGGCAAGATTCGAGATGCCCGTGTCCGGATGAGCCTGGAACTACAGCAGGCCTTTGGCTTGCGCCGCGAGGAGGCGATCAAGTTCATGCCGGACTATGCTGACCGCGGCGACCATATCGTCCTCAAGGAAAGCTGGACCAAGGGCGGCAAGGCGCGAACTA
This sequence comes from uncultured Sedimenticola sp., assembly GCA_964544655.1. Taxonomy (GTDB): domain Bacteria; phylum Pseudomonadota; class Gammaproteobacteria; order Chromatiales; family Chromatiaceae; genus HyVt-443. The sequence continues at coordinate 384 of CAZJCM010000094.1, read as the reverse complement.
TCCCGGTACGGACTGAGGCCCAACGTACCGCCCTCGATCGTACGCGACAGCTGGCCGGTAAAGGTTCTCTGATTCCCAGCGCAAAGAACTACCGACAGCAATTGCGATTGTACGAAGCCGAGACCGCCAGGGCAGGGTTGTCCAGGATGCATGGTCTTCGACATGCCTATGCCCAGAATCGGTACGAGGAGCTGACCGGGTGGCGCCCGCCTGCAGCGGGTGGTCCCACAGTCAAAACGCTCACGCCGGAGCAAAAACGGATCGATCAGCAGGCGCGCCTGACAATCAGTCTCGAGCTCGGGCACGAGAGACCGCAAATTGTGGCGGTCTATTTAGGAAAGTAAGTGGTTATGTAAAGTAGGCACTATGACTGTCAATAAAATC
>CAZJCM010000093.1:0-2547 GCA_964544655.1 uncultured Sedimenticola sp. | reverse complement strand
ACGCGATGAATCCTCCTGGGAGCTGATGAAAAAGCGCCTCTCATCCGGCTACTCCAACGGTCCCGGTGAACTGCTGCGTGCCGCACTGGGCAAACCTTATCTCTGGCAGGCAGTCGGCAGCCACGCCAAACTGCTGGCCATGGCCATGCTCTTGCTGGCCACGCTGGCCGGAGTGGGGGCGCTGCCCCTGACGCCCTGGCCGGTCGCGGTTATCGCTCTGCTCTACAGCCTGCTCTTTTTGTTGCTGAGGATACGCAAGCACAGTCTCAAGCTGGCCGCTTTAGGCATGCTCAACTGGCTGATGCGCACACTCGGATTTATCCGTGGCCTGTTAACCCCGCAGACCTCTCCCAAACGATGGGTCGAGAGTTGCGTAATGGCCTGGCCCAACACACCCCTCATCGAAGCCGGTGAACAAGTCAGTAACTATTACAGATATCAGCCCCCGTCAGATAACCAACAAGGGCCCCATGCACATATCGGAAAACAGCCGGGGCCAGCGGGCGCACCTGCCAACCGCAAGGGGTGCGACAACCTGAAGAGATCCGCCACTGAGGCCGGCATGGCCAGGGGCGATAAAGACAACGCCGCCGCCCCCTGCTCACTGATATTCGTCACCGGCGCCTCGCGCTCAGGAACCAGTATGCTGGCGCGCCTGCTGGGTCGACACCAAACTATATTGATGCTGCAGGAGATGCATTATTTCGGCACCCTGTGCGATCCGGTTCAGGCGGACAGACCCGGCACCAATGAGCGAATGGAACGGCTTGCCGCAACGCTGCTGGCACGTCATCACCGGAGCCTGTGGGATTCACAACCGACAGCAGCGGAGCGGCGTGAAGCCCGCGCTCTGATCACCGGCCTGTCACCTCAAGTTCGCTCCGCTGCCGGCGTGTTCACGGCCACCCTGCACCATCTCGCCGCGGTTGCCGGCAACTCCATCGCCCTGGAACAGACACCACGCAATATCTTTTATGCGGAGCATTTGCTGGCGCTCTATCCAGAGGCGCGCATAGTGCACATCGTGCGCGACCCGCGGGCAGTCCTCGCCTCACAGCGCAACCGATGGCGCATGCGACAACTGGGGGCAGCACATATTCCGGTCTTCGAGATGCTGCGCAACTGGGTCAACTACCACCCGATCACCATGAGCAAGCTGTGGAACGAGGCCAACCAACGGGCCTTGAGCCTACAGCGGCAGAAGCGTTTTCTGCTGGTCCGTTTCGAAGACCTGGTAGAGAATCCACAGGCGGAGACCCAGCGCATCTGCGCCTTCCTCAGCATCTCCTTCAACCCAACGATGCTGGATATTCCCCGCTGGGGATCATCCAATATCGCCCATTCCACCCGCCAGCGTGGTATCTCCAGTGAGGTGAAGGATCTTTGGCGGGAGTGCCTGCCCGTCGCCGACAGGATCCTCTGCGAGCAGCTGACGGCCACGACCATGCACCGCTTCGGCTATCGACCGGTACCTGTCAAATGGGCTGCCCGACTCGGGATCTGGGCCAAAGTATTGACCTATCCCCTGCATGTGGCCGGGGTAATCAGCCTGAACCCGAAACGCGCTTGGACACTGCTGAAGGCGCTTAAGATCAGCCACCGGCAACCGGATAAACCAGGGTTCCAGCGAACGGGGTAAAGCACCGCCGAAGCAGAAAGGCGCTCTGTGGGACTTCAGTCCGACTTGTCGGGTCGGAACCCGACCCACAATGTAGGTAAGTCGCTTGGCACAAAGCGCAGCCTGCCCAACATCAGCGCTATTTGTTGGGCGTGTCTCTGCACCCCTTTGCCCCTAGCAAACTTGCCTGCTGCCAGGGGATGGCTGAAGTGCGCGATCCGATTGCTGAACTACACTTACATGTGTCGGAATCAGTTTTAGAGTAGTTCTAGTAATGAACGTAGTACAACAATCGTACCCCCCAGGGCTGTCAGACAGATCCGACGGCAAGGCTAATAACAGCACCCGAGGGCAAGGTGCCGATTGGCGCCAGGCAATGGAAACACCCCAATACGGGGAAAGGGTGATGCGTGTTAATAACAACTTATGGTGTGAGTCCTACGCGCCACGTCCCACTTGGTGGCAGAGTTGACTGTCTGAAGGTGGTGAGGCAGATCAGTGTTCAGTTGACGGGCAGAGCACCGCCCCCCCACCCCATCCGTTCAGGCTCCCTTAGGCGTCCCCATCCGATCCATCCTGCACCGACGCTATCTGACCGTCAGCAGGGAAAAGGATTTTGCCATGAATGATGAGGCCCGTTCTCTCTTGTACCTGGCGCCAGAGCTGCAACCCGAGGCACTCGCTGATCCGATCCGCTCCAAGGGCTGGGATGTACACATCGTCTCCCATGTGGATGCGGCGCTGGAGACGATTGACAAAAGGCATTGCCAGGTGGGACTGGTGCATTGGGACGGGTGCAACGAAAGCGAGATAACAGGTCAGACCGAGCAGATCATCCACACCAATCCCGCGATCAACTGGGTAGCGGTATTGCCCAATGAAACAGACTCAATCCTCAGTCTGTCACAGACCATCGCATCCTATTTCTA
>CAZJCM010000092.1:0-2630 GCA_964544655.1 uncultured Sedimenticola sp. | reverse complement strand
CTGCGGCCTATGCCTATCTCCAGAAGCGCGCGTTCAAGAATGCCCAGATGAACAAACTGCTGGCCTGGATGGAGGAGAATCAGGCGGATGGCAATATTGCCATGGAGTACTTTCTGAAGAACTACGAGAGTACTTGGAGCGCTTGGCTTTCTCCCGAGGTGACGGCGAAGGTGAAGGCCGCACTCAATGAGTTGTAATCCGCGCGGGGCGGCCATTCAGCTGCCCCACGCATACCCGTCCATCTTTTAATTTCGAGGTGGTGGAGCGATGTGATGGCCGTGAAGAGCTGGCTTACCGACTTCCCGCAGATGGCGCGGGGCGACCTGCTAACCATCCGCAAGGGCCTTGATGGAGCCTACCGCGAGTTTTCCCGCAGTTATGGCGATGCCATCGAATCCTTTTTTGATCCCCTGCTGCATTTCCTGGTGTGGTTCGAGAAATTGTTGCTGGCTACTCCCTGGTGGCTGGTGATCTTGGTACTGGCGTTGCTGTCGTGGGGGGCAAGCCGCTCCTGGAAACTGGTACTCGGGGTGGTGGGCTCCCTTCTGTTGATCGGCTACTTTGGGATGTGGCAGGACACCATGCGCACCCTAAGCATCATCACGGTCTGCACCCTGATCTCCATCGGAATTGGCATACCCATTGGTATTCTGATGGCGCGTTCCAACCGAATCCAGGCGCTGGTCACGCCGTTTCTCGACGTGATGCAGACTATGCCCGCGTTTGTCTACCTGATACCGGTGGTGATGCTGCTGGGAATCGGCAAGGTGCCCGGGGTGATTGCGGTGGTGATCTATGCGATTCCGCCGGTAATACGCCTGACTAACCTGGGTATCCGGTTGGTGGATCGCGAGGTACTGGAGGCAGCCACTGCCTACGGCGCCAGCCGCTGGCAGCGCCTGGTGGGAGTGCAGTTGCCCCTGGCTATGCCCAACATCATGGCGGGCATCAACCAGACCATCATGATGGCGCTGGCGATGGTGGTTATCGCTTCTATGATCGGCGTCAAGGGTCTTGGACAGCCGGTGTTGAAATCGATCACCAACCAGTACTTCACCCTTGGGTTGTTTAACGGGCTCGCTATCGTGGCATTGGCAATCATCTTCGATCGCGTATCCCAAGCCTACGCGCGCAGGACACAGAAGCATTTGGCCAGGGAGCATCATGAGTGACACCTATATCAGCGTCGAGTCCCTCTACAAGCTCTTCGGACCGGAGCCCGATAAGGTGCTGCCCTTGGTGCACCAAGGGCTCGACAAGGACGAAATCCTTGCCAGAACCGGTCACACCCTCGGCCTGAAGGATATCAACCTGGATATTGCCAAGGGGCGCATCTTCGTGGTGATGGGGCTTTCCGGGTCCGGCAAGTCCACCCTGATTCGCCACTTCAACCGGCTGATCGAGCCCAGCGAGGGGCGTATTCTTATTGGCGGGGTGGATGTCCGTTCCCTGGGCGAGCGGGAGTTGGAGAAGTTTCGACGTGAACGCATCTCCATGGTGTTTCAGCGTTTTGGCCTGATGCCCCACCGAACGGTAATTGAAAACGTAGCCTACGGATTGCTGGTCCAAGGGATGCCCAAGACGCAGCGTATGGAAAAGGCACAGGAATGGATCGATACCGTGGGCCTCTCAGGATACGAAAACCAGTATCCTTCGCAGCTCTCCGGAGGACAGCAGCAACGTGTGGGACTGGCACGAGCCCTTTGCACGGATGCCGATATCCTGTTGATGGACGAAGCCTTCTCCGCCCTGGATCCGCTGATTCGCAGTGAGATGCAGGATCAGTTGATCGAACTGCAGGAGAGACTGCACAAGACCATTATCTTCATCACCCATGACCTGGATGAGGCGCTTCGCCTGGGAGATCGTATCGCCATCCTGCGTGATGGTGAGTTGATCCAGGAGGGGGCGCCGGAGGAGATCCTGCTACGCCCCGCAGATGCCTACGTGGAGGCCTTCGTGAAAGATGTGAACCGCGCGCGGGCGCTGACAGTGGAGGCGGTGATGAAACCACCGGCCTGCCGTATTACCGCCGACACAATAAGTGGCGCCCTGAAACAGATGCGCAACAGCCCAGGGAACTATGGCTATTACGTTACCGACGAAGGATACCAAGGTGTGGTGAGCCAGAATGCCTTGGAGCAGGCTGCAGGAAACGATGCCGGGGTGATATTGTGTGACGAGGTGATGGAAGCGATACCCGGCGTATCGCCAGATGCCCTGATCGAGGAGGTATTACCGAACACCCTGGATGCCGATTACCCGCTACCGGTGGTTGATGTATCCGGAAGACTGCAGGGGGAGCTGTCCCGGGAATCGTTGGCGAAGGCGCTGGTGGCAGGAGGCGAAGAGGGGGATCCATCGGAATCGGCCTTCCGTAGTACCGCTTGATCCGGTGAACTCATCAGCATAGAGATCGGATCTGGGGCACCGCGTTCCGTTCGGACCTGCGGTGCTTGGTGGCACAAAGTCGCTGGGGTACATGGCCCTGCAATTGATTCAGACAAGTGCACTTCATTAAAAATACCATCAGCTCTTTTTTTAGCCCATATTTGTCAGCTACTGAGCAAAATCAATCCTAATATGGCTTTAACTTATTGATTTTCCGTTCAGGAAGTCTATAAATCAGA
>CAZJCM010000091.1:0-2903 GCA_964544655.1 uncultured Sedimenticola sp. | reverse complement strand
AACGAGCTGTTGGAAGAAATCCCAGAAGTAAAGATCGTCTGTAACGTGGATATCCATCCAGATGATCTCAGGGTTGCCCAACTGCGTGAAGCCAAAATGCTCGGCTGCTGGAACGAGCGCGCCCTGGAGGCCGAGGCACTGCTGAACCGGGATCGCTACCGCAGGCTGGATGCCTTTCTTCAGAAGCACGGTCATGCCGTGCGTGTGGCACCGGATAGTGTTTGTGGGTTTCTGCACGGAAAGGCGGGTGTGATCGAGTTGGCTGATGGCCGCAAACTTGGCTTCATCGGCTCCATGAACGAGACCCGCAGCGGATGGCAACGCCACTATGAAATTCTATGGGAGGACGACTCCCCCGAAGGGGTCGCCTGGATCGAGGCTGAGTTCGAATATCTGTGGAACGCGGCGAAGGAACTGCCGAGAGCCGTGATCCGCGAGGTGCGCCGCCGAGGATATCGCCGCGAGGTGCTGTTCGACGAAATTGATGAGGACGATGATCTTGCACCTGCGGCACTGATCGAATCTCCTCTCTATCGCGAGGGGATGGCCCTGCAGCCCTGGCAACAGGGCTTTCTTACTGAGTGTTTGCGCCATTACCACAATCATGGTGTTGTGCGCCTGCTGTTGGCCGATGAAGTCGGCCTGGGCAAGACCTTGTCGCTAGGCACCGCTGCGCTGGCTCTCTGCTTGCTGAGCGATCGAGAGAACGGTACCCGCAAGCCAGTGGTGATTTTCTCCCCCGCCACCCTCTGCGAACAGTGGCAAACCGAGATGATCGACAAGCTCGGTATCCCCTGCGCCCGCTGGCATACCCAGAAGAAGGTCTGGCTGGATGTTGATGAGCGCATCATCTCCCCCGCAGGAAGGGAACAGATCGCCCGTTGCCCGCTACGCATTGGCATCGTTTCCACCGGGCTGATGATGCGTGACTGCCCCGAGAAAGAGCATTTATTGGGATTGCGCTTTGGGCTGGTCATACTCGACGAAGCTCACAAGGCGCGCAGTCAACAGGGCTTTGGTCCCAATTCTGGGGAACCCAATAACCTGCTACGCTTTATGCGCGAGATCGCCGCACGGAGCGACCATGTGTTGCTGGGCACGGCCACACCGATCCAGACTCGGCCCGAGGATCTCTGGGACCTGATGGGCATCCTGCACCAAGGAAAGGGCCACTTCGTGCTTGGCAACGATTTTTCGAAATGGCATCGGCCACGGGAGGTTCTGCCCATCCTGTCCGGTGAGCAAGAGATCACCGACCCTGCTTTTGCCTGGGAGCTCTTGCGCTCGCCTCTACCGCTGGTGGATTCTACCGACGAGCCACGTGCGCGGCGCCTATACAGTGCAATTCGTCAGGATCTGGCGCTCACCAATAACCAATGGCAAACCAGTCAGCCGTTCACGGAACTCACCGAGGAGACTCGGGAGATTCTGGAAGACGAACTCTACCGGGAGATTGCCGGGGCTACTTTCTTTCAGCGCGAGAATCCGCTGGTGCGTCACATCGTGCTACGCAAGCGAACGGCCCTGGAAGATGCGGGGCTATTGACACGAATTGGTGTGGATGTGCACCCGGACCGAAATTTGACCCGTGACCCCCAACGCTTTGATGCGTTATTCGAAGGCAAGGCACTGCGCACGAGCGATGATTTTCGTGAGGCATATCGGGAAGCTCGCAATTTTGGCAAGCTACTTTCCAAGCGGGGTAAGGGTGGCGGCTTCATGAAAAACCTGATGGAGCAACGGATCTGTTCCAGTATTGCGGCAGGACTCAGCACCGCCAAGATGCTTCTCGAAGGGCGTACCGTTGAAGAGGAAACTGAAGATCAAGAGATCAAGTTATCGGTAGAAAGCGACGAAGAGCGCTATGTCCTAGAGCGTCTTATTGAGCGCTTGGAAAGGATTAGTGAGGATCCAAAACTTCAGGGGGTTGCTCATTACCTGGAACAGGAAAAATGGCTGGAGCACGGTGTCATTATTTTTAGTCAATATTACGACACCGCAAGATGGGTCGCCGATGCCCTGGCAACCAGATATCCAGATGAGGCAATCGGCCTTTATGCAGGCGCGTCACGAAGTCGACTTTACCAGAAGGCCGATAGTGTCAATATCGAGCGTGAAACACTGAAAAGGATGGTGGCCGAGCATGAGATCCGAATCATGGTTGCCACCGATGCCGCATGTGAAGGGTTGAACCTACAAACCTTAGGGGCGCTTATTAATGTTGATCTGCCGTGGAACCCCACGCGACTCGAGCAGCGTATCGGCCGAATCAAGCGGTTTGGGCAGGCTCGAGAAAAGGTCGACATGCTCAACCTTGTCAACGAACAGACAGTAGACGAAAAGGTCTACGATCGCTTATCTGAGCGGATGCGAGACCGCTACAACCTGTTCGGATCCCTGCCGGACACGATAAAGGATGAATGGATAGAGAATATCGAAACGCTCGGCGAGAAAATGGACGAATATATCAACGCCCAGAGGGAAGCGACCGGATTTGACCTCCGCTACACCACGACCATGCAGCCATCCGATAAGGACTGGAGGAATTGTTCTGATGTCCTGTCACGCAGGGATTTTGCGCAATTGATGAGTGCCGGGTGGGGAGATAGCCGCTAACATCCTATGAGATTCATCGGCTATATTTCCGTACTGACTTCAACAGCAGTCCCAACCAGGTTCTCAACAACGGAGTATATGTCGATGCTCTCATCGGGCACGTCAATACTGACAATCAGGCTGTAGCGCACCGAATTTTGCCATCGGTCCTGCGCAGTTCGATATTTCCACCAACCGCCCCCTGGATACCCCGCTATGGTCTGCATATCGACACCGTCAGCCGCCTTGACTGTCCCTATATCGGCACGTAACGGTGCTCAGCGAGGCAACATGCGCCTCAGGCGCTC
>CAZJCM010000090.1:0-3090 GCA_964544655.1 uncultured Sedimenticola sp. | reverse complement strand
AGAACTTCATGCCCCGTGTGGCCGCCCTGCTGGATGTGGCGCAGATCAGTGATATTGTGGCGATTGAGTCGGCCGATACCTTTGTACGCCCCATCTACGCCGGTAATGCCTTGGCAACGGTGCAGAGTAGTGACCGTATTAAACTGATCACCGTGCGCGGCACCGCATTTGACGCCGCAACCGCCGAGGGTGGCAGTGCCGAACGGGTCGATGTGGCTGCTGCCGAGAATCTGGGCAAGTCCAGCTTTGTCAGTCAGGAGCTGACCGTCTCCGAACGTCCTGAACTGACCAGCGCCAGGGTCGTGGTCTCCGGCGGTCGCGGCATGGGGAGTGGTGAGAACTTCGCCCTGCTGGAGGCGCTGGCCGACAAGCTCAATGCAGCGATTGGCGCCTCGCGCGCCGCGGTGGATGCCGGTTTTGTCCCCAATGATTACCAGGTCGGGCAGACCGGCAAGATTGTCGCCCCGGATCTCTACATCGCCGTGGGAATCTCCGGGGCTATCCAGCACCTGGCGGGCATGAAAGAGAGTAAGGTGATCGTGGCGATCAACAAGGATGAAGATGCCCCCATCTTCCAGGTTGCGGACTATGGTCTGGTTGCCGATCTGTTCGAGGCGGTGCCGGCGCTGACTGAGGCGCTCTGATCAGGCGGTAGCGATCAGGCTGATGATCGAACGAAAGGCGGGCTGAATGCCCGCCTTTTGGTTTACGGGAGTCCGAGCCATGGGGTCGCACCCTGCCGGCTCTTTTTTGGAACGCCGGCGTACTATGGGCCGGATTTCAGCGAGTCGGATTGGAGTCCGACTCCAGGGTGTTGGGGCTCGATTGGTGACAGGGGCGTGTCATTGAGCAGAGTGGCGGTTGTAGGGGGTAGGGTGCGCCTTGCAGGCTCGGCCGCACCCTGTGGCATTTTTTTGCGGCTCAGGACAAATCCCGGCCCGTGATTAATCAAAAAAACGGGTAAAGGTCTCGATCTCTACGCGTGGGGTGCGGTAGCTGTTGACCAGGGCCTCGGTATCCTCGTAACCCAGGGCCATGCCGCAGAGCAGCATGGTGTCGTCACCATAGCCCAGCTCCTCTTTTACGATCTGCGGGTATTCAGCCAGGGCCGCCTGTGGGCAGGTGGCCAGTCCCTCTTCCGTGGCGGCCAGCATCACCGATTGATAGAACATCCCATAATCGAATATAGAGCCGGTCTCCATGACGCGGTCCATGAAGAAGAACAACACAACCGGTGCGTCGAAGCCCCGGTAGTTGGCGGCCCACTGGTCGAGCTGGCGCTGTTTGTCATCACGGGTGATATTCAGCGTGGAGTAGAGTTGCAGGCCGCAGGCCTTGCGCCGCTCCTTGTATACCCCTTGCCACTCCAGGGGGTAGTACTGGTACTCCATCTCTCCCTTTTGCCCGCTCCTGAAGGCCTCCTCCATCTTGGCGCAGAGCGACACTTTCTTGTCGCCTGAGACCACGGCCACCTGCCAGGGTTGGGTATTGACGCCGGAAGGGGCGTGTCGGGCGGCATTGAGTATGCGTTCGATCTTCTCTTTTTCTACGGGTTTATCCAGGAAGGCGCGGGTTGATTTACGCGCCTTGAGGGCTTCGCTTACTTTCATTTAAAAAACACCAATATAACCTTAACGTAAACGTCAATAATAGAGATTTGGAGCACAATGTCCACTACTGCTGCCACTGAATCCAATCAATGTGGGATCCTTGATTTTACAATGCCCTTTAAGTTTTACGTTTTGGTGCCTATGCTCCGTTTTATCGTGTGAAGGGAACACCCCCGGCTTTGCGGGGGTGACAGTAGAAGTTTGACAGATCCGGGAGTCCATCGGGAAAACTCCTAGTCGTGAGCCGCCAAGCACACGACAGAGGAGAAATCCGATGGACTACAAAGGAGAGCCGGATAGAAGAAGGGCATTTGATGGTGGATCACGTGCATATGCTGACCAGTATTCCGCCGAAGTATACAGTTTCCCAGGTGATCGGGTACATCAAAGGGAAGAGCGCAATCCACATTGCCCGGATTTACGGAGAGTGCAAGAGGAACTTTGTTGGTCAGCATTTCTGGGCTCGGGGGTACTTTGTATCTACGGCAGGTCGAGATGAAGAGCTGATACGAGAATACATCCGGCACCAGGAGCGAGAAGAGAAGCGATTGGACCAGATGGAATTGTGGCGCTGACAGCCGCCTTTAGGCGGCTCATGAATTTGCCGCTTTGAGCGGCTCACAGGGTTAAAGCCCCCGGCTTTGCCGGGGGATACTTACACCTGTCACATTGTTTTTGTGGTGTCTCAGTAAAGTAGCCTTAGGCGGTTTCTTTATAGTGATGGATGATCGCCTTAAGGATAGAAGTAATATCTGCATTACAGTTGATTGGAAAACAATGGTTAACAGTGTCGCATCCAAGAAGAAGTATATTGTTTCAGGCAATATCGTTAGTGAAGCGCATAGGTGCATCCGTACTCACGCCTGCGTCAAGGATCCAGAATTTGAGCTTTGCAGTATAGGGTTTTGTGATGTGGACAGGTACTCTTGTGTCTTGCTCTGCGAGGACAAATCCATCGGGAGTTGTCCCTATCAAAGCAATTTGGGCAACCGGCGTGTCTGCACCTGTCCTGTTCGCCAGGAGATCTTTCGCAAATATGGCGATTAAAGGGTCTCTGAGCAGGTCGTGAACGCATAGCTTTCCAGCGTTTTGGTTGCTCCGAACTTGCTGAAGTGGTTCTGGCCTACCATGGGAACTTCCAATGCCTGAGATCGCCCGCTGGCGTAGGCTGGCCTTCAGCGTTTGGGCGGAGTCATTTAACTCAGCGGTTGTCTTGGTACCCGCGATATCTTCCACCTTGACAGGGCCATGGCCCAGAACTCGTCGAGTGTCACGGGAGGAGAAGCATCAATCTCCTGGCCAAGAAAGCGATAGGCCTTGATCAGGGTATCCAGCGGCTCCTCTCTGCTCACCGGCAGGGATTGGTTCTGCTTGCTGAGTTTTTTACCGTCGTCTCCGAGCACGAGGGGCAGATGGGCGTAGTTTGGGGTCGGCAGCCCCAGTCGCTGTTGCAGCAGTATCTGCCGGGGTGTGGAGAGCA
>CAZJCM010000089.1:0-3225 GCA_964544655.1 uncultured Sedimenticola sp. | reverse complement strand
CCACACCCGCCTGCAGGGCAGCAAACTCTGGCATCAGGCGCTGCTCGAGTACTGGTTGCAGAGCAACGTGGATTGAGTGGACCGGGCGCTGTCCCGGAAACGGTAACGCTTGCCGGAATCAATACCGGCTAATGGATTGGAGATATATTGGAGTGAGTATAATAACTATTGCACTGACGCTACACCTGCTGGCCATCGTTGTCTGGGTCGGAGGAATGTTCTTCGCCCACATGGCCCTGCGCCCGGTGGCCGCCGAGTTACTGGAGCCACCCCAGCGACTGCCCCTGCTGTACAAGGTGCTCAGTCACTTTTTTCCCTGGGTGTGGGTGGCGGTGCTGCTGGTCCTGGCCACCGGATTCTGGGTGTTTCTGGGGCCTCTGGGCGGCAAGGCAGGGCTCTATGTGCACCTGATGATGGGTATCGGCAGCCTGATGGCCCTGATCTTCTTCTTCATCTTCTTTGTCCCCTTCAAACGCATGGGGGCCGCCCTGCAGGCGCACAGGCTTCCCCTGGCGGGAACCCAGATGGCGATGATCCGCCGCCTGATCGGGCTCAATCTGGTGCTGGGGCTGCTGACCACCGCGATTGCCGGTCTAAAGATTGTGTAGCCAGGACAAGGCGTCCGAAAAGGTTGTTTTGATTAACGGCGCATCTTGCTCCTGTTTCCGGGATCACGGAAACAGGTGCCGGGATAGCGTGTTTTCTGGCCATACCCGGTCAGGGCTTGAATCCTGACCGAGGTGTCCACATATAAGGTGTTTCGAATGTTTTTGCTTGAGGTAGGTGAATGATGGATGTACTGGATCGGATCAAAGAGCAGGTAGAGACCAATCCTATCGTGCTGTATATGAAGGGTACTCCCCAGTTCCCCCAATGTGGCTTCTCTTCCCGCGCCGCCGCTGCGTTGCAGGACTGCGGGGTCAAGTTTGCTTATGTCAATGTTCTGGCTGATCCCGAGATCTTCGAGAACCTGCCCCGTTACGCAGACTGGCCAACCTTTCCCCAGCTCTATATCGACGGTGAACTGGTCGGTGGGTGCGACATCACCCTCGAACTGCACGCATCGGGCGAGTTGCAGAAGATGGCCGCCGAGGCGGCCAAGAAGTGGCCCGCTGAAGAGCAGAGCTGATCGCCCGCGCTCTTTGCGATAAGGCCTGGCCGGCTGAGAAGAGGCCGGGCCTTTTTTTCGGGCGCTCCTCTATCCGCGAGGCAGAGGCGGCGCAGGGCGCCGGAGGTTTGCCCCCGGCCCACCAATAAAACTCCCCTCCTTACCCCGGCGGCTCCGCGCTTCAAAGGTATTTGGTCCTGGTAGGCCCCTATTCCTGTGGCAGCCAGGGGTGCATCGGCGCGTGCTGCTGCCAAGTGTTCATGATCAGGCAGAAGAGTTCAGCGGTTTTCTCCGTGTCGTAGATCGCCGAGTGGGCCGCACTGCTGTCCCACTCGATGCCGGCCACTTGCGCCGCCTTGGCCAGGACGGTCTGACCATAGACCATGCCCGCCAGTGAAACGGTATCAAAGGTGCTGAAGGGGTGGAAGGGGTTGTGCTTGAAGCCGGTGCGCTCGACCGCCGCGTTGATAAAACTCAGATCAAAGAAGGCGTTATGGCCGACCAGAATGGCGCGGTTGCAGCCGCTGGCCTTCACCGCATGGCGGATGGGGGTGGCTATCTTCTTCAGCGCCTCGGCCTCCGGCAGGGCGTCACGGAAAGGGTGATCGGGATCGATGCCGGTAAAGGCCAGGGCCTTGGGGTCGAGGTTGGCCCCAGGAAAAGGCTCTACATGGCAGGCATGGGTCTCCGCAGGGTGCAGCAGCCCCTCATCATCCATGCGCAGGGTGACGGCGGCAATCTCCAGCAGCGCATCTTTCCTGGCATCGAAGCCACCAGTCTCCACATCAACCACTACGGGCAGGAAGCCACGAAAGCGGTTGGCGATTATGGGATTGTATTCAACTTCACTCATACGGCACAGGATACGCGATACGCCGTATCTTTTCGATGCCGGCGGCCATGGAGTCCACAGGGCTGTCCCTGAAGATCAGATGGCGTCACAACCGGTACCTGGAAGCAAATCCATCCGCCAGGGCCGCAGCAGCAGATCGAGGGCCGGACTCCAGTCCGCCAAGTCGCATTAAAACCCGAGCCACAAGCAGAGGCGGCGTACAGATTGGCGCCAGGGGAGAAGAGCGCTGTTTTTCCACAGTGAAACAGTGCTACGCTTAAAAAATATCCAAGACAATGGCCGGAGTGGGGGTGAATGTGGAATTGAAACGTCATGGCCAGGGATCATGGCTTCTGCTCTGGGTTATCCTGCAACTGCTCCCGACAACCCTGTGGGCGGCGCAGACCTTTACCTCGGGATTGCTGTTTCGCATCCAGTTGGCGGGTAGTGAGCCGAGTTATCTGTTCGGAACCATCCATTCCGAGGACGAACGAGTGCTGGCGCTGCCCGCTGTGGTCCGGGAGGCCTTTGAGAGTACAGAACGGGTAGCGGTCGAGATCACACCCGATCCAAATATTGCCATCGAATCGATGATCGTCATGGTCTACAGCGATGGCCGGGATCTGCCGATGGTGGTTGGCGACGCGCTGTACAGGCGCTCGGTGGAGGCTATGGCGAGGCGGGGTATCCCTGAATCCGTGGTGCGCCAGTTCAAGCCCTGGGCGGTGGCCGCCATGCTCAGTGCGCCACCGGCCAAGACGGGGCTGTTTCTGGATTTCTTTCTGGCCCAGCAGGCGGCGTCGGCGGGGCGGGAGGTGATTGGCCTGGAAACACTGGATGAGCAGTTGGGCGTATTTGACAATATGTCTGATCAGGATCAGATAGCGATTCTGCAAAATACGCTCAACTATCTGGGTCAGATGCCGACCCTGTTCAAGAATCTCCTGGATACCTATCTGCGCCGCGATCTGCAGGGGTTGGTGGATTTGAACGAGCAGAGTGCGGCCGGTAGCGACCGGGCGCTCTCGGCGCGTATCCAGGAGGCGATGGTGTATCGCCGTAACCGCACAATGGTGGAGCGGTTGATCCCCCATATGCAAAATGGCAGCATCTTTGCCGCGGTGGGCGCGCTGCACCTGCCGGGTGAAAGGGGAATGCTACGACTGTTTGTAGAGCGGGGGGCGCGTGTAGAGCGTGTCTATTGATAGGTTTGCTATTGTCGTCCTGGGCAGGCAGGACCACGTCATCTAACTGCCCCACCCACGCCTCCTCGCCCTCGACAGGC
>CAZJCM010000088.1:0-3357 GCA_964544655.1 uncultured Sedimenticola sp. | reverse complement strand
TCAAGGTGGCATTACGGGGGACCGTGTAGACAGGATGGACGGTACTGATTTTCTGTGTGATTTTTCCAGTCTCTTCACTTGCCGATGCCAACGCGCCGCCGGTGGACTGGCCCACTCGGTGTAAGAGGCTATTGCCGTTGGCCGCTAATGCAGTGTCATCCACCCTATCCAGAGGATCGATCCAGACTAAACTATCCGGGCGTGCTGCACCTGCCCCAACACCGTCGAGTCCCAGACCCACAGGGATGTCACTTCCTCCTTGCGTGGGAGTATGCTGGGAAAGAGATCGGGACAATGCATCTACACGCGCGGTCAGAGAAGAAAGCACGCCGGCATCGATGCGATCACGCGCATCCCGATCCTTTTCACGGGAGAGCAGTTCACGCTTGACCTTGGTGGCAACGTTCTCCTCGATCTGACGACGATCGGCCAGCAGCTCGCGATTCTCTTTGCGCAACTGGTCATTGTCCTTGCGTAAAGCTTGTACTTCCGTGGTCATGGCCGCAACGTTGGCCGTCAGCGTCTTGATGGTGTCGGCAGGACTGTCCGCATCCGGCGCGGGCGCCTGGGGTACGGTCTCCATTACGAGTGCGTCTTCGGGTTCCCCGGAACAGGACTTCAGCGTGACGAAGACGAGCATCAGCACGACAGCGCCGGCAAGCAGAGGTAGGAGTCGATTCGAGGTTGCAATCGCCATGTAACCCCCTAGTGCGAGACTTCAAACGGCCGGGCCGAGATCAGGTAGACGGCCGTGGTGTCGGCTTCATGGCCTTTCGGAAACAAACGATGATGCTGCATGGTTGCCGTTAGCCAGGTGCCGCGCAGATTACGCGGATCCAGAGTCAACGCCTGTTCGGTACAGTTGGTAAGCTTGACTGCCGTCACATAGAGACCATTGGCGCGCCAAGCCACCAGCGGGATCGCCTCGACCGTACCGCCATGGTACAAATCGACGGGATCACGGCTGACCGGAACGCGCACGATACCCGGCCGGTCTTTGACCAGACGGACCGGGGCATAGAGCTGCTGGGCGGCAAAGCGGGTCAGCTGAATATAATCAGGCTGCCCCGGTCCCGGCTCATGCCCGCCAGTCGCCTGATCATTCTCACGGCCTTGATCGCCCGTCACATAGATTTGAATAGGGTGACCTGACCCACCTTCTTTTGTGGCTGTGACATCGAACAGGTAGATACGCCCGCTATTGAGCTCGCGCACCATGAGCCGGTTGGAACCGAAGGCTGCATGCGCCAATAGATAGACCACCCCGTTGACACTTTGCGTACGCAACACACCCTGAACAGGGGCCGGCACACCGACCTTCACCGCCGCCGGGAATTCAATCCGCTGTTCCTGACCGACCATCAGCTCCAGTCGGATCGGTGCTTTCTTCCACTCGATCCGCTCAAGTGTGTCCGTCCCCGCATGGACGAGTGACTGCATCAGGAGCAGCGCCACACTCAGCCAGGTAACCAGAGCAGAATGGATTGATGGTTTTTTTCGCATAGGTGGCTCCTGCTATTTCTCTTGTTTGGCGTCTGCACCGAGTTCAGACGCTTCCAGCCGACGCGGCCCCTCACTCGCAAAGCCGTCCAGCGCCAGTCCCCAGGGATTGGCTTCCGGATCGACCGCGAGGCTGACCACTCGCAAGGGATAGCGGATAGCAGTTTTCTTCACCGTCATGCCTTTCACCGACTCGGAAAGTTCAAGATCCAGCCACACCACCCATACCCCGGGTGCGAGCACATCGACCCGGCGTTCTTCGTATCCGTGCCCGGCGATCTCATGCACCCCTCGGACGCGGGAGGCCAGTTCGCCCTGTCGCCCTTTCTGTTCCAGATCGGCCATGAGCTCCGCCCGGTAGCGCGGTGTCACATAGGGAGAAATCCGGAAGATGGCCTGGCCGTAGTCCTTCGCCCCATCATTGGGCCAGCGGTTGAGTTGCTGGAAGATGTAATAGGCAAAGGCGTACACATTGGCCGCTGGTACTTCATTGACGGCGAGCGTCGCCCCCGAGCGCAGATCTGGCGGCACATGCACGGTCAGTTGCTTCGGCGCCTGGCTCCAGCCAAACCAGAGGGCCAGAATCACCACGAACTGGAGACCGATCACCACCCACAGTGAGCGCAGGTGGGCGCGAACGTTATCGATCTCGGTGCGGTAACGTCGCATACCGTGTTCTCCCGATATCCCACGCGCCACTGCGCCGGATGAACGGCGAGCGGCGCAGACCATGGTCCGACAACCAGATGGCAATCTGTTGCTGGTAATAACCATCCGGTCGGCCGCGCTTCAGGCGCTGGAACAGCCCCGCCATGACGATGACGGTTCCCACGACACCGACACCGGCCATGCCGAACCCCATGGTGACCGCGCCCATCAAACCCGCCAGGAGGAGGCTAACGGGTAACCAGATGAGCGCGGCCACGCCCACGATGATGCCCAGTTCGGACGACGAACAGCCCTTGAAGATCGCCGGCTCCACATTGAGCCGGTCGGCCAGAATGTCGTCACGATCCGACATCGATTAGATAACGCCCGCGGCTTCCGTGAGCAGGTAGCTGGCAAAGATCAGTACGATCGCACCGACGATGCCGAGCACGCCCACTTCGGCCCATTCGGCTTTGCCCTGACGGGCCTCGTTGAACTTGGCGAAGCCGAGATAGGCGATCCACAGGAAGCCCAGCACGGCTATCGCCAGCCCCAGAACCAGACCACCATCCTTGATGTAACCCGAAATGAGCCCAATCCAGTCACCGGCCGCCGGTGCGGTACTGGGTGCCACAGGGGTCGGCAATGCCGCCAATACCGACTGGCTTGCTGTAACTGCGAGCAACCCAGCTGCGGTTACCACCTTTTTTACTGCTTTCTTCATCATTACTTTCTCCGAGGTAACGGGGTTGCCCCCTGTTATGAATACCGGGGAACTCCCCGAACCCCTGCGGCAATGGCCAACGGCCGCTACCGCAGATAAAAACCCAACACCATGAGCACGATGCTGGCGCGCAACGTTGCCCAAATCACATCGAACAAAACCACCTGCCCGTTCTGCCAGGCACGGAAGGTGCCCAGCGTGACCCAAATGACCCAGATGAAGGCCAGCACCAGCACGACCGATGCGATACCGGTCAGCAGCGTCGCCGGTGTAAAACCGGAACCCGCTTGAAATGCCGTGTTCTGGGCCGCCGTCATGACCTGCCATCACCGGCGGTAATCGCCGCGCAATGGCGGGAAGGTCCGGGGTTCTGAACGCGGGGCATCGATGTGCTCCTGAATCCCGAGTCGAATACGATCGAGATCCTGGCGCAGCCAGTCATACTGGAAACGAACACGGGCATCCGGATTGGCTTGTGAAGCCGC
>CAZJCM010000087.1:0-3415 GCA_964544655.1 uncultured Sedimenticola sp. | reverse complement strand
GTTATGCCGGACGCGCCCCCTCGGCCTCGCCCGCCTGCGGTTACGGCCGGCTGCATACCGAACAGCAGCAGAGTCTGATCGACAGGGCGCTGTCGGCGCAGCCCGTGGATGATCCCGGCGAACGCCTGGAGGATACGGATATCCATTAGGGAGTCCCTGATCAACTCAGGGGAGATGCGTTGTGCTTCAGAGTGCCCGGCTAATACGAAGATTGGCGCCTCAGGGTTTGCGCCTTGGCGGCAACGAGCAGGCCGGGCGCTCTGGACACAATATCCGGCTCCATGACACGCCCTCTAGACCGGCAACCCCAAGAGCGCCTGAATGGCAATCGACGTTGCGGCTGAGCGGTTGTCGACTTGGATCTTGGGATAAATCTGCTCCAGGTGTTTGTTCACAGTGCGCGGACTTAATGAGAGGATTTCGCCGATCTCCCGATTGGTTTTTCCATGGGCAACCCACAACAGCACTTCGGCTTCGCGCTTTGTGATCGGCAGGGCCGCTTCCAACGCACCGGCATCCATCAGGATGTCCTGATCGATGATGCGCAACAGGTGTTCATTACTATTGACGGTCTTGAAGTAGCGGATGGTGAGCGGGTCGCGCGCGGTGTGAACGATCAGGTCGTTTTTCCGCTCATCCCCCCCCAACCAGGACTTCACCGCCTCATTGAATTCGATTGTATGGTCTTTATGGTCTATCCCGTTGCTGAACAGCAGCTCACGTGTTTCCGGCGTGGACCATAGGATCTCCCCCTCATTATTCATGGCCAGAACATATTGCTTTGCCACGTCCAGGGCGACGCGCGCGTTCTGGATCATGTTGGCGCTGTTGATATGCGCGGTGATACGGGCAAGCAACTCCGCAGGCTTTATCGGTTTGGTGATGTAATCATTGCCACCGTGTTCAAAGGCCTTGACCGTATGTTCAACATCGGTGAGTCCGGTCATAAAGATGATGGGGGTCAGTGGCAATGATTTTCGCATCTGCAGGCAACACTCAAAACCGTCCATGACGGGCATCACAGCATCCATCAATACCACATTGGGTTGAATCTGCGCCGCTATATCCAGTGCCTGCCGGCCATTCAGGGCGACCAGTACCGTGTAGCCGGCCTGATTGAGCGCGGCATTGATCATCCCCAGGGAATCGGGTGAGTCGTCAACCACCAGAACGATTGGATTGGTATTATCAAGCGCCATGGCTCAACCCCTTGATTGTTTGGATAAGGCCATCGAAGTCGCAAAGCTCCGCCCTGGATTTGAGATACTGCAAAAACGCCGAGTCGATATTGGCTTTTTCCATCGCCTCCAACTTCTCCAGCACACCATTGAGGTAACCGAGCTTGGCCATGGACAGCAGTTCATCCAGGTCGGTATGCGTAGGCGACTGACGGCCATCAGGGAAAGGCTTTTCCACTGCGGAGCGCACCCTGGGATCTTTATCAAAATATGACCAGTCGATCTGCAGCAGCGCACCGATTTTTTCCAGCAAGGTATCCAGGCGCACCGGCTTGATCAGATACTCATTATGCAGGCGACGGGTCATCTCAGCCCGATGATCCTCGATGGCGTTGCCGGAGAGCATGATGATGGGGGCGCTGCAGCCCATGCTGCGCAGTTGAATCGCCAATCTCCATCCATCGATAACCGGCATATGAACATCCAGCAAAAACAGATCGATGGACAACTCCGTAGCCATCTTCATAGCGCTCTGCGCATTGTGCGCCTCAACCACATGGAAGCCCAGCGGACTCAGGAAATCGACGATCAGGGCGCGGTGGGTAGGCTCATCATCCACCACCATAATGGTTTGGCGTGGGCCGGTATAGCCGCTAATCCGCTTGGGGATAACCACGGGTCTGTCCGGTTTGTACAGAACCGGCAGCATGATGGACAACTTGAAAGTACTGCCCACACCATATTCACTCTGCAGTGACAGGTCACCGCCCATCAGGCTGCAGAGCAGGCGTGATATGGTCAGGCCAAGTCCGGTGCCACTGACAAATTGTGTCTCCTGATTACGTATGCGTTCGAAAGGCTCAAAGATCAGCTCCTGGTGCTCGGGCTGAATGCCCACACCGCTATCGCTGATAACAAATTTTGCAACCTCATTACGATAACTTACCCGCATCGATACCTCCCCCTCACGGGTGAACTTGACCGCATTGGAGAGCAGATTCATCAACACCTGGCGTAAACGCTTTTCGTCGGCAATGACGTAGTCTGGCAGTTCACTCTCACAGATGTACTCGAAGGCCAGGTTTTTTGCCCGCGCCTGGATACCGAACATCTCCACCAGTTGGTCAATCAGTGCGCCCAGCTTTACCTGGTCACGATGCAGATCGAGACGCCTCGCCTCGATTTTGGATATCTCCAGCAAGCCCTCAATCACATCAGCAAGATGCTCGCCACTACGCTGTATGACGGCTGCGGCTCTTTTGTTTCTGTTTGGCAGTTGATCATCGGCTTCGAGTAACTGGGCATATCCGAGTATGGTATTAAGCGGTGTTCTCAATTCATGGCTGACGCCGGAGAGATAACGGCTCTTGGCCTGGTTGGCCGCCACCGCGGCCTCCTTCGCCTCCTGTAATTTCTGGTAAGTCTTTTCGTGCGCGTCCACTTCCTGGCTGAGTAACACCGTGCGCTGCTGTGACTCTTGCAACGCCTTGCGTCTGCTGTTTTGCGCCAGCACATAGAGCCAGATCAAGATCCCGGTGACGATAAGCAGAAGAAAGAAGGTCTTGAGCAGAGCGTCATTCACCATCTCACGGGTCTGAACCGAGCCATAGTCCATCGAAAAATAGACCAGAGCAAACAATCCGGCGATCAGGGTTGTGGTGAGCAAAAGGATCGCCAGAAAATGACCGACCGTTGAATGCAGGCGGTTGACCATGGATGCCGGCAGCAGCATGCTCAGCGCATGAAAGGTTTGCACCTGCAGATGAGATGAAGGACGGCACTGGTCCTGACAACTGGAGTCCAGTGCGCAACAGAGCGAGCAGATAGGCCCCTCATAGGCGGGACAACGGCTCATATCCTCAGGCTCGAAGCTGTTTTCACAAATAAGACAGTTCAGTTCACGCGCATCTGGCGAGATCTCACTCCCCCTCACCAGATAGTATCGGCCCTGGGTGTACCAGGCGATCAATGGGGCGGTAATAAAGGGAACGAACAGCGCAATGAAGGGAGAAAGCGCCTTGAAGATCGGACCGAACAGCTCCAGCTGCCCCCCCACGCCCAGGGATGATGCGATGAGCATAGAGCCCACCCCCACCGGATTGATATTGTACCTGATAAAAACCGCCGCGCCCACGACACTACTGATCCGCTCGAATGACACCTTCTGCATGAAAAAAAACAACAAAACAGATGCAGTGTCATTAGCGCGCGTCGACCAGACACGCATGAGATAACAA
>CAZJCM010000086.1:0-3503 GCA_964544655.1 uncultured Sedimenticola sp. | reverse complement strand
GTCTGGCCATGGGAGCCGATGGCGCGGATTTGCTCCGGCTTGATGGCGTAAGAGTCGATCAGCTTCAATACGGCATCCGCAAAGGCGTCTGCCACCCGGATGTCGGCTTGGCCGAGGTGCTCTATCTCGTCATTCCCCGGGGTGGTCAGCGAGCGCAGGAGTTGACGCAGATCGGCATCCCAGGGCGTGCTGCTGAACCCGCGTAGTCGAGGCGTGTCGTTGGTGAATTCCACCAATGCGCAATCGATTCCGTCCATGCTGGTACCCGACATCAGACCGAGATAGAACTCTCCGCTCATCGTGGCCCACCGCCCGAACGGTTATTGGTTAGCCTGTTGCGCGTCGGCTACGACGGTGCTGGTGATCAGCTCCAGCTGTTCCAGTAACGGTGCAGACTTGCGCAGGAAATCTTTGCGGTATTTCCTGGCAATGGGGGCCGCTGCCGGCAGTTTTACTGTAAGAGGGTTACGGTGGACGCCATTGACACGGAATTCGTAGTGCAGGTGGGGGCCTGTAGCCAGTCCACTCTTGCCGACATACCCGATAATCTGCCCCTGGCGGACCCGGCTGCCTTTCTTTACCTTGCGGTTGAAGCGGGACATATGGGCGTACAGGGTGGTGTATTGGCTGCCGTGTTTGATGATTACGGTGTTGCCATAACCTCCCTTCCTGCCACGGAAGATCACCCGGCCATCCCCGGCAGCCTTGATTGGCGTTCCGGTGGCGGCAGAGTAGTCGACGCCACGATGAGGCCGTTTCTTACCCAATACCGGGTGCCAGCGGGCCTTGGTGAAACGGGATGAGATGCGGCGGAAATCCACTGGTGCGCGCAGAAAGGCCTTGCGCATACTGTGGCCGTCGGCGGAGAAGTAGTTGCTGTTGCCCTGATCGTCTTCGTAACGAATGGCCCGGAACACCCTTCCACGATTGACGAACTCGGCAGCCAGGATGGGGCCGTTGTCATACTTCTTGCCGTCCAGGTAGGCCTCTTCATAGATCAGGCTGAAGTGGTCGCCAGCACGGATCTCCAGGGCGAAATCGATATCCCAACCAAAGATATTGGCCAGCTCCATGATCAGTTCATCGGACAGGCCGGCCCGCTTTGCGCCTTCATAGAGGGAGTTGGTGATGACTCCGGAGGCATGGTTGATGCGCTTTTCCAGATTGCGCCTGACCGTACGCGTGGTGAAGCTGTCGCCTTCGGGCAGAATCTGCAGGCTGACGACCGGGTTCCGTTGGTGGATCAGTTCGAGCAGATTGCCTTGGTCGTCGATCTTTACCTTCAATATCTCGCCCGGGCGGATTCTGGCCAGTTCCTTGGCCTCTTTGCTGCTGTTGACGATGCGATGCAGCAGGCTGGCTGAAAGCCCCATGCGGGAGAAGATCCGCGCCAGCGAGTCGCCCTTTTTTACCTTGGTCTCGCGCCAGCTGATGTTGGATGCCGGCGGTTCTTCGCTGGCTGTCGAAGACGTGGTTGCCCGCACGGGTGCAGCTGCTGCTTCGGTCTCATCAGCTGCGTTGCTGGCAATGTTGGGGTTGCTTTGTGTTCCCTTCTCGCTCGCCGTGGCCTCCTTTATGCTGTTGTTCTGGGGGCTGGTTGCAGCAGTGATCGCCTTGGTTTGAGGTTCTGCAATCGGTGAGAAGGCAGGCTGTGGGATAGCTTCATCTGCCGGTTTGGATGCGGCTGGAAGGGCTTTTGTCTCGGCGAACACCGCCTCGCTGCGGGCAGCCTCAGGGATGATCAGGGGGATGTCGACGGGCGCTGTGGCCTGTGTCGAGCTGTTGCCGTCATCCAGAACGGCCCCGGGCAGCGGCAGAAGGTCGTACACGGCAGCGCCGATCAACAGGACACCCAGGGCAAGGACCAGCTTTCTGCCGTGCCCTGAAAGCCGGGAGGTTCGCTTCAGGGCATCGCCCGAGCTGTAGTCATTTCTCATATTGCAGTGCTAACTATCTGTGTGGACGGAGACTATTATGGTCGATTGCGGGGTAAATTCCTAATAATTAGGTATGGCAATGGTGAAAAAGCCCGCATTTTTCAGCACAACCCTGGGTGAATCGGCAGGGTGGTTACTTTTGCCGCCTCATCTTGATACATTGTACGGCTTTGCATATTTCCGATAATCGACAGAGGTGGGGCATGGTATCTGCTGCGGAAGCGATGGAGCTCATAAGGCGCGGCGCCGATGAAATTCTACTGGAAGAGGAGCTGATCAAGAAGCTTGAGAGGGGTAAACCCCTGCGCGTCAAGGCGGGGTTCGATCCTACTGCGCCCGACCTCCATCTGGGGCATACGGTGTTGATCAACAAGCTGCGCCAGTTTCAGGACCTGGGCCATGAAGTGTTGTTTCTGATTGGGGATTTCACCGGCATGATCGGTGACCCGACGGGCAAGAACGTCACCCGCAAGCCGCTGACCCGCGAACAGGTGCTGGAAAATGCCGCGACTTACGAACAGCAGATCTTCAAGATCCTGGATCCGGAGAAAACCCTGGTGGTATTCAACTCCAGCTGGATGGGGGAGATGAGTGCGGCCGATCTGATCCAGCTGGCGGCCAAGCATACAGTGGCACGAATGTTGGAACGCGACGACTTCAACAAGCGCTACAAGAGCGGGCAGCCCATCGCGATCCACGAATTTCTCTATCCACTGGTGCAGGGCTATGACTCGGTGGCGCTGAAGGCCGATGTGGAGCTGGGTGGCACAGATCAGAAATTCAATCTGCTGGTCGGGCGCCAGTTGCAGGAGGCGTACGGTCAGGAGCCCCAGGTGGTGCTCACCATGCCGATTCTGGAGGGGTTGGACGGGGTGCAGAAGATGTCCAAGTCCCTTAACAACTATATCGGCATTGCAGATGCGCCCGATGAGATGTTTGGCAAACTGATGTCGATCTCCGATGAACTGATGTGGCGCTATTTCGAGCTGCTCAGCTTTCGTCCCATGTCCGAAATCGATGCGTTGAAAGCCGAGGTGGCGGCCGGCATGAATCCGCGAGATGCCAAAGTCCAGCTGGCAGAGGAGATCGTGGAGCGCTTCCACAGCCGGGATGCGGCGCGTGAGGCGAACGAGAACTTTGTCGCCCGCTTCCGCAAGGGGGCGATACCGGACGATATGCCGGAGTTCGAGCTGCAGGCAGGGGAGGGCGGGTTGCCAATCGCCAACCTGCTGAAGGATGCGAAGCTGGTCAGCAGTACCTCTGAGGCCATGCGCATGATCAAGCAGGGTGCAGTCAAGATCGATGGTGAGCGTGTGGATGACCGGGGGCTGCGCTGCAGTGCCGGGTCCAGCAATGTCTATCAAGTTGGGAAACGGCGTTTTGCGCGAGTGACACTGAGCTGAGTGGCTCTGTCACGGGGCTGTTTTCAGGAGTGGTATTACCGCCAAAGACAGGCCTGAATGGTGGCCTGTAAAGAATCTGTAAAAAACTCTTGACGGGGCGTAAATAGTGCGTAGAATGCGCGGCTCGCTTGGGTTGGAAGCGGCGGCAGCCGGGGAAGATTGA
>CAZJCM010000085.1:0-3642 GCA_964544655.1 uncultured Sedimenticola sp. | reverse complement strand
ACCCTGGAACCTGACTATGTCGAGGCGCTTCAGCAGGAGGTCAACGAGAAGTGGGCCGGCTACAGGGCGCGGTTTCTCTAATCCGGCAACAGCAAAGGCCTCTTTGGATACGGGTTGGCCTTTAGCCCGACAAGAGTGACTCACCGCTATATGGTTCTCATCATCATTAAGGGCAGTCAAAGATACCACCGAGGCCAATCTGACCAAGGGAGGCGGTAAGATGCGGCCGCTGACCACGGAATACTTCTCCAGAAAAGCGCCATCTTTCCACGCCCTGGGCCAAATTCGATTAGCTGCTCTCCCTGTGTGCAGCGACGACCCTGCCAAGGCGATCACCGAGGCGATGGAGACCATTGAGGAGGACTGCAGGTCGCCAGGTGGCGTGCTATCCAAGAGCGGGTATACTGCCGTCGAACAGGCCGCCCACCTGCTCTGCAAGGAGTGGTTCGTCCACCTCCGTTTTCCCGGACACGAACACGTCAAGATCGAAAACGGCGTGCCGGAGGCTTATCCCGTATACGGCTCCAGCGGAGTCGTGGGGACTCATAACCGCAATTTGACTGCACACAAGATAACATAATAAAAATAATGCATTATAAATTACCGGGGAAATGGCTGAATCATGGAAAGATACGAAGCAGAAGTGCTCTTGCAAACCGCGGTAGGCAATCCCGCTGCCCGCTTTCGCAAAGGTCAGTGGGAGGCGATCGACGCGCTCGTAAATCACCGGCAGAAGCTGATGGTGATCCAGCGAACGGGCTGGGGTAAAAGTTCCGTCTATTTCATCAGTACGCGTATCCTGCGCGATCGTGGTGCGGGTCCCACGATCATTGTATCTCCGTTACTGGCGTTGATGCGCAACCAGATCGAGGCCGCAGATCGTCTGGGAATTCGCGCCACAACAATCAATTCCACAAATCGCGATGACTGGGGCGAGATCACGCAGCAGGTTCTGGCGGATCAGGTTGATGCCATCCTGATTTCACCTGAACGACTCGCCAATGAAGAGTTCGTTGAGAATGTACTACTCCCGATAGCGGGGCGAATTGGTCTCTTGGTCGTTGATGAAGCGCACTGCATCTCCGACTGGGGGCATGATTTCCGGCCGGATTATCGCCGCCTGCTGAATATCTTGCGCCAGATGCCACCGAATTTGCCCCTGTTGGGTACCACTGCGACGGCCAACAACCGCGTTATCGCAGATGTGCGGTCCCAGCTCGGCGACATCCAGATTCAACGCGGCACACTCGTTCGCGATAGCCTGGCGCTTCAAACGCTGCGGCTAGGCGACCAGGCATCGCGTCTGGCGTGGCTCGCCCAACATATCCCCGAGTTGCCGGGAACCGGGATCATCTACGTATTGACGATTCGTGATGCGGAGCAGGTCGCCGAGTGGCTTGGTTCCCAAAGCATCGAGGCGCGCGCCTATTACGGTAGCGTTGAACACCCCGATTTTCCGGACAGCAACTGCTACCGGCAGCACCTTGAAGATCTGTTGCTACGCAATGAGATCAAGGTGCTGGTGGCCACGGCAGCTTTGGGAATGGGTTATGACAAGCCGGATCTTGGCTTCGTCATCCACTATCAGGCACCAGGCTCGGTGTTGAGCTACTATCAGCAGGTCGGGCGCGCCGGACGCGGTATCGATACCGCTTATGGTGTACTGTTGGCCGGGAAGGAGGATGAGGATATCCATGACTTCTTCCGCCGCAGCGCATTTCCCGACGAGCGGGCTGTGAACACGATACTCAGGGTATTGGCTGCCCATGATGGGCTTTCGCTACCCCAGCTTCAGGCCGAATTGAATTTGAGACATGGCCAAATAGAGAAGGTGCTGAAAGTTCTGAATACCGAGACACCTGCCCCCATTATTAAGCAGGGAACACTTTGGAAGCGGACGCCAATACCCTATTCGATGGATCATGAACGCATTCGCCGCCTGACGGAACAGCGAGAACGGGAATGGCGGGAAATTCAGGACTACATCGATAACCCGACGTGCCTTATGGCTTTCCTGCGCAATGCATTGGACGATCCCGAAATAGCCGAATGTGGTAAGTGCGCGGTGTGTTTGGGTCAACCTGTCGTGGGGACCGGCATCGACCGAGGCATGGCCATAAAAGCGGGGCGCTTCCTTCGCCACGCAGAGATGGTTTTCAAGCCCAAGAAGCAGGTCGCGAGCGGGGCATTCCAGGAGTACAGCTTCCGAGGGAACCTTCCAGCTGATCTGCGGGCCGAAGAAGGGCGTATACTCTCACGCTGGAGTGATGCCGGCTGGGGCAGACTCGTGGCAGATGACAAACATGCCGGCCACTTCCGTGACGAACTGGTGGACGCGGTAGCGGCGATGATCAGTGACCGATGGCAACCTGTGCCGGCTCCCCAGTGGGTTACCTGTGTGCCTTCCTGGAACCATCCGGTATTGGTCCCGGACTTCGCTGCACGGCTAGCCCAGCGTTTGGCGCTGCCTTTCGTAGATGCCATCATCAAGGTTCGCAATAACGAGCCGCAGAAGATGCAACAAAACCGGTTCCATCAATGCCGGAACCTCGACGGCGTGTTCCAAATAGCCGCAGGTATCCCTGTTGGGCCTGTTCTGCTGGTTGATGACATTATTGATTCTGGATGGACCATGACAGTGCTCGCTGCGCTTTTGCAACAGGCGGGTAGCGGATCGGTATTTCCGGTTGCACTGGCCTCTACTACGAGTGGTGATTGAATGACGGTTTCTGCAAACACACAAGCAATACTCTTGCTGACTGCCCGTTTCGGAAAGGGCGAGTCGGGTGCGAACAAGCCGCTCACACCAAAGGAGTATGGCCGTTTTGCTGAATGGCTCAGGTTGCAATCTTTGACGCCTGAACGGCTCTTGAGCGGCAATTTGAACGGCCTGCTGGGCGGTTGGCACGATAAGAGTGTTTCTGTTGAGCGAATTAACGCACTGCTGAACCGAGGCTCGGCCCTTGCACTGTCGTTGGAAAAATGGCTCCGGGCCGGCCTATGGGTGATGACACGCTCGGATGTGGATTATCCGAAGAGACTCAAGCAGCGCCTGCGCGGTGATTCGCCCGCTGTACTGTTTGGCTGCGGTAACAGGGCTTTATTAAACGCTGGCGGCTTGGCGGTAGTGGGGTCACGCAAGGTCCGGCAGGCCGATCTGGCCTACAGCTGCAGGATCGGCGAAATGGCCGCGAGGGCCGGTATCTCCATCGTTTCCGGTGGTGCGAAAGGGGTCGATGAAACGGCCATGCTTGGGGCCCTCGCTGCAGAAGGCACGGCGGTAGGTGTGCTGGCCGATAACCTTCTTCGGGCATGCTCCAGTACTAAATATCGACGTTCATTGATGGACAACAATCTGGTGCTGGTCTCGCCGTTCAATCCTGAAGCGGGATTTAACGTGGGCAATGCCATGCAGCGGAATAAGTACATTTACTGCCTGGCTGATGCAGCTCTTGCTGTTCACTCCGGCAAGAAAGGTGGCACCTGGAGCGGCGCTCACGAGGATTTGAAAAAAGCTTGGGTGCCACTATGGGTCAAGCGAACCGACGACCCAGAAGCTGGTAATGGCGAACTGATCACCGCAGGTGCTTTGGAAGCACCTGACAGCATCAATGAGGTCGATATCGATGCATTTTTCAAGGC
>CAZJCM010000084.1:0-4316 GCA_964544655.1 uncultured Sedimenticola sp. | reverse complement strand
GTGCAACACGGCTCGACATCCATCATGCCTTGTTGCAATGGCTGCATTCCCGCTGTCCCGAAAGTTCTGACTTCCACGAAATGTTCAAAGAATCCGTCGGCCGATACCTGCAGTCAGGCGGTGAGGCCCTTTTTCTGGTTGGCATGCTGATTCGGGATACATCCCCTAACGAGGCTGATCTCCAGAATCGCGGAATGGCATTGGCTGATCAACTGCCTGAGGAAGCATGTGCAGAGCTGCATGCCTGGTATCTCCCGGTTGCCATTGAAGACTTACCTTCCCTGATCGAGGAGGCGGCGTGACGATGGAATCGTGGATTCTGTCTGCCATCGGTGAAGGCAAGGTGCATGCCGCCGAAGAGGAAGCGGCGCGCCGTCGCTTGTCTCAAGCCCTCCATGCGGATCTCGTTTCAGAACTCGATGACGACAAGTTGCAATTTGTCGCCAGGGCGCTCGAATTGCGGGTGTTCACCTGTCTTGAAGCAGAAGATGCAAACCGCCTGAGGGAGGCAGCGGCACAGGCGTTTCAGATTGCGCGCGTGTTGATTCCGGCTGCCATCAACCTTGGAAATTTGAGTCAAATTCTGCAAATCGCCTGCCTGGGTGTTCAGGGCGACCGTGGAGCCGATGTCCGCCGGTTGCTCGCGAATGTCGATCTTTCGTTTGCTGAGCTGCCGGAGAGCTGGGGCGATCGGGTAAAACTTACCACTTTAGAGATCTGGCTACGCCTGCTTCGCAAGCGGGGCTGGGATGATCTGGATCGGGTTCAGGAGCGGGTTACCCAACTGCGAAGGGATCAGAAAAACGGGGAAGCTGATTTTCTGGCAGAAGCCGAACAGCATGGAGATGTGCAATCCGCATGGGCATTGATTACCGGATATCACCTGGCAAAAGCCGCTGAATTGCTTGGAACTTATCTCGTTCAGGGTGAGGTAGAGGGGCATTTCGACATCCGCCAGCAACTGGAGGCCCAGTTCGACCGCGCCATAAGTGCAGCAGAAAAAGGTGGGCTGATCGAGCAGGAAAATCTTTCTCGCTTGCTGGCACGCACAGCACATGTATTGGTCGAAAACAGCCTCTGGTCAGTGACGCGGGCAGTCAATAGCCGTGTGACACGGTTCGCGCGCTGGCTGACCGCGCGAGATCGCAAGAATCCCATTTTCGAAATGCTGCCACCGCAACGCCGTGCGCTGCGTGAGGCTGGTTTGCTAGGCTCTGGCGAGCGATCAGTGGTAGTCAGCCTACCCACCTCAAGCGGTAAGACCTTTATCGCGCAGTTTCGGATTCTGCAAGCATTGAACCAGTTCGAAGAAGACCGTGGCTGGGTAGCCTACCTAGCACCAACGCGCGCACTGGTCAATCAGATCACACAACGATTGCGGCGGGATTTTTCGCCTTTGGGAGTAGTGGTCGAAAAGGTGAGTCCGGCACTGGAGATCGACGGAATCGAGGCTGGCCTGTTGACCGATAAAGATAAGTCTCGGCAGTTTCGTGTACTGGTCACCACGCCGGAAAAGCTGGACATCATGATCCGCAGTGGCTGGGAAGAGAAAATCGGCCGGCCATTGACGCTGGTTGTGGTGGATGAGGCTCACGGCCTGGGGGCAGAGACCCGAGGACTTAAGCTGGAACTGCTGCTGGCCACCATCAACCGTGAATGCCGGCACGCCCAGTTCCTGCTGATGACACCTTTCATTCCTAATGGAGAAGAACTTGCCCGGTGGCTGGATCCCGACAGTCACCGGAATATCGGGTTGGCGGTGGAGTGGTCACCGAATGATCGCATCGTCGCCATTGCTAGACCCGTGCGGGGTGCTCGCCGCGGGGATTTCCGTATCGACTTCGATACATTGCATACCACCCACAATACCCTGGACATTCCAGAGACCATTTCTCTAGCAGCCAATCGGCCATTGGGGTTGTCCTGGTCCCAGGTCGCTAATTCTCAAGGAAAACTGGCTGCGGCTGTTGCGCAGCTTCTGCACCGACGGGGAACTGTGATCGTACTGGTCAATCAGCCCAGGCACAGTTGGGGAGTGGCAGAAGCCTTGAAGATCGAGGAAAACTGCCTCGACACAACAGATGAGGATCTGGGTCATATTCTGCGGTTTCTTGAGGATGAGATGGGGGCGGATTTCCCGCTGATCGAGCTGATCAAGCATGGGGTAGGTGTTCATCATGCGGGACTGTCAGAGGATACCCGCACACTCGTTGAGTGGCTTACCGAGCAAGGCAAACTGAAAACACTGGTTGCCACGACCACGATTGCGCAGGGCGTCAACTTCCCGGTTTCTGGCGTCGTATTTGCCAGTCATCAGTATCCTTACGGTGAGGATATGCCTCCCGAGGATTTCTGGAATATCGCAGGTAGGGCTGGGCGAGTTGACCAGGGCGATCTGGGGATTGTCGCTCTTGCTGCCACAAATGATGAAAGAGCGGAGCTTTTGAAACGATATGTTTCAAAATCCGTAAGCGCGCTCAATTCGACATTGGTTGAGATGGTCAAGCAGGTGGCTGAAAGCGGTCAGCTCCTGAACCTGCATAGCCTCGCATGGCAACCGGGTTGGTCAGCATTCCTGCAATATCTGGCCCATACCTATCGCCAGATCGGTGATCACGAGCGTTTTGCCTCCGAGGTGGAGCAGGTACTTCGTGGGACACTGGGATTTCAGGCTCTGCGCAAGTCCCATCAAGGGTGGGCGGAGCAACTGGTGCGAGGCGTATATCACTATGCCGGGCGAATCAAGGGCAAATCACTCAAGTTGGTGGATTTGACAGGATTCTCTTGGGAGTCGGTCGCTGGAACCTTGTCCCGCCTGCGGGAGGCTGGTATTTCCAAAGAGAGCTGGTCTCCCAAACTCTTCACTACCCGGCGTGATCATTTGCAACGCATGATGGGTGTTTTGCTTGAGGTACCTGAACTGCGGGAGAACTTGCGAGAGGTCACGGGCGGTAGGCAACCCGATGGTGACAGTCTGGCCCGGATCGTCTCGGATTGGGTTCAGGGCAGGCCGCTGACGGAAATGGCGGTTGAATATTTCGGCGAAGAAGGTCGCAACTCTACCGAGGCAATAACCCGTTGCTGCCAGAGCGTTTTTGGGCGTTTGACCCAAACGGCCTCTTGGGGATTGGCTGCTCTGCAGGCGATGACTTTGGGGGAAGAGCTTGATTCCCTTCCGGAAGAAGAACAACGCCAACTTCGCAATCTACCCGCCAAGGTTTATTACGGCGTAGATTCTGATGAGGCACTTGCACTTCGGATGCTGGGGGTACCAAGAATGGCGGCGGATCCATTGGCCAGAAGGCTGGAAATTTCGGCAGAAGAACCTATCGACACCGCTCGCAAAAAACTTCGTAATACCGATTCTTCTACTTGGCGAGCCGCTATGGGAGATCGGGGAGAGAGCTATCACCGTGTCTGGTCCATTCTGGAAGGAAATAGATAAGGAATATGAGCTCAGCGGGTGACAAATGACATTTGTATTGGATGACATCGCACCGGCTTTCCGTGCTGCAAGGGAACGCTGGCCGAATGCGCCCAACCTCCAGCAGCACTATGAAGATCTCGCCCGCACCTTTAAGGAAAATGGCAGCAGCCTCATCGAGCTGACCAAGTCCTTTCTGGAGATGGTCTGCCACAGTGAACTGCTCTATTACCTCGACCGGCAGGCCTATGTCAGCGTACTCCATGTGCTGCGGGGCATTGAACCTGGGGGAGCCGGAGGAAGTGGAAAAGGCGGAAGAGCCTCCAATCACGCCGGAGACCGAAGTCCCGCCCGCCGAGGCGGAAGAGCCGGATCGACCCGCCGCCGCCACAGCGCGGCCTGCTGCCGGTCTGCAACTGCTGACCGAATGACCAGGGCCGATTTACAGATGAAAAGGCTATCTGCTGCCATGGACAGCCTTCCTGGTGACGAGGGGACACACCCGGGAAAAGCTAAGGAAAGAGTATGAAAGATTCTGGAAAGACAGACAGCAAAACGGCTGAAGCCGCCCCGGAGGACGGCTTCGTAACTCCTACCACACATGGTGGATGAGCTGCGTATGAGCACAAAGACCACCGAGGAGAGTATCGAGCAGATGGCCCTCTCCCAGCTTGAGGCGCTGGGCTTCGATGTCGCCCATGGCCCGGACATCGCCTTCGACGGCCCACATCCCGAGCGTGACCCTGCGGCCAACTACGGCGATGTGGTGCTCGTGGAACAGCTCCGCAGCGCCCTGACCCGCATCAATGCCGGGTTGCCACCGGCGGCCATTGAAGAAGCCATCCGCAAGGTACTCACCACCGAGAGCCCCGCGCTCATCGAGAACAACCGC
>CAZJCM010000083.1:0-4877 GCA_964544655.1 uncultured Sedimenticola sp. | reverse complement strand
GACCATCAAATAACCTGGATATCAGCACATCGATTACTGTGGGTACGCTCACTACCAGGGCCGCAAACGCCGCAAGAAAAAGACCTGATCGCCACCTTCCGTGCTGTAACGCGGCAAGCGGCCGCGCACATATTTTCCCTCATCGAATCAACCCTAATCAAGGATTGTTGACCAGGGTCATAGCACCGGATCGGATATTCCTTTGGGATAGCAGAGGCATTTTCTGCCGGTGCAGACCGGCCGTGCATACCAACACTCATCCAAGGAGAACAAGATGCCTGCATACACCACCCACGATATTCGGAATATCGCCCTGGTGGGCCAGTCAGGCGCCGGTAAAACGACGCTGGCCGAAGCCCTTCTGTATCGCGTCGGAGCGATACAGAATCAGGGCAGCATCGCAAAGGGCGATACCGTTTGTGACTTCGACCCTCAGGAGCAAAAATACCAGCATTCATTGAACTCGGCCGTGGCCTGGTTCGAGCATTCCGGCAAGCATGTCAACATACTCGACACCCCAGGACTCAACGACTTTTTCGGCCGCACGTTCGGCGTATTGCAGGCGGTGGAAACAGCCGCAGTGGTGATCAATGCGGAGGCCGGGATCGAGCCAGCCACCATCGCCATGATGGAGCATGCCAAAGAGGACGACCTGTGCCGGCTGATCATCGTCAACAAGATCGATGCCGCTGAAGCCGATCTGGCGGCGCTGATGGAGCAGATCAGGGAAACCTTCGGCCCCGAGTGTCTGCCCCTGAATCTGCCCGCCGCTTCGGGCGACAAGGTGGTGGACTGTTTTTTCCGCCTGGATGGCGATGAAACAAGCTTCTCTTCCGTCCCCGAGGCCCATACCAACATCATCGATCAAGTGGTGGAAGTGGATGAGGCGTTGATGGAGATCTATCTGGAGCAGGGCCAGGAACTTGAGCCCGAACAGCTTCACGATCCGTTCGAAAAGGCGTTGCGCGAGGGCCATCTGGTCCCGGTCTGCTTCGTATCGGCAGAGACCGGTATGGGCGTCGATCAACTGCTGGAAGTGATCGTCAAACTGATGCCCGATCCGACGGAAGGCAATCCGCCACATTTTCTCAAGGGTGAAGGAGAAGAGGCGGTACCGGTCGAAGTCACGCCCGATCCCGATCAGCACGCCATCGCCCACGTGTTCAAGATCGTCAACGATCCATTCCGGGGCCGTCTCGGCATATTCCGCATCCACCAGGGAACCATTACCACGAACAGCCAACTGTTTATCGGCGATGCGAGAAAGCCATTCAAGGTAAACCATCTGCTGCGCCTGCAAGGAAAAGAGCAGAGCGAGGTGGCTCAGGGAATTCCGGGCGACATCTGCGCCGTGGCTCGGATCGATGAACTGTTCCACGATGCGGTGCTGCATGATTCCCATGAAGAAGACCACTTCCATCTGCAACCGGAGAGTTTCCCCATGCCCCTGTTCGGGCTGGCACTGATACCGAAGAGCCGCAGTGATGATCAGAAGCTACCAGATGCGCTGAGCAAGCTTGCCTCTGAAGACCCCTGCCTGGTGGTCGAGCACGACGGTCAGGCGAATGAAACGGTGATCCGTGGTCTTGGCGATCTGCATCTGAGGATCATCCTGGAGCAGTTGGCAGAGCGTTTCAACGTCCAGGTGGATACCCGGCCGCCCACCATTCCATACCGGGAGACCGTCAGCGCCCCGGCGGAGGGCCATTATCGGCACAAGAAACAGACCGGCGGCGCCGGCCAGTTCGGCGAGGTCTTTCTGCGGGTGGAGCCAATGCCCCGTGGCGAAGGGTTCAGTTTTGTCGACGAGGTGAAAGGCGGCGTAATACCCGGCGCCCTGATCCCCGCCGTAGAGAAGGGGGTGCTACAGGCGCTGGAAGAGGGGTTTATCGCTGGCTTCCCGGTTCAGGACGTAAAGGTGACGGTCTACGACGGTAAACACCACCCGGTGGATTCCAAGGAAGTCGCCTTCGTGGCCGCCGGAAAGAAGGCATTCCACGATGCACTGGACAAGGCCCGCCCCATCATACTGGAGCCGATGGTCAGCATAAGGATTGTGGTTCAGGGCGACGCCATGGGTGATATCACTGCGGATCTGTCCACCCGCCGCGGGCGGGTGAGCAGCACTGAAGCCGGCACCGGCGGACGAATGATCATCGAGGGCATCGTGCCGCTGGCGGAGCTGGAAGATTACAGCTCCCGCCTGAAATCCATGACGGGTGGTGAAGGCAGCTATGAGATCGTCTTCAGCCACTACGATCCGGTCCCGCACGACATCCAGCAAAGGCTGGTGCAGGCCCACCAGGAGAAACAAAACAGTGGAGAGTAAAGCGAGGCGATCTGCGGCCAGGGAGTGGCAGCAGTCTGCTTGGTGATCAACCCGGTGAGAACATATACCTGCTTCAAGCCGGGGACTGGGTGCAACTCGTCGGGGTCTCGGCGGCAAGGATGCCGCCGCGAAGCCCCCAGGGATGGGTTCACGGCGTCCTCGACGGGTTGCACCCAGTCCCCGGCCGGAACGATAGATTAATGGCCGTCACCAAATCCACTGCCAGACGCTCCCAACAGCACCCCTATCTCATCCAGCAAGGGCCCCATCACCGGCTCAAGCTTGCGCCGCATGAGGCTGCCCATGGCATCACTCCCTCGCAAAACCGGGCGCAGTATCCCATAACCAACACCGGAAAGCAGACGCATCGCCTTCAGTTCAGGCGCCATCGACGGTGCATGCTGCAGGATATCCTGCACAGCTGTGGATGCGGCACTCCAGCGCGCAGCATCCTCCTGCAGCTGCTCCAGGTCCATATCCGGGACGCCCTCCGGGCGAAGGGCACGAAAGTAGTGACTCAACGCATCCAGGGTACGGGCCACCACTTCCTGGGACGGGGGCTTTTGCAGAATCCGCCTGACAGTGGTCAGAAATGCCTGGCCATTGCCAGCGAGCATACGTAACAGCAAAACCGCCTCCGCACTGTTCAGTACCGACAATTGACCCTCCAGTGCTGCATGATCAGGTCTTGCCGGTGGTGGCTGCGGCAGGTCATCCGGCAAGGCAGCTATGAAGCCCACCAGGTAAGGCATCTTACGCGCGGCCTTCTTCCACAGGTCGAGACGCGCTTCCTGGTCCAGCAATCCCGGCTGCAGCACCACCCGAACCGATTCCATCATAGCCTCCGGCTCGGTTTCAAATGGCAGATAGTCGACCAGGAAACGGGCCAACCGCCTGCCGGTCTCACTCTGAACGACGGCCTCGGTCTGCAACAGTCGCCGCGCATTCTCCGGCTCTTCGGCGGCCCACCAGGCCCGTCTGGCCAACTCATCGGTCAGCCCTTCGGCGCAGACCACGGCAAACACGGCGGCCGGGTCACCCAGCAGGAGCAACTGTTTCAGGCTCTGTTCGCGCATCTGCCCCATTCGCGTCCAACGTTGCAAATAGAGGGGATAGCCCCCAGGGCTGCCCAGTGCATGCTCGGACAAGAAGGAGCGCACCTGCTTCAAGTAGCGTTCGTCATTGGTGTTTGCGTTGAGTTTGACCGTTGCCTCACCGTCATTCAGCAAGGCATGCAGGGTCATACTGGATTCATGAATACGGATAGCCAACGGGCGGTTTGCCAGCAGCACATTGAGGCGCAACATGTCTTCGGACGAAAGTTCCATGATTACAACAGTTCCGCATCAATCCAGGAATTTCAGCGCAATGCCGTCGGGCTCCACACGAAGAACCTCCATCTTCACCACCGGTCGTTCCATATGTTCATCCTGGACCTGGCCCTCGATGATGGTTCCAGGTACCAGCAGATCCCTATCGCCAACCAGCAGAAACAATCCCCCATGTGAGATATCCCGGGTCCTCACTATCTTTGAGCCAAACGTCTCGTGGCTGATCCGGATCCTGACGCATAACGGGGTGCGCTCGTGCTTTCTTCTTTCATTGTTCATATAGACGGACGAGGGAATCCCGGGCTATTCCTGAGGTGGGGTGTAGTTGGCATCTTTCGGGTTGAGGAAGATGAAGCGGAAGTCCCCCTCCTCTATTTCCACATAATCCATGGTCGTCTCATCCAACAGCTCAGCGTGCTCAGGCATCATCACGATCTCGACGCCCTCTGAATCGATCCGCACATCGTCTTCCTTCACCTCATCGAAGCCCATCAGGTAATCGATGGCGCCATCCTCCTTCTGTCGTGCCGCGAGCCGCAGCACCATCCCCTCGGTGCCACCTTGCCTCGCCGCCTCACGGATCTGCTTGGATGCTGCTGCAGTTATTTTAAACATTACTACGCTCTCCTCTTGCAAGCCCTTACATGCTCGACGAACCGACGGGTCCAGGGGTTCCCACCCACGTCCCGCAGATGAGTGTAACTGGCAAGCAGGTTTTTATATACGATTCCATCATGAACGCCGTCCACTCCCGTGCCACGCAGCACATCATAGGCAAATCGAAGATCCCCATCCAGATTCTCCAGAGCAGAGTAATGGAACTCATGGGCTGGAATCTCGTTCACCCCGTCAACCGCTGCCCAGGGGCTGAACCCGGTCTCCCGCAGACGGACATAACCCCTTCCCTGGGGCTTTTCATGCATCACCACATCGGCCTGAATGGCGCCCACCATTCTACTGCTTTTCCCACCCCAGGTCAGACTGCGGCAAAGATACATCAACCCGCCGCATTCGGCATAGACCGGCCCGCCCGCCTCGATGAAACGGCGAATTTCATCACGCAAGGTTGTATTGGATTCCAATGCGGCCATCTGGGTTTCAGGAAAGCCACCGCCAATGAAAAGCCCGTCCACCTCCGGCAGCCGCTCATCCTGCACGGCGTCGCACGCAATCAACCACGAACCGGCCCCCCCCGTCTTTTCCAGCGCCACGGCATA
>CAZJCM010000082.1:0-5179 GCA_964544655.1 uncultured Sedimenticola sp. | reverse complement strand
CATTCTTCTTTGTCCATGGATAGTATAGCCGGCTTCATCCATCTCCTCTCTCCCTAAATCACGGTACAGCCAATGGTCATACCCTTGCCCCCACAGCGGTATAGGAAAACCCCCATGGAACGAAAGGCCATTATTGTATTTAGCAATTCTTTATATTGAAACGCGCAATATACACATATTTGCCGCTTCATACCAACCAGATATTCGATTCCCAGA
Organism: uncultured Sedimenticola sp.; assembly: GCA_964544655.1. GTDB lineage: Bacteria > Pseudomonadota > Gammaproteobacteria > Chromatiales > Chromatiaceae > HyVt-443. The sequence continues at coordinate 4,963 of CAZJCM010000082.1, read as the reverse complement.
AAGGCGGGATTACCTTTTCCACCAGGCAAATAAAAAGGCACCTGCGGAAAACCGCAGGTGCCTTTCAGACGCAACCGGTTACTGCTCAGATCTTCCGGTTCGGGCGCTGTGCTTCCATATCGTTACGAAAAGCGGCGCGCTGTTTCTCAGCGTTCTCACGCTGTTCCTGCATGCGCTTCATCATTTCATCACGACGCTGCTGCATCTGCTTGCGCATCTCTTCCTGGCGCGGGCCGCGTGCAACGGTATCCCGGTCGGCGGGACGCTGAGCCAGGAATGCTTCACGACGTGCTTCCATCTCCTTCAACATCTCGTCATGACGGGCATTCATCTCCGGCATACCGAAGTCAGCCGGCTGGAAAGCGGCAAACTGCTTACGCTGCTCTTCCATCTGCTTGCGGGCCTTCTCGAAGCGGGCCTGCATATCCTCGAAACTGGGGACCTCAGGACGCTGGAAAGGAGTGAAGGCGCGGGCCGGGAACTCAGGAGCGGCAAAGGGTGCCGTCTCGTTGGCAAAAGGAGCGGGGAAAGGCTGACCAACCGGAGCAAACTGACCGGCATACTGGCGCTGGGCCTCCAGTGCCTTCTGGAAGGCCTTTGCCTGCTGCTCGGCCTGTTCAGCCAGGGCCTTCTGCTGCTCCTCGGAAAGCCCGGCTATCGGGGCAGCGCCATACGGCGCATAGGGATAACCACCATAATACGGGGCATAGTAATCGTAGCCGCGACCATAACCACGGCCATAACCGCGACCACCGGCATTGCCGCCCATGCTGAAACTAAAACTGCCATCGGCGTAGCCGTCGCCAACACCATCACCAAAGCCATCACCCAGACCATTCCAGGGTCCGCCCCACCAGGCACTGGCGGTCATGGATACGGTTGCCAGGGTAGCGATTGCCAACACTTTGGAAAACTTTTTCATCTTTTACGATCTCCTTGACGAAACAGGCCCTTTTCAGGGCCTGTCTGTAGCACGTCTCGTCTCTACCATCCGGTCAACCACACATCCTTCCGGATGGGTAGAGACTCAGCTCAGACGGACCTTATTTGGACTCGGCGGCAGGTGCCTGAGGAGCCACGGGGGCAACCGGAGGAACCGGAGCACCATAAGGAGCATAGCCGTAAGGAGCGTAGCCATAAGGAGCATAGCCATAGTAAGGATAGCCATAACCGCGGCCATAACCATAACCATTACCACGACCATAGCCGGAACCGCGGCCACTGAAGCTCATGTTGAAGTCACCGAACATATCGCCGAAGCCGTCGCCCCAGCCATCGCCATAGCCATTGTTACCCCAGGGACCACCCCACCATGCAGAGGCGGAAGCGGAAGCGGCCAGCATGGCGGCGATAACGGCAACTTTTGCAATCTTTTTCATATTCATCTCCGAAATGTACGTTTATCTTTTTTACTGCTTGTAGGCAGGAAACCGATTCACATCCGTGTTTCCCTGGAGATGAAGAATATTAGTATTTTCTTAATTTATCTAATTGTTTATATCTATGAGGATGTCCACACAGATAGTCGTTATGTTTTGATGCCACATCAATACTTCTCTTCCTCGAACCCGCCGTTGAATTCATCATCCATCTCTTCCGGAGGATTGCCATCATAGACATCATTGAGGCGCTTCTGCAGATAGGCATCGCGCATGAACTCATAAGGATCGAGTGCTGCCTGCTCCATGATTTTGCTTGCCCCCAGCAGGTCCGCCCGCCTATCGATAAACCAGAGACCCAGCAAGCCAGTACGTGCTGCGCTAGAATCAGTCATCCAGCGTACCGGTTCTACAGTCCAGTCCAACGCAAGCCCAATGGTGTCTCTGCCGGTACTCGGACCCAGCAGCGGCAGTACTATATAAGGCCCCGTATCAACCCCCCATACAGCGAATGTCTGGCCAAAGTCCTCGTCATACGGCGGCAGATTCATATTGCTCGCGACATCGATGAAGCCGAGCAGACCAATGGTCGAGTTCACCGCGAGGCGCCCGACATCGTTGACCGCCCGCTGCAGCTTGAACTGGAGCAGGTTGTTGATAATAGAGCGCACTTCGCCCAGATTGTTGAAGAAATTGGTAATCCCCCGGTCTATCGGGGCTGGTGTTATCGCTTTGTAGCCCTTTGCCAGCGGCTTGATGATCGCCTTATCGACCTCATCATTGAAAGCATACATCCACCGGTTGTAACCTTCCCACGGATCGCGCGGATCGGCATATTCATCTGTTGTTGCACATCCTGCCAAGCCAAGCACCAGCACGGCAGCGATACCTGACTTCATCCACTTACCAAGAGTCTTCCCGGCCATTGTTCTTCATTTCCTTTTCGTTCATTGCGTATTATCTGAATCCGTGGGTTCAGGTATTAATTTGTACATCTGGGATAACCTGCAGATTCCCTTCCTCTGCTCCGGTGAAATCTATCACACGCAGACATACGAGCACCATTGCTGACGACACCCCATTCCCATCTGGATCACCAGAAAGATCGGCCGAAGCGCAGGATAATTTAGAGCCCATTTAGCCACCCCCCCTCAGACCAAGTCATGAAAGCGTATCCGGCGACCAGGACATACAGTTCTCGCACCGCCAATCCTCCCAATAGCAGGGGGGGCAAGAATCGGCTGTGCAATGGACGGTAATTGCGAGCGCAAGCTGCAGACACTATTTGACTGGGGATTCTTTTGCCGCTGTCAGGAAACCGAAAAATGGCATAAGCTTCGCAGCATGAATGACACGACGTACAATCAGGCGATCGCCAAGCGCTTTCGCGGCTTTCTGCCGGTGGTGGTGGATGTTGAAACAGCAGGATTCGATGCCCGGAACGATGCCATGCTGGAGATCGCGATTGCGATCATCGCAATGGATGACGAGGGCATGCTATACCCGGCGGAAAGCCACGCCTGCCATGTGCAGCCCTTCCCCGGCGCAAACCTGGACCCAAAGGCGCTGGCCTTCAATGGCATCGATCCCGAGCACCCGTTTCGCATGGCGCTGTCGGAGAGGGCGGCGCTGGAAAAGATCTCCGCGCCCATCCGCAGGGCGATCAAAGCGAGCGGTTGCAGCCGCGCCGTCCTGGTCGGTCACAACGCCTTCTTCGATCTTGGCTTCATCAACGCCGCAGTGGAGCGTACCCGTTTCAAACGAAATCCATTCCACCCTTTCAGCACCTTCGATACCGTGACGCTGGCGGGCCTCGCCCTCGGGCAGACGGTGCTTGCCCGTGCCGTACAGGCCGCCGGGCTGGATTGGGACAGCGCCCAGGCCCATTCCGCGATCTATGATACCGAACGGACCGCGATGCTGTTCTGCCATATCGTCAACCGCTGGCAGCAGATGGATCAGGAGCGAGTCTGGGAGATGGCCAAAGGTTGATGGCCATCGGCAGGCGACCCGAACCCTCTGCCTGCGGCCGTCCTTACTCCGCCTCTTCTGCCGGCCAGTTCTTCACCGCCTCTTCGGCCATTTTCTGCAACTCCCCGCTTTCGTGAAGTTCAAGGGTGATGTCACAGCCGCCCACCAGCTCACCATTGATATAGAGCTGCGGAAAAGTGGGCCAGTCGGCATAACGCGGCAGGTTCTCGAAGATCTCCGGGTCGGCCAGCACATTCACATACGCAAATTTTACGCCGCAGTCCCGCAGCGCCGCCGCCGCGCGGGAGGAGAATCCGCACTGGGGGAACTGTGGCGTGCCTTTCATATAAAGCACGATGGGATTACCCTCTACCTGTTCTTTGATACGCTCCAGCACATCCATCTCGATCCACCTCGATTCGTTAATACAGGCCTCCCGGCAGGGAGACAGTAACAGTCTGTTCAAGAAATGCATCAGGCAGCGGGGCAGGGGGGCCGGCAGTGGTTGACACTCCGGCAGGACTGAACGATCACCCGCTTCCTTCGACTTGCCGCAAGTCTACCTGCAGAACGTGGCGGAATAAACCAACCATTCGTGCGCAATAACCTCGCCCCGCCTTGTTCATGGCGGCGCCAGGATCCACGATCCACCATGAATAACGCGGGCTCAGAACAGTCTGCCGACGACAGCTATAGTGCTGGTGATCAGCCCCAGTACGAGATTGGTGCCGATCAAGCGTCTGATCACGGCCATCCGCGCGCCTGCCGAGGAAAAATCCCGCTGCTCCAGCGCCAGCCCCATAAGGCGAAAAGGCAGGAAGTAGATATAACAGAAGATACAGACCATCAGCAGGCCGATGCCCATCATGACATGAACATAGAGATTTGCCTGCCCACTCCACAATACGAGGAAGATCCAAAAGCCACTGATCAGGATCGATGCGATGGAAAGCCAGACCCAGGGAAAAAATGCCGACAGCACCCGGTGCAACAGAGGCAGGCGCTGGGGAGGATCCAGCAGATCGTTGGCCGCCGGGCGCAGCGCCATGTGTGCAAAGAACATCCCCCCAACCCAGACGATGGTACCCAGGATGTGCAGAAGAAGTGCGGATTGCATGATCATGTTCTACTCCAGACCAGACACAAAGCAGCCGCAGCCAGGCGGCTACGTACCAAGCCGTGCCGGCTCATCGGTTCATACTCCATCGACATTGCGCTGCAGCCAAAACTCCAGCAATGCGAGGTGCCATAGTTTACTACCCTGCAACCGGGTGTGATGCATCTCCGGGGCAGACAGCAACAGATCGACATAGGCCCGGGAATAGAGCCCCCGCTCCCGGCAGGCCCGGGAATTCAGGATGTCGCGCATGAAATCAAGAAATTCACCACGCACATATTTCAGTGCCGGCATGGGAAAATAGCCCTTGGGCCGGTCGATGACCGCATCGGGCAACAGCCCCCTGGCCATCGCCTTGAGGGGATACTTCCCACCCGCTTTCAGCTTCAGCTCCGGCGGGCAGCGGGCAGCCAACTCCACCAGCTGGTGATCGAGGAACGGCACCCGCGCCTCCAGCCCCCAGGCCATGGTCATGTTGTCCACGCGCTTGACCGGA
>CAZJCM010000081.1:0-5354 GCA_964544655.1 uncultured Sedimenticola sp. | reverse complement strand
CACCGGGAGAAGGTCGGGATGAGGGGGTGAAAAATCAAAGCATTGGCTTTATCTGGTCCCCTCACCCCAACCCTCTCCCTGAGGAAGATGAAGTTTATGGGACAGCAGTGGTAATGGAATGTTAGTCCTGACCCGAAAATCTGCCCGGGGTCACGCTGTATGCGATGAACTTTTCAACACTGGCATGGTCTATCCATACGTTTAACCATATGGAGAAACAATTTAAGCAATAAAAACAGGAGTCTATAGATGATCCGAGTTGAAGGGTTGAGCCGAATCTACGGCGACTTGATTGCGGTCGATCAAGTCTCGTTCGAAATCAGCCAGGGTGAGATCGTCGGGCTGCTCGGCCACAACGGTGCGGGCAAGACTACCATCATGAAGATGCTCACCGGCTATCTGGAACCCACCGGTGGTTCCATTGTGATCGATGGCTTGGATATCTCTACCCATCGTGCAGAAGTCCAGCAACGTATCGGCTATCTGCCGGAGAATGATCCCCTCTATCCCGAGATGTCGGTGATCGACTATCTCGATTATGCCGCCTCGTTGCATGGGGTCCCCGAAGCCGAACGGCCGGAGCGGATCCGGGAGGCGATCCACAAGACCGATCTCACCGCGAAGGCAACGGATGCCATCGGTACCCTCTCCAGGGGTTATCGCCAACGGGTCGGCGTGGCCCAGGCGATCCTGCACAATCCCCGTCTGCTCATTCTCGACGAACCCACCAACGGCTTGGATCCTACCCAGGTGCAGCATATGCGCGACCTGATCCGCTCACTGGCGGAACAGGCCACTGTCATACTCTCGACCCACATCCTGCAGGAGGTCCAGGCCATCTGCGACCGGGTCATCATCATTCGCAATGGCCGGAAGGCACTGGATGCCACCATGGCTGATCTGCAGGCCGGCAAACGGTTGCTGGTAGCTGTCGACGCCGCACCGGAGCGGGCGATCGAACCCCTCAATTCGGTCGATGGCGTGGTTTCGGTGGAGTCCATAGCACCTCGGGGACCAGGGCACCGCTATGCCCTGGATCTGGATGACGTGGATGACCCGGCCGAGGCGGCGCCCATGGTCGCCAGCCGGATCGCCATGGAGGGGTGGAAGCTCTATACCCTGCAACCCGAACGTCGCGACCTGGAAGAGATCTTCGGTGAGATCTCGGCACAGGAGGGGAGGGTGGCTCAATGAACAGTCTGATGCGAATCGCGCGCAAGGAGTTTTCCGGATTTTTCTCGTCCCCTATCGCCTTTATCTTTCTCGGCGCCTTCCTGGCGGTGACGCTGTTCGTCTTCTTCTGGGTGGAGACCTTCTTCGCCCGCAACATCGCCGATGTGCGGCCCCTGTTTGAATGGATGCCGCTGCTGCTGATCTTCCTGGTGGCGGCCATCACCATGCGCATGTGGTCGGAGGAGCGGCGCGCCGGCACCCTGGAGTTTCTGCTCACCGCGCCGGTAAAGAGCCATCAGCTGGTGCTGGGCAAGTTTCTGGCCTGCCTGGGGCTGGTGGCGGTGGCGCTGCTGCTGACCCTGCCGCTGCCGATCACCGTCAGCCTGATCGGCCCGCTGGACTGGGGACCGGTGTTCGGCGGTTATCTCGCCACCCTGTTCCTGGCCGCCGCCTATGTGGCCATCGGTCTGTTCGTCAGCGCCCGCTCGGCCAACCAGATCGTCAGCCTGATCCTCACCGTGGCGCTCTGCGGCTTCTTTTACCTGCTGGGCTCCGACGCCCTGACCGGGTTGTTCGGCAACCGGGTCGCAGAGTTTCTCAAGCTGCTGGGTTCGGGTTCGCGCTTCGAGTCCATCACCCGTGGGGTGATCGATCTGCGCGATCTCTACTACTACCTGAGCCTGGTGGGAGTCTTTCTCACCCTCAATGTCTTTACCCTGGAGTGGCTGCGCTGGTCCGGTAACGCCCCCAATGCCAACCACCGGCGCTGGGGGTTGCTGACCGGTCTGTTCGTCGCCAACTTCCTGGCGGCCAACCTCTGGCTCGCCCCGGTGGGCTGGGTGCGTGCCGATGTGACGGAGGGGCACGTCTATTCGATTTCCGATGCCACCCGCCGTTATCTGGCCCAACTGCGGGAACCGATGCTGATCCGGGGCTATTTCAGCGCCCAGACCCATCCCTTGCTGGCACCGCTGGTGCCGCGCCTGCGTGATCTGCTGGAGGAGTATGCGGTTGCCGGCAAGGGCAGGGTGCGAGTGGAGTTTATCGATCCGCAGGAGCATCCGGAACTGGAGCGGGAGGCGAACGAAAAGTACGGCATCAAGCCGGTGCCATTCCAGTTCGCCAGCAAGTATCAGGCCTCGGTGGTCAACTCCTATTTCAATATCCTGGTCCAGTATGGCGATCAGTATGAGGTACTGGGATTCCGTGATCTCATCGAGGTGAAGGTGCAAAGCGAGGCCGATCTGGACGTTGAGCTGCGCAATCCAGAGTACGACATCACCCAGTCCATCAAGAAGGTGCTCTACGCCTATCAGGGGGACGGAGAGCTGTTCGAGAACATCCCCCATCCGGTCAGTTTCAAAGGCTATATCTCGACTGATGAAAAACTGCCGGAGGTGCTGAAAACCTTCAGGAAAGATCTGGATACGGTGCTGAGTGAGCTTGGCAAGCGCTCGGATGGCAAGCTGAGCGTCCAGATTCAGGATCCGGATGCCGGGGATGGCGAGCTGGCCAAACAGCTGGAAAGCGAGTTTGGGTTCCGCCCCATGGCCGCCAGTCTGTTCGATGCCAACACCTTCTGGTTCTACATGACCCTGGAGAGCGATGGCCGAATCATCCAGGTGCCGCTGCCCGAGACGTTCAGCAAAGCGGATCTGGAGCGTGATATCCAGGCCGCGCTCAAGCGTTTCTCCCGGGGCTTCCTGAAGAGTGTGGCGCTCCATACGCCGCCCTCCACGCCGGGCATGGCCCAGTTCGGCATCCCCGCCAGCGGCAAGCGCTTCAGCTGGTTGCGCGATACCCTGGCGGAGGAACACAACATTACATCCGCCGACCTGAAGGGCGGCAGGGTGCCGGATGAGGCCGACCTGCTGTTGCTGGCTTCACCGGACAAGCTGGACGAGAAGCAGTTGTTCGCCGTGGATCAGTTCCTGATGCGCGGTGGCACCGTGGTCCTGGCCACATCGCCCTTCGATATCGACAGCCAGGGGGCGCTGTCTGCCCGCAAGCATGACTCCGGTCTCAACGACTGGCTGACTCACCACGGCATCACGCTGGAAGAGAAGATGGTGCTCGATCCGCAAAACGCCGCTTTCCCGATCCCGGTCAACCGCCGTATTGGTGGGTTCGTGGTGCGGGAGACCCGCCTGGTGGACTATCCCTACTTCGTCGATGTCCGTGGTGATGGTATCGAACGGGAGAGCGGCCTGGCGGCCGGCATCAACCAGGTCACCATGACCTGGCCCTCGCCCATCACGCTGGACGAGCAGAAGAACCGGGGCCGCAAGGTGATCCGCCTGTTGCAGAGTTCGGATCAGTCCTGGACCACCGACAGCCTCGATATCCAGCCCAACTTCCGCGCCTACGGCAAGCTCGGTTTTCCGGCTGGTGAGAAGCGGGGCAGGCAACTGCTGGCGGTAGCCGTGGAGGGGCGTTTCGACTCCTACTTCAAGGACAAACCCTCGCCGCTAGCCGCTCAGGAGGAAGAGGCGGATGCCGACAAAGCGGCTGATGAGACGAAGGAGAAGAAGGACGATGCCGGCGGTGACAAGGTGAAGGCGCCGGTCATCACCCGGGTGATCGATCGCTCCCCCGAGTCGGCGCGCATCATCCTGTTCGCCTCCAACAGCTTCCTTACCGACAAGATGCTGGATCTGGCTGCCTCCGGGCTGGGCACCCGCTATCTCAAGCCGGTGCAACTGGTGGAGAACGCCATCGATTGGTCCCTGGAGGATCGCGGCCTGCTCGCTATCCGTGGCCGGGCCCACTTCTCGCGTACCCTCGATCCCATGGATCGGGAATCCCAGGTGTTCTGGGAGTACCTCAACTACGGCCTGGCGCTGTTTGGTCTGCTGCTGATCGCCCTGATCCGTCGGCAGACCAACAAGCGGGCGGCGCTGCGTTATGCCGCCATTCTGGGTACGGCTAAGTAGAGAGGAGGTGAGGACGATGAAAAAGTGGATCAATATTCTGGGTGTCCTGTTGCTCGCTCAAGTGGTATTGGCCGTGGCCGTCAATCTGACAGATGAGGAGTACGGGGCCTTTCATGCGCAAGAGAAGCTGCTGGCTTTTGACAAGCAGTCTGTGGATGGCGTGCGTATAGAGGATGGTGAGAAGAGCCTGGTGCTGAAAAAGCGGGATGGCAAATGGCTGCTGCCGGAGAGCGGCGACTTCCCGGCTGGCCAGGGCAGCGTTGAAGGGCTGCTGGACAAACTCGCCGCGATGGAGAAAGGCTGGCCCGTGGCTACCACCGGCAGCGCAGCCCGGCGCTTCAAGGTAGACGAGGAGCAGTTCGAGCGCAAGCTGGTGCTGCTCTCGGGCGATGATCTCCTGGCCACCCTCTATGTGGGCTCCTCACCCGGTTTTCGTAAGGTGTATGTCAGACCTTCGGATGAGGATGCCATCTATGCGGTTGCGTTCAATACCTGGGAGGCCAGCCCCAAGGCCGACGACTGGATCGACAAGGCCATCCTCAAGCTCGATGAGAGTGACGTGGAGCGTATCGAAATGCCCGGTGTCACGCTGCAGCGGGAAGCGGGCAAGCTGCAGGTGGCGGATCTTGGAGAGAAGGAACAGACCAACATGGAGGCGGCCCGTTCCCTGCTCGGCAAGTTGACCGGATTGCGCGTCCAGTCCCTGCTCGGTACCGAGGCCAAGCCAGAATACCGGCAGGAGGAGCCCGCGCTCGAGCTCAAGGTTACGCGCAAGGGGGGCAAGGTGTTGGTCTATCGCTTCTCCAAGCCTGAGGAACAAGCCTACTATGTGCTGAAACGCTCTGACCTGGATTACTACTTCAAGGTGGCCGAATACACCGTCGATCCCATCAAGGAGACCACACGGGAGAAACTGGTGCAGGCCAGGACTGAAGGCGTATCCGCTGAAGCCGTCGCAGGCAAGCAGCCTGAGGCAACGGCAGCAGGAGACTGATTGCGACAAGGACCTGGCCCGCTTTTTTACCGCCTTTCAACAGTCACAGTGGATTGGTGGTGAGAAATGCGGGCCAGCAGGGGGAGGGGTTCCTTAATACATTTTTTCCCAGGTTGGGAAATCAACGTAATGGAACACTGCTGTCCCACAAACTTTGTTCAGTATTCATGCAACCTGGTGTTGAAAGGTCTGATATGGACGCCCCTTCTCCCACCGGGAGAAGGTCGGGATGAGGGGGTGAAAAATCAAAGCAT
>CAZJCM010000080.1:0-5453 GCA_964544655.1 uncultured Sedimenticola sp. | reverse complement strand
CCCGCTCCAAGGCATCGATACGCTCCTGACGCTCGTTCGCCAACCGCTCCTGTTCTTCTCTGGCGTGCGTCAGTTCTTCTACCCTCTCGGCCAATTCTTCTCGCTGCGCCGCCAGGACCGCTTTCTCTTGTTCCAGCGCAGCATTGGTTTGGCTTAGCGATTCCAACTGCTGTTCCGCAGCCTGCACCTGCTGCTCCAACTGGTCACGCTGTGCAACCAGTTCCGCTTTCTCGCCGTTCAACGTTGCTTGCTCGGCCTGGAGTTGCTCTATTTGGATGAGTTGCTGTTCAAACGCTTCCTGCACTTGATGCAGTTGTGTCAGTAACTCGTCACTTTCCCGCTCCAAGGCATCGATACGCTCCTGACGCTCGTTCGCCAACCGCTCCTGTTCGTCACGCGCTTGCTGTAACCACTCTCGCTCCAGTGCAAACGGGTCTGCCGGCGCATAGGTACCTTCCGGTCCGGGATTCCGGCCTTCTTTTTTGCCATACCGGTGATAGTGGAGCAGTGGATTCATCCCGCTCTCGGCAACATCCGGATACTCTTGCATATACCAACTGGTATCGAACCAGGGCGATGGGTTGCGCCCTTCCTTCGCACCGTGGCGGACAAAGTGTTCGATGGGATCAATCCCCTTTTCCGCAACATCGGGATATTGTTCCAGATACCAGCGGCTATCAAACTCACCTGAAGCGCGAAGAGCATTTACCAGCTTATGCTGTGTCAACCCCAGCTTATCGGTCAATTTCTGAACAAAAGTTCGTTTGAACCTGCCGCCCATTTGGGCTATTTCGACCTCTTTTTCGAGGTCGGAAACCCTTTGTTGGTACGCGTCGATGAGTAGCAGCCTGTGTCCAAGCTCCCCTTTCACCTTGTTCAATTCTTGCAACAAGCGACGGTTTTCCTGTTCAAAGGTCTTGGCAACCGTCTCCCCATTTTCAATGACTGCACTCATTCAGCCCCCCCAATTCACGCAATGGTATGGATTCGCCACGTTTGCATGAATACGACCCGTGGAATGAAGTTTTGAATTCATGTTTGTATCCGGTCTATTACCCATATTATGGGGTATGTACCGCTGACTTCTGGGTGTAATATGAAAAACGCCTCACATTTCCCATCGAGTCCGCGCATTCAGCATAAGACAACAGTAACTTGTTTACCTTTACCGGGTTATCTACCCAATTCATGGGCATCAACCCCTGATCCCAACCAAGTGCGCGCATCCGGTTTGCTATAGCCCCTATTTCAAAAGCTGCAACCGGCAGGCCTGCACGCAGCGCCAGCGTCAGGGTGTAGCTGTAGGTTTCTGGCCAGAGCGCCGGAAAAAAAGCGACATGCGGCTCAAGTTCTTCCAGTTTTTGCAACGCATCTTCTTCGCGATACTTGCCGGTAATTTTGACACCGGTCTTTATCAAGACATCGTCATCCATGCTGTAGCCCATCAAAATATATTCAATGGGCAATCGCCTTTTCCTGGCGTCCTGCGCACATTCAAGCAAGACATCGTACCCCTTGATCTTGCTGATTTCCCCAATGACGACAACGCGCAGCCGTTCACCCGGCAAGAGTGGACGAGGGTTTGGCTGATATTCAATATTTTCATGTGGAAGCACTCTGCAGGTCACATCGGGGTAGTAGCGTTGCAGTCGTTCGGCTACGTCGATATCCGGGACGTATATCTTTTCCGCAGCCTTAAGGACGCGATGGTGCATCTCACGCCACGCGCGGATATCGTACACGCCGAAGTCGTTACCCTCGGTCTTCAAGCAATTGTAGCACGCTTTTTCGCTACCTCTTTCACCGCAGTAGTGTCCGTTGGCTTTTGCAAGGTTGATGCGTGGGCAGATCACCTTGTAGTCGTGAATATCGACATGCAGGGGGATTTTATTGATCTGTGTAATACGCAGAATATGCTCCGCCGCATCGGGTTCGTAATCGACCAGGCCATGGCTGTGAATGCAGGTGATACCCAGTTCAGAGAGCAAACCCGCCAGCCGCCCGGTATCGGCCAGTGGCACACTCGGCAGGTTTGGCAACTCCTGGCAATCGGGGTGCTTGATTTGCACACGGCTCGGGCAGCCGGGCACCGGGCGCAGGAAAAACACGCCCCGCCCCCGGTTGCGTTGTCTCTCGGCGTCTTCCTGCAGGTGGCGCTCTGCTCCACCCCCGCGATTGTGGCAGGCGAAAAGCACGTTCTCGCTTCGCGCCTGCCTGCTCAACCGCGCCCAGTCGATGCGCTGCCGGGCTTCTCGCAGCGGATCGCCGGTGATGAATCGCTGGACTTGCGCCTGATAGGTGGGATGCTTCTTCGCCAGTGCCCGCAGGGCTTGCGCTACCCGCTTGCCCTTTTCCCCCTGAAACGAGGCGCTGCCGAAGTGGCGAACAAAAGTGTCTGCCGCGATCAGGTTCCGCAACCCCTGCTCGATGGCGCGTTGGCACCAGTCGTTCTCCTCGCCGTAGCCCTTGCCAAAGGCCGCCTCATCGAACAGGCCAATGGCTGTTATCGCCTCGCGCCGTAGATACATGCAGAAACCCACGCCCGTGGGCGCCTCGACGGTCACCCCGGCGTTGACCTGTGCGCAAAGCTGGTCGAGTTCGGCGTATCCAACTTCGAGCGGATAGGGGTTGTCGTGCAGAAAACGTGGATAGGAGCAGATGGTGGCGTTGTTCGATAGCGGTGTGATGCTTGCAACATCAGATGCCGAATAGGCCGCCCTGTGTAGCCGATCGAGCCAGCCCTCGTGGACCTCGGTGTCGGAGTTGAGCAGCACGACATCGCGCCCGGAATGGAGTCGCATCCCGGTGTTGACCGTGGCCACAAAGCCCAGGTTTTGCTCGTTTCTGATCAATGTCAGCCAGCCACGACTGGCCATCGCTTCGAGGTCGCGTCGAAGCTCAGGCTCCGGGCTGGCATCGTCGATGACGATAAGCGCGTAGGGCGTCTCGTTGCGCGATGTCAGAACGCTCTTGAGACATCGCCAGGTCAGCGCCCGGTTTCGATAGACCGGTACGACGACGTCCACTTCCGGCGGGCTGTCCTGCCGGATAATCTGTTTCTCCAGTGTGGCGAGATTGAAGTCGGTCTCTTTCTCCCACAATGGGATCACGTTACTTCTATTGGCCTCGCCGGCATCTCCCGCGCCCATGTCGCGGGTGAGCCGCCCCTCCTTGCGACCCTGGCGGATGTAATGCAGCAGTGGGTTCACGCCCGATTCGCGCACATCGGGATAGGTCTGGAGGTAGAAATCACTATCGAACTTCGGGCTGGGCGAGCGGCCCTCGAGGCCACCCCAGCGCAGGTAGTGCAGCAAGGGGTTGAGCCCGCTGCGCGCGACATCCTTGTTGTTGCCCAGATAGAACGCGGTATCGAACCAGGGGCTGGGCGAAAAATCCCGATGGCAGCCGACCCAGACATAGTGCAGCAGGCTGTTGACCCTGCGCGTAAATCCCTTTGCATTCTGGCGATAGTATGCTGGATCGAATACCGGCACCGGGCAGCGACCTTCGGCATCACCCCAGCCCACGTAGTGGACCAGCATGCTCTGCCTCGAATTGGCGACATCGCCGTTGGTATCGGCGTAATACGCTTCATCAAACAGTCCAGTACGGCGTATCGCTGCGCCCAGTAGCGCCCGATAGATCCGGCTGAGCGGATAGACAACAAACATCGGCTGAACCGCCCACAAGGCGAACATCACGCACTCTCCACGCCAGCGCCAGATAAACCGGCGCACCACAAGAGGCATATCCCATGCCTCCCTGAGCAGCGTTGTGAGCCTTCTGATCATTAAGTGCGGCATTTTTTGTACGATTCCTTCCGATCCATTGTTGGTTGTCAGCATTTCCCCGGATTCCGCTTTGCTCAATCCGGGCTAATAGTGTCACGCAGTTACGCGAGCCTCAATAACCCGCATTTTGATGTGACCTTTAAAGGCCAAGCACCACCTTCGCGCTGATCGCAATCTGGTAAAGGATCTGGCTCATGTCCTTGAAGATCTGCCGCGACTTGACGTCGATCTTCGGTAAAACCAGAATTTCGTCTCCGCTGCGCAAGGAATGCTTTCGTGACTCCATGCCGAAAAAGTCATCTCCACGGCTGACTTCTTCGAAGGTGCCATCACGATGGGCAACAACAACGCGGGCAGCATCGGCATTCTGACTATAGCCACCCGCCGCGCGAATATAGTCGTCCACGGTGAATTTTTCTGTATAAGCGATCGCCGTCGGAAAGAGTACTTCACCACTCACTAGTATCAGGCCATCCCGGGTCGGCACACGTATCACGTCACCGTTTTCCAGGAGCAGATTGTCACGCTCCACAGCCTGGGTGATAATCACTTGGCCCAAGGGTTCGATACGCTTTGCCCGATCCACCCACTGCAGGATAAGGCTTGCCTCCTCCTTGCGTAGCCTGGCCTCATCGCTGGTGCCGGAACGGGCGGTAAGTACGGCATTTTCGAGACCGTTCAGGGTGGACTGAAGCATTCGCTTCTGTCGCTCCCTTACGCTCAGGCGAAACAGTTGCAGACTGGCCGTATCCGATCGCTCAGAGAACTTGATGCGCCGTATCAGTTGGCCCATTCGGGTGCCATAGGGCAAGACATATTCCTGGGCACTCTGATGCTCGCCCTCCACCCGCACAGTTATGGTGCCGGGCTTCTTGTCAGCTACAAACTCTACTTCATCACCGTTTTCCAGCAGGATACGGTTCGCATCGGCCAGGGGGTAATACTCGATGTTGCGCACCATCCCTGTATTGCGCACCACTCTGACGTGTGTCGCCTTTGCCTGAGGCTTGGCGAGTTTTGCAAGTCGCGCAAGCTTTATCTTGCGCCCGGAAAACTCGAACTGCTTCGGATTTTCCGCCAACCCCCTGACCTTTACGGTGTGTGCCCGGGCCGGCACAAATATGACATCGCCGTCGGCGAGTTGCACCAAAGGTATGGTGCCTTTGAGCAAAAAATCATACAAGCTGATTTTTGCGCGCATCTTCTCACCCCGTTTTACCTGAATATTCAGGAAGGTGCCCCGATTGGGGTCAATGCCACCGGCCTGGTCCAGGTAGTGAAGCAGGCTATCCATGCTGGTGCCGTTATATAGCCCCGGACGTTTTACGTATCCGCCCACGAAAACGCGCACGGGCTGTGCAGCCGCGAGATTCGCATAGCTCAACACATTCGTCTGATAAGCCTGCCGGACTGCATCACTTACGACGCGCTGGATGTCTTTGCTCCGCACGCCAAGCAGCTTCACAGGGCCGATATTGGGAAGAAAAAGGTTTCCTTTTGGATCAACGGTCACCAGCGAGTCATATTGAAATGCCCCCCAGAATCTGACCTGTATCTGATCACCAACCGATACGACATAATCCGGGTTGAATTGGGTGGCTGCTTCCCGGGCAAAGGCCCCGGTGAACAGATTGGCGCCGAACACGTCGCTTTTCATGTTTT
>CAZJCM010000079.1:0-5612 GCA_964544655.1 uncultured Sedimenticola sp. | reverse complement strand
ATCATGAAACCGACTTCGCCATCTATGCGCGGTTTTACTCAGCCGCTAACAGCATCTGACATCTATTGGGCAAACACCGGACAAGAGTAGATTGGCACTGTTTCGGCAAGGGGGGCTTTCAGCGGTATCCAATCCCAAGGTGCTCCTGTTCTTCGGGGCCTTTCTTCCGCAGTTCATCGACCTGCAACGAGAACTATTGCCGCAGTTCTTCGTAATGGCCATGACCTTTGCAGTGATCGAGTTCTCGGTAGAGTACCTGCTGGCGCGAATTGCTCACCATATCCGACCCTGGCTGGAGCGTAGCGGGAAGCGCTTCAACCGATTTTGTGGTGGGCTGTTTGCCCTGATAGGAGCCGCGTTGCCGATGACTCGATGATATTTTTTGTAGATATCAGACGCGAGTGTGCGCCGTCCGGAGGCGGTGCCGTCTTGTGAGTAAGAGCCCGGCCGGCAGTTAACGCACCAGCCGGAGCTACAAAGGTAGCGAGGCAGCTGAGGTCTTCGATGTGGCGGTTTACTCCGGCTGATCCGGCAGCTGCAGGCGGTCGTGTCGCCATCATGCTTTTAATTCCAGTCCTTGAGCGTGCTGATGCCGAGTGCTAACATCAAAACTGACCGAACGATCAGTCAGTATCTTGTTGTAATCACGCGCAAGGAAAACATGGAATGGCACGAGCAGATCAGGTATCTGAGCCTTGTTGCACCCTGAGCAAGGGGGCGCAATCGATTCTTGATGTGGCTGAGCGGCTGTTTGCTGAAAAGGGCTTCGATGCGGTTTCCATCAACGACATCGCCCAACAGGCAGGCGTGAGCAAGGCCAATATCTTCCA
This sequence comes from uncultured Sedimenticola sp., assembly GCA_964544655.1. Taxonomy (GTDB): domain Bacteria; phylum Pseudomonadota; class Gammaproteobacteria; order Chromatiales; family Chromatiaceae; genus HyVt-443. The sequence continues at coordinate 4,782 of CAZJCM010000079.1, read as the reverse complement.
TCATTACAAATCCAAGGAAGGGCTCTATATGACGGTGCTGAAATTGGCCTGTAAACACTCCGCGCAGGCGCTGGACGAAGTTGAACGCACCCTGTTAGATGATCCCCAGGCGCAATTGGAGATGTTCTTCACCCATCATCTTCAAGCGTTGCTGGCCCACCCCCTGTCGTCCCGACTCATTCAGCGCGAATTGCTGGAAAATGGATCGGAGCGGGGCAGGCAACTGGCAGAGGAGGTCTTTTCCGAAAGTTTCTCCAGGCTGGTTGGGTTGGTGCGCGGAGGCCAATCGCAAGATATGTTGCGCAAGGACTTCGATGCAGCGCTGTTGGCCTTTTTGCTGGTGGGTGCCAATGTCTTTTTCTTTGAGGCGCGTTCTGTACTGAAGCATCTCCCTGAAGTTGATTTCGCAGCATCGCCGGATCGTTACAGCTCGGCGGTATTTGATCTGTTGTTGCGTGGATTTGCAAAGGAATCTTGAGAATGGTTCCCATGATAAAAATCGAATCGATATTCGTTTTTTTGTTGTGTATGGCGCTGACGATTTCAGCTTATGGAAAGGGTGTGGGTGGCAGCGCGACACAGAATGTGGAAGCCGGGAAATCGGCGGCCAGAAGCATTCCGATAACGATTACAGCATCCGTATCACGGGATCTCGAAGTCTGGGAATCCTCGGTGGGACAGCTGGAAGCCAAGACCGCGCCCACGATAGGCGCAGAAGTGGGTGGTCGCATCATCGCCGTATCTGCCGATGTGGGGCAGAAGGTGAAGGCGGGGCAGGTGCTGGCCGAGATCGACCCTGAAGATTTTCGCCTTGCCAAAGCAGTGACCGAAGCTGACATCAAGCGCCTGCTGTCCTTGCTGCGGGCCCAAGGGCTGCAGGCGAAGCGGTATCGCGCACTGGTCAAGAAACAGTCAGCGAATCAGTCCGTGCTGGACGAGGCGGAAGCACAGTACGGCGCCCAGCAGGCCCAGCTCATCGCTGCGCGCATACGCTCGCAGCAGGCCGAACGGAATATCGCCAAGGCGCGGATCACAAGTCCCGTCAGTGGCAAGGTGGATGATCGGCAAATCTCTGTGGGGGACTATGTGAAGGTGGGCACACCGCTGTTTCATATCACCACCCTGGAACATCTGCGGGTCCGGCTGCCGTTCCCGGAGTCACTGGGGGCGCAACTGCGTGTCGGTCTGCCCGCGAAGCTGAGCACGCCAGTGGCGCCTGGGCGTCAGGTGGTGGGTGAGATTACCGATATCCGCCCGGAGATTACACGCGCGAACCGGGCGATCAACGTGATCATCGATCTTGACAACCCGGGTGACTGGGAGCCGGGCGCCAGCATTACCGGTGCAGTACGAGTGGAACTGCGCAAAGGCGCGATCGTTGTGCCGGAGTCCAGCGTCGTGCGCCGGCCCGCCGGGACGGTGGTTTATATCATCGAAGACGGCAAAGCCGCGCAAAGAGTGGTGCAGACCGGCTTGCGGCGGGATGGCCAGGTAGAGATCCTGTCAGGGCTGGAGGCGGGTGAGCCCGTGGCCGTGGATGGCGCCGGTTTTCTCACCGACGGTGCATCGGTGGAGGTCAAGGGCTCATGACGCTGCCAGAGATATCCATCAACCGCCACGTCCTGGCGTGGATGCTGAGCGCCCTGCTGGTGTTGTTCGGCATCATCAGTTACCAGCGTATCGGGGTGGATCGCTACCCTGTCATCGAATTTCCCATGATCTCGGTAACCACCACGCTACCGGGTGCGAATCCGGAAATCATCGATGCCAGCATCACCAGCCTTGTCGAGACCGCGGTCAACAGCGTGCCTGGCATTGAGCATGTGCAGTCTGACTCATCACCCGGCGTCTCCGTGGTACGTATCACCTTCAAGCTCACCAAGGACATCGACGTCGCCTTCAACGAGGTGCAGGCCAAGGTCAACCAGGTCTTGCGCGATCTGCCCGATGACGCCGACCCGCCGGTGGTGGCCAAGGTGGAATTTGGCGCCATCCCGGTGTTGTGGCTGACGCTGCAGGGCGACCGTACTCTGCAGCAACTCAACCAGTATGCACGCAACGTCATCAAGAAACGTCTGGAGAATATCGACGGTGTGGGCGAGGTACGCCTTGGCGGCAAACGGGAACGCACCATCCGTGTGAACCTGGACGTGGCGCGGATGAATGGCTATGGCATCACGACTCAGGATCTGATCCGGGCCTTCCAGGCGGAACACTTCCAGATGCCTGGCGGGTTTCTCGTGAGCGACACCACCGAATACCTCTTCAAGCTCGATCTGGAGTTTCACAAGCCTGCCGATCTGCAACGGCTTATCGTTGCCTACCGTGATGGTGCACCCATTCGGCTGCGTGACATAGCCCAGGTTGAGGATGGCCTCGAGGACAACCGACGCTTGGCGCGCTACAACGACGAGCCTGCAGTGGGGCTTGGCATCGTCAAGGTGACCGGCGCCAACGCTGTGGCGGTGGTCGAGGCCGTCAAGCAGCGCCTGGATGAGGAGATCCTTTCCCAGTTGCCCCCGGGTATGCGGCTCTCCATTGCCTCCGACGACTCTGACCTGATCCTGGAACTGGTGGGAGCGCTGGAAGAGCATCTACTACTCGGTACGATACTGACGGCCCTGGTGGTATGGCTGTTCCTCAAGAGTTTTCGCGCCACTGCGATCATCGCCCTGGCCATTCCGGTCTCCCTGCTGGGCGCGGTGGCGGTGATGTATTTCGCCGGTTATACCTTCAACACCATGACCTTGCTGGCCCTGCTGCTGCTGATCGGCATCGTGGTGGATGACGCCATCGTGGTACTGGAGAATATCTACCGCCACCGGGAACAGATCGATTCCGACCCGAAAAGCGCAGCGTTGAACGGTACCAATCAGGTGGTGTTCGCGGTCATGGCAGCGAGCCTGACGCTGGTTTCCATCTTCGCACCGGTGATCTTCATGGAAGGCGTCATCGGGCGTTTCTTCCGATCGTTTGCGGTGGTGGTGACCTTTGGTGTGCTCACCTCGCTGTTCGTCTCCGTGACCCTGACGCCGATGCTCAGTTCCCGCTATCTGCAAGTGGCCAAACAACATGGGAAGGTTTACTGGCTGCTGGAAGGGGCGTTCCGGGGCATGGATCGCTTCTACCGGACCCTGCTGCGTGGCGCGTTGCGTTTTCGCTGGACCGTGGTGGCGTTGACCATTCTCGCGGTTTACTCGAGCGGATTCTTTTTCGGTCAGATCGGCAAGGGGTTTCTACCCCAGGAGGATGAGGGCAGGTTCCTCATTTCCTTCAAGACGCCATTGGGCTCCAGTCTGGCATACACCGACGGGAGGCTGCGCGAGATCGAATCGGTGTTGAGGCACGATCCCGATATCGTCAGTTACTTCTCGACCATCGGCACGGGAGTGACCGGACAGGCCAACAAGGGGACGGTTTTCGTGCGCCTCACGCCACGTGAGCAGCGCAGCACGCACATGTATCGGGTGATCGACCGGTTGCGCGAAGAGCTGGCGGATATCCCAGGGGTGGAGGCCTTCCCCGGGCCCGTGCCGGTCATTGGCGGGCAGCGCGGGGAACCCTTGCAGTTCGTGTTGCTGGGTCCGGACATCGACGGGGTGGCCGCTCTCAGCCGGCAATTGAAAGAACGGCTCGATGCCATCCCCGAACTCGGGCGGGTCGATCTCGACCTGCAACTGGAACTGCCCCAGCTCACCCTGGATATCGACCGCACCCGTGCAGCCGATGTGGGGCTCTCGACCCGTGATATCGCACTGGCGGTGAATGTGCTGGCTGGCGGTCTGAATGTGGCCAAGTACAACGACCTCCCGGGCGAGGGCGAACGCTACGATGTGCGTCTGAAGGCGAGCGAGGGCAGCTTCAAAGCCCCGGATGACCTCCATCGCATCTATTTGCGTGGGCGTGACGGAAAGCTTGTGCGGCTGGATACCGTGGCGCGCCTGCAGGAGGATATTGGTCCTGCTGTGGTAACCCGTTTTGACCTGCGCTATTCGGGCAACTTCTTCAGCACGCCGACCATCTCTTTGGGTGACGCGGTGAACAAGGTGCAGGCGGCGGCTGCGGAGATCCTTCCTCCCGGTTACAGTGTGAAGATGATCGGCCGTGCCGAGGAGTTCGGCAAGACGGCCAAGAATATGCTGTTTGCCTTCGTCACCGCCATCGTTCTGGTCTATATGGTGCTGGCCAGTCAGTTCGACTCGTTCATGCAGCCCTTCGTCATCATGGTGGCCCAGCCGCTTGCTATCATCGGCGGCGTTGCCGGACTTTGGCTCATGGGCATGGGGCTCAATATATTTTCCATGATCGGCCTGGTGCTGCTGATGGGCCTGGTGGCGAAGAATTCCATCCTGCTGGTGGATCTGACCAACCAGATGCGGGCAGAGGGCAAGGGTATCCAGGAGGCGCTGCTGGAGGCCTGCCCGATCCGCCTGCGGCCGGTACTCATGACATCGCTGACCATCATCATCACCATGCTGCCAGCGGCCATTGGCATAGGTGCTGGTGCCGACACCAACGGGCCGCTGGCGGTGGCGGTGATCGGCGGCATGTTGAGCTCCACGCTCCTGACCCTGGTGGTGGTGCCGGCAGTCTATTCACTGATGGAAAATGGTATCGACCACCTCAGGCGCAGGCAGAATGCGTAAAAGATGTCCTGATCGGGCCAGAATTATTTTGCCTCGTTAGAAGCCTCGTACGGAGGAGATGGAATTCAAACGGGCGACTGCCACTGCTGTCCCACAAACTTTGTTCAGTATTCATGCAACCTGGTGTTGAACGTCG
>CAZJCM010000078.1:0-5688 GCA_964544655.1 uncultured Sedimenticola sp. | reverse complement strand
CGGGCAAAGGCCCCGGTGAACAGATTGGCGCCGAACACGTCGCTTTTCATGTTTTCGGCGTAATCCGCAACCTGTGGCACCGCGATTTGATTACGGGGTGGCAAATGCCGGGGCTCTGTTGTCTGCACTTGTGGGGCCGCTTCCGCCTTCCCTGATTTCACATTGACCGACTGACTACCGATACCCAATGCGGCGTTGACCCCCAGAAAGTCGCCATTTGCCAGCGCAGCATTAATCGGCAGCAATAAACTAATAAGCATGCTCACAAGGAGCACGACAAACGAGCTTATCCTGAATGATTTAATTACTCGGTAATTATTCATTTCTTAATCCCTGTGGTCTCTGATTATTGCCGCAATCAGATGAATCAGGCCTGCAATCAGAAGCGTAAACAGGATGTATACTACACTGTTGTAGAGTCGCAGCGGTTGCCATGGATACTCCGGCAGTGAAGGTGATTGCAACACTGAGACTTTTTTTAACTTTCGGCTGGCTTCGACCCTACCCTTTTCCAGCGCGATCAGAGCCGAGCGGTAGGTCTCCTCAGCGAATTGCGCTTCCATCTCAAGCCGTTGAAACTGCTCAACAGCCCGGTTCAGCGTTGCGTTTTTGTGGTTGGAGGCCAGTTGTGCCTTTTCATGTTCAATCTGGGACTCTATCGCTTTCAATTGCTGATCGAGTTGAATGACAGACGGGCTGTTTGGCTTCAAGTAGGCCAGCATTGCGTTACGCTCCGTCTGCAACTCGGCGCGCTTGGCGTCCAAGCCGGCAATCAGCTTGGAGCGACTCTCCACTGTGGCCTCGGGTGATACCAGTCCCTCTCTATCCTGAAACTGGATTAGCGCCTCCCTGGCTTTTTTGGCGCGCTCATTCAATCGCATTACCTGCTGTTCCAGGAAGGTTACCTGATCCTGTGCGACCCGGTGAGACAGTTCATTGATAAAACGCTCACCCTCTTCGACCATCATCGCTGTAATGGCTTGCGCGGTTTGTGGATCATAGGCTTGGGCACGAATGACCAGTACCCCCGAATAGTCATCGTACTCCACACTGACACGCGACATAAAATAACGGTAAAACCACTCGATCGGCTCATCTTCCCGCCACATCCTTGAAACAATGTCGTGCGCCGTATCACTGTAGTGCCGGCGAAGGTGCAGTTCAGAGTCCAGCTTTTTCAAAAGATCAACGGAAAGCAGGTAGTCGCGAAGAAGCATCTGGTCTTCTGTGTTATTTCCACCAAGATTTCCCAATAAACTGCTGAAGTCCACCGTTTGCGAGACCGTGAAATCGGTTCGCTGTACAAAAATATGTGTCTCTGACACATACCGGTCTGATGCAATTACACTCCAATAAAGGGTCGACAACAGAGAAATAAATAATGCCAGACCAAGGGTTTTTCGCCGCATCTTCGTCGGCGCCTGGGCTTTTTTGGTGTGATCTGTCACTGTTTTATTCTGTCTTTATAGGCCATGAGGGCATCATTGATATTATCAAACCAGTAGGCTTTTCTCTCATGCAGCCATATGCCCGAGGTGCAGAATTCCCGCAATACCCCTTCCTGATGGGCCACCATGATCAGGCCCGCCCTGCCGGCAAGATCACGAAAGGCCTTCTGCGCCTTTTTACGGAATACCGCATCCCCAACCGCCGTCAACTCGTCGGAAAGGTACACATCAAAATCAAACGCCAGCGACATGGCGAATTTGAGTCGGGCATTCATGCCGGTTGAATAGGTATGGACATGTTCGTCGAAATATTTCCCAAGCTCGGTGAACTCTTCGACAAAATGTTCCTTTTCTGGAATCGCCTGCTCTTCCACGCCATGCACACGGCAGACAAACCGGACGCTTTGCCGGCCGGTCATCGTGCCGTGCAACCCGCCGGCGAAACCCAAAGGCCATGAGACACTGCAATCGCGGGTGATCTCTCCCCTGTTTGGGTGATCCACGCCACCTATCAGGCGCAGCAGTGTTGATTTACCCGCGCCGTTTCTGCCGATCAGTCCCACGTTCGCATTTGTCGGAATATTCAGTGTCACGTGCTCCAGAACCCATCCGCCCGGACCATGCAGTGTACGATATCGTTTGGATATATCATTGATGCAAATCATTGGATCACCAACCTGACGGCAAAACTGCGATGCAACATCAGCCCCAGCACTATCGCCACCAATGCGAACTCATAAGGATAGAGACTGTCGAGCTCAACAATCGCGTTGTAGTGCGGGGCAAAGCCCATGCGTACAGTCTCTATCGCATGGGCAACCGGGTTCATGAGCACCCACTCCCGATAGGGTTGGGGCACAGATGTGATGGGAAATATGACCCCCGATAGAAAATAGAGCGGGGTCATCACCAATCCGAGGAGATCGCCAATCTCGGGTATCAACTCCGTCAACACCGAGGTCACCAGCCCAAACCCAAGCCCGATCAGCCAGAGCGAAGTGAAAGCGCCCAGGACCAGCAACGGGTCTTCGGGTACCACATCCAGCCCGGCCAAGCCCGCCCCCGTCAACATCACCAGGGTCATGCCAAGGGTGATCAACCCCTCTGTAGCCCCACGCACCAAAACCGTGTCAACCGGCTTGACCTGACGGTAGGTAAACAGGGGGCGATTCATGGTGACTGCCTTCATGGCCAACATGCCGGTACGACGAAACATGAAAAAGCCCAGCATGCCCACCATGATCCATACTGCGGTATCAATGCCGCCAACCGAATGTACCCGCATCACAGAGAAAATAAACATGAAGAAAATAATGTGGGATAGCGGCTCACCAAACAGCCAGATCCAGGCGGCCCGGCGTGAAAACAACCGAACCAGGGCTTCACGCAGAAACAGTGCTTTCCAGACAGAAAGCGTTATGCTGAGTGCATTACGTGGCATTATGTTAACCCTCTGTTCAGACTCATCCCATCTCCGTCACGCTATCCCTGTAACTCAGCCAAATAGTCCAAGGTTGTATTGATCTGTTTTTCCGTATGCGATGCACTCACAAAAAACCGCAACCTCGCCGCACGCTCTTCCACCGCCGGGTAAATGATGGGCTGCACATTGATGCCGTGCTCAAAAAGCGCATTCGAGAGCTTCGTGGCCTTGAGTGAACTGCCTGTGACGGCTGGAATGACGGCGTAACCCTGGGACAATCCCGTATCGATACCACGTGAGTTGGCGAGACTGAGAAAGTAGTTGGTGCGATCTCGCAAGCGCTCCACCCGCTCCGGCTCTTCCAGCATGATGCGCAATGCTTCAAGGGCGGCGGCGGCCAGCGGCGGTGAAATGCCGACGCTGTAGACAAAACCTGGCGACGCGTATTTGAGATGTTCAACCAAGGCATGCTCACCGGCGATAAAGCCGCCACAGCCGGCCAAGGTTTTGCTGAGCGTGCCCATCCATATGTCCACTTCCGTCCCACCCAGGTCAAAGTGCTCCCGAATCCCCCGCCCGGTTGAACCCAGCACCCCCAGGGAGTGGGCCTCGTCCACCATGAGCAATGCCTTGTGGCGTCGCTTGATATCGATGAAGCTTGGCAAATCCGGGATATCCCCGTCCATGCTGTAAAGCCCTTCGACAACAATCAGCACACGCTCGAACTGGCCGCGAATTTCAGCCAGGATGGCGTCGAGCGCCGATGTGTTGTTGTGAGGAAAACTGCGCCGCGCCGCGCCCGATAGTTTGATCCCTTCAAGTACGCTGTTGTGTATCAGGCTGTCGTGAATAACCAGATCCCTGGGGCCGAATAGATATCCGATGGTGCTGACATTGGTGGCATGGCCACTGACGAAGACGATACAGTCGTCCACCTCATAGAGCGCTGCGAGCGCCTTTTCCAGTTCGCGCTGAACGGGACGCTCACCCGCCACAAGGCGGCTGGCGGCGGCTGATGTACCGTAGCGTTCAATCGCATCCCGGGCCGCCCTGTTCACCCGCGGGTGGCCGGTCAGCCCCAAATAGTTGTAGCTGGAAAAGTTGATAAATACGCGGCCATCGATCTGGGTTGTCGCGCCAGCCACCCCGTCATGAACCTTGAAAAAGGGGTTGGACAAACCGAGACGCTCGGCCGCCGCCTGTGGAACAAGGAGTTTTTCGTAGCCTGGAAAACGCTCAAAGCGACAAAAGGCCTCCGGTACATCGCGCCATCGATCCCCGGACTGCGGGATCATGCGCGCCCCATCATCACGCGCCTGATCAACCATTTTGCGCCCAAGAAAGCGTTTGACCAGTTCGTCGCGTGCCTTATCAACCAGACCAAAAGTGTTCTTGCTCATGAAATCAACCGAATCCCTGTACGTGCCTGTTCTTTGACCTGTTTAGCAGTGTTCTCCAGCTCATCTGCCGAGAGATCCTCACCATGTTGTGCCGCCAACGTGGTCACCATGGTGTCAAGATGATCACCCGAGTCCTGCTCCTGTTCACCCAGAATACACTCTGCGATACGCGCACTGACGCGTTCAATGGTGGGGCCTTCGCTCAACATCATGCCCGGAAGCTGGATGCCGAAACGCTCTTCCAACCCAAGTACCAGTTCCACACCCATGAGGGAATCCATGCCCAGATCATGCAACGACTGCGCTGGGTCAATTCGGTCGGCAGCCACGCAAAGAATCTGCGCGATCTCCTTGCTGACCAGGTTTTGTATGATGGATCGAACCTCGCCGGGAGTCTTGCCAATGATAAATGTACGGAAATCCACCTCACCGCTGTCCATAGCCCCCCCTGTGCCGGCCTGTCTGCGCAACTCTGCAAAGCGTGCCTCTTGGGCTGATGGCAGCAAGCGCGCCAGGGTCCCCCAATCGAAGTCGGCGATTGCGACCGTCTCCGCCGTTGACGTCAGCAGAGGATCGAGCATATTCAGCGCCTGCCGGGCAGTGAGGGGGGCAGCGCCGAGGAGGGTGGAAAGCCGTTCCTTTACCGCTTGGTTTCGGGTCAGGTAGCCGGCATCGCCAATCGGCCCCCAACCGATACAGGTGACCGCAAGCCCAAGTGTCCGGCGCAGGGAGGCCAGGCCTTCGAGGTAGGCGTTGGCCGCCACATAGTTGGCCTGTCCCGGATTTCCGATGAAGGTGGTAACCGAGGAATAGAGAATGAAATGCTCCAGTGGAATATCCAGCGTCAGACGGTGGAGGTGCCAGGCGCCCAACAATTTTGGGGCCAACACCTTGTGCAACTGCCCGGCATCAAGGTTCATGATGAGGGCATCATCCAGAACCATGGCGGCATGCAATATGCCGCTGAGGGGCGGGCAGTGTTGCTGAATCTCCCGCAGCATCAAGCGCACAGCAACAGGGTCGGTGATGTCGCAGGCGACCACCTTGACACGCGCGCCTAACGCCTCTATGGCGTTTACCGCTTCGTCCACTCCCGGCGTCCGGCCACCGCGACGCCCCACCAAAACGAGTTGGCCAGCCCCATGCTCCGCCAGCCATCGGGCCGATTCGAGTCCAAAGCCTGTCAGTCCACCGGTAACGACGTAGGTGGCCTCTTTTCTGAACTTCGCGGGGAGTTGTGCAATGTGTGACGCTTCGACGCTAACCCGGGCCTGATCGAGGGACACAACCACCTTGCCGATCTGCCGCGCCTGCTGCATGGTGCGAAAGGCATCGACGACCTGCTTCGCGGAAAAGCGCTGATAGGGCAGCGGAAACAGCGCGCCCCCACGAAACAGCGCCATGAGCTCCCGAAACA
>CAZJCM010000077.1:0-5840 GCA_964544655.1 uncultured Sedimenticola sp. | reverse complement strand
TCACCCTGGGCGAAGTTCACCACATCCGAGGCGTTGTAGATGATGGCGAAGCCCAGGGCGACCAGGGCATAAGTGGAACCCACGGTGATGCCGGTGATCACAAATTGCAGAATCTGGTCCCACATACTGCCGGTTATCCTCTCTCTCTGTATATTCCGCGTTTAGTCGATCAGGGTCCAGGTCCCGTTCCTGATCTCAAGCATGCGGAAGGCGTCCAGGCCCAGGCCCAGATGGTCGGTCGGACTCATGTTGAATATGCCGCCGGTGCCGATGAAGTTCTTGGTCTTCTCGATCTCGGCGCGCACCTTCTCCTTGTCGAGGCTGTCGGCGCGGTCGATCGCTTCCAGGGCGATAAAGAGGCCATCGTAGGCGTGACCGCCGAAGGTGGAGACGGGGCCGTATTTGGCCTCGAACTTCTTCTTGTAGGCCATCAGCACCGGCTTCTGGGGATCGGAGTCGGGCAGCTTGTCGGCCACCAGCAGGGCCGCCGCCGGCAGACGCACTCCCTCAGCGGCCGCGCCGGCCAGTTTGATGTACTTGGCGGAGGCGACACCATGGGACTGGTACAGCGGCACCTTGATGCCGAGTTGGCGCACGTTCTTGGTGACGATGGCCGGGCCGGTGCCGAAACCGAAGTTGAGGATCGCCTCGGCATTGGTATCGCGGATCTTGGTCAACTGGGTGGTCATGTCGGTATCCTTGGCGCCATAGGATTCGTCGGCGACGATCTCTATACCGTACTTGGGGGCCAGGGCCAGGACCTGGGCGCGGCCGGATTTGCCGAAACCACCACTGCCGCTGATCAGGGCCACCTTGGTGATGCCGCGCTTCTTCATATCCTCGAAGATCTTGGCCGCGGCCATGCGATCGGTGTGCGGGGTCTTGAACACCCACTTGTTGACCGGCTCGATGATCTTCACAGAACCGGCCAGGGAGATGAAGGGGACGCCGGCCTTGGCCACCTCGGGCATCACCGCCAGGGTCTCACCGGAGGCGGAGCCGCCGACGATCACATCCACGCGATCCTTCTTGATCAGGCGCTTGGCGAAGCTGACCGCCTTTTTGGGGTTGGCGCCGGAGTCGTAGTGCACCAGCTCGACGCTCTTGCCGTCGATGCCGCCCTTGGCGTTGACTTCATCGATATACATCTGCAGGGTCTTCAGTTCCGGGTCGCCGAGGAAGGAGGCGGGGCCGGTGACCGCCAGGAAGGTCCCGATCTTGATGGTGTCGGCGGCCAGGGCTTGACCTGCGGTGATGGCCAGTGCAGCACTCACGGCCAGTGCGGAAAATGTGTTTCTGATCTTCATGGGTGAATTATCCTCTCTTATTATTAGCCTTGTTTTGAGCCAAAGCAGACGCTAACCAGTCTCCCCGTGACTCGTTTGCCTATAGTTGTGTTGCTCTTGTTGTAGTAAGAATGTGCGAGGTTTTCCGTACAACAACTATGTATCAAAGCCCCACTCATCATACGGTGACTGGGGCTTTAATCTTTCAATGGCTTATACGCATGCGCATGCCCGCCGGATTTCAGGCGTCAACCTCCCTATGTTCGGGCGGGATTGCTTGCTGCATCGTCTCAAGGCCTTACAGAGGGCCCAAGTTATGCGGCAATTCTATGCACAGGCTGTGGTTTTCGTCAAATCCATGTCGATTTGGTGGCTAATTATGCAAGGTTTGTATCAGATCTGGCGGTGGGAATTGTGCCAAGGGGCATTGCGCACAGCCGGGATGCCGGGCAGAGAGGCGGTGCCGGGGGGGCGGTGGTTGGCGGGGTCGGCCCGCGGTTGTCTCCCGTCAGATGCGTGGCCGATCGCCTGGCCTGAAGAGGTGCGGCGTACCGGCTATGGCCTGTCGGGTGGCGGCTGGGCGATCGCAGGAGCATAAAAAAAGGGCGGTATACACCGCCCTTTTCCATGCAAGCCGGGAGCCGTTAGCAGGTGGCCAGTTGTCCCTTGAGCTTCTTCATGGCCGCCTTTTCAATCTGGCGGATGCGTTCGGCGGAGACGCCATACTTGTCGGCCAACTCATGCAGGGTCGCCTTCGTCTCCGACAGCCAGCGGGCGTGCAGGATCGACTTGCTGCGCTCATCCAGTCCGTCCAATGCGTGGTAGAGCCGCTCTTTTTCGTTCTCTTCGCTGTCGATGCGCTCCAGCTGACTGGCGGGCTCCATGCGCATATCCTGCAGATAGCCGGCAGGGGCGACAGGATTCTTTTCGTCTTCACCGTCCATCTGGCCGTCGAACGCCATATCATAGTTGTTCAGGCGGGCCTCCATCTCCAACACGGTCTCGGGCTTGACGCCGAGATCCTCCGCCACGGCGTCGACCTCCTCCTTGGAGAACCAGCCGAGGCGTTTCTTGGAGCTGCGCAGGTTGAAGAAGAGCTTGCGCTGGGCCTTGGTGGTGGCCACCTTTACGATGCGCCAGTTGCGCAGGACGAATTCATGAATCTCCGCCTTGATCCAGTGCACGGCGAAGGAGACCAGACGCACCCCCAAGTCGGGGTCAAAACGGCGCACCGCCTTCATCAGGCCCACTGTACCCTCCTGGATCAGGTCGGGGAGGGCGAGTCCATAACCGGAGTAACCGCGAGCTATGCGCACCACAAAGCGCAGATGAGAGAGCACCAGCACGCGTGCGGCTTCCAGATCATTGTCACGACGCAGCTTCAGCGCGAGCTCATGTTCTTCCTCTGCACTGAGCATGGGCAGCTGGTAGGCCGCGCTGATGTAAGCGTCGATGTTACCCGTTGGCAACGTCGTTGGAATGGCTAGCTCTTTGCTCATTTGCAATACCCAAGTAATTTAGTCTGATATTAGTCTAACACCGTCAAAATCAGAGTTCTAGTGGTTTTATCGATCCTGCTGTAAGAGTTTGCATCGGCTGAAAAGTTCAGTCCTTGAATTTTTTGTTGTGCAACTGGAGTCGGGGCTTTTGCGGGACGCCGGGTGTGCCGTGGGGGCAGGGCGCAGCCGGGCCAGGGATGCGCACCGCTGACATTCGCCCCGTCCTGGAAGGCGGAAGATGGCGGCCGTCCCGGATGAGGCGGCCGGTGGCGTCTCCACCTGGTCTCCTGCCGCAACCACCAGGAGCGGGGCGCGCGCGGTTAGGGCGCAGGGCCCATGCCCCCCCAAGTCTCACGCAATACCCACAGATGTGAATTTCCGGCTGCCCGCCGGCGTGGGGGGCGGAGGCTATCACACCACGGCCGCTCCCTCAATTGTCCTGGCTGATGTGTTTATATCTACGTCATGAACTGGGGCTTTACGCGCCGGATATAAAGCTGGGGGGAAGGGGTTATGAAGGCTCAATCTCGCTCAAATGGCGTCCAACGGCGATCCACGCGCCTATGAGTCCCAGCAGTGAGCTGCCGATGAGCAGCAGGATGAAGGGAAGAAAACCCATTCCGGTGAGACCGAACTGACTCTCGTAAAGCCCGGCCAGGCGGGTGACCGGACTCTCCAGCAACCAGAGGGATACCGTCACCAGTATGCCGGCGATCATCCCGCCGAACAGTCCGTACCAGAGCCCGCAGTAGAGGAAGGGGCGGCGGATGAAGGCGTTGGTGCCGCCGATCAGTTTGGTGATCTCGATCTCTCTGCGGCGGTTTTCGATCTCCAGCCGGATGGTGTTGCCGACGATCAGCAGGACCGCCAGTCCCAGCAGGCTGCCCAGAATCAATACCGCCCGGTGGGCGATTGCGGTAATGCCCTGAAGGCGACGCACCCACTGCAGGTCCAGCTGGGCAAAATCCACGGCCGGGAGCTTCTGCAACTCCTCGAGTAGCTGGGCCGCCGCATCCGGGCTGCTGTGCTGCTCACCGGGTTCTATGATCAGCAGGTGGGGCAGGGGGTTGCTCTCCAGGGTGTCCAGGGCGCCGGCAAAGCCGCTGAGATCCCGGAACTCCGCCAGGGCGCGATCACGGTTGATCATCCGCACGCGGGCCACATCGCCCCTGGCCCTGAGTTTGTTGGAGAGCTGCTCGGCCTCTTCCAGCGCTATCTCCTGTTTCAGGAACAGGGAGATGCTGGCGCCGCCGTCCCAAGTGCCGCTGAGTTGTTGCACGTTGTTGAGCAGCAGCGAGAGCCCCAGCGGCAGGGCGAGGGCGATACCGATGACCGCCGCGGTCATCAGGGTGGAGATGGGGTTCTGGCTCAGGCGTCCCAGGCTGGCCAGTGCGACCTGCAGGTGGCGCAGGGCCCAGACGTCAACTCTTGGAAGTTTCCGCCCGTTAATGTGCATTGGCGCCTCGGATCGGGATGTCATGGGCCAGGCGTCCCTGCTTGAGGGTGAGGATGCGGTGGTTCATGCGCGATATCAGGCTCAGGTCATGGGTGGCAATCAGCATGGTGACGCCAACGCTGTTGAACTGCTCGAACAGCAGCATGATCTCCTTGGACAGGGTGGGGTCCAGATTGCCGGTGGGTTCATCAGCCAGCACGATAGCGGGTTTGCTCACCACCGCGCGGGCGATACCCACGCGCTGTTGTTCACCGCCGGAGAGGGTGATGGGGTACTGCTTCTCTTTGTTCAGCAGGCCGACCTTATCGAGCGCGGCGCGCACCCGGCGCGCGGTCTCCTGGTGGCCCAGACCGGCCACTACCAGGGGCATGGCGACATTGTCAAAAACGGTGCGGTCATAGAGCAACCGGTGATCCTGAAAGATCATCCCCACCTTGCGACGGTGATAGGGGATCTCGCGGCTTTTGAGCTGGCTCAGGTTCCGTCCGGCCACGCGAATCTGGCCACGGGTGCTGCGTTCGAGCAGCCCGATCAACTTCAGCAGGGTGCTCTTGCCGGCCCCTGAGTGGCCGGTCAGGAACACCATCTCGCCGGCCTTGATATGGAAGCTGGTGTTGCTCAGGCCGTCGTGGCCGCCGGGATAGCGCTTGGTGACGTTATCGAAGCGGATCATTGGCCGGCCGTTGATCTGTAACGGCCGGGATATCCCGGCGCAGAGGCGCACAGTGTTCTGGCTGACGGATATTGCACGGTTGCTCCTCCCGGTTGATTGTCCAGTTGGCGGTGGATTATGCCACCCTGTCCATTCGATATTAACGCATGGGCTGTGTTTGAATTGATACCCCGCTCAATGTTCGAACAGGGCATCAATAAACTCCCGGGCATTGAAGTGGCGCAGGTCTTCTATCGCCTCACCGACACCGATAAAGCGGATCGGGATCTGCATCTTGTCCGCGATGGCAAACACGATTCCCCCCCTGGCGGTGCCGTCGAGCTTGGTCAGGGTGATGCCTGTCAGACCGACCGCCTCATTGAACTGCACCGCCTGGTTGAGGGCGTTCTGTCCGGTGGTGGCGTCCACCACCAGCATCACCTCATGGGGCGCATCGGGATCGATCTTCTTCATCACCCGGGCGATCTTCGACAACTCGTCCATCAGGTTTGTCTTGGTGTGCAGGCGCCCCGCGGTGTCGGCGATCAATACATCGATGTTGCGGGCCGTGGCCGCCTGCAGGGCATCGAAGATCACCGAGGCGGAGTCGGCGCCGGTGTGCTGGGCGATTACCGGGATCTGGTTGCGCTCGCCCCAGGCCTGCAACTGCTCGACCGCCGCCGCACGGAAGGTATCGCCGGCGGCCAGCATCACGCTCTGCCCCTCTTCCTGCAGGCGCTTGGCCAGCTTGCCAATGGTGGTGGTCTTGCCGGCCCCGTTGATGCCGACCATCAGGATCACCTGGGGCTTGCCGTTTGCCGCCTGTTTGACCGGTGCATCACAGCAGGCGAGGATATCCTGCAGTTGCTGTTTGAGAATCTTGATCAGGGTGTCGGGGTTGGAGAGCTCTTTACGTTTGACCCGGCTGGTCAGGTCATCGATGATCC
>CAZJCM010000076.1:0-6662 GCA_964544655.1 uncultured Sedimenticola sp. | reverse complement strand
GCAGCTTACCCTCTAACCGTCAGTCGAGTTGCACTTACAAGTTGAATCCGCGTTCCAAGAGAGCGCTGACATGCCTCCCCTTGTTCGTAATACCTTCGCTTGCTTAATGCTGCTTTTGATCTCCTTGACTTGTAACAGTGCCGCTGCTGGTCAGGACTTGACGCTTGGCGTACTGGCATTACGCCCGTTAGAGGAGACAGAGGCACGATGGCAAACCCTGGGCGATTATCTTAATGAAGAATTACCTGGGTTTCAGGTACGCGTTCTGGCGTTAAACTATAAAGGCTTGGAACAAGCGCTGCGGCAGCATAAGCTTGACTTCATTCTAACCACCCCCTCTCACTACCTCCAACTCAAGCATCGCAATGCGCTGTCCGGCGCACTGGCTACTCTGGTGGAACAGGACGGTGAGGTCCCCGTGGAAGCGGTGGCGGGGGTTGTCTTCACACGCGCCGACCGCACTGATCTTGTAACCCTTCAGGATTTGGAAGACCAATTGATCGCCAGCTGCTCCCCTCTCTGTATGGAGGGGTATCAGCTACCTGTAGAGGCGTTCATAGATGCAGGGTTGCAGCCACCTGCTCCAGAGAACCTGACATTCCTTGGAGCACCCCACGATAAAGTGGTGGAGGCAGTACTCGCCGGACGTGCTGATGCCGGTTTTGTACGTGCCGGTGTGATCGAGGCCATGGCACGGGATGGAAAGATCGATCCCAGAGACATCAGAGTCATCAACCATCAGGATCTGCCGGGCTTTCCCTATGCGGTTTCTACCCGTCTCTACCCCCAGTGGCCAGTGGCGGCATTATCCCGTACAGATGAAAGCATTGCGCGTCGGGTTGCAGTCGCCCTGCTGCGTATCGAGAGCGGTACGCCGCTGGCGCATACGCTGCGTATCCATGGTTTCTCCATTCCTGCAAATTACGCAGCTGTAGACATTTTGGCGCGTAAGTTGCAGCTGCCACCCTACGATGCCAGCCCAAGCTTTACGCTGACTGATGTGTGGACGAACTACGGTTGGTCGATCGTCTACATGATCTTCGCCGTTTCGACCATTCTGGTCCTTGTGGCAGAAATATGGCTCTCCCGCAGGAAGCTGAAGAAAGCTCAACAGTATGGCGACGAACAACGCCTAGCACTCAATCTATCATATGCCCAACTGCGCACCCTGGTGAAGACCATCCCTGACCTTGTATGGGTCAAGGACACCTCGGGTGTCTATCTGGCCTGCAACCCTCAATTTGAACGGCTATTCGGTGCGCCAGAATCGGACATTGTCGGCAAGACTGACTACGACTTTGTGCCTAGACAACTGGCAGACCTCTTTCTCCAGAAAGACCAGGAAACCATCGATTCTGGAAAATCCTGCGTCAATGAGGAGTGGGTGACCTTTGCAGATGATGGCCGGCGCGCACTCCTGGAAACCATCAAGACTCCTATGCGTGATGCCGAGGGGCGGCTGATAGGTGTATTGGGCATCGCCCGCGATATCACAAAGCGGCGGGCGGACGAGGAGAAGCTCCGCTTATCCGCAAGCGTGGTAGAGGTTGCGAGCGAGGCCTTCATGGTAACCGACACCCGAGGGGTCATAGTGGCTGTGAATCCGGCTTTCACGGCGATCACTGGTTTTAGCGAGGAGGAAGCAGTAGGCCAGACCCCCGCAATACTGAAGTCCGGCCGCCAAGATGCCGCCTTTTATCGACAGATGTGGGAAACCTTGCAGCAGGTGGGATACTGGGAGGGAGAGATCTGGGATCGGCGCAAGGATGGAAATATCTATCCCAAGTGGCTCAGCATCAATACTGTCAAAGATAATGCAGGTGTCCCTACCCATTATGTGGGGGCCTTCATCGACATCACTGAGCGCAAGGTGGCAGAGGAGCGAATCCACATGCTGGCCTTCTACGATCCGCTGACTGACCTGCCCAATCGCCGCCTGCTCCTGGACCGTCTCAACCATGCCCTTGTTGCAAGTACCCGCAGCAGGGAATATGGGGCCCTGCTGTTCCTGGATCTGGACCATTTCAAGACACTCAATGACACCCAGGGCCACGTCGTCGGCGACCAGCTTCTTGCCGAGGTGGGCAAGCGTCTGACTGTCAGCGTGCGCGAGGGGGATACCGTATCTCGCTTTGGTGGCGATGAATTTGTCGTGCTATTGGAAGGCCTTTCGCTGGAAGAGCCTGCTGCCGCTAAGCTGGTAGAACAACTGGCTGAAAAGATCCATTATCATCTCAATCAGCCATTTCTACTTGATGGAATGGAGCAGGACTATCATACAACTGCAAGCATCGGTCTTACCCTTTTTCGAGGCCGTGAGGCTTCGATCAACGTCCTTCTCAAACAGGCAGACCTGGCCCTCTACCAGGCGAAGGAAGCCGGGCGTAACGCTATCCGCTTCTTCGATCCGGCTATGCAGGCAGACATTGAAGAACGTACCGCTATGGAAACCGCGCTACGCAGAGGCCTCGAACAAAATGAGCTGGTACTCTTTTATCAGCCCCTGGTCGGGCGTGACGGCAATTGTATCGGCGCCGAGGCCCTTCTGCGCTGGCTGCCGCCAGGACGAGACGCTGTCTCACCTGAGCAGTTTATCCCGCTGGCTGAGGAGACGGGGCTTATCCTTGGCATCGGTGACTGGGTGTTACAGAGGGGTTGCGCCCAACTCAAGACTTGGGAGAGTGACCCTGCCGCAAGCGGCCTGACCCTGTCGATAAACATCAGTGCCCGCCAGTTCAGGCAGCCAAAATTCGTAGAAAAGGTAGAACGGCTATTGATCGAGAGTGAGGTCGACCCGAAGCGGCTCAAATTTGAACTCACCGAAAGCGCCGTGTTGGATAACGTAGAGGAGGCCATTACCCGTATGACAAACCTCAAGGCGCTGGGCATCGGCTTGTCGCTGGATGACTTCGGCACCGGTTATTCGTCGCTGTCGTACCTCAAGCAATTGCCAGTAGAAGAGGTAAAAATCGACCGGTCCTTTGTAGGTGATGTCCCCCATGATTCAAACGATGCTGCCATTGTTCGTGCCATTCTGGCCATGAGCGATTCTCTGGGGCTGTCAGTGGTGGCCGAGGGGGTTGAAACTGACCTGCAGTTTGCTTATCTCAACCAGTATGGATGCAAAGTATTTCAAGGGTATCTTTTTGGTCGGCCTATGCCGATAGATGATTTTACTCAGTACCTAAAGGGTAATCCGTCTCAAAACGATTCCTGATTACCCCTGAAACCCGGCCATCACCCAGGCACGCTTTGGCAATCAGGCCCGATAAAAGCACGGAGATCACAGAGTACACAGCGTTGATAAAAGATCGATCGAGGCAAAAGCAAAACCTCTGTGGTCTCTGTGTGCTCTGTGGTGTTATGGATTTCAATAGATTGCGTCGCTTTTTCGTGTAGCACGATAGTTGAAGATTGCGGGTTTCTTCGATATCTGCAACGCCCGGGGCCTGAAAGGTGAGCATGGGGTGATCATCCCATCAGTCAACGTCAAGGACCTGATATTGCGCCATGAGATGGTGGAGGCAACCAGAGCGCCACAACAGTACGCTGGCCACGGGAAGGGAAAGGCGTGGAGGCCGTCTTCATTCGCCGGGGGGCGTCAATCGGCCGCCGATTCCAGCACCTCCTGTAAGATGGGTAACGGAAACGTAATCTGGTGTCTCCTCCTGAGGCGGCTGGCGAAGGCCTCGACCGAGGTGGGGCGGGGTTCCATTCCGTACAACAGACTCGTGAGATCCTCCATGATCGCCCAGGGATAGATGATCCAGCGCCACGCCACCACTTCTTCCACATAATAGTCGGGTATGAAATCAGAGCTGCGTTTGTGGTGAAGTACCGCCGTCTTCACCGCTTCCGGCACCCCCCTTTCCTGCAGATGTCTCACAGCAACCTGAAAGGTGTCGCCCGAATCACTGACATCATCCACCAGCAGCAGTCGCCGGCCTGCCACATCAGCGGTCAACGGATAGCGTACATTGACCAGTGCCTCTTTGTGGATGCCGTGATAGTGCTCGATCTTCATGCTCGCCAGATCGAAAATGTCGAGGTGATCCGAAAGGATGCGTGCCGGCAGATAGCCCCCGCGTGCGATAGCGACGATCAGATCGGGATTGAATCCGCTGTCACGGATCCTATGGGCAAGCTGTCGTGCCATTCGGTCGAAATGTTCCCAGGAGATCTTTTGACAACGGATGTGGCTGTCCGGACCACTCTGCAGCCTGTCGTCTGTCATCGATAGCCTCTTTCCGGCAGGGTCACTTCTGGACAATTAAGCATAGTATCAATCCGGGGCGGTTTCCACGGCGTACCGGGTTTTTTTCGGGCGGGAGTAGTGATGGGCTATTTTTCTCGACTATCACCGAGCAGTGACGAAATTCACGATGCCCCTTCCACTCAACACCGGGATCGCCATGAAGCTGCAGGAGACTGCGAATCCACTCAATCAACAGGGCGCCAATCCCTTTCGCATCCGGGCCTCACTTGCCGCCATGCTCGGGAGAGCCAGGAGGGGCAAAACACCGCGGTGACAGAGAGCCATGGCCCGCTCGCGGGCCAGCATGTGTTACGCGGCAGCAAGTACGAACAGAAATAAAAGTGCTATACATATAACATGGATCGTTCGAACTGGGAGCACTTTCATCACCAAGCCGATATCGGGGTGCGGGGATTTGGCCATTCCATGGAGGAGGCCTTCGAAGCAGCGGCCGTGGCGCTGACCGCGGTGATCACGGATCCGGAGGCTGTCGAGGCGAGAGAGGAAGTGAGCCTGGCGTGCACTGCACCTGACCCCGAGTTGCTCTTCGTCGACTGGCTCAATGCGCTGATCTACGAAACGGCAATCCGGCATATGTTGTTCAGCCGTTTTCAAGTCACTATCGAGGGAGATTCATTGAACGCACGCGCCTGGGGAGAACCCATCAATCCTGCCCGGCACCGTCCCGCAGTGGAGGTAAAGGGTGCCACCTATACGGAACTGTCGGTGAAAAGGGTGAACGATGGCCGATGGATTGCCCAGTGCGTGGTGGATGTATGAAGTCCGGGGTGAACCAATGAACCGGGAGGGACTGATCCGCCGTTCCGATCATGAATGGGAGATCGCGCCAACGGGTGACATGCGGGTCCCTGTGATCCTCTATGCCAGCAGCAGCCTGATCGATGATATGGATCAGAAGGTCTTCGAGCAGGCGATCAATGTCGCCACACTGCCTGGTATCGTGAGGGCTTCCTATGCCATGCCCGATGCCCATTGGGGCTACGGATTTCCCATCGGTGGTGTTGCCGCCTTCGATCCGGAACAGGATGGCGTGGTCTCCGCGGGTGGCGTCGGCTTCGATATCTCCTGTGGCGTCCGCACCCTGGTTACCGGACTCACTCGTCCGCAGGTGGAGGAGGTCCGGGAGCAACTGGCCGATGAACTGTATCGAAGTGTGCCGGTGGGTCTTGGCAGCACCGGCGACATCCGCCTGAGCGATCGGGAGATGGATGCCATGCTGGCCGGCGGAGCACGCTGGGCAGTGAACCTGGGTTACGGCACCGCGGAGGATCTGCTACGGATCGAGGAGCAGGGGTGCATGGCGGGCGCACAGCCGGAGGCAGTCTCGCAACACGCCAAGAAACGGCAGCGTGATGAGATGGGGACGCTGGGTTCCGGGAATCACTACCTGGAGATCCAGGAGGTAGTGGAGCCGTTCGATCCTGCAGCAGGGGCGGTGTTCGGGATCGAGGAGGGTAATATCCTGGTAAGCATCCACTGTGGATCCAGAGGACTGGGGCACCAGATCGGTACCGAATTTCTGAAAAAGATGGTGATGACGGCCGGCCAGCATGGCATTCACCTGCCGGACCGGGAACTGGCCTGTGCTCCCATCCATTCCAGGGTTGGGAAGGACTATCTCGGGGCCATGCGGGCGGGGATCAACTGCGCCCTGGCCAACCGGCAGATCATCACGGAGTTGACTCGTCGCGCCTTTTCCCGGGTATTCCCCGGGGTGGCATTGAAGCTGCTCTACGACGTATCCCACAATACCTGTAAGGAGGAGGTGCACCTGATCGATGGCACACCCCGCCGCCTGTTCGTTCACCGCAAAGGCGCCACGCGGGCGTTTGGGCCAGGGCACCCCGACCTGCCGGAAGTATTTCGCACCCTGGGTCAGCCCGTGCTGATTGGCGGTTCCATGGGGACCGCCTCCTATATCCTGTGCGGCTGCGAGGAGACAGAGTCCCGCGCCTTCAGTTCTGCCTGTCATGGAGCCGGGCGGGCCATGAGTCGGCGTGCCGCCACCCGCCAATGGCGGGGCAGGCAGGTGGTCGATGATCTGGCGGCTCAGGGCATACTGATCCGCAGTCCCTCCATGCGCGGTATAGCCGAAGAGGCACCATCCGCCTACAAGGACGTCTCGGCAGTGGTGGAGGCCGCCCACCAGGCCGGTCTTGCCCGTAAGGTGGCGCGGCTTCAGCCCATGATCTGCATCAAGGGTTAAGTTAGCCCGTGTACACCTGACTCCCTGGCCTGCATCCCTGCCTGAGCCTGATTCCGTCAATGGTGTATATAGTTCCGTATGCTATTTAGAGAGCCATTATTAGAAAAGTGGAGATGGATATGATCTCGCGGATTCAACTTGTAAGTGCAACTCGACTGACGGTTAGAGGGTAAGCTGCGG
>CAZJCM010000075.1:0-7315 GCA_964544655.1 uncultured Sedimenticola sp. | reverse complement strand
CCGTGGACTGAAGCATTTCCTGTTCAGGTGGTAGGGTGTGCCGTCTCGGGCTGGGGTACGAGGCCCGTCAGGACAATGCTGCGCCGAGTGGCTTGGGCTCCGGTGGTAATGCCGGTGCCGGTGGTGGCGGTGGCGGCGGTGGCGGCGGCGGTGGTGGCGGTGGTGGCGGTGGCGGTGGTGGCCATCGCTAAATGAGGCCAAGTGGGCGTGCCGCGCCCCCCCCTGTTCCACTTTACATCGACTGACACACGAGTCACCAAGGAGCAATGAGATGAAAAACGGGATTATGATCAAGATACTGACACTGGCCGCCGGCCTGTTTGTCGCCGGTCAGATACTGGCCGTGGATTTCACCAGCTATTCCAACGAGGAACTATTCCAGATGCGCGACCAGGCCCGGTATATGAGCAGTGAAGACCGGGATGCCTACCGCAGCGAGCGGCAGTCACGCATGCAGAGCATGTCACAGGAGGAGCGGATGAGCATGCGCAGTGATGGCAGCTTGGGAGGATACCGCAGCGCATCCGGGTCGGCGAACGGCCAGGGCAGCATGACCCGCAGCCGACTCAGGGACGGCAGCGGTGGCGGTCAGGGCAAACGCTATGGTCAGGGAGGTGGCCGCCGTCGTTGACATTGTCCGGCTCCGCGGTGATCCCGCGGGGCCGACGACTACCTGCCCAAACCGTTCAATCCCCAGGAACTGCTGGCGCGCATCGATGCGGTGCTGCGCCGACCCCCGCAAGGACGCTCCCGGTCGTCCCTGACTATTCCATAGCGGCGGTATCCACCACGATGGGCCGTCCCTCCCCCCGCTCCTCGTGCAGTACTCCATCACGCAACCGGTAAAGCCGCTTGAACACCGGGATGATGTTCTCATCATGGGTCACCACGATGATGGCCGTATCGGAGCGTGCCGCCATCTCGTGCAACAGCTGCATCACCGACATGGCCCGATGGCTGTCCAGGGGGGCGGTGGGCTCATCTGCCAGGATAATCGGCGGATGGTTGGCCAGGGCCCGGGCGATGGCCACCCGTTGCTGCTGACCGCCCGAGAGCTGTTCGATACGCATACCGGCCCGGTCCTCGATGCCCAGCGTCTCCAGCAACTCCCGGGCACGCCCATAGGCGGCGCCGTTCGACTTGCCTTGCAGCATGGGCAGCATGGCCACGTTCTCCAGCACGTCCAGAAACGGAATCAGGTAGGGGCGCTGGAACACGAAACCGATACGGTCCCGGCGCAGGGTGCGGCGGTCGGGGTACTTCCACTCCCCATCGAAGATCACCTCGTCTCCCAGCATCATGCGTCCGCCCGACGGATCGATGATGGCCCCCAGGCATTGCAGCAGGGTGGTCTTGCCGGAGCCACTGGCACCGAGCAGTCCCACCACCTCACCCGGCATCACATACATGCTGGCATGCTTCAGGGCCTGGACTGCAGAGCTGCCGCTGCCGTAGGTCTTGCTGAGATCCTCGATGCGGATAGCGGGTGCGGTGGTCTGCTGCATGGCTGGGCTAACCTCCAATGGCCGAGCCGGGACTGACCCGAACGGCAGAACGTACACCGGCGATGCTGGCCAGCAGGCAGATCACCAGGGTGATGGCAAGGGCGATCAGGGTATCCTGCTCCAGCAACACCACATGCTTCGGAAACAGGGGCGCCCAGTAGGTGACGGCCAGCTTACCGGCGATGAAACCGATCACGCCGAGTCCCATGGACTCCTGTACGATCATGCTGGAGATCAATCGGTTGGGGGTACCGATCAGCTTCAGCACCGCGATCTCCTTCAACTTGGTCTGGGTCATGGAATAGATGGTCAGGGCGACGATGGCAGCGCTGACCACGGTCAGGATGACCAGAAACAGGCCGATCTGCTTGGACGCCGTAGCGATCAACTGACCGATCAGGATCTCTTCCATCTCCGCCTTGGTGTAGGCGGTCAGGCGCAGCCACTGCTGGATCTCTGTCGCCACCTCCTGGTCATCGTAGCCATGCTGCAGCCGGACCAGCACCGCATTCACCCGGTTGTTGGAAAACAGACTGGCCTCCACCGCTTCGATCAAGGTCGGGTTGGACGGCGGGTTGAGCCGCGGGTTCTCCTCCAGCTGCCGCTTGTCCCTGGATACCGCATCGTTGTCCTTCAGGAACTGAATCTCCTGCGCGTCCTTGAGCGGCAGGAACACCATGGGATCACCGGACGGTGAACGCAATCCTGCGGTAAGCCCCACCACGGTATAGTCGTGACGATGGATCGGAATCACATCACCCACATTGAAACCGGTCCGCACATCGGCCACCAGTTCATAGTGGGAACGGGAGATGCGCCGGCCGGCGATCAGATACTCCGGCCCGCCCGGGCGGCCCGGTTCATAGCCCGACAGCATGATCCGCACACTCTTGTCGCCATCCACCACCTCCATGGTCAGATAGGCCACGTTGCCCGCCTCCTTCACCCCCGGCATGGCTAGAATGCCCCTCAGCATCTCATCCGGCAGGGATGACGGCTCGGCAAAAGGCCCCAGGGTGTTCTGCTGCACCACCCAGATGTCGGCCGCCGCCGAGCGCAGCAGCGCCTTGCCGTCGTCCACCATGCCGCGATAGACACCGGCCATGGTCAGGGTGACACCGATCAGCAGACCCAGACCCAGACCGGTAGCCAGATACCGGCCGAAGCCGTTGGCCACATCACGATAGGCGAGACTAATCACCAGCTTCCGCCTGCAGTTTGGTACCCTCCTCGAGAGGACGGGCCGTATAGCTGATCACTTCGTCACCTTCGCTGAGCCCACCGTTCACCTGTACCTTGCCGTCCAGGGTTCGGACGCCAACCTGCACCGGCTTGAATCTCGCCCTGCCACCATCCAGCACCCAGACGCCGTCCCTGCCATCACGCCGATGCAGGGCCGCGGCGGGAATCCACAGCGCATCCTTGACCGCCTGCAGCCGAATGGTCACGTTGGCCAGGCTGCCGATGGCGATATCTTCCGGTCTCTTCTCAAATACCACATCCACCCAGCGTTCTTCGGTCAGACTGTCGGCGATCAATTCCAGACGGGCGACCTTGCCTGGTAAGGGAGATTCCGGATATTTACGCAGCAGGATCTCGGCGGACAGCCCCACGGCTAGAGCGGCGCTGCCCTTCTGGTCGATCCGGGCTCGTACCCAGAGCGTAGCGGGATCGATGATCTGCAGCACCGGGGATCCGGACATGACCACGGAGCCGGGTTCCACCTTACGGGCCACCACCAAGCCATCGACCGGACTCAGCAGGCGCAGGTCATCGATCTGTGCCTGCATGGCATCCCGATCGGCCCTGGCCTTCTCCAGGTCATGTCTGGCAGCATCCAGATCGGCCTGGACCCCCTTATACTGATCAGCCAGCGCGCGTGCCTCCGTGATCTTGGCCTCCACCAGTTCCTGACTCACCTGCTTCTTCCGACCCAGTTCCCGATACCGGCGGGCATCGTCATTGGCCAGTTTCAGCCGCGCCTTGACCTCGGCTACTCTGGCCTGGGCCGCTTCAATCAGATGTTCCATCTTCTGCACCGCCTTGCCGGCACCGCGCAGAAGGTCGATCAGATCCACCGGATCCATCTCTCCCAGGACCTGTCCCTTCCGGACCCGGTCCCCATGATCCACTCGAAGATCCAGCAGACGGCCGCTGCGGTTGGGTCCGATATCGTAGCTGTGGCGCGCCTCCACGGTGCCCACGCCGAATCGGGAAGGTCGGAGTTCCCCTTTCTGTACCAGCACCGTCTGCACCTTGACCGGGGCCAGAGGACCCTTCACTAGTATCAGCGCAATGACGGCTGCTATTGCCAGCAGAAACAGCACACTGTACAGAAAACGCTTCTTTCGGCCGCTCAAAACAACTCCTTCACCCCTGCAAGGCAGGGGCGATATGTTAACGAACCTCTGATCAATTCATGGAACAGCGTCTTGCGGCTGAAATCACCCGTCTCTGCCTTGTGAGTCTTGCCAATAGTCCTGCTATTAGCTGCGATTCACCCCTTGATCTGGGCAATTTCATTCCACAATCCGCCTACCCCAGGATTGATCAGAAGTTCCTTAAATTGATTTCATTGGGGGTAGCCGCCAGGGGATCAGCAGGTGGAGACACCACCGGTCGAACCCCTGGCCACCGTCACTCTGGTCTATTTGGGGTAGGGCCAGTATCCGCGCATCCGCGCTGCCCGGAAGGCGTCCATCTCCTGGGGTGAGATCTGCCCGTCTCCATCCGTATCGATATCGGGGAACATGGGCGGCTGCGGGGGCATCGGTCTGGCCATGCCGGGCCAGCCACGCATGGTCATGTGTCGTGTACGCGCCGCCTCGAATTCCTGCTGCGAAATATAACCGTCGCCATCCTGATCCATCATGCCGACACCGGGCCGCCCCATACCCCGCCGACCATAGCCCCTGTTCTGCATATGGGACTGCTGGTGTCTGAGCATGCCAGCCTGGAACTCGCCCGGCTCCACGCGACCATCACCGTTTCGATCCAACTCCGAGAATTGCATCATGCCGGACAGCCCCCGCATCTGCCGACCCTCCTTCGCCCGCTGGGCCACCCGCTGTCCACGGGCTTCGATGAATTCCTCTTCGGTCAGAGTGCCGTCGCCATTCAGATCGAACTCCTTGAACGTGGGCATCTGCCGGCCCTGTCCACCCCGCCCCATACCGCGGCCGGCGGCCGGTTGCGCCGGCATGGCCATTGCGGCAGGCCCCTTGGCGGCACCCATCCGCTGACTGCGCACCTGATCCATCTCCTGCCGGGTGATGACACCATCCCCGTTGAGATCGAAGTCATCGAAGGCCAGAGGACCTGACGGAGGCATCGCCGCTGCCGTTCCGCCCGCCAACAGCAGGGGAACCAGCACAGTCAGCAGTCTCTTATGATCCATCTTCTTGCGTCTGTTCATTTCTCTTTACTCCTCGTATGGTTTTTACGGTCTCTACCCTGAGATCACATCGGCCGGGCGTTATTTTCAGCACGTCGCGCCTGCCGTCTCACCGGCTCCCGATAACAGCATCGAAAGCAACTTCAACTATGCCCAATCCGGCCGACGGCCGCCACTCTCAAATATCTAGCAATTGATTACTTACAAATCATTCGATAAAGAGGGCAGTGTTGCCCCCTCCACCCTGTCTATTGGGCCTCGACAGCCACCAGGCTGTAACCCGCATGACAGCCGGCACAGTTCCGCAGCAATACGCTCAACTGTTCCAGGGTCTGCCCCACATCACCCAACTGTTCTGCATCCATGGCGATCTGATCGAACTTCCGGTGGGTATCCATACCCAACTGTTTGAACGCCATCGGCAGCTTCCCCATCAGCGACACAGGCACCCCCTGCTGCGCACTGAGTCCCACCTTGCGGGCAGCTGAGGCCACTTTGTCCATATCCTCTTCCGTCATACCTTCAGTGATGACCTGCACGGCTTCCAGAAAGGAACGCATCTCAGACAGCACCAGATTGCGCTCACCACTGTTCAGTTGAATAGCCAGCCGTCCATCCCCTGCGGGCAGCGTGCTTCCAAGAAAACCAAATTTATAGACCCCCCCTGCAATGACCAGGACCAGCAGCAACAACGTCCCCCAGCAAAACTTACACACAGCGCTTATCTCCTCATATTTCCTGTTTTTCTGGCCACCTTGAAAATTCAAGATGGCCTTTATGGATGCCCTCGCAGGGCGGCATGGATAAAACCCCACAACCGATCCGATTCATCCTCCAGACGAAAACTGAAATCGAATATGGACCAGCGCATGATCAGGCCCTGGATGGCGCCCGCCACGTAGCGGGCGCTCTCATCCGGGTCCAGGCTCTGATCGAAGCAGCCGGAATCTATGCCAGCCTGGATCACATCGGCTACCCGCCCGGTATAGCGGCCCATCACCTTCTGGACCGCCTTTTTCAAGATCGGCGATTCCAGGTGCAGACGATCCGAGAACAGCATGCGCGGCAGCCCCTTGTGTTGAGCAACGAATTCGAGCTGGGTCCTGATCATTTTCTGCAATCGCCGGTCCGGCGGCATCTGCTCGCTCAAGGTTGCATCCAACACCACAAACAGTTTATCGGCCAGCCAGGCGATGGCACCTGCAAAGATGTCATCCCGGGTCTTGAAGTGGCGGAACACCGTAGGCTGGGCAATGCCGACACGGTCAGCAATCGCCTGGGTGGTGACCTTCTTCACGCCCTGTTCCGCAGCCAACTCCAGGGTGCTCTGGATGATCTCCTGCTTTCTCTCTTCGTGGGATTTTCCCATTCTCATCAATTGTGAGTGATTAATTGCTTATATATTTTCACAGTCAACTTATGCCGTCAACAGCCAGCACAGACCCAAGGACTGCAGTGCGGTAAATCACACGATACCTGGGCCATATCACGGACCAATCGACCACATATCTGTTCGAAATCCTGAAAATGATGCGGGATTTCACCCTACCCCCTATGTTCAAACACCTCATCGCCGTATGGTTCCGACCCTCGAACCGCTGTTCAGGGATGAGATTCGATGTCTGTCCGGAGAATCGCCATTGCAGCCGTTGGATTCTCCGGGTCGAGCAAGGTTGCGACAGGAAGATTTCATCTCATCGGACGCCTGGCTCCCGGCTGCTGGAGTGCAGGCTGGTCCAAGCTACAGGTCAAACCATGCCGACAGAAGCGACTCCCGGATTCCCCTCGGACGATGAAATTGCCGAGACGCTGGGTCTGAACGATAACAAAGGCCCGCTCCGGCGCTGGCTGTTGTGGCTGCTGGCGATAAGCATCATCGCCGGAGCAGGAACCTACTACTATTATTATCTGCCCAAGAACAAGGCCACCCCCCGCTACCACTACACCACCGCAACCGTCGGCCGCGGCGATCTGGTGATAAAGGTCAGCGCCACCGGCACCCTGCAGCCGGTCAACCAGGTGGACGTGGGCAGTGAACTGTCCGGGACCATCCGCGCCGTGGAGGTGGACTACAACGACAAGGTGCGCAAGGGACAGGTCCTGGCCTACCTCGACACCGATCAACTCAAGGCCAAGGTGCTGCAGTCCCGCGCCGCCTACGAGATTACCAAGGCGCGTCTGCAGGAGGCCGAAGCCACGCTGCTGGAGACCAAACTCAAGCTCAAGCGCTGCCGGGAACTGTCCAAGAAGGCACTCTGCACCCAGCAGGAACTGG
The DNA here is from genome assembly GCA_964544655.1 of uncultured Sedimenticola sp. Classification (GTDB taxonomy): domain Bacteria; phylum Pseudomonadota; class Gammaproteobacteria; order Chromatiales; family Chromatiaceae; genus HyVt-443. Next base: position 141 of record CAZJCM010000075.1, on the reverse strand, counting down.
AAACCGATCTGGCGGCCTACGAACGGGCCAAGGCATCCAGATCCATCGCCCGGGCCCAGATCACCCAGGCCCAGGCGGCCCTGAATTCGGACGAGACCAATTTGAAGAAGGCGGTGATCAAGTCCCCTATCGATGGCATGG
>CAZJCM010000074.1:0-7366 GCA_964544655.1 uncultured Sedimenticola sp. | reverse complement strand
CCCCTCACCCCAACCCTCTCCCTGAGGGAGAGGGCGTTTATGGGACAGCAGTGTTGAAAAATAATAAATTATAACCCGCCCTGTAGCGAGAACATCACCAAAATAGACTATGGTGTCTGGAGAATGCTGAACCCCCCTGAACTCTGGGCGATGGCATCCATTGGCAAGCGCCCAAAATCAACGGCAATACCAGACAGAAGCAGATCAGAGATGAATATCCCTCAGTTAGTCGCGCATCGTGGCTATATGGAACGATACCCGGAGAACAGCCTGCGGGGAATCGAGGCGGCGCTTCAGTGTGGTGCGCCCTGTGTAGAGTTCGACATCCAATCGACCGCAGATGGCACATTGGTCGTTTTCCATGATGTGGAATTACAGCGGACTTGCGGCAGATCCGGCAATCTTCTGCAGCTTCAATCTGCCGACCTGGCCGGTATCAGCTGCCATGAACCCGATCGTTTGGGCGAACGTTTTATGCCCACCCCGATCCCCACCCTGCGGGAGATGTGCGCACTGATGCGACGTTATCCCGCGACCAGGGCCTTTGTCGAAATAAAACAGGAAAGCCTGGACCGGTTCGGTATCGGGCACATCCTTACCGCCACACTGGAAGCAATCGAGGTCATTCGCCACCAGTGCGTCATCATCTCTTACAACATGGAACTCCTGCTGCAGGCCAGGAGCGTGGGTAAATACCCCATCGGTTGGGTGCTGGAACAGTACAGTGAAAAGGAGCAGAGGATCGCAGAAGATATTCAACCAGAATATCTGATCATTGGGGAAGATCTGTTTCCCAGCGGTAGCCCGCTATGGAACGGTCCCTGGGAATGGATGCTGTATGACATCACCGATCCGGCCCGGGCATTGGCATATGCCGAGTCTGGAATCGGACTGATAGAGACCCGGAACATCGGCACCATGCTCCGGCATCCTCTGCTGCAGCAGCTGCGGCAAGACTGACTATCACCGCTTGCGCTGCACGGCCACACTGAGCAGAGCCAGGCAGGCGGAACCCAGCATCAGCAAAAGTGAGACCGCGTTCAGGACCGGCGTGGAGCCCTCCCGCAGGCGGTCGTACATGGCGATAGTCAGTGGTGCATCCGATCCCACCAGCATCAGCGTAGTGTTGAAATTTTCGAAGGACATCAGAAAGCTGACCACACCGGCACCAATCAGTGCCGTGCGCAGGTACGGTAGGGTTACGGTACGTACCGCCTCCAGACGGCTGGCCCCCAGATTCATCGCCGCCTCCTCCAGGCTGGAATCGAACTTACGCAGACGGGCGGCAATGATCAGAGTGCAGATAGTGGTGATGAAAGCGAACTGGCCGATGATCACCAGTGGCAGGCTGGGGCGCAGCAGCTCCAGATCATATCCGGTCATCTCCTCAATCCCATTGGCGATGCTGCTGCCGAAGATGAGAATCGACACACCAAGGATGACTCCAGGAATAACGAGGGGCGTAAGCATGAGAATATAAAGAAAATTCTTACCGACGAACTGCTGGCGCTCGAACAGGAAGGCATTGCTGGTGGCCAAGGCCAGGGAGAACAGGGTAACGAACAGGGCGACGGTGAAGCTGGTGACAATGCTGCCGAGCAGGTCATCGTCATGAAAGATTCCCAGCTTGGGTTCCGTGTCATTGAAAAACCAGTCCAGGGTCCAGCCGCCCCAGGGCAGGGAAGGAAACAGGCTGTCATTGAAGGCGAATACCGCCACCACCAGCAACGGTGCGGCAAGAAACAGAAAGAACAGGGTCACATAGGTGCGGTATATACCCTGAAAGTACCTGCTCTGCGGGATCGAGGGAATCATCAGCTCATCACCCGGGTAAACGACTGGCGGCTCAACTTGAGTCCGGCCCAGACCATGAATGAGGAGAGCACCAACAGCAACATGCCGAAGGCAGAACCCTGCTCCCAGTTGAAGCGGGTAATGAACTGGGTGTAGATCTGCTCGGTGAACCAGAGACTGTCCTTGCCGCCAATCAGCACCGGCGTCAGATAATTGCCCAGGGTGAGCATGAAGACCACGATACAACCGGAGACGATGCCGGGCATCGCATGGGGAACGATCACCTCCCACAGCACATTCCAGCCATTACCACCCAGATCGTAGCCGGCCTCGATCTGGGCGTCATCCAGGCTGTCAAGTGTGGTGATCAGGGGCACCACCATGAACAGCATGGCGGTATAGACCAACCCCACCATCACCGCCACATCGTTATAGAGCATCTCTACCGGCCCGTCCGCCAGACCGGTCCATTGCAACAGACCACTGACCAGGCCGGACTCCCGCAGCAGGATCATCCAGCCATAGGTGCGCACCAATTCACTGACCCAGAACGGGATCAGGCAGAGCAGAAACAGCAGATTCTTGCTCCGGCCGCGCAGCATTTTGGCGATATAGTAGGAGACCGGAAAGGCGATCACCAGCGTCAACACAGTGGCCAGCACTGACATGGAGGCAGTGCGGGCAAAGGTGCGCCAATAGAGCGGCTCCTCGAAGAAGGCAAGATAGTTCTTCAGGCTGAAGGCGTACTCCCCCGGTCCTACCCGCTCACGCAGAGAGATCGTCAACATATCCACATGGGGCAGCAGGATCAGCAACAACAGCCACAACAGCAGCGGCGTCAGCAGGAGCCATAATCCCAGACGGAAGGCTGGCCGGTTCACCGCTCTGCCCCGGCCGCGAAGGCGTGTCCCTGCCGACTGTCCCAGCTCAGCCAGACCCGGTCACCCGGCTTCAGAGCGGCATACTCCGGGGCCTGGGGCAGATTCACCATCAGCTCCTGATTCCCGTGTTCCGACTGCACCAGCAACTGGCTGCGGGCGCCATCGAACAGCAGGCTGGTGACGCGGGCGCTAATGTGATTGTCCGCTGCATCATCCGCAGCGGGTGCCGCCAGGCCGATACGGATCATCTCCGGGCGCACGAACACATCCACTTCATCACCCGGGTGTTCATGTTCAGGATGGGCCCACAACGCCTTCATCTCCATGCCGCCCGCTGTGATGACAGTTAGAATCCCCCCCTCACGCTTCTGCACCCGCCCCGACCAGCGATTGTTATCACCAACGAAGGCGGCGACGAACGGGGTCTCGGGCCGGTAATAGAGGTCCTGCGGCGTGCCCATCTGCTCGAACCGGCCATGATTCATCACCGCCACCTGGTCAGACATCACCAGCGCCTCCGACTGATCATGGGTAATATAGATGAAGGTAGTGCCGAACTCCGACTGCAGTTTCTTCAGTTCCACCTTCATCTGTTCCCGCAGCTTCAGGTCCAACGCACCGAGCGGCTCATCGAGCAGCAACAGTGCCGGGTTGAGCACCAGGCAGCGGGCAATGGCCACCCGCTGTTTCTGGCCACCGGAGAGCTGGTCGATGCGCTTGCCACCGGCATCCCCCAACCCTACCCGCTCCAGTACGTCCTGTACCCGGCGGCCAATCTCCCGCTTGTTCACCCGGCGTCGGCGCAGGCCGTAGCCGATATTGCCGGCCACCGTCATGTTGGGAAACAGCGCCAGATGCTGGAACACCATGTTGACCGGCCGTTTATTGGGCGGAATGCCCGTCATGGACACCCCTTTGATGTGGATATCACCGCTGTCCTGTCGTTCAAAACCGGCCAGCATTCGCATCAGGGTTGTCTTGCCACAGCCGGAGGGGCCAAGTATGGAAAAGAAGCTGCCTTGAGGCACCGACAGCGAAACTCTGTCTACAGCTGTAAAGTCACCAAAGCACTTGGTCAGATTGTTGCATTCGAGATCAAGCATAGTTTAAGGGACCAGGATCGGGGAAACGCTCATCGAACATTGGTGGAAGGAGACATCAGGAGCCCGTATGGTCATATGGCCACCCTGCCTGGTGACAGACAGGACGCCCAAACGCCATCGCGTTATCCATGAAGCCCCTTGGGTGAATATCTTCAGGAACCTCTGATCAATTCATGGAACTGCGCCTTGCGGTTGAAATCACCCATCTCTGCGTGCCCCCAAGGGTACTTCCTAGGGGCGTGAATCTTGCCAATAGTCCTGCTATTGGCTGCGATTCACGCCTTGATCCGGACAATTTCATGCCGCAGATCACCAGTCCCATAATCAATTCAGAGGTTCCTGTACTGGGGCCTGGATCCTTGGCCCCCATGGTTCATTTAGCAGCTTTTACCCGGTCCAATACCTTGCCTTCCATCTCTTCCAGACCGGCAGGCACCGGTGGATACCACTTGATGTTGTCGATGGCGGTCTGGGGGAAACTCTCCTGGAAGCGCTTTTTCAGCCCCTCTTCGACATATTCTGACGACCCCTTGGAGGCGGTGAAGTTGCCTGCGGCAGTCGTGATCATGGCTGCGATCTTCGGTTGCATGACGAAGTTGATCCACTTATAGGCGGCATCCTCGGCCTTGCTCTTGCGCGGCAGCACGAAGGTATCGATCCAACCGAGGGCGCCAGACGCTGGTGCAACGAAGGTTGTATCAGGATTGTCCTTGTTGAGCTTCCACCCGCCAGCATCCCAAGCCATGGCCGCCACCACCTCACCGGAGCGCATCAGATTCAGCAGGTCATCCGCACCACTCCAGTATTTCTTTACATTGGGCTTGCAGGCGATCAGTTTCTTCTCCACCTTGGCCAGGATCTGCTTATAGTCCGCCGTGTTGTTATAGGCCGCAAACGGGTCTTCACCCATGGCGAAGGCGAAGGCGATCAGGGTGGGACGTTTCAGGCGGTAAGAGACCTTGCCCTTGAGAGCCGGATCGCACAAGTCGGCATAATCCTTTACCCCCGGCGCCTTCTTACGGTTCACCACCAGGCCGCTGGTGCCCCATACATGGGGTACGCCATAGACCTTGTCGCCGACGGTCGTATTCTTCACCGTGGCCTGCAGCATGGAGTTGATGAACAGTCCCTTGTTGATCCGGGAGAGATCGATCGGCTTATAGATATTGAAGTCCGCCTGGGCACCGGCGATCCGGTCCTGGCTAGGCTGCGCCAGATCGAAGCCGGCACCGCCAGTGGCCCGTAACTTGGAAATCATGTCCTCGTTATTGGATTTGGTCACCTTGACCTTGATGCCCGTCTCCTTCTGAAACAGATCGACCACCTTTTTCGGCGCATAGCCGCCCCAGGTGAGGAGCCGCAGGGTCTCGGCTTGAACGCCTGACACCATGCCAAGTGTAGAAGCGAGTGCTAAAGATACAGCCAGTCGTTTTAGTTCGATCATCTTATTCGTCATCCTCTGATGGTTATTATGCGGACTCAGGTGGCCCAGCGACAGATAGCTGATCTTGCACGAATGCAAGCATCCAGCAGTGTAGCGCTTTAATTCTGCTTTATACAGGTTACAGCGGGATGACACTAACCCGGTTACCCATTGAGTCTGCCTGTACCGTAGGAGCGATGCCATGCGGTGGTCCGGGAACGCATGGTATCCTTTGCAGGGAGGATCAGCGCCCCGCCACGAATGGCTTGACGGCCAGATTTGCCACTGGGATGCAGAGATCAGATGAGTCCATCAGTCTGACAAACCGGCGCCACTAGATTAAGCTACGGCCATGGATCAATTGCCCGATGGACTGACAGGCCACCCGGATCGTGCATGGGAGAGCAAGATACCGCAATGGGTGGAGGCGGAGGCGTGGCAGCCACTGAGTACCCACCTCGTCCGGCACGCAGCGGTCTGGATCCAACGAGGTGACGGCCCGGCGTTACAGCACCTCCTCCTCACGCTGCCGGCCAATCAACGCATCCAGCATCCATGGCTGGACTACTGGCTTGGAATCTGCCTGACCCATAGCGATCTCCTTGCCGCCTGCCCACCGCTGGAACGGGCCTTCCACTGGTTCAGGGACAGGCAGGATCTGGCGGGTCAATGCGCCTGCTGTGCCGCCATCATCGATGTGCTGTGGCTGCAATGGGACGACTGCTCCGCCCTTGATCCCTGGATCGATATGCTTGGCCCGCTGCGCCTGGAGGCAGAACGAACAGGTAGGAATGACCTGCTGAACGGCCTCTCCCGGTCTGCCTTTGCCGGTATCTCCATTCGCCGCCCGGACCACCCGGAACTCCCATTCTGGGAGACGCTGAGCCTGCAGCAACTGAATTGTCAGAAATTCTCTCCAGACCTGATGCTGCGCGGATTGCAGCTGATGATCCATCACACCTGGGGGGTTGGCGACCGCGCCAATTCCACCCTGGTCCTGGAGACCTTGAGCAGCAAGTTGGGGAAGTCATCCAAACAGAACTTCACCGACTGCATCTACCACGTGGTTCATGCCGCCCACCTGTACTGGTTCTCTGACCAGGGGGAGGCCTGCGAAGAGGTGGTCAGGGAAGGCCTGCAACTGAGTGAGGAACTACAACAGCCACACTGGGACATTCCCATGCTCAACTGCATCCTGTTCAAGAGCTGCGCGCTGGAGCAGACGGCTCAGGTGAAGGAGTGGCTGGCGCTGCTGAAGCGGCGCCTGCAGCTCAACCCTCGTCCCCATGACCAGGCCATTCATTACCATTTCATGGCCTATCTGGCGTGGCTTAAGGGGCATGCCGACGAGGCAAGCGGCTATGCACACCAGGCCTACCGTATCGCTTGCGACAGCGGCTTCGCCTACTCCCCCCTTTATTATGGTCTCAGCCTCGCCGCTATCTGGATGGACCAGGGAGAGATAGCGCCGGCACTGAGACAGATCGGCCGGATTCGCCGCCAGAGCCAGCGCTATCACAGCGACAACCTACTGTTCGTAGCCTCTCTGCAGGGGGCCGCAATTGCCCGTAAAAAAGGGAAACGGCAGGCGGTCATCCGTTATTTGCAGGCCGCCCTTCCCATTGGCGCCCGGCAACGCTATTTTGCCGTTCCGTGGCTACGCCTGTCAGAACTCGCCAGCCTCTGCGCCATCGCATTGCAGCAGGAGATAGCACCGGAGTACGTACGCCGGCTGATCTCCGCCCTGGAGCTGAAACCGCCCAATGATGCGATACTGCGGCAGAACAACTGGCCTTGGCCGTGCCGCATCCATATCCTTGGACAGATCAGGATATTGATTGGTGATTCGGCGGCCAGCATCGACGGCAAGGCATCGAGCGGTCTCTACCGGCTCCTGGTTCATCTGATCGCCGCCGGCGACAAGGGTATCGACAGCGAGCGCCTGATGGAACAGCTGTGGCCGGAACTGGAGCCGGCGAACGCATACCAGCGTCTGAAAACCGGCATCCACCGCCTGCGCAAGCTGCTGGGAAGCAGTGACACCATTCTCCATGCCAATCGTCGCGCCAGCATCAATCCAGAACGGGTCTGGGTCGATGCCTGGGCACTGGAGCAATGTGCCCAGCGCTCCCTGGAACCACCCACCGCCCACAGTAGACACGAGA
>CAZJCM010000073.1:0-8163 GCA_964544655.1 uncultured Sedimenticola sp. | reverse complement strand
TGGATGCGGCCAAGGTGAGCATCATGTTGCTGTTCATCATCGCCAACGCCATGCTGTTTGCCCATGTGCTGACCACCGAGCGAATCCCCCATGTCATCGCCGATACCATTGTCCATTGGGGGTTGCCAGCCTGGGGTTTTCTGATCGTGGTCAATCTGCTGCTGTTGGTGGCAGGAAACTTCATGGAGCCGTCTGCGATCCTGCTGATCATGGCGCCGATCCTGTTTCCAATCGCCACCAAGCTCGGCATCGATCCGATCCACTTGGGCATCATCATGGTGGTCAATATGGAGATCGGCATGTTGACGCCGCCGGTTGGTCTGAATCTGTTCGTGACCGCAGGTATCACCGGCAACAGCATCGGTTGGGTGATCAAGGCGGCATTGCCTTGGCTGATATTGCTGCTGCTGTTCCTGATGATCATTACGTACGTGCCAAAGGTTTCCCTGTTTTTGCCGGAATACATCGACTACCTGAAGGGGTACAATTGAGCGTTGTCACCTTGGCGGCACCGGCACCGGGTCATCGGTCCGATTCCATGAGAGGCGGAGTTATCAATCATACCGGGAGCATTCGATGAGCATTCCAACCTATAAGACCATCCTCTATGCCACCGACCTGGGTGGCGAGATGCGCCCGGTGTTTCGCCATGCCCTCAGCCTGGCCAGGCAGTATCGGGCCAAAATCCTCATGCTGCATGTGGCAGAGCCATTGGGTACCACCGGTGAGTGGGTGTTGAATGCCTATCTGCCGGATAAGAAACAGGCCTTGCAGTCGGAAAAAAAGATCCTGAAAAAGGTATTGAAACGGATGCGTCGTCGGCTGGAGAAGTTTTATCAGGATGAGCTGATAGAGGGTGACGACGACCAGTTGGTCTCCGATATCCTTGTGGTGAGTGGCCAGCCGGCAGAGCAGATCATGCGTCAGGCAGAAAAATACAAGGCGGATATCATTGTGGTTGGAAGTCATGTCAATCGGGTGCTGAGTTCTGCCCTGCTGGGATCGACGGCCCGTAAACTTACGCAGCATGCCGACCGGCCGGTGCTGGTGGTGCCGGTTGGAAGAAAGGATGATTGATGATGCTGTGGGCCACCCTTCCCTGAGGGGCTGCAAGGAAAGCCGGCGCCGGAGAGATTAGCCCAGACCCGGACGACAGCCGCCTGCAGTATGGAGGTTCGCATTTTACCCTGCGAACTGCCGGAATATTCACAACGTTTTTTCTGTATCCTGTCAGCGAGGCGCAAAGTCAGCGCCATCGATTGCCGCAATCCCATTTTATTTAGAGAATCATCCCCATGTCCGAGGACCTGAAACAGAGCGCTCTGCATTATCATCGCTATCCCCGTCCAGGCAAGCTGGAGATCAAGGCCACCAAACCATTGGCCAATCAGCGTGATCTGGCCCTGGCCTATTCCCCTGGTGTCGCCGCTGCCTGCCATGAGATCGAGCAGGACCCATCAACTGCCGCAGACTACACCGCCCGGGCCAATCTGGTTGCGGTGGTGACCAACGGCACGGCGGTACTTGGCCTGGGTGCCATCGGTGCCCTCGCTTCGAAACCGGTGATGGAAGGTAAGGCGGTACTGTTCAAGGAGTTCGCCGATATCGATGTGTTCGATATCGAGGTGGATGAACTCGATCCGGAAAAATTCATCGAGACGGTGGCACGGCTGGAGCCATCTTTCGGTGGCATCAATCTGGAGGACATCAAGGCGCCGGAATGCTTCATCATCGAGCAGGGTCTGAAGGCACGGATGAATATCCCGGTGTTTCATGACGACCAGCACGGCACCGCCATCGTGGTTTGTGCGGCCATCGTCAATGGATTGCGGGTGGTGGGCAAGAAGATCGAGGAGGTCCGTCTGGTCGCTTCCGGCGCAGGCGCGGCCGCCCTCGCCTGTCTCGACCTCCTGATGGCGCTGGGGCTGAAGCAAGAGAACATCATCGTCACTGACATCGCCGGGGTGGTCTACCAGGGGCGCAGCGAGGAGATGGATCAGTACAAGGCCCGCTTTGCCGTCGATACCGACGCCCGCACCCTGGCCGAAGTGCTGCCCGGTGCCGATATCTTCCTTGGCCTGTCCGTGGGTGGCGTGCTGAAACAGGAGATGCTGCAGGAGATGGCAGAGCGGCCACTGATTATGGCACTGGCCAACCCGGTGCCGGAGATCATGCCCGATCTGGTGAAGGCGGTGCGACCGGACGCCATCATCGCCACCGGCCGTTCCGATTTCCCCAACCAGGTGAACAACGTACTCTGTTTTCCATTTCTGTTTCGCGGCGCGCTGGACTGCTGTGCGACCGAGATCAATCTGGAGATGAAGCTGGCCTGCGTGAAGGCGATCGCCGATCTGGCCATGGCGCAACCTTCCGACATCGTGCAATCGGCCTATGGCGGGCAGAACCTGCAGTTCGGCCCCGAGTATCTGATCCCCCGCCCGTTCGATCCCCGGTTGATGGAGAGCATCGCGCCGGAGGTGGCCAAGGCAGCCATGAAATCAGGTGTGGCGACGCGTGAGATCGAGGATCTGAAGGCCTATCGTGAATGCCTGCAGCGCCAGGTGTTTCGTACCGGCATGACCATGAAGCCCATCTTCGATCGGGCGCGGGAGAACCCGCCGCGGGTGGTGTACGCTGCGGGTGAAGAGGCCAAGGTGCTGCAGGTGATCCAGCAGGTACTGGATCAGGGCATCGCCCGTCCGATCCTGATCGGCCGGCGCAAGGTGGTGGCGCAGCGGATCCAGGAACTGGGCCTGTCGCTGACCATCGATCGCGACTTTCAGCTGGTGGACCCGCAGGATCACCCCCATTACAAAGAGTACTGCGATGCCTACTTCAAGTTGGTTGCGCGCAAGGGTTACTCCCCCATCGAGGCGCGGGCCCTGGTGCGCACGAACTCTACCGTGCTGGCGGCGATGATCGTCAAACAGGGACATGCGGATTCGATGTTGTGCGGTCTTCTCGGCAGCTATCAGACCCATTTGAAACACATCAGGGAGATCCTTGGCATGGCTCCCGGGGTGAAGCATCTCACCTCCCTCAGTGTGCTGGTGCTGCATGCCAGGGCCCTGTTCATTGCCGATACCTATGTACAAACGGAGCCGGATGCGGAGGCCATCGCCGAGATCACCAGGCTGTGCGCCGAGGAGGTGCGCTGGTTTGGTATCGAGCCCAAGGTGGCCCTGCTCTCCCATTCCAACTTCGGCAGCCACGATACCCCTTCGTCACGTAAGATGCAGCGGGCGCTGGAGATCATCCGGCAGCAGCAACCGGAACTGCAGGTGGAAGGCGAGATGCACCCGGATATGGCCCTCAACGAGTCGTTGCGCAGCCTGCGCCTTCCCGATTCCCAGCTGCAGGGTGCGGCCAATCTGCTGGTGATGCCGAACCAGGATGCGGCCAATATCGCCTTCAATCTGCTGAAGGTGCTGGCGGATGGCATCGTCATCGGACCGATCCTGGTGGGAGCGGCCCAGCCGGCCCACATCGTCACCCCGTCGATCACTGTCCGCGGTCTGCTCAATATGACCGCCCTGGCTGCGGTGCGGGGTGTGGCTGATTGATTGTCCTGACGTAGTAACGATTTTCCCCCTGGCGGGGCAAGTTGCTACAATGCGGCATACCGAAAGCTGGCGCCGCGCCTGCAGGCCCGCCAGCGCATGCCACTGCACACAAGGGGTCGGGGTAAAATTGCATCGAGGATCGCCATATGAGTCCGATGGCTCGTGGCGGTTTGACTCCGATCCCTCTTGGATTATGGTATGCACACCACCAGACTATCGGAGCCGCCAATGCCCAAAGAAGTGATCAAACCAGGAAAGTACGTTTCCCTGACCTACACTATTGCCGAGAAGGATGGGGAGCTGCTGGAGCAGAACGATATCCCGGTCAACTACATCCATGGCGGTGAGACGGAGCTGATAGGCGGGATGGACCGCGCCGTGGCCGGCAAAGGGGTTGGGGACGAGGTGGAGATAACGGTGCCCCCGGAGGATGGCTTTGGCCCCCACGATCCGGACCTCACCTTCACCGACAGCCTGGAGAACGTGCCGCCGCAGTTTCGCCATATCGGCGCCGAGGTGCAGATGCAGAATGAGGCGGGAGAGGTGAAGAGCTTCTTTGTCAGCAAGATAGAGGACGGCAAGCTGACCGTGGACGGCAACCACCCGATGGCGGGCAAGACCCTGGTGGTGCGGGTGAAGATCCTGGAAGTGCGGGATGCCACGGTGGAGGATATGAATCCTGCCGCCGGCAGCGGCATGTTGAACTAGGCAAGGCCGGGAGGCGAGATCCTATCAAGAGGTCGGAGTCATGCTGTGTATGTCCCGTAGCAAAACCACGGGTATGGTGGCAGCGTGACACCGTATATGGTCCCTACTCCCCCTCCCGGAGGACACCGTGAACCCATCCATGGGGGCTCGACTGCGGCCGTCCTGGCCGCAGACGCCTCCGGGAGCGGGAACCTTCCGCTCGACCCTTTATTGTTGCCAGGGATGGTCATCGACGGCAGAACTCTCCACAGATCCCCTGGTAAAGATCTGGCCGCAGCGGGCCGTTAACCTGTCAGGCCATCGCTGACCACTGCTGGCCATCGATACTGACGGAAAGCCAGCGCTGACAGCCGAGAGAGATAGAGGATAAAAATGAAACTAGGAGTCGTCATTCTTGCCGCCGGCCAGGGAACGCGCATGAAGTCCGCCCTGCCCAAGGTGCTGCATCCATTGGCCGACCGGCCGCTGTTGGGCCATGTCATCGCCACCGCACGGGAGTTGGAGGCGGCCCGTATCGTCGTGGTCTATGGCCACGGCGGTGATCAGGTCCCCGCCGCCTTCTCCGACCCGGACCTGCTCTGGGTGGAGCAGTCCCAGCAGCTCGGTACCGGCCATGCGGTGGAGCAGGCACTGCCGGCGATGGCCGGGATGGACCGGGTACTGGTGCTGTACGGCGATGTCCCCCTGATCACCGGCGAGACCCTGCGCGCCCTGCAACTGGCGGCCGAGACCAGCGAGTTGGGCCTGCTTACCGTCACCCTGGATGATCCCACCGGTTACGGCCGTATCGTGCGCGACGAGCAGGGGCGGGTGCAGCGTATCGTGGAGCAGAAGGATGCCAGCCACGAAGAGCTGGCGATCAGTGAGATCAACACCGGCATCCTGATTGCCGGCCGGGAGAGCCTCGAGCGCTGGATCGGCGCGCTGGAAAACGACAATGCCCAGGGTGAGTTCTACCTCACCGATATCGTCGCCATGGCGGTGGCGGATGGGGTGATCGTGCGCACCGCCCAGCCGGATGACGAATATGAGGTACAGGGCATCAATGACCGCCTGCAGCTGGCGGCGCTGGAGCGTCACTACCAGCAGCAACAGGCCGACCGGTTGATGCGGCAAGGGGTCACCCTGCGCGATCCCGCCCGTTTCGATCTGCGCGGCAGCCTGCGGGTGGGCCGCGATGTGGAGATCGACGTCAACGTGCTGATCGCCGGGGATGTGGTCCTGGGTGACGATGTGCGGATCGGCGCCAACACGGTGATCCGCCACAGCCGTATCGGTGACGGGGTGCAGATCTTCGAAAACTGCGTCATCGAGGACGCAGAAGTCGGGGCCGGCAGTCGGATCGGGCCGTTTTCACGGCTGCGACCTGAGACCGTGCTGGCGGAACAGGTGCACGTGGGCAACTTCGTCGAGATCAAGAAATCCGCTGTCGCCCAGGGTAGTAAGATCAATCATCTGAGCTATGTCGGCGACACCAGCGTGGGGTGTTCAGTGAACATCGGCGCCGGTACCATCACCTGTAATTACGACGGCGCCTACAAGCATCGCACGGTGATCGGCGACAACGCCTTCATCGGCTCCGATACCCAACTGGTGGCTCCGGTCGAGGTGGGCGCTGGCGCCACCATCGGCGCGGGCTCCACCATTACCCGGGATGTGCCGGAGGGTGGCCTCACCCTGAGCCGGAGCAAGCAGACCACCATCCCCGGCTGGCAACGGCCGCACAAGGAGAAAAAGTGATATGTGTGGAATCGTAGGGGCCATTGGCCAGCGAGACATCCTCCCGGTCCTGATGGAAGGATTGCGACGACTGGAGTATCGCGGTTACGACTCGGCAGGCATCGCCATCCGTGATCCGCAAGGGCGCATCCAGCGCATTCGCTCGGTGGGCAAGGTGGCCTCCCTGCAGGCGCGGCTGGACGAGAATTTGCTGCACGGCGATCTGGGGATCGCCCATACCCGCTGGGCCACCCATGGCATGCCGGCGGAGCGCAATGCCCATCCCCACATGAGCGGTGAACGGGTGGCAGTGGTGCACAACGGCATCATCGAAAATCATGTCGAGCTGCGCCAGGAGTTGGAGCAGGCCGGTTACCGCTTCGTCTCCGAAACCGATACCGAAGTGATCGCTCACCTGCTGGCCGATGCCCTGGAACAGGAGCCTGACCTGCTGCAGGCGTTTCAAAATGCAGTGACACGGCTGGTCGGTGCCTACGCCCTTGCGGTCTCCAGCCCGGACGATCCCGACCGCATCCTGGTGGCTCGTGCCGGCAGCCCGCTGGTGATCGGTATCGGCAACGGCGAGCACTTCATCGCCTCCGATGTCTTCGCCCTGTTGCCCGAGACCCACAACTTTATCTTCCTGGAAGAGGGTGACGTGGCGGAGATCCGCCGCGACGGGGTGCGCATCTTCGACAAGTCCGGCGCCGAGGTGACGCGCCCGGTCAGCTCCTCCAAATTGAGCAGCAGCAGTGCCGAGAAGGGGCCCTACCGCCATTACATGCTGAAAGAGATTTTCGAGCAGCCCGGTGTCATCGCCGAGACCCTGGAGGGGCGCATCCACAAGGGGCGGCTGCTGGATGAGAGTTTCGGCCACGAGGCCAAGGCGCTGCTGGACGAGACCCGCAACATCCATATCATCGCCTGCGGCACCAGCTATCACGCCGGGCTGGTGGCCCGCTATTGGCTCGAGGAGATGGGTATCCCCTGCTCGGTGGAGGTGGCCAGTGAGTACCGCTACCGCAAGGTGGTGGTGCCGGAGAAGACCCTGTTCGTCAGCATCACCCAATCCGGTGAGACCGCCGACACCCTCGCCGCCCTGCGCAGCAGCAAGGAGATGGGTTACCTGGGCAGCCTGGTGGTCTGCAACGTGCCGGAGAGTTCCCTGGTGCGCGAGTCCGACGTGGCCCTGATGACCCGCGCCGGTACCGAGATCGGTGTCGCCTCAACCAAGGCCTTCACTACCCAGCTGGTGGCCCTGCGCCTGCTGGCCCTGGCCCTGGCCAAGCGCAACGGCTATGACGAGGCGGCGCTGCGCGGCCTGATCGAAGAGCTGCATGCCCTCCCCCGCCAGGTGGATGTGGCACTGCAGCTGAACGACCCGATCAAGGCGATGGCGGAATCCTTCGCCGACAAGGAGAGTGCCCTGTTCCTCGGTCGCGGTCCTTTCTACCCCATCGCCATGGAGGGTGCGCTGAAGCTGAAGGAGATCTCCTACATCCACGCCGAGGCCTACCCCGCCGGTGAGCTGAAACACGGCCCCCTGGCTCTGGTGGACGAGAAGATGCCGGTGATCTGCGCTCTACCCAACGATCCCCTGCTGGACAAGGTGCTGTCCAACCTGCAGGAGGTGCGCGCCCGCGGTGGCGAGCTGTTCCTGTTCAGTGACGAGCAGGTGAAGATCGGGCTGGACAAGTTCAGCAGCCTCACCCTGGCCGACATCTGCCCCAGCACCGCTCCCATTGTCTATACCATCCCGCTGCAGCTGCTCTCCTATCATGTGGCGGTGATCAAGGGCACCGACGTGGACCAGCCGCGCAACCTGGCCAAGTCGGTGACGGTGGAATAGGCTCTGCCGGGTAGATCGATCCTGTGCGGAGAAAATAAAGTCGTTACCTGGGTAATAAAGTCTCTACTTCAACCGTGAATTCAACTTGTAAGTGCAACTCTGTTTGACGGATAGAGGGTAAGCTGCGGTAGCATCGTGGCTCCCTCTAACCGCCAAGAAATAGGAGCACAATGAAAAGCTGCACGCAGCTTACCCAGGAGTAACCAGAGTACTCATTCCATTCTCACCCGGGTCAAGGCCTTGTCACGCCAAGCAAGATGACAGGACAGGCGGTAGTGTTCAGAATTCTGTGTCATTTCTCTAAACTGGTAACAGGAGGAATGA
>CAZJCM010000072.1:0-8350 GCA_964544655.1 uncultured Sedimenticola sp. | reverse complement strand
CATGGCCAAGGAAGACGACCTGGAACTGACCGACGAGCACTGGGACATCATCAACTTCCTGCGTGAGTACTATGACGAGTATCAGATCGCTCCGGCAGTCCGCGTGCTGACCAAGGCGGTTGGCAAGAAGCTGGGTAAGGAGAAGGGCAACAGCAAGTACCTCTATTCGCTGTTCCCCTATGGCCCCGGCAAGCAGGCATGCCGTTTCGCCGGTCTGCCCAAGCCTACCGGTTGTATCTAAGGTATATACCTGAGCGGGAGGGTGCTGCGGCACCCTCTTCGCAAAGTTAAGCTGTAAGCCTGTCTCGCCGCCGTCGGCGGCGATGATGGGGCTCTGGCATAAACGACAGAGGACTGCAGGAACATGTCGCTTTTCTTCGCATTGCTGTTTATCGTTGCGACCCTTGTGCTGGTGCTTGGCCTGGCGGTGAAGGTCATTCAGTATGCCAGGACTCCCGCTCCTTTAAAGATTCCCACCACACCTGCTCCGGTGACCCAGTCTGGTGTGGTTCTGCGCCTGTTTCGCGAAGTGGTGTTTTTTGAAAGTCTGTTCAAAAGCACCAAGTGGACCTGGATATTCGGCTGGATGTTCCATATGGCCCTGTTCCTGGTGCTGCTGCGGCACTTGCGCTATTTCATCGAACCATCCTGGTTGCCCGGATGGCTCTGGACCGGACTCGAACTGATTCAGCCGTTTGGCATGTATGCAGGCTTTGCCATGGTGGCCGGGCTTGGCGGTCTGTTTCTGCGGCGCATCTTCGTTGATCGCGTGCGCTACATCTCTTCGCCTTCAGACTATCTGTGGCTGCTCGTACTCGGCTTTATCGGCTTCAGTGGTCTGATAATGCAGTTCGTGGTCCGTACCGATGTCGTGATGGTTAAGCAGTTTTTCACCGGCCTTTGGACCTTTAGCTGGGGGCCACTCCCGCTTGATTTTCCATTGATAGTCCATCTCTCGCTGGTGGCCCTGTTGATGCTCCTGTTTCCGTTCAGCAAGCTGCTGCATGTGCCCGGGATCTTCTTCAGCCCAACCCGGAACCAGGTGGACAATCCCCGAGAAAAACGTCATGTGGCCCCATGGGCACGGGCGTTGGACGAACAAGAATAGAATTGAGCTGCATGAAGCCGACGAGGTTATTACATGGCTAAGGCGAATTTTGAGGTACCGGAACTCAAGGAAGAAGTGGATGTTCCGAAGATTCAGGAAGGCGTTATGGCGCATCTCAGCCCATTCGTCGCCAAACCGGATCATCAGACCGATCTGAACTTCCCACCGGAGCTGGTGGATGACTGGCATGCCAAGACCCTGGAGAAGATGGCGGATCTGCGAAATCGCTACCGCTCGTTCCGGGTCTATCTGGACGCATGCGTGAAGTGTGGTTCCTGCACCGACAAGTGCCACTATTTCCTGGGCACGGCCGATCCGAAGAATATGCCGGTTGGCCGGCAGGATCTGTTACGCAAGGTCTATCGCCGTTACTTCACCTTCGCCGGCAAGTTCTTTCCCAAGCTGGTCGGGGCCGAGGACCTGACCCGGGAGACGCTGGACGAGTGGTACAGCTACTTCCATCAGTGCTCCCAGTGTCGGCGCTGCTCCGTATTCTGTCCCTACGGCATCGACACCGCAGAGATCTCCATGGCGGCACGAGAGATCCTCGACAGCGTCGGTTATGGGCAGAAATACTGTAACGAGATCATCGCCAAGGTATTCAAGATCGGCAACAACCTCGGTCTTCCCGGCCCCGCGCTGGCCGATACCCTGGAGGGTCTGGAAGAGGATGTGTTCGACGACACCGGCGTCGAAGTCAAATACCCGATGGACAAGAAGGGCGCCGAGATCCTGCTGGTCACCCCGTCTGCGGACTTCTTCGCCGAGCCTCACGTGGATGGCCTGATCGGTTACGGCAAGGTGTTCCACGAGGCCGGCGTCAGTTGGACCCTCAGCTCCTATGCCTCGGAGGCGGCCAACTTCGGCATGTTCATCGGCAGCTACGAGAATATGCGCCGGGTGTCGCGCCGGATCCGTAAGGCGGCCCTCGATCTCGGCGTGAAGCGTATCGTATTCGGTGAGTGCGGCCATGCCTGGCGTGTCGCCTACTCGTTCCTGAATACTCTGGCCGGTCCGTTCGATTTCCTCGATCCCGATTACCCGGTGCCGCAGCATATCCTTGAGTTCACCTGGGATCAGATCCAGAAGGGCAACCTGAAGCTGGACAAGTCGGCCAATGACCACATGACGCTGACCTTCCACGACTCCTGCAACGTTGCCCGCGCCACCCGCATGGGTGACAAGCCCGGCGGTCAGATGGAGATCCCGCGCAACGTGATCAAGGCGGTCTGCAACAACTATGTGGACATGCATCACGACACCATTGGCGAAAAGACCTTCTGCTGCGGCGGCGGCGGTGGTCTGCTTACCGACGACCTGATGGAAATTCGGGTCAAGGGCGCGCTGCCGCGCATGACCGCCCTGAAGAATGCCATGGATGAGGAGGGCGTGACCCACATGGCGGCCATCTGCGCCATCTGCAAGAGTCAGTTCACCAAGGTGCTGCCTTACTATGGGTTGGACATGGATCAGATCGTCAGTGTCCACCAGCTTGTCAGCAACGCGATCATCCTGACCGGTCAGAAGACCGAGGATGACGAGGAAGATGAATCTGAAGAGGTTGAAGTGTAACGCTGCGGCAGCATTGAGCAGGCATTATTCCCCGTCAGTGATGCGGCATCGAAGTCACTGGCCAACACTAAGATTTTAGACTAGGTCGAGGAGAGATATAGAATGGCAACTCCTACTGAAGAGATGAGCAAAAACCTGAACTTTCGTCGGTTCGAGGAAGGCGAGAACACCTGGGACGACTGGAGCGAGAAGATCTTCGTTCAAGACGGCTCTCACAAGTGCCCGACCTACATCCACAAGACCCCGCCCTGCCAGGGGAGTTGCCCCTCCGGTGAAGACATCCGTGGTTATCTGGCCATTGCCCGCGGTCAGGAAAAGCCGCCCGAAGGCGTGGATTTCCATGAGTACATGTTTCGCCGTTCCACGGATGCGAATCCTTTCCCTGCCATGATGGGCCGGGTCTGCCCCGCTCCTTGCCAGGATGGCTGCAATCGCAACGACGTGGAAGATTTCGTCGGCATCAATTCTGTCGAGCAATTCATCGGCGACAGCGCCATTGCCAACGGCTATAAGTTCGAGGCGGGTGCCGATACCGGAAAGAAGGTCGCCATCATCGGCGGCGGTCCTGCCGGCATGGCAGCGGCTTATCAGCTGCGCCGCATGGGCCATGGCGCCACCGTATTCGAAAAGGACCCCGAACTGGGCGGCATGATGCGCTACGGTATCCCCGGCTATCGTATCCCCCGGGACAAGCTGGCCGCCGAGATCGCCCGTATCGTCGACATGGGGGTCGAGGTGAAGACTGGTGTCCGTGTCGGCAAGGATGTGGCCGTGGCGGATATCGAGAAAGAATACGATGCCATTCT
The DNA here is from genome assembly GCA_964544655.1 of uncultured Sedimenticola sp. Taxonomy (GTDB): domain Bacteria; phylum Pseudomonadota; class Gammaproteobacteria; order Chromatiales; family Chromatiaceae; genus HyVt-443. The sequence continues at coordinate 4,864 of CAZJCM010000072.1, read as the reverse complement.
CTGGGCCCTGGGGTGCCAGACCGGTCGTGGCCTGCCCGTAGATGGCTGGGAAGGCACGCCCAACTGCGTTTCCGGTGTCGCTTTCCTGAAGGCCTTCAACGAAGGCCGGATGAAGGTTACCGGCAAGAAGGTGGTCTGCATCGGTGGTGGTGACACCTCCATTGACGTAGTCTCCGTCGCGCGCCGCGTTGGCCACAACGCCGCCGCCGGCAACCCGGAAGACGTCATCCATGACACGAGTGCACAGCAGGATGATGCACTGGCAGCGTCCGCAGAGCCGGTCGATGCAACGCTTACCTCGCTGTTCACCAAGGACAAGATGTTTGCTGCTGAGCACGAGATCAATGACGCCCTGAAAGAGGGGGTGGAGATTCTCGACGGCGTGATGCCGCTGGAGGTCATCGTCGGTGATGATGGTCGTGCTACCGGTCTCAAGGTCTGCGACTGCACCATGGACGGCATGACACCTATCCCGGTCGAAGGCACCGAACGGGTCCTCGAGGCGGACCTGATTGTTTCCGCCATCGGCCAGGGCGGCGATATGGAAGGGCTGGAGGATCTGGCAAACGAACGTAATCTGATCGACGCCGACAAGTTCTACCAGGTCCCCGGCAAGTCCGGTCATTTCGTGGCAGGTGATATCATTCGCCCGCATCTGCTGACCACCGCTATCGGTCAGGCCTCTGTCGCCGCCGAGAGCATCGACCATTTTCTCAAGCATGAAGAGCAGGCAAAGCGCCCCAAGGTCGACGTGCATCACTTCGATCTGCTGAAGAAGCTGCATGAGGCGGGCCTCGATCCGGAGCAGTTCGATCCGGCCAAGGCGGGTGACATGCGCGGTACCTCGAGTGCCAATTATGCGATCCACAACTTCGAGGATCGCTCCGAGCAGGAGGTGATTGGCTCGAGCGAACTGTTTCTCGGCCACTTCAGCTATACCCCGCGTAACCTGCGGACCGAAGATGTTCCCACCGCCGAGGAGGTGTTGGGTCACTTCAAGGAACGTCTCAATCCTCTGAGTGAGGAGCAGGTGGTTGCCGAGGCCAAACGCTGCATGAGCTGCGGTATGTGCTTCGAGTGCGACAACTGCGTCATCTTCTGCCCTCAGGATGCGGTGTACCGGGTGAAGAAGAGCGAGTCTACCACCGGTCGCTATGTGGCTACCGATTACACGCGTTGTATCGGTTGTCATGTGTGCGCCGACGTCTGCCCGACCGGCTATATTCAGATGGGTCTTGGTGAATAGGAGCTGTAATGCGTAGTTCAACCGGCATCAAAGGGTTCGCCAGGCTGTTGCTGGGAGGAGTATTGGTACTCCTCACCACAGCGGCGTTGAGTGGATCGGCAGTTACACCGGGTTCCAAGGCGTCCGAATTGGATGCCTGTGTGGCACCTACGGCGGAGATGCGGCGATATCACATGCTTTATCTGAAGCATGACCGCATCGAGACAGTGCGGCAGGGAAATCGCAACATCAAGTACAGTCTGGCCCAGTGCGTGGACTGCCATGCCGCTAAGGATGGCAAAGGTGGCTACAAACCTGTGAATGGGGAAGGGCAGTTCTGCGATTCCTGCCATAACTACACGGCGGTTCAGCTTGCCTGCTTTCAGTGTCATCGCAAGGTGCCGGAGGATAAACAGTCGGCCCTCGAATCCATGAAAGGAGCGCTTCCCGTCAATGGTAATGAGCGGCTGTTCGGACTGCTTCTGAAGGATGGTGACAACACTGCGCTATCTGCAGAAGAGTTTGCCAGACTGCACGCCATCAGCCAGGGGGACTGATCATGAGTAGAGAGAATGACCAGCCTGATATGAAGCGACGTGATTTTATCGGCAAGACCGTTTTGGCCGCCGGTGCCGCCACTGTTGCACCAGGGGTTCTGTTGACCATCGCCAACGCCGGGACGCCGAGCAAGGGCGCATCCAGCGCTGTGCGTTGGGGCATGCTCATCGACACCAACAAGTGTGTCGAGGATTGCACAGCCTGTGTCGATGCCTGTAACAAGGAAAACGGCATCGATCTGCTGAAGATGCCGGAGGGCAGCACCCAGGCGGAATGGGATACCCGACGTCCCCAGTGGATTCGTAAGGTGAAGCTGAAGGACAAGCAGACGGGGGTCGTGAGCAATCTTCCCCTCATGTGCCAGCATTGTGAATTCCCGCCCTGCACCGATGTCTGCCCAACGGGAGCATCTTTCAAACGTGCTGACGGCATTGTGATGGTGGACCGTCACATCTGCATCGGCTGTCGCTATTGCATGATGGCTTGCCCCTACAAGGCCCGCTCCTTCATCCATAACGATATCGAGGAGCAGAGTGTGCGTGCCCCACGTGGCAAAGGCTGTGTCGAATCATGCAATCTGTGTGCTCATCGGCTCGACAATGGTGGTACCACCACTGCGTGCCAGGACGCATGTCAGAAAGACGGCCACCAGGCCATCGTGTTTGGTGATCTGAAGGATCCCGACAGCCCTGTATCCAAGGCGCTGAAAGAGAACGGCAGCCGTCAGATACGAGCTGATCTGGAATTGAATACCGGTGTCCGGTATACCAACGTATAGTGGGGGAGGTAGTAAGTAGATGAAAAAGATGCACTACTCAGAGCTATGGTGCAGCTCTCCCAGATACTGGGGTGGCCTTGCCGCGCTCGCCTTCATTATTCTGTTGGGTCTCGCTAGCGCCTATTACATGGAGCATCACGGACACTATGTGACCGGGATGAGCAACCAGATCGTCTGGGGGCTGCCGCACGTGTTTGCCATCTTCCTGATCGTGGCGGCATCCGGGGCACTCAATGTGGCGTCCATTGGATCTGTGTTCGGCGGTCCGATGTACAAACCGTTGGGCCGCTTCTCTGGTCTGTTGGCAATCGGTCTGTTGGCGGGTGGTCTTGTCGTGCTGCTGCTCGACCTGGGTCGCCCGGATCGGCTCATCGTTGCGATGACCCATTACAACTTCAAGTCCATCTTCGCCTGGAACATCATCCTCTATACAGGTTTCTTCACCATTGTCGGTATCTACCTGTGGACCATGATGGACCGGTTGGGCAACAAGTACTACAAGCTGGCAGGTTTCGCCGCCTTCTTCTGGCGCCTGGCCCTCACCACTGGTACCGGTTCCATCTTCGGTTTCCTCGTTGCCCGCGAAGCATATGACGAAGCCATCCTGGCGCCGATGTTCATCATCATGTCGTTCAGCTACGGTCTGGCATTCTTCATCATCACCCTGATGTCTGCCTACTGGTGGGCTGGACGTAAACTGGGTGATGTACGTCTGGCCAAGCTGAAGAATCTGCTGGGCGTGTTCGTTGGTGCGGTGTTCTATTTCACCCTGGTCTATCATCTGACCAATCTGTACATCACCCAGCACCATGGGTTTGAGAGCTTCGTCCTGCTCAATGGTGGAATCTATACCGTGATGTTCTGGTTGGGCCAGATCGTGATTGGTACCATCATACCGCTGGTCATGCTCTATTCCCCGGCGTTTGCCAACAACCGCTTTGCCATTGGCATCGCCTCGGTTCTGGTTCTGGTCGGTGGATTTTTCCAGGTATATGTCATCGTCATCGGTGGACAGGCCTATCCAATGAACCTCTTTCCTGGAAAGGAGGTCAGCAGCAGCTTCTTTGATGGCGTAGTCAATGGCTATACGCCGACCTTAGCGGAGGCCATGCTCGGTATCGGTGGTGTCGCAGTGGCCCTGACCCTGGTCGCCATCGGCGCACGCATGCTGAAGGTGCTGCCGGAGTCTCTGGAGGATCCTGAGGACGAATGCGCCTGATCTGACAGATACCGGAGCAGCAAAAAAGGCCACTACCCTTGGCAGGGCAGTGGCCTTTTTGTTTGTATACCAAGGGATGAAACTTTGGTTGTTTTCCTTTAGCCTTTAGTCTTTGATCTATAACCAGTCACCAATGTCTTATTTCTTTATCTCCGCAGCCCATAAATCCTCCGGTAAAACGACGCTGTCCATCGGTTTGACGGCCGCGTTGCGCGAGCGGGGAATGGTGGTACAGACCTTCAAGAAAGGCCCCGACTACATTGATCCCTTGTGGCTTTCCGCTGCCAGTGGGCGTCCTTGCCGCAATCTGGACTTCTTCACCATGGATAGGCAGGAGATCGATCAGGTGTTCGCCTGTTCCATGCAGGGGGCGGATATTGGGCTGATCGAGGGCAACAAAGGGCTATACGATGGCCTGGACCTCGATGGCAGTAACAGCAATGCCGCATTGGCACGGCAACTGGATTCACCGGTACTGTTGGTGATCGATGCCCGCGGGATGACACGGGGTATCGCTCCGCTGATCCTGGGATATCAGGCGTTCGAGCCCGAGATACGCATCGCCGGGGTCGTTCTCAACAAAGTTGGCGGTAGCCGCCACGAGGCGAAACTGCGCCGGGTGATCGAGCACTATACTGATGTTCCGGTGGTTGGCGCCCTGCATTATGCGCCGGAGCTGGAGATCGATGAACGGCACCTGGGACTGATGCCGAGCAATGAGGCGGACCAGGCAAGGACCAAGATCAGCCGCCTGGGGGCTGCCGTCTCCGCCCAACTGGATATGGATCAGGTGCTGTCCCTGGCGGCCGCGAGCCCGGCGGCTGCATCCTGCGACCTGCCGCTACAGAGACCTTCACAACTGAGCGGTGATCCGGTTCGCATTGGTTATCCGCGGGATCGCGCTTTCGGCTTCTATTATCCCGGCGATCTGGAAAAGATGGTGGCGGCCGGTGCGGAGTTGATTGCGTTCTACGCCTTGTCGCATTACCGGCTGCCGGCTGGCTACGGGCTTTTCTTCTGCCGTTGTTTTCCTGCGATCCAGCCGTCCGCATTCGAATCCCATTCATCCTTTCTTGACGACATT
>CAZJCM010000071.1:0-8468 GCA_964544655.1 uncultured Sedimenticola sp. | reverse complement strand
AAAGGTCTGATATGGACGCCCCTTCTCCCACCGGGAGAAGGTCGGGATGAGGGGGGAATCAAAGTATTGGGTTTTCTGATTCCCTCACCCCAACCCTCTCCCTGAGGGAGGGGGAGTTTATGGGACAGCAGTGATTTCACATGAGTGGCGGATGACTAGAGTATGCCTGTAACGTTGACTGCTGTTAGAACGCATGGTTTTTAGGGGATCCCAATTCTTGCAGTCGGATTTGTATTCCCCATGACAGAACAACATAAGGCGCTTTTCACCGGGCGGCTGTTCAGCCGGTGCTGGTCCAGACCGAGGTGATTACCGGCCTTAGGGTTTCGGCGATATCCGGGTTGCTGAGGAAATCGCTACTGGAGGGCGGGTTGAAGGCGGCCATGGCGCTCACCAGTTGCTGCACCTGGTTTTCCAGTAGTAGTTTGCCGGCGCTGGTCTCGATGCGGTCCACTCGCCACCAGCGGCCACCGCGGTACCAGTCGTCCATAACGATCTCATCGTTCGTACCTGGCATGGAGATGACCAGGTCGCGCTTTACCCGGCGAAACCAGAGCGCTTCAGCCGTGATGCCATCTTCGAGGAAAAGAGTATCCTTCCCGCCGCGTTCACGAATGGTGTCATGGCCGTCTCCGGCGGCGAAGTGGTAGTCGTCGTCTCCCTGCCAGCCATCCAGTTGGTCATCGCCCAGGCCGCCGGTCAAACGGTCATTGCCCCAGCCACCGAACAGTTCGTCGTTGCCGCTGTCGCCATTGAGCCGATCGTCGCCGCTGCCACCCCAGAGGGTGTCGTTGCCGCTGCCGCCGTCCATCTGCACATTGCCATTGTAGTCGTAGCGCCGGCTGGTGAGATCGACGATGTCGTCACCGGGTCCCATATCGAAGCGCTCGATGCCGGCCAGGCGCGGTCCCTGACTCATCGGCGAGGGGCTGAAATCATCGTCAAGAAACAGGGTGTCACTCCCGGATGTGCCCTGCAGGGTGTCGATGCCATCGCCGCCATCGAAGTAATCATGGCTGTTCAGCTTGCCTTGCAATCGTTTACGGGAGTGGCTGCCCCAATGCCCCGGGCTGCCCGCGTTGTACGCGATGAGATAGCGCCCGGTCCATTGCCGATCATCGGAATAGATCAGGATGTCATCGCCCTTGCCGCCAGCGAGCAGATCGCTGCCTGGACCACCATCGAGGATGTCGTTCCCAGCATTGCCATACAGCCGGTCGGCGCCTGTACCGCCGGCTATTCGTTCGCCATAACAGGAGCCCTGCAGCTGGTCGTTCCCTTCGCCACCGCTGAGTGGTGGATTGATGTCTTGCACGTGCAGTTGAAGATCGGCCCAGGCGGAGAGGCCGTCGAGATCGGTTGCAGTGATGCGAAGCCGGTAATCACCGGCGGCAGCCAGTCCGGGTGTGCCTTCAACGCTGCGGCTCACTGGATCGAACCGGAGCCATTCGGGCAGGGCGCTGCCATCGGTCAGGGTCATGGAATAACTGAGTCGATCCCAGGGATCTGGATCAGTGAATAGGTCAGCCGGTATCGACAGGCTGAAAACGCTCATCTCAGTGGCTGTGACAGCCTGTAGCGGGCGTGTCTGGATCGGTGCCGTGTCTATGGGGAGGCCCTTTGCCAACCGGTCGATATCCTGGCGGTTCCACGTCCGCCCGTTTGTGAACTTCACTTTGGCCAATTGATTTACTGTATCGCTGTACCAGCTGGCAAAAGTCACCCTGTCCGTGCCGTTGTCATGCAGGAAGACCAGGTCATTGCCACGTCGTTCAAGATGAATGTCGCTGGGTGCGATGTCGTTACCAAACTGCAGGATATCCTCGACCTGCCTCAATCGGTTGGCGGCTGCTGAACTGGTGTCCAGATGATAATAGTCTGGAAAAAGTAAATAGCCGTTTCCATGATATAGATCGATTACCTCATCCTGTCCGTCGCCCAGATTGAACTCGAACAGATCAGCGCCTGAAGTGGCCCATAGGGTGTCTCGACCCGGTCCGCCACGATAGCTGTTGCCCGCGTCGGAAAAGCTGCCGATATAGATATTCATATCCATATGCGAGACTTTCATCAGGATACCTCCCACGAGGTAATCGCGGCCTGCTCCGCCAATCAATCGGTCTTTTCCTGCTCCGCCGATTAGGTAGTTTTCCGGTGGTGGAAAATGTACGGTGCGGGTGAAGGTGGTACTATCATCATCCAGCGTGCCGCCAGCCTGGATCCGAATGATATCGTCACCGCCGGCACCGTAGAGCATGCCGCTGCCGGCCATCACATTGCCTTGCTGATGGATGTCCGCATCTGGTGCCGGTCCTGCTATTGCCATGAGTTGGGAAAAGGGGATTTTTTCACCAGTGGAAAATTGTACGTAATCGATACCATTTCCCGCCTCTTGTTTGCTGTGGGGGATCGAAATGGTGACGCCATCGGATTCCATCCAGGAGATGTGCAGTGCAGTGTGCACTGTTTGTGCGGGGACACCACCGGTGCCATTATCATCGGCGGTTGCCTCCAGGGTTTCGACCCAATCGGCGCTGATATCATTCAGGGTGACGCCTTCCGGTAATATAAGCAGATCTCCACCGTGATTGTGGTTAGGCATTGGGCCGGCATCGTAGATCCGGTCGCCGCCGGCCGTATCGAACAATTGATAAACATCACGGCCAGCGCCACCCGCCATATGATCCCTGCCACGGCCACCGATCAGCAGGTCATCATATATACTGCCGTGTAGATGGTCATTGCCGTCGTTTCCATACAGGAACGAACCCACCAGCGATGCATCGCTTATATCGCCAACCCCGTCGGCGTATACCCGAGTGGTAGAGGCAGTGGTGACATAATCATCGCCAGCGCCTGCATCTATCAGATTGAAAACACTCTTTCCAGTATCGATCCGATCATCACCTGCTCCTGTGCTGATATCGAGAATGTTCATCGTGACGGCATAGTCCGTTTTGCTATAGGTACTCTCGACAAGCATCGGTGCTGGTGGCGTTATTTGTGTGTTGTTTTCGAATATCCAATAGCCTGTCTGAACCCTTTCCATGTCACCGGTTACCGGATTGAAACGCATATTGTAGCCATAGGCGGGCAACACCAGATCGCCAAAGCCAATGTGCTGGATATGGCCGGCACTTACCGGGACAAATCGTTTGGATTTATAGCCAGGGGCGTTGATCTCGATGGCATGGGAGTAAATCTTTTTTGTACGGATGATGTTGCTGTGCGAAAGGATGACTTTTTCAAAATTGTCTGTCTGGTAATTGACATAGTCACCATGTGTGATGGAAACAGGCTGAGTTTGTATCCGGGTATGATAGTGGTTTTCATAATTATAATTACCGGAGCTGCCACTGAAGGTGGCACTGTAGCTGCCGTCGCTGTTTTTTCTGAAACCACGATAGCGAAGCAGCCCGCCTATAGACGCCTCGATACGTTGAGCGAAATGGTCACGGGCATCGGTCAGCGTGGTGAAAAGATCCCGTTCACTGGCGTGGTTGGCCAAGTCGTTTTTGTCGAGCTGGATCTCATCGCCTTTGGCATCGACGATTGACCAGGTGTGGTCCTGGGTGAAAAAGTCCTGCAGCAGCACGCCATCCCGGCTGTCGCCTCGTTGAATGAGCAGGTCATCAGCGCGCTGTTCGAACGTCAGGTCACTGATCCTGCTGTCGGGCAGTAGTTGCAGGGTACTGGACTCTCCGGCCTGCTCCACCAGGGTATCCCTTCCGGTACCCCAGCCGATGATATACCTGTCATCGCCGCGGCCGCCCTGCAGCAGATCATCACCGGCCCCTCCGGCCAGTGTGTCGTTCCCATCCTGCCCATACAGCCGGTCATCCTCGACACTGCCGACCAGTGTGTCGTCATGACCGCCGCCGTAGGCCGTGCCACCCTGCTGTAGTTGATATTCAAGGCCACGGATCATGCTGGCATTGATCAGTTCTGCGGCACTGTAGGTTTTCCCGGATGTGGTTTCGTAGCGGTCGATGACAGGGTTGAGTGCCCCCTCGATGAAGATACTGTCATCTTTTCCATAGATCAGCTCGAGATAGGTGTGGCCTGCCGTGTCGTTGATCAGGTCGGTCTGCAAAGTTCCGCTGTCGTCAAACAGGATTCGGCCCCTTGCATCGGTATCGGTGACGATATCCAGCCCGTCACCCGAATGAAAAACATATCGGTCGTTGCCGACACCGCCATCGAGCCGGTCATTGCCTGCACCTCCCTGAAGCAGGTCGTCATCTGCGCCGCCCTGCAACTCGTCATGACCGGTACCGCCATAGAGCTCATCCGCACCCCCGTCGCCATGGAGGATGTCATCGCCGCTGCCGCCATCGAGCCGGTCGCGTCCATCGCCGCCGAAGAGGGTGTCCCGGTTGGCATCGCCATAGAGGTCGTCGTTGCCGCCTTGTCCTATGAGCGTGTCGTCGCCAATGCCACCGTGCAGCCGGTCATTGCCATGCATGACGGCATCGAGTGCCTGCAGATCGCCTTGCAAGTGGTCGTTACCACTGCCGCCATACAGGATGTCATCACCGCCCTGGCCGTACAGATCGTCATCGCCATTACCACCATCGAGGTAATCATTCCCTCCAGGAGATGTGGGTTCCTCTGACAGGAGATCGCCCAGCAGCTCATCATTACCGTCACCACCATAGATCCGGTCGTTGCCGGTCTCGCCATAGAGCCGGTCGCGCAAGGCGCCGCCGTTCAGCCAGTCGTTGCCGTCACCGCCGGCGAGCAGGTCCTCTCCATCGCCACCAGAGAGTATGTCATTTCCCTGATGGCCATACAGTTCGTCATCTTCTGTGCCGCCGGAGAGGGTGTCATCGTGCCGGGAGCCGATCAGCAGATCATCGCCGCTATCGCCGGACAGGAAGACTCCCAGTGGCAGTCGGTCATCGATGTCTGTGATCCGGTGAGTCCAGAAGGTTGCCGGGTGGATGCCGTCAGGGGCGATTTCAGGATGAAAATAAGTGGCCTCGAAGAGTCCATCATTGGTGATATTGAAGCGGTAGCGCCAGTGATTGCCCCGGGTCGATTCCCCCTCGGTCTGGCCATAGGCGATGCCCTGGCCATTGAACAGGTAGTTCATTTCGTCGCGTGTGGCCTCGCCCCGATGCAGCGGATAGGCCTGTGTGAAATCGGCCCAGAAGATCGAGGCGGAGATGCTGCCAGACGGATTGCTGATGGTCAGGGCATCACTGAACAGCCCGCTGAGCATGTCATTGCCCATGCCGCCACTGGCGACGCTGCCACTGTGCAGACCGCTGATCTGATCGTTGCCTTTCCCGCCCAAGACGACATCTCTGCCCCCGTTGCCGGTGATCCAGTCGTCTCCGTCTCCCCCCAGCAGTCGGTCATTGAACAGACTGCCGTGGATCATGTCAGCGCTATCATCACCATCCACATAGGCCGATCCAACCGATCCCAACAGATAATCGGGCGCATTGGTGAGATGATCCGGTGTGCCGACAACCGGCTTTGGCGGCAGGAGGCTCAGACCCAGGTCACCCTCCTTGTAGTCAGCGATGGTGAGCCGGCCGCCATCCGGCAGGAAGACGAAGAGCTGGCCATCCAGCTTCGTATAATGGTTGTTGAGGGTGTCGCGGTAGGCCGGTACCTCTGTCATCAATTGGTAGATGCCGTTGCCGATAGTCTGCTCGCCACCTGCGGTATGAAGGATTATACGACCCATTCCATCACTGTCGTGAATGATGTCCGAGCCATCACCTGTGTTGTAGATGTAGCTGTCGTTACCCTTACCACCTTCAAGATAGTCGTCACCTTCCCGGCCTTCGAGTGTGTCGTCACCGTTACCGGCGTAGAGGTGGTCCTGCCGCTTTCCGCCCTGAATGGTATCGGCGTCGTCGCCGCCAAAGATGAAATGCTCGGCATTCTCCAGCCGGTTGGGACCGGGTCTGATCAGATCACTGGTCGAGGTATGGATATTCAGTACAAGATCTTCGTATGACTCATTTACGTAGCGCCCGTTCGTCACCCGTACTGAATCGGACAGGTTGCGACTGATCAGCTGTGACAGCAGATGCGCGCGGTCCCGCAGGTACTGTTCGGTGAATGCCTCGGCATTCAATTCACCTGATCCATTGTGTATTGCATAGAGGCTCGCATCGCCGATGATGGCAAAGGGGTTGAGATGGCGCAGGGCATAGCGGTAGGCAATTCCATCCGGCGTGTCATTGGCCGCGGATTCCGCCAGCTCCTTGGTTGCAACCAGTTTGACCGAGCTGCTTGACTGGCGGTAGATGGCGCTGTTCTGTATGTCGTGGATATGGCGGTAGAGCTGTTCCCTGTCATCGTTTGCAAGGGCGCTGTCGATGCCGAACAGCGTGCCGATGGCCGTGGTAATGTTCTCCAGGCTCTCTTCTGCATTGTTGGAGGCAGACTCAAGCAGGTCCTGGATCGTCGTGAGTGCCAAGGTCGGGTCGAGGTGGGTAAGCAGACCATAGACGGCCAGGCTGTCAACCATCTGTTCGACGCCATGGCCGAAGACGTTTCCATGCGGCGTGGGTTGCTCGATGAAGATTGGTCTATGCCCACCCTGCTGGGCCAGGCCAAATGGACTGTTTTGCGTGACGAACTCCGGCATCTTGTCGCCGTATAGATTGAGTATGCGTGCGGCATCGAAATCTGCTGCACCACCCAGCATAGCGAACAGATTACGAATATTGAGCTCGGCATCGCCGCCAAGCCCGGGTATGAGCCCGGTGGTAAAACCAGCACCATTGATTGTCAGGGCGTCGATCCCCGGCACCAGCCGGGTCAGTGCTGCAGAGAGGTGCCCGCCCAGGGAATGGCCGGTCACGACTTCCAACTTGGAGGCCGATAGCGGGTTGTCCAGAATGCCGGTAAAAAACGCATCACCCGGGGCCGGGATCACCTGCTCGATGGTTCGAACCCGCTCGACCAAAAGGGAATTATCGATAACGATGTCATTCCGGGAATAGAGCCAGGAAAGATAGGAATTGGCGGTCATATTGAAGCCGGGTATGAACCGCCCCGCCTTGGCAAGCGCAAGTGCGGCTGTTTCCGTCTCCAGTGTGACCAATCGAGATCCAATGAAACTCTGACCCCTGGGGGTGATCAGTCTCTTCCAGTAGTTCCACAAATCGACGATCTGGTCGATGGCGAGACCGTCGAGAACGATATCGGAACCATCTGTGATCGCCAGATCCTGAAAGTCGTCGGTGCCACGAATCCCAAGGCCGTAGTGGCCGGGATTATCCAGGTCTTCGAACAAGGTGGCTGAAAACCCGCTCGGGGTATCTGGTTGATGATCTACGACCCGCCAGTGGGTGATGAAGTCGGCTGCCTGGGTGGGGGAGAAGCCTTCGTCCGGGGCGTCTGGTTGGCCGGGTTCGGTGCCGATGCGTTGGAGTGCGATCTTTACGTCACTTGCACGATATGATCCATCCGGTTGAACTGCCGATCTGAAGTCAGCGTAGCTCGCTTCTGAAAGTGATGCGTTCTGGAGTAATTGTTTAATGTCCATTATCCTTTCCTATATCTTCTATTATTCCTTTAAAACCATTAAACTTAATTTGTTCAGGCATTGTCTGCCCAACCTCACACGACCTCTTCATCATCCAAATTTTGTAATCCCCCAAGCTGTCCCCGCCAATGCCTATCGGCGGGATGTCCGTTGAAAAATCGACGTATCCAGCCATTACCACCCCGGTCTTGGTAGCGATCACCCGCTCATCCCGCTGCACGATGTGAAACCAATGCGGGGTGGTGATGATCTCCCAGGCGAAGCGCTGGTTGAGGGGGATGTGGACCAGGTTGCCTTGCTTGTTCCAGGGCGGGTTTTCGATCGGCCTCAGTGTCTCTGCCACACCGGGGTTTTCCCGTTTCCATTCATCCAGGCTCTTGTATTGGGTGTACCCGGCATCGGAGCTGCACAGATGACGATAGCTGATCTCCATGGGCAACCAATCCCAGAAGATCAGTCCAAGCATGAACAGGAATACGGGCAGCCCCCATTTCCAACCCTCGATGCCGTGTTTGCGTGCCCGCCTCATGGCGAACCCTGCGAAGCCCGCGCTGATCAACAGGTAAACAGCAAAGAAAAACAGGAATGCAATTGCCAACATTCAAGGAACCTCAGGACAATGGGAAATGACCGCCGCTTTTATTCCAGCCATCAGTCTCCATGCGACCTGATGTATTTCCTGGCCGGGCAGATAAATATCAACGGAAAGGCATGATGCCGCTGTTGAAGCGGGCGGGGAGATGGGCTGCAGGGCAGTACGATGATTCATGGAAATCCTTTTCCAATAATTTCTTTGACAGCAAGTTTAGGAAATAAACACCCATCGCGCAATTGTCTGTTTCCTGGCTGGGGGCAGGTCTCACATCCCAACATCGTTACCGGACCGGTTATTCACAGCTATCTGTAGTCAAGCATCGAGACTGGATTACAGCGGCGGGTTGATGTCGCTTTCTGG
>CAZJCM010000070.1:0-8678 GCA_964544655.1 uncultured Sedimenticola sp. | reverse complement strand
TTTCATCCTTTTTGGGTGAGACCGCTTCTAATCTACGGAAGGTTTTTGACTTTGTTGCCAAGAATCCGGTTGTCGCGCTGTTTGATGAATTCGATGCCCTCACCAAGGACCGCGGTGATGTCGCTGATCATGGCGAGTTGAAACGTTCGGTTAATGCCGTGTTGCAGATGTTGGATAGCTACCGAGGTGAAAGCATCATGATCGCCACAACAAACTATGAATCTTTGCTTGATCATGCAGTCTGGCGTCGATTCGATGAAGTGGTGCGGTTCGAAATGCCCAACCTCGAACAGATCAAGCGGCTTCTGGAGTTAAAGCTTTCCGGTATTCGGCGTAACTTTGATGTGGATGTCCTGGAAATAAGCAGTTTATTCAAGGGAATGTCTCACGCCGATATTGAGCGTGTACTTCGCCGGGCAATTAAGGAAATGATCCTGTCTGGAAGAGAATTTCTTGAAGTCTCCCATCTCAAGGATGCGCTTTCGAGAGAATACAGACATAAAAAATAATAGTTGAAGGGGGTAAGGGAATATGCCCTATGAGCATCTCTCATTCAGCCGCGAAGTAATAGTAACCGAAAGACACCGGCGCCAGGATAGGCGCCCCCGCTTTCGTCCGGCTGATCCCTGCACGTTTGGCCGCCAACTTGGTGAAGATCTGAAATCTGCGAAGCAACGCGCAAGAGCGGAGGATTTGGCCGGTTTCGATGATCGACTTTTACTCAAGGTAGAACTTCGTGAAGGCGAGCTGCTGCCTGATTTGAATGCAATCCCGGGGACCGAACTGGTTAGCCAAGAGGATAAGAGGGTTGTTCTGGCCTTCCTGGATTCCACTGGCTTGGCCGAAGTCGAACAGCGGCTAGCTTCTCTCGCACGAGACGGTAGGGCAACACGCGCCCAATTGCTCTATGCACTGCAAGGCTTCGATCACTGGACACCAGAGGATCGAACCGGTGCGGCCCTGCGGCAGTTGGGTGCTCCCGAAACCGATTTATTTGTTCTGGATGTTGAACTATGGCCGCAAGAGCGCAGGGATCGCCGAGATGCCATGGTCAACGTATTTCGGGAATTACTACAAAGTCAGAATATCGAAATCCTCGATACCTTGGTACAACCCTCATTGGTCATGTTCCGTCTTCGCTGTGGCTCTGAATTCATGGAGCAGTACCTGTTACATCACCGGGACGTGCGGACCGTAGACCTGCCACCTCGCACCGGTGTAACGATTGATCTGCTTGTCACAGATATCAACCAACTGCCCGATCCACAACCCCCTGTGGGCGATGCTCCCGCAGTCGGTGTACTCGACTCGGGCATTACCGAGGGCCATCCTTTGCTCGCACCCGCTATGGGAGACGCCCAGGGTTTTCTCGAGCCGCGCCGGGAAGCAGCAGACCAGCCACCTTGGCACGGTACCTTTGTGGCAGGTTTGGCCCTCTATGGGGATGTGGCCAGTCATCTGCGATCCGGGCAGTTTACGCCTCGCTTGCGCTTGTTTTCAGGCAAGGTATTCCAAGACGACGGCACAGACCAGATGGAGTTCGTGGAAAACGCCGTTGAGGAGGCGGTTCACGAACTGCACGAGCAATATGGCTGCCGGGTGTTCAATCTCAGTTACGGTGATTTGAACAAGGTCTATGATGGCCGGCATCTACGTGGTTTGGGCTATACACTGGACAGGCTCAGCCGTGAAATGGGCGTTTTGTTTGTTGTTCCGACGGGTAATATCAACCCAGAGGCGTTACCCCCGGATCTGCGTACAGCCTATCCACATTACCTGTTAGAAGAGTATGCCCGCCTGTTGGACCCGGCCACAGCCCTCAACGTACTCACTGTGGGTGGACTGGCGCACATGACCGCCAGCCGGGACGCTCAGCGCCATCCACAAGGTATAGAAGACTTGCCCATAGCCAGCGAGGGGCAGCCTTTCCCGCTCACGCGAAGCGGCTATTCCGTAAATGGTGCCATCAAGCCGGATCTTGTAGAACAAGCAGGAAATCTCGCCCTGATGCGCACTGGTGGACGCACCCGGCATACCGGCCTGGGGGTGCTTTCCCTGAGTGGCGGTTTCGCTACCGGCCATCCATTCGCCGAGGATATCGGCACCAGCTATGCCGCGCCCCAGGCGGCTCACAAGGCGGCGCGTATTCAGGCGGAATTGCCGCAAGCCTCAGCGAATCTTTTGCGTGCTCTGATGGGTGCCCACGCCCGTTGGCCTGGGCCCAGCATCCAACTCCTCAACCCTCATGACAACAGTGAAGGCCGGGGTAATCTTCTACGGCTTTGCGGATATGGTCAGTCTGATGAACAGGCCCTGTTTCGCTCCCTGGACAACACTGTCACGCTCTATGCCGAGGATCGTATTGATAACGACAAATGCCACTTCTATGAATTGCCTATTCCGGACGTCTTCTGGTCACGGGGCAGACGAACAAGAGAAATCAGCGTGGCTCTGGCCTACACGCCCGAAGTGCGCACTACGCGGCTGGATTACCGGATGAGCCGCCTGTGGTTCACGCTCGTCACGGCAGCTTACCTGGATGAGGTGGAACAGGCTTTCCAGCGCAACCGAGAAGAAGGCATGGGCGAACGGCAGAACAACCGTTGGATTTCCAACAACGACCGCAAAGGCGGCACCTTGCAGGTATCGCGCTGGAGTTTTCGCGCACCGCTGCGAAACAACGATAAGGTTTTCGTCGTGGTAACGAGGCAGGATGCAACCTGGTCAACCATAACTAACGTGCCCGAACCCTACGCGTTGACAGTGGTTCTGAATGATCAGGAAAGTAACGAGACGCAGTTGTATGCACAGGTGCAGGCGCGACTGCAAGCCCGCGCCCAGGCCAGAGCGCGGGCGCGTGTATGAGTGGATAATCGGCATGGTGGTAATGCAGACAGTTGGAACGATCCTGGCAAGTAAAGAAATGTTTGTTATTGAATGGAGGTTGGTGTAATGCCAGCAATCACGCCGGCCTTGATGACTGCACTAAGGAAGGTTCTGGAAGAACGCTTTGTATCCTTGCTGCCACCCTTACAGGGCAACCATAAACCGGAGGACAATCAGCAGAAACAACTGTCCCGAGCTTTCAATGCCTTTGTTTTGCAGAAGATGTTTGATCTGTCTGCGACGGAAGCAGCCGGCTGTGTTGTTGATGATTTTGGACTGTCGAGCCATGTCCCACACGTTTTTTAATCGAATCAGTGATTCGGCAAGGATAATGCAAAAAGCAACAGTCAACTATTTGGGGTTATCTGGGGATGCAACTGTCGCCCATCAGTCTGGCACGATCAAGCAGGATGACCTCTATAATCAACAGTTATCGAATTATCTGTTCAGCAAATTGGAACAGATTGGGAAAGCAGAATGAAAAGACAAAAGCTTGAACTCACCTGGATTGGCAAGGACAAGCGGCCGAAGCTGGAACCGCGCATCCTGCTGGAGGAGCCGGAGAAGTCCTACCACGCAAAACACCGGGTAACGGAGAACGATATTTTCGATAATCGCCTGATCTTTGGCGACAACCTGTTGGCGCTGAAGGCGTTGGAGCAGGAGTTTGCGGGCAAGGTGAAGTGTGTCTTTATCGACCCGCCCTACAACACCGGCAGCGCCTTTACCCATTACGATGACGGACTGGAGCACTCCATCTGGCTGTCATTGATGCGTGACCGGCTGGAGATTATCCGGAATCTAATGTCCGATGACGGCTCGCTGTGGATTACCATAGACGACAACGAGGCGCACTATCTGAAGGTGTTGTGTGATGAGATTTTTGGTCGCGCTAATTTTGTTGCGAATGTTCTTTGGCAGAAACGCACTTCTCCAGAAGCAAGGTTATTATTAGGTGCGGCACATGATCATA
Organism: uncultured Sedimenticola sp.; assembly: GCA_964544655.1. Classification (GTDB taxonomy): domain Bacteria; phylum Pseudomonadota; class Gammaproteobacteria; order Chromatiales; family Chromatiaceae; genus HyVt-443. The sequence continues at coordinate 4,819 of CAZJCM010000070.1, read as the reverse complement.
TTTTCGTATATGCAAAATCAATTGCTTCAATTGCTCTCAATAAACTTGCTATTTCAGAAAGCCAAGCAAAAAATTATAAAAACCCGGATAACGACCCTCGTGGACCGTGGGCATCAACTGATTTCACAGCTCAAGGTTGGCGCCCTAACCAGATGTATAAAATTGTTACGCCAAGTGGTGTTGAATATGAACCACCTCCAGGCAGGTGCTGGTCAAATGTTGAAGGAGAATATAGACGGCTACTCGCTGACAACCGTTTATGGTTTGGAAAAGATAAAAAATCTCGACCTAGGGTGAAAAACTTTTTAAGTGAGGCTAAAGGGATAAGTGCATGGACATGGTGGAGCAATAATGAAGTCGGTCATAACCAGGAGGCGAAAAAAGAAATTAATAAGATTTTCGGTCCAGGTAATGCTTTTGATACTCCAAAGCCTGAAAGACTTCTGAAACGTGTACTAGAAATATCCACCATCCCCGGTGACCTCGTTCTCGACTCCTTCGCCGGCTCCGGCACCACCGGCGCGGTGGCCCACAAGATGGGCCGCCGCTGGATCATGATCGAACTGGGCGAGCACTGCCATACCCATATCATCCCGCGCATGCGGAAGGTGATCGACGGCGAGGACCCCGGCGGCATCACCAAGGCGGTGAATTGGAAGGGGGGCGGTGGGTTCCGCTACTACCGCCTGGCGCCCTCGTTGCTGGAGAGGGACAAGTGGGACAATTGGGTGATCAACAGGGAGTACAATGCCGCCATGCTGGCCGAGGCCCTGTGCAAGCTGGAGGGCTTTACTTACGCGCCATCGGAGACGCTCTGGTGGCAGCACGGTTACTCCACCGAGCGGGACTTCATCTATGTGACCACCCAAAACCTCTCGGTCAGCCAGTTGCAGGCGTTGTCGGAAGAGGTGGGTGAAGACCGCAGCCTGCTGGTGCTGTGCGGCGCCTTTCGTGGCATCAGCACCGCCAAGGCGGCTGAGCGCTGGCCCAATCTCACCCTCAAGAAGATCCCCAAGGTGGTGCTTTCCCGCTGCGAATGGGACCACGATGACTACAGTCTGAACGTGCGAAACCTGCCGATGGCGGAACCAGAACCCGAACCCGAGCCGCCGGCGCGGAAGTCAAAAAAGAAAAATGGCCCAAGACAGGGAACCTTGTTTGGGGAGGATGAGCTATGAACCGGCGCCTGTTGAATACCATCAAGGGGCGGTTGTCGCTGCGCGCCCCCCAGGCCGAGTCCCTGGAGAAGTTGGCCATGGCGCTGGATGCCGCGCCGGGGATGCAGAGCCATGAGCGCGATCTGGAGGCGGTGCTGAACAGCCTCAAGGCGGGGTTCGCCACGCTGGAGGATTTTGAACGGGAGTTTCCATCACTCTGTTTCGCGCTGGCCACGGGCGTGGGCAAGACGCGCCTGATGGGGGCCTTTATCAGCTATCTTCACCTGGCCCATGGCTTCAAGCACTTCTTCGTGCTGGCGCCAAATTTGACCATCTACGATAAGCTGATCACGGACTTTACGCCCAACACGCCCAAGTATGTGTTCAAGGGCATTGCAGAGTTCGCCGCCTTGCCACCCGAGATTATCACCGGAGACAACTATGAACAGCGCGCGGGTAACTTGAGCCTGCTGTCGCCGGTGGTAATCAATATCTTCAACATCTCCAAGATCAACTCCGAGGTGCGTGGCGGCAAGAGTCCGCGCATCAAGCGTCTGTCGGAGTATTTGGGGGACAGCTACTTCAATTATCTCGCAGAGTTACCCGATCTGGTGCTGCTGATGGATGAGTCGCACCGCTACCGCGCCGGCGCCGGGGTACGCGCCATCAATGAATTGAAGCCGCTGTTTGGCCTGGAACTGACTGCAACCCCCTTCGTCGAATCGAATCGCGGGCCAGTGCCGTTCAAGAATGTGGTGATGGACTATCCCCTGGCACGCGCCATGGAGGACGGTTTCGTCAAAGAGCCAGCAGTAGTTACCCAACGCGATTTCGACGCCAAACGCCATACGCCGGAAGAGATCGAGAAGATCAAGCTGGAGGACGGTATTCGCGTGCACGAGGCCACCAAGGTGGAGCTGATGACCTACGCGCGCCAAAACGGGGTGAAGAGGGTCAAGCCCTTCGTGCTTGTGATCGCCCGTGATACCACCCACGCCTCGCAACTGTTGGCGTTGATCCAGTCCGAGGCCTTCTTTGAGGGCCGTTACCGCGACAAGGTGATCCAGGTGGATAGCAGCAAGAGCGGCAAGGCGGAGGAGGAGATGATCAGTCGGCTGCTGGCGGTGGAGAGCGCGGGTGAACCCACCGAGATTGTGATCCACGTCAACATGCTGAAGGAGGGCTGGGATGTGACCAATCTCTATACCATCGTACCCTTGAGAGCCGCCAATGCGCGTACCCTGATTGAGCAGTCCATTGGCCGCGGCCTGCGGCTGCCCTATGGGAGGCGTACCGGGGTGAGCGCCGTGGACCGCCTCAATATCATTGCCCATGACCGCTTTCAGGAGATTATCGACGAGGCCAACCGGGGGGATTCGCCCATTCAACTCAAACAGTTGATTCTGGAGAGGGCGGACAATGACGAGGGGGTGGTCAGCGTCACCGTCGGCTCCGCAGCCGAGGAGGCCCTGGGGCTGTTTGAGCCCAAGGCGACCGGCGCGGGAGGAACAGAGTATGAGCTCAAGCCGGAGAGCATGGATGCACCGGTATTCACCGGGGAAGCGGAGAAGGCGGCGGCCCTCGCGGTGCTCGATGTGATTGATGAACTGGAAAAGCAGCGCGACTGGGTCCCCACCAGTTCGGCCCTGAATCGAACCGATGTGCGTGAGGCGATCACGGAGCGGGTCAGAGAACGTTTGACCCCCACCCAAGGGGAACTGTTGGGGAAAGAGACGGTTGATCTGGAAAAGGTAGTGGCCAAGACCACCGAGATCGTCAGCCGGAAGATGATCGACATTCCCCGTATCGCCGTGGTTCCGACCGGTGAGGTGACCACGGGTTTCGATCCGTTTATGCTGGATCTCAGCGGCCTGCACCTGCAACCCGTGGATCGGGAACTGATTATCCAGAACATGCGCACCAATGAGCAGGAGACCTTGGCCTCGGAAATGGGCGTTACCGAGCAGCGCTTGGAGGACTATATCGTTTATACGCTGATTGACTATGACGATATTGACTATGCTGCGCATGCCGATCTGCTGTACGACCTGGCGGGACAGGTGGTGCGCCACTTGTTGACCTATTTGAGTGAGGATGAGGCCCGGATAGTGTTGGACCGTGACCGTCGACTCATTGGTGAGCACATTCATGCCCAGATGATGGAGCATTTCTGGGAGCAGGCGGCGGGCTATGAGGTGAAGGTCAGCCGCGGTTTCACCCGGCTAAAGCCCTGCAACTATACGGCGTCGGGAAAACAACCGGTGCGCAGCTATCGCACGACCCTGGAGGATAAAGGCCGAATCAGACGTATGCTGTTCAGCGGTTTTCGGAAATGCCTCTATCCACTGCAAAAGTTCGACTCAGACAGTGAGCGGTGTTTCGCCATTATTCTGGAGCGTCACGCGGAGAAGTGGTTTCGGCCCGTCAAGGGACAGTTCCAGATCTACTACCAATACGGCGCGAAACAGCCCGAATATGTGCCGGATTTTGTGGCCGAGACAGAGCACGTGATCTATATGGTGGAAACCAAGGCCAGCGCTGATATGCGCGATCCTGAAGTACAGGCCAAGGCGGATGTGGCGGCGCGGTGGTGTCAGCACGCCTCGGAATATGCGGAGCAACATGGACGAAAACCATGGAAATACCTGCTGATCCCCCATGACGAGATCGATGAATCGCGACATTTGAGGGATTTTGAGCGGTTTGTGAGGCTGCCGGATTGACACGGGGCGGCCTGCATTGGATGAGATTGTGGTTTACTGAAGATGCCTCTGACTTTCCACCCCCGCCCCGGTATGGTGCTGATCTGCGACTTCAATACAGGCTTCAAGGCTCCGGAGATGATCAAGCGGCGGCCGGTGGTGGTGATCTCGCCTAGGCCCCGGCGCTCGAACCGGCTTTGTACCATTGTGCCGTTGAACTCTACCGCACCGAATCCCGTGGAGCCATTCCACCATCGCATGGACCCTCGCTCGCTGCCGGGAAAACTGGCCCGAAAGGAGACTTGGGCAAAGTGCGATATGCTGGCCACCGTTTCGCTGGAGCGTTTGGACCGGGTGATGGTCGGGAAGGAGCCCGGCGGGAAGCGGATTTATGTGGCTGATTCCGTGACACCCGATGATCTGGAGGCGATCCGCCGGGGCGTGATGATAGCCCTCGGGATGGTTAATCCATCTTGATTCAACAGGGTTCAGGAACCATAATAAGGATGTTCCCGATGAATCGGGCTTGTAAGACTACCTTCGGGTAGCAGACCCCAGCCGGTGATGACAAACTGACTGGGGCCTCTGATCCAAGGCTCCGTATCGCAAAGGTGCGGGGCCTTTTGTCTGCCTGGACTACGGCACGCGGGTAAAAAACGGTATTCGAGTGTGATATCACGCCTGATCAATGGGGTGCGGACCTGGTGGAGGTACGATCCCGATTTTGATCCATTGATTTAGGAAAGCGCTATCTTCCAGTTTTCAGAGGTTCCCGCATTGTCAGCACAACTCAAGTACTTGAAAATCCGGTGCATCGATCTCTGAAAGACCGGGTAATCAACAGCACTCCTGAATATACAAGGCGGTTAGCGGAAATACCCAAATTCGCTTCGCCAAATCGATGTGTTAGATCAAGCAGTCGCCCTTTGGGCTGGGGGCGTGCAGCGGATGTTTCGGTTT
>CAZJCM010000069.1:0-8767 GCA_964544655.1 uncultured Sedimenticola sp. | reverse complement strand
GAACATTGAGCAGCTTGCTGTCTCTATGATTCCTCTGGCCCAGTCCGACAGGCTGCTAGCACATGGATATAAAACAGGGATAGGTCACAGTCACTCCGACGGCCGGTGCACATCCTGATCGTGGAGGATGAACCCGACGTCGCTTCGACACTGAAACGGGTGATCGAATCGAGTGGCAATTGCCTGGTGGAGATCGAACCCCAGGCTCAGCGAGTCGTTCAGATCCTGCAGGTGAAGCGTCCCGATATTCTGTTCGCCGGCATCACCAGGCAATCACACCATAGGCTATCTGATTGTATCGATAGAATATTTCACATATCGACCACACCCGCGCATGGCCCATGCCAGCACATTTCAATCATTCGCCTATACTTGTTATCGATACAAATTTTTCATGGAGGGTCTGAGCATGACACTTCAAGAGCTGCTGGATCGCAAATCAAAGACGCTGATCTACGTACAGGCATCTACCCGGGCCGTGGATGCCATCCGCACCATGTGCGATGCCAGGGTGGGTTCACTGCTGGTCCAGTCTGATGATGGCGAACTGCTGGGTATCATCACCGAGCGTGACATCCTGCGCTACTGCTCGGCGCACGACGGCGACATAGGCAACGCCTTGATCGACGCGATCATGACCCGGGATCTGATCGTCGCCACTGCGGATTTTTCCACCGAAGAGGCGATGTCCCTGATGACTGAGCACCGGTTTCGCCACCTGCCGGTGGTCGCAGGCGGCAAGACGGTGGGCATGGTCTCCATCGGCGACCTGGTAAAGGCCAAGCTGAAGGACGTGTCAGTGGAGGTGAAATACCTGCGGGACTACATCACCGCATGAAGTGAAGGATTCAACCTGTTTTTGCTTTATCACCGGTAACTATTCAGCCGTGCAATTGAGAACGTCGCTGACAGTGGGTGCTTCTTCCGGAAAACACTGTGAATACCTCCCTGGCCACTCCCGGCATCCTGCCTCTCGTGGCACTGGTACACCCTTGTACGGCGTAGGCTTGGCGGCGGCGTCCCTGATGGGCTGTCCCAGCCGCCACCCCCCGGCAATATTTGACCAAAGAGCCCCTAAAGTTATCCTCACTATGGTCGCTGTTACACCTGTAACCTTATGATAACCACCCAGAGGAGGGGCCAGGCCTTGACTACGAGCACCGATTTCACCGCGTTGTGTTTTCACAACAGTCCTTGCGGGATCATGGTTTTCGAGCCTTCCGACACCATTCAGAAGCTCAACCCGGCGCTGGAAAATATGCTTGGCCTGAGCAATGCCGAGCTGCGCGGTCACACCCGTGACAGCCTGCCTTACCCGGCCTTACGCGCCCTGTTCAATGACAGCGGCCTGATCCATCTCGCCGGCTCCGGCACGGAGGGTGAACGCTGGCTGCAGTACAGCCAGGCCGAGACTGCCGGCGGAGGACTCGTGGTCAAATTTTTCCAGGACGTCACTGAGCTGTTGCAACGCACCGAGGAGGTCGAGCTGCTGCGGCGTGAGGTGGAAGCGCTGACCATCACCGACGAGCTGACCGGGCTGGCCAATCAGCGGGCCCTGAAGCAGACCCTGGCCTCCCAGGTGACCCGGAGCCGGCGCTACGAAAATCCCCTGAGCCTTGCCGTGGTGGAACTGGAAGACGCCGCCGACCCCTCTGCCGCACTGGACGACGACACCATTCTGAATATCAGTCGCTACCTGCGTGATCGCCTGCGCTGGGTCGACATGATCGGGCGCTGGGACGACAACCATTTCGTTATCATCCTGCCGGAAACCACCTGGCAGGCGGCACACAACCTGATGCAAAGCATCTGCGACGACTATACCAGTCAGGAAGAGAGCGCGCCCCTGAAACTGCGCCATGGTCTGGCCGGCTGGACCAAAGGTGACGACGCCAACAAACTGATGGAGCGCGCAGCCGATGACCTGAACAGCAACAGCCAGCCCCTGTCAGCCGTAGCCCGCTAGTGCATGGCCGATGCGGTCAATCTCCAGGACGGTATAGGCCGCAAGGAACTGCAAAAAATCCGGCGGCGCTTCATGGCCCTTCAGCGAGAGCGTCAGCGCCGCATAGAGGGTGAACTGCTGCCGGGCCAGCGTATCTTCCTCAATCTGCTGCCTCTGCTGTTCCACATCAACCACCCGATGCTGCCGGGGTTCGTCAATACCGCCACCCCGGCCGGCATCCCTGATTACAATCCCAGTCAGACCCTGCTGCGCCAGGCGAAGAAACTGAGCCGCAGCTTCGCCTACAAGAAGCGAGCACGGCGCCGCTATCATATCCAGGGCCTGTATCTGATGGGCAGCATCGGCAGCGTGGCCCACACCAGCGGCAGCGACCTGGACATCTGGCTCTGCCACGAACCCGACCTGACGTCGAAGATGTTGCAGGATCTACGGGAGAAGGTCCGGCGGGTCGAGGCGTGGGCTGACGAACTGGGCCTGGAGGCCCACATCTTCCTGATCAACGCCGAGGCCTTCCGCCGCGGCGAGCGGGACAGCCTCTCCCATGAAAGCAGCGGGAGTGCCCAGCCGCAACTGCTGCTGGAAGAGTTCTACCGTACCGGCGTATTGTTGGCGGGGCGCTATCCCCTGTGGTGGCTGGTGCCGCCGGAAGAGGAGGCCAACTACCAGGAATACGCCGCCATGCTGCTGCACAAGCGGTTCGTCAACCCCCTCGACTGCATCGACTTCGGCGGCCTGGATCAGCTGCCTGCCGATGAGTTCTTCGGCGCCGCACACTGGCAACTGTTCAAGGGCATCGAGTCACCCTACAAAACGATCCTGAAGATCCTTCTCACCGAGGCCTACGCCGAGGACTACCCCAATATCCGCTGGCTCTGCCAGGAGGCGAAGCGGGCGGTCTACTCCGGCGAGTTCGACGTGGACCGACTGGATCCATATGTATTGATGTACCACCGGCTGGAACGGTATCTGCGTGATCGCGGTGAAAAGAAGCGGCTGGAGCTGGCCCGTCGCTGCTTCTACTTCAAGACCGGCCTGCACCTGAGCCACCCCCAGGCTGGCCACCGGGATCCCTGGCAACAGCGGCTGATGGCACAATTGACCCAGCAGTGGGGCTGGAAAAAAGATGACCTGATCCTGCTCGATTCCCGTGAGGAATGGAAGATCGACCGGGTGTTGAACGAGCGCAACACCCTGGTGCGGGAGTTGACCCACAGCTACCGCCTGCTGACCGACTTTGCCCGTACCTTCGGCCAGGGCAGCAGCATCGATCCAGCAGAGCTGAGCCTGCTCGGGCGCAAGCTCTACAGTGCCCTGGAAAAACGGCCGGGAAAGATCGACAGCATCAACCCGGGCATCTCACGCAGCCTGCTGGAACCCCGCATCTCCCTGCATTATGCCGCCACCCACGATGACCAACATGGCTGGTTCCTGTTTCTGGGTGAAGTCAACGAAGAACAGGCCCTGGTGACCAACCCGATCAAGACCACCCCGGGCCTGATCGAGATGCTCGCCTGGTGCCACCGCAACCGCATCATCGGCCCCACCACCATCATCAGCCTGCACCCACACAACTGCCCGGTGAGCTCCAATGAACTGCAGGCGCTGAGCAGCACCCTGCGCAGCCGCTATCCGGACGGTATCGGCACAGAGGCACCTCTGGCCGCCCTATCCGCCCAACCCTACGCCCTGGACTGTACCCTGTTCATCAATACCGGCACCGACCCCATGGCCCACCTCTCCCGCCTCGGCAAGCAGCTGACCAGCAATCGCAGTGATCCACTCAGCTTTGGCGCCTCCCACACCTGCCTGGTAGAGAAGGTGGAACAGCTGATCACCACCAGCTGGGGCGAGACCCTGGTCCTCACCCACACCGGCACCGAGGGTCTACTCGAGAGCCTGTGCCACTTTCTGCGCCTGGCCCTGATCACCCGTAGCGACGAGGAACCGCTGCAAGTCACCGCCCACAGCCACTCATCGGTCCGGGCCATGGGCATCGCCCGCCGAGTGGAACAGCTGTTCAACGACTGCAGCCGCAGCTTCAGCAGCACAGGTCCCGGCCTGGAGAGCCGTTACCTGCTGCAGGTGGGCGACGACTATTATCTGCTGCAACGGCAGCAAGATAATTTCTCCAGCCTGCGCCTGGAGAATCAGGAGGAGCTGCTGGACCTGCTGAGCGAACCCCAGCACCACTTCCGTCCCGTGGTGGTCGACCAGCAAACCCTGCAGGAAACCCCGCTACCGGTCATCTTCGAGCTCAATCGGCCCGGTATCATTCAGCTGTTCTATCATACGGTGAAGGGAACCACCCGGTTGTGGCTGGTGGACGAGCAGGGCGCCCTGTTTCGTCAGCAGCTCCCCGCCACGGATGAGCACTATCTGCTGCTGCAGCAACAGCGCTTTCTCGATGGCATTCGGCTGATGCGCAGCCTGCTGGCCAATGAGCCGAGCCATCGCCTGCTGCTGGATACCCCGGAGTTCTATCGCCTCGAACGCGACCGCGATGGACACTTCCTGGCCGAACCCCGCACCCCGCCGCGCCACCGCCTGCCGGACAGCTACCTCGAACTGCGGCTGGTGAGCGAGCGGTTGGATCTGAACAAGGCACCTTATATGCTGATCTGCGGAGAACGGGAGTTCAGCTCCCTGGAGCACGGGGAGCAGCTGTATGAGCAGGTGGCAGAATATATCCTGTCCCGCCGCCGCAACCGTCAGTCCTATCCCATCTATCTCACCGGGCTGGAGCTCTCCGGTCCATCGGGGGAGGGGATCGCCAGCACCATCGAGCTGTATCAGTTCAAGAAACGGTTGGAGAACCGGCTGAACCTGGCACTGAACCGGCTGCTGCAGGGGTGAATTCCTGCCGCGGGCGGGATATCCTGAGCACATTTATCTCATTCTCTGGAACCACCATCATGCAGCATCGGAACCGCCTCATTTTGCTCCTTCTCCTCACCGCCCTGATCGGAAGCGCCGCCCTGCTGGCCGGCTGTGGCCAGAAAGGCCCACTCTATCTGCCTGACGAGGCACCGCAGTCTGGCACGGAGAAACCGGCCGCAGCAGAGTAGGGCGCCTCAACTCCCGGCGAAACTCCCCAGGCCGCGAATCCGCGGGCGCCAATAGGGATTGTCCAGGCGATCGCGGCGCACCCGCCCGCCACTGGAGGGGGCGTGGATGAATTCGCCGTTACCCACATAGACCCCCACGTGCCCCCCCTTTGCGCTGGTATCGAAGAACACCAGATCGCCGGGGCGCAGAGTGGACCATGCCACCGGATGGGCCTGCCGCCACTGCCGGGCCACGGTGCGTGGTATCCGCACTCCGGCGCGGGCGTAGGCATATTGCACCAGGCCGCTGCAATCAAACCCCCGCTCGGGTGAGGTGCCGCCATAGCGGTAAGGGGTCCCTATCAACTGCTCCAGCGTCTGCAATACGGCCTGGCGTGAAGCCGGTGATGACCCCTGCGGCGACGTGGCCACAGGCCGAGGCGGGGTACTGCTGCAGGCGGCCAGCAACAGAAAGGGCAGCAGGAAAAACCATAACGGAGGCCTTTTCATGTCAGTCGTCTCCTCCCGCGCTCAGATCGGCCGTTGCCAGGAAGCTGAACCGAATTGCTTCGATTCAACGCTTTCTTCATACAATTTGGTTTCGCTTTGCAAGGAGGCCCCAGGCAGCATCGGAGGGCTCCAACCTGGATAACCACTCAGCAGTGGCCGTCACCATACCCGTGGTTCCGGATCCTGGAGAATCAGCTTGGGATCGGAGAAAGGCGCCAGCCGCTCTACGAAATCAATCAGTTCCAACACCGGTGAGCTGCGAAAAAAACGGGTCATGGGGCGGTCCAGCCAGATCCGGTCGGCGTACAGGTAGACCTGGTAGGGAGTGTCGCCGATGCCGTTTTGATCCAGGTCGAACCCCTGATAGTTGTCCCAATGGTTACCACTCCAATCATTGTCGAGGGCACTGGAGCTGGCACTCACCGCGACATCCAGCAGATTGTCCTCGAAGTAATTTCCATGCAGCTCGTGCCCACCTTTCTCACCGTAAAAATAAAGCCCCACATCGTTGTAGGCAAAACGGTTACCACGCAGGTGGAGCACGTTTTCCGGATGGGTGGGGGAGTTGGTGATCATGCCGACGGTGCAGTGCAGAATCTCATTGTCTTCGATCACCACCTGGGAACTCTCCTTGATGGCAAGGGCAGAACCCGCGACCTGCCGCAGGTGCATGATACGATTGCCACGGATCTCCAGCTCATCGGAATAGAGCCCGACGATACCGGTAGTATTGCGGCTGATGCGGTTACCCTCGATCAGGTTGCCCGGGGAAAACACGAACTCCATGCCGATGCGGCTGTCACGGATCCTGTTGCGCCGCACCTGGTTGTCCGGTGAGTTCATGAACAGCAGATCGCGTACACCCTCGAAGGCATTTCCCTCGATCAGGTTCTCCACGCTGTACCAGAGGCGCAGCCCCTCACCACGCAAGCTCACATCCTCTGCGATCGAAGAGACATAGTTACCGCGGATGACGCTGTTTGCGGCGTTGTGCAGATTGATGCCAAACAGGGTGTCTTCGATCCGGTTACTCTCGATCACTGCATTGTCGGCACTCAACCTGATACCGGCATCCTGGTCGTCGAAGTGGCGCCCTGAATTGATGATGCGCAGGCCACGCACGGTCACATCATCGGCTTCGATGCGCAATACCGTGCCCTCACCGCCACCATCCAGGGTCACCTTGCCGCCACCCTCGATGCGGATCGGACGCCGGATCACCAGCGGCCCGGAATAACTGCCCGGGGGCGGACGCAGCACCCCGCCGGGCGGCGTGATCTCAACAAACAGTTGCAGCGGAGGCAAGGCAAATGCGGGGATGCCGAACAGCAGCCCCGCCAAACCAAACATTACCACCCATCTCCGTTTCACGACCACTGCACCATCGAATGGACCGAATGAATTCAACCTGCAATCTAACTATTTCAAAGGTCGCCACTGATATTGGCTGTTTCTGTAGGAAATGTCGGCGGCTGGGATGCCACCGTCAAGCCTACGCCATACAAGAACATACCAGCGTCGCGGAAGGCAGGATGCCGGGAGCGATCAGGGATCTGTTTACGGCGTTTTCCGGAAGAAACGGCCAATATCAGTGAGTCAAAGACTGTACTGAACAGTTACATCGCAATTTAACAGAAATAGCATGATAAAACCGCCCCAAGGCCCCGGCCAGCCAGCCGGTAACGGCAGATGCAAACCGCCGATCCGTCATTTCCAGAGATCGACGTCCCCGCCCTGTTCGCGGATATGTTCCGAGCGGGAGGAGAGGTAACGCTGGAAACTGGGCTGACGCCGATAGGCGCCACTCAAGACATAATCCAGTATGGATGCAGTATGAAAACGTTTGAACACCGCTTCCGAGCGGATGATCTCATCGCCTTTGGCATCGAACAGGATGAAGGTGGGAGCAAAATTGACGTTCAGGCGACGCGCCCAACTGCGGGCATCGGTGCGTTCCCCCTGGGGAGTTATCAGGGATGTCCTGGACCACATATCCAACTGCACCACATCGTACTGCCCAAGCAGGGCCCTGATCTCAGCATCCGTCAACACCTCATGATGGAGGCGGTCGCAATCAGGACACTGGGGCTGCTCGAAAAACACCGCCAGGGGCCTGGCCTCACGAATGTCCAATCGATAGGGTGGTGCCTGAAAATAGCTCTCCTGGTTGAGCACGGCATTCACCGCTTGCGGCCGGTTTGCCGCCATATAGTCACGGTAGCTGATGTTCCGTTCCATCCGTCCCGTTACATAATCCAGCGCGAGCTTGAACTTTTGCGGCGGGATGTAACCATTGAGACGCAACACCGCCCGGCCCTGTTCATCGAAAAACAGCAGGGTGGGGGTGAACTGAACCCGCATCTCGGCGGCAAACGCCTTCTCCGTCAGGCTCCGCCCATCGAGCGTGGTCACCTCACGATCACCAAACATATTGATCGCAACAACATCCATCTTGCTGCGCAGGGTCTCCTCGATCTCCTTTTGCGCCAGATTATGCTCCACCAGCCGGTTGCAGTAGGGGCAGCCATCCTGGTGGAAGAAGAGCAGCAGCCGGCGACCGGCAACGGCCGCCTCGTCGATATCCTCCCGCAAATCGAGGAAGCCCTCCTTGAACCACTCAGGGTAGACCGTTTCCCTGGCACCGAGGAACCGTCCCTTTTTCGCGGCCTGTACAACCGTAGTCAGGAACAACGGCAGCAGCAGGCACAGCAGGAAAGGCGTCAATCTCATCGATTTCATCATGCGGCATCCTCTTCATTTGACACCAGTAAGCATAGCCTAAGCCCATATGGAGGCCATCATCGAGCACACATGGATCTATTCACGGCGGGTTCCGGAAAAATGCCCGCTGGCAGAGATGCTCACGAACATAACTGAATAGTTACGTTGATCCGTACGAAGACTCTTGCGTGAAGGAAATAAAACCCTTACAGAGGAGCATGCAGCGTATCAACCCAATTCAGAAATGCCGCCTCCTCCGCAGGTTCTTTGAACAGGCGTAAGGTGGATAAGGCCCGCAGGGCTGCATTCACCATTCAACCGGGGCCACCTCCTTCCAACCCTCTGCGGATCGACTCAAGACAGTCATTACCTGGTTGACCACCTGACGAAGGATTTTTCTTCGAAGGGCTGGAATCGGCCAGAAGCAGCCATTGGAAAGAGCGGCACAGGAGCCACCGGATTTGGTGAAGTAACTGAGAACAACCAGAATAATTGATGGCTATCCTCTGATTCCCGCCCAGATTAT
>CAZJCM010000068.1:0-9034 GCA_964544655.1 uncultured Sedimenticola sp. | reverse complement strand
CTTCCCTGTAGGCTGACTTCGCCATCTGTGCGCGGGTTTTGGGAGCCATTTACACGCAACCGATCTTCTTCAGGAAATCGAGCTGTTCATTTGTTTCGACGCCCTCGGCTATCGTCTTCTTGCCCAGGCTCTTGGACATGGAAACGATGGCGTTGGATATGGCAATGTCCTCTTCGTTGTTCGGCAGGTTCTTGATGAAAGCACGATCGATTTTCAGTGCATAGGCCGGCAGTTTCTTCAGGTAAAAGAGCGAAGAGTAGCCTGTGCCGAAGTCATCGATGGATGACAGTATCCCGTGTTCGCGAAGCACTTGCAGACCGCTTTCCACCACTCCAAGGTTCTCTATGATCAGCGATTCGGTTATCTCCACATGCAGCAATTTTGGATTGATCCCTGAAGATGTGACCGTATTGACCAGGGAGGTAAAGAAATCGCTGTTTCTGGTGATCTGTTTGGTGGAGATATTGATTGCAACAGCAAGTTCGAGCTGTCGTTCTTTCCATGCCTGGATTTGTCGACAGACCTCTTCAATAACCCACTGGCCTATCTCCTCAATCAAGTAGGATTCTTCCAATATAGGGATGAAATCATTTGGACTGATAAGGCCTTTTTTCGGATGCATCCATCGTATCAACGCTTCTGCACCGCATATCTCCATGTTCCGTAAATCGATCTGGGGTTGATAAAACAGCTTGAATTCGCCGTTATGAATGGCTTTTTTCAGCTCATTTTGAAATCTTATTTTGGATTGGCCTGTGGAGCCCATCTCTTCAGAATAAAACACATATGTATTCCCCCCATGAGCCTTGGCGGCTTTGAGTGCCGTTTCGGCAGCCGTTTGGAGATCATTTGCACTATGGGCATTTTTCGGGAAGAGGGCGATGCCGGCGCTCAAAGTAAGATAAAGCTCTTCCTTGTTGACGGTGACCGGAAGTGTGGATAGCTCATTGATCTTTTCAATAAAATAGCTGATCTCTTCTTTGTTCTTGATGTTGAAGAAGATAAGTGCGAATTCATCGCTGCCGTAGCGTGCAAGAATGTCCTCGGGGCGAATGATTCGTTTCAAATGTTCCGCAACCTTCAGGATGACCATGTCGCCAAAGCCATACCCAAAGGTATCATTTATCGACTTGAACTGATCGATATCGACCAATACGGTGGCAAACACCTCTTTCTGGTAGTTCGCGCTATAGACCGCCATGTCGATGCGCTCCTTGAAGAGATGGCGGTTCGGTAAACGCGTCAACAGATCGAAATTTGTCAAGAACTCAAGATGTTCTTTGTTCTCCATGGTTGTGATGGCAAAAGAGATGTCATTGGCAATCTCTTCGAACAGGTTAATCTCATCATTGCCAAATGAGTCGACTTCATTGGAATATACCTTGAGAATGGCGCGGATCTCCCTGCCGTTGTACAAAGGTATGCTGATATATTCCTTTTCGCGCCAGATTGGGATGGTCAATTTTTCATGAACAAAAATGCCGTCTTCCATGTGCGCTTCGGTCTCGTAACCGTCGTCCTTTAACTTGACAATGATCTGCTCAATATTGTCATTTACTGAAGCCTCTAAATCAGCTTCGATGTTCTCGTAGAAATAGGCCGCTTTGCAGTAAGCAATGGGGGTTATATGGTCTTCATCTTCTATTTCGGCAATCCATGCAAACTTGAATCCCCCCTCTTCAACAATGATGCGGCATATCGACTGGTAGAGTTCTTCATTGTTTTGTGAGCGTACGATTTCCCCGTTCACCGCGCTCAATACGCGATAAAGCCGATTGATGCGCGAAAGCTTCTTTTGTGTGGACAGCCGGTCTTTGATGTCCCGCACAATTTTGACTATATAGTTATCATCATCCAGTTCAAACTGCGCATAGGTTACTTCTACAGGCTGATATTCGCCGCTTTTGTGATTGACTATATATAGTTCCGGGATCAGTCCGTGTTGTTCCGTTATGGCTTTTTTCAGTGTCTTTTCAATGGTTTTTCTGAATTCAGGGGGATGGAGCGTAAAAACTTCCCTGCCGATGATATCGACACGCTTACGTGCGGTGAATTCTTCGATTCGACGGTTCACCTCGATGATATTCAGGGTTTTCGCATCGAGTATTACGACCCCGTCGTGCATGGCATCGATAACGGTGCCGTATTTGCGATAAAGTTTCTTGAAACGGTTTTTGTCCTCATAGAAGTAAGTTTCCATAAAGAGGCTGGTGTCAAACAGAAGCATTTTATTCAGCACTGCAGTCACAGCCGCCATTTCGCCTTTGAACTGGGGTTCTATTGCCAATACAAGCGCACTGTAGTACTCGGAAAATGCTGCTATATAATAT
Organism: uncultured Sedimenticola sp.; assembly: GCA_964544655.1. Taxonomy (GTDB): domain Bacteria; phylum Pseudomonadota; class Gammaproteobacteria; order Chromatiales; family Chromatiaceae; genus HyVt-443. The sequence continues at coordinate 6,704 of CAZJCM010000068.1, read as the reverse complement.
TTTGGCTCTATACCTGAGTGATAAAAGATATAGCCAACCGTAAAACGGCTCTTTGCATATACAGCGTCATAAGGACCATTGAGCATTTGGAAGAAATAGTCCTCCTGCATGCTGTCCAGCCCTCTTTTTACTTGCTGATAAGTCTCCGGTGATATTAACCGCCGGAGTGTTTTCAGAAAGGTGTATGCCACACTCTCTTTTATTCGCCCATATGCAGAAGCCACTCTTTTCAAGAGATCTTCTTCCCTGGTGCCAATATTCAGTGCGTCGAGACGCCTGGCTATCTCCGTGCTGTTCATTTCTATCTCCTTCATCCGGCGTCTCCTTCCAACTTAGCGGGGACCCTGATATTTGGGAACTTCTGATCTATTCGGGGGATTGTGTTCTGAGTCTTGGATACCCGGGCTTCGCGTTGCATCCAGAGGATGCTTCCTGCCGGTGAAAATCTTCGCAATAGACTGCAATTACGTGTGATGTTCGCCTTGAATCTTCGCATTTTTGACTACAAGCCACTTCGACCGGAATAAATCCGGGGGAGGGTCCTCAGGCCGCGTTGGAAAAAAGATGGATGGTTATTGGTATGAAGGGCGCTCAGCGTGCACTGGCAACAGATTGTGATTTGATGATGCTCCCCGGATTTTCGACGGGGCAATATGCCAGAAACAAGCACCCAGGGTCAATCCATGGAACGCCGCCTTGCGGTGGAAATCCCCGCTCTCTGTGCTGCACCCCAAGGGTAGTTCCATCGGGGGTGAATCTGGGTGATTTCATTCCACGATCAGCTTGTCACGAAGTCGATCGGGGGTTCATCCTTTATCAGTCAGCGAACTGGGGAGTCCTTCGGATCGATCTCCTGTCCGGGCGACATGCTGTTCACTCTTTATCTCTCCAGTCCCTTCAGGGAGTACAGGGCTTCCAGTGCCTGCCGCGACGTTAATTCGTCTGGATCGATCTCCGACAAGGCCTTTTTCAGCGTGTCGTCGGCCGGTGGTTCGGCGGGCGGTGAGGGCTCGGCGAACAGGGACAGCTGATTGGCCTCCAGGTCCCGATGCCGCTGGGCCGACTGCTCCAGCTCCCGCAGCCGCACCCGGGCCCGCTCGATGATGGGCCGGGGCACCCCGGCCAGGGCCGCCACCTGCAGGCCGTAGCTCTGGTTGGCCGGTCCCTCCCGCACCGAATGCAGGAATACGATGCTGTCGCCGTGCTCCACCGCGTCCAGGTGCACATTGGCGGGGTATAAGAGGGATAAACGCCCTTTTCCACGCTGGTCAACAGTCAATTCACAGGTGACGAAGGGTCATGCGCCCTGCCACCACCACAAAATCTTGCCCAATTCAGTCCTCGTCATCGAGGAATCCGCCCTCGCCAGCAAGGCTTTCCGGCCCATCCCGGCTATCAGGCCAACGGCTCCCCTGCCGCACCCTGCGGGTGAGCGGCCCGGCTGCTGGGAGTGAGCGTGCGCCAGATCAAGTGTCTGGTACATCGATATCGGACCGGAGGCGCTGCCAGTGTTGTCTCCCGGCGCCGGGGCGGCGTCCCAACCTTGGTGCGTGAGCACTATGCCGACCTCGGCCCCACTCTGGCCTGCGAAAAGCCCTATAACCATACGACCGAACTGGTGATGGATATTCTCAAATACGGGCCGGACGTGGAGGTGGTCGGTCCTGACTCCCTGCGCCGCGAGGTTGCAGAAAGGCTGCGGCAAACGGCTGAACTCTATCGCCGCTAACAAGCGCCGGCTCATGTATTAATCCAGGGTCGCAGCAACATTGGCCCGGAAATGGCCCTGCGCTTATCAAAGGCGCCCGGTCGCACTGCGGAAATCTGGTTAGCAGTGCGAAGTAATTACAATCCTTGGCAAGCAAAGCAGCACGTAAATCTCGATGAGGTCGAAAAACTTGCAATAGCCTGACACGCGCTGCAAATGGACGAAATAAAGCCACACCGCCTCGCTGAGGCTGAAGCCACATCATATCCAGCGCCTTTCAGTTGCAGTTTTCCCGCCCGGCATCTGCAGAGCAGCAGCGCTTGCCACGGTTGCTGAGGTCGAAACAGCCCTCCGGGACTTCCGGCGCAGAGCCCAACCCCCGATCGGAAACATCCAGCGCGCAGTGGTTTTCCAGCGGCTTCAGCAGCGACAGACCGGTACGATCGGCCTGGACCCGTTCACAGGCATCGATGCACTGCATGCACTGGGTACAGGTGAACATATTGCGCTTCAGGCTACGCGGTTTCAGGCGCATGGGGCAGGCGTGTTCACAGGAGACGTCGCAATCCGCACACAGCTTTGCCCGCTTGCGGTCGAAGGCGACCACCATGGCCCGTTTGTTGCCCATCCAGACCAGGCTCTGGAACAGTCCGATGGCACAGCCGAAGCGGCAGAACAGGTGCCGGGCGAAAGTGAACTCGATGGCCAGCAGCAGGGTCGCCACAGTGATGAAGATAAACTGACTCCTGGTCAGGGTGCCGCTGAAGAGATTGCCGTACACCTCCACCGGCGGCAGCAGGTAAGTCAGCAGCACCACTGCCCACAACAGGGAGAAAAGGAGTACGGCAGCGGCGGTAACTGGCCACCACCCCTTGCCCGGTTGAATACGGGTACCATCCTGCTGCTGCTCCGGCAACCTCTCTTTATCCCACAGGGTGAGTTTGCCGGTGGCCCGGCGCATCAGGGCGTTGATCACCTCCACCACGGAAAAATGGGGGCAGAGCCAGCCGCAGTAGAGGCGACCCCATTTCCAGGAGACCCATATGCCGCCGGTAATGATCAGGCCGATGGGCAGGAAGAAGCGGATCAGCATGTTCCAGAACAGTTCGGCGGCATCGAGGCTGCTGTCTATACCCAGCACCCAGGGATGGCCAAACAGGATGAAATGGTTTCTGGTCAGATCGAAGCGGAAGATATCCAGCACCGGCGCCAGAACGAACAACAGGAAAAAAGCACTGCGCCAGATCAGCCGCTTCCGTTGTGTCGTCAACATGGTCCCAGCTCCAATGCAATATAGCGATCACGGTCGGCAACCCGCATGTCCAACAGCCGCAATTCCTTGTTGGTCAGCAGAATCTGATGGCCAAAACCCAAAGAGACCTCTTCTCCAGGCAGTGACGAACGCGCCTTGTACCTGCTCAATTCATACTGAGCCTGCTGGTTCATGATATCGTTCCGGTAGACGTGCATCAGGTTCCCGCAGGTTATAAGAAAGGGTTGAGGTGAATCGTCCAGGATTTGCCGGTAGCCACCGGCATCCATCCAATATCATGCTCAATTACGTGAAACTTCGCTCAGCACCATGTTATTTTGACCACAATCATCCGGCTGCGCCAATGGTACACCCATACTGTCGTACCTCTGGCATCTCCCGTAAAAATACTCTATGGCGCCGGCTATGTGATACTAGAGCGGTTATCTTTGGCCTTTTCTCAGGAACCATAGGCATATGCCGATACCCAAAGAAGCCTCTGATCAAGTCATGAACAGGCACAAGAACGACCCACAATCTGATCAGGGAGGCCTATGAAAAATGGTCCATCACCCACAGACAGGCAAATGCACCAACAGACGCGAAATGCCGACAACCATGAAGCCACCCCGCCTCTGTTTTCTGCAAAGAGCCGGCGGGCACTATTGCTGATCGGCGTGGCCCTGCTGCTGGCCTGGGCGCTATTGGTGGCCTATCTCTACCAATCCAGCCGGGCAGCTGCACTGAAGGATGCGGAGACGGAGATTCAGAACGCCCTGCTGGTTCACCGGGCACTGCATACCTACATCGAAACGATACAGAAGCCGGAGATCTATCGCCTGAAAGACGAGGGCAAACTCTATCCAGAATACTTCTCCCCGAAATTGCTCTCTTTCACTTACGTTGCCCGCCATGTCCAGGATTTTCTGCGTGATGAGCGGCAAAAAGCGGGGCTACCGCCACTGAACTTCAAGCTGGCCGCCCGTAATGCCCGCAACCCCATCAACCAGACGACACCCTTCGAGGCCGACCTGCTGCAACGCATGAATGAAGGTAATATCAGCCGTTATTACGCCGTTATCGAGCGCGATGGGGGCCGCTATCTCTACCTGGCAATGCGGGTACGACCCAATTCCCGCTCCTGCATGCGCTGCCACGGCGATCCCAGTGATGCCCCGACGGAACTGGTAGCACAATATGGTGATCAGCGGGGATTTCATGAAAAGCTTGGGGAACATCGTGCGCTACTCACCATCTGGGTGCCGGTCGGTTCCGCGCTGGCATCCGCCACCCGCACCACGCTGATCTATGGCGCCCTCAGCCTGCTGCTCCTGACCCTGGTATTTCTAGTCGTGGCACACTTTACCCGGCGTTTCGATGCCCAGCAGCGCCAGATTCTGGCACAGAATCGGCAATTGGCTATCCTTTCAGATACGGATGCACTCACCGGGCTGGGTAACCGGCACAAATTCGAGCGTAATGCCAAACATGAAGTAAAAATGGCACACCGCTACGGCACTGCGCTATCACTGATCCTGCTCGATATCGATTTTTTCAAGCGTATCAATGACCGCCATGGACATCCATTTGGAGACAGGATCTTGCAAGCCTTTGCCAACTTCATCAGGGACAATATCCGGGAGACCGACGAGGTCTTCCGTTGGGGCGGTGAGGAGTTCGCAATCCTGCTCCCACACACCGATCAGCAGGGCGCGGTAGAGCTGGCGCATCTGCTGGGCAGGCGCCTGCGTACGCATACCTTTACCGAAGGGATTCGGCTCACCGCAAGCCTGGGTGTGGCCCAACTACAGACGAATGAAGATGCCGCCAGGCTGCTGGGACGAGCCGACCGGGCCCTTTACCGAGCCAAACAGGGCGGCAGGGACCGTGTCGACACCGACCCGCCTTCCACGAGTTGACGGTAATAGCCGCCATGCGCCTGCAGACCCGCTTCTTCCTGGTGTTGGCACTGCTCATGCTGGGACTGCTGGGGCTGCTGGGGTTGGCCGACTATCAACGCCTGCGCCAAACCGTCCATGACGAGGCGCTTCTGGAGGCGCGCGATATCCGCGGCATCCTGATGGCCACACGGCGGGTATACCTCCACCAGTTTCTCAGCAGCAGCATACCACTGACCGAAAAGACTCTCGGCTTTCTCCCCGCCCACGCCCTGGGCCAGATCGGTCTGGACTTCTCCAACTGGTCTGACAGCGGCATGCACTTCAACAACGTCTCTGACCGGCCACGCAACCCAGCCAATGCCGCAGACGAGGTCGAGTTGGAGGCCATGGCCTTTTTCCGCAAGAACCCGGAGAAGAAGGAGCGCATGCGGCTGATCGATGGCAATGATGCAACGACCGCCGATGAGCCGGAATGCCAACAACGACCGGCAATGGCAGGGTGCTCAGGGACCGCCTATTACCACTACAGCCAGCCGATCTGGATCGAGCAATACTGCCTCCGGTGCCACGGCCGGAGAGAGGATGCCCCCGCCACCATCCGCGATCGTTATCTCACCGCCTATGATTATCAGGTTGGCGATCTGCGCGGCCTGCTGAGCATCAAGCTACCGATGAAGCACCTGGAGACCCGCATCTGGCAGCATTGGAAAAAAGATATGCTGTTTTTCGCTCCTCTGCTGCTACTCACCTGGGGGGGCATCGCCTGGTGGTTCCGGCGCCTGTTCCTCAACCGGCTGCAGACGCTGGTGCAGACCGCGCAGCTGATCGGCGGTGGCGACACCGGCGCACGGGCGGCATTACCGGGCTACGATGAGTTGACGGCGGTGGGCGAGGCCTTCGACCACATGGCGGAGAAGGTGGCCCGGAGAGAGGCCGCTCTACACCGCCAGAAGCGCCTGTATCAGACCTTGAGCGAGACCAATCAACTGATCCTCCGGCTGGAGGAGCCCGAGCGCCTGTACGCCGAGGTGTGCCGCATCGCAGTGGAGTACGGCGGCTTCCGCCTGGCCTGGATCGGCCTGTCACAGGATGGTCGCGGCTGGCTGCCCGCCATCGCCAGCGCCGGCCCTGCCACTGGCTGTCTCGACGAACTCCAGGCATCCATCGGCGATGGCAGCGAACTGCTTCCGGCACCTTCAATACAACTGTTGCGTGAGGGTGAACCGGTCATCTACAACAATCTCCTGGATGGGGAATCGAACCACCCCTGGCACAAAGCAGCGGCACACCACGGCCTGTACTCCTCAGCCACCTTTCCACTGGTGGTGATGGGCGAAATGGTGGGAATCTTCACTCTGTATGCAGATGAACCTGGTTTCTTCAGTGAAGACCTGGTGAAGCTACTGACCGAAATGGCACATGATGTAACCTTCGCCCTGGAAAACTTCGAACGTGAGCGGGAACGCATGGCATTCCACGCCCAAGTGGAGTATCTGTCCCGTTTCGACAAGCTGACCGGCCTTCCCAACCTCAGCCACCTGCGCTCCCGTCTCACCCGGTCGCTGGCGCGCAGCCAGCACGATCACCAGTGGAGCGCGCTGCTGCACATCGATCTGGATCGTTTCAAACGCATCAATGACTCCCTCGGCAATACAGTCGGCGACGAGCTGCTGGGGCAGGTTGCCAGTTTCATCGACAGGCAGGTCGACCGTGAAGACAGCGTTGCCCGGCTCGGCAGTGACGAGTTCCTGGTACTGTTGGAGGCACTTTCAGGCCAGGAACAGGTAGCGCTGTAAATGGCTCCCAAAACCCGCGCACAGATGGCGAAGTCAGCCTACAGGGA
>CAZJCM010000067.1:0-9409 GCA_964544655.1 uncultured Sedimenticola sp. | reverse complement strand
CCCTGTAGGCTGACTTCGCCATCTGTGCGCGGGTTTTGGGAGCCATTTACAGACAGCCAAAGCAAATGGTTTTGCTTTGGCCCGAGCAAATGCCCTGAGCCTCCGGGAAGGGCTGGCTGCCAGGCTCTAATATCGAAAGCCCCAATCTCTGACGAGGTTGGGGTTTTTTATTGGCAATGTTCCATGCTCCACTTCGTCATATAATCCACCCATCTGTCGATGACAACAATATTACATCTGTAACAAAGAGCGACCCGATGATCACCTACGCCATAAAGCCTGAGAATCCACAGGCACACCTGTTTCAGGTGAAAATAGTGATTGATTCACCGGCTGCCGATGGGCAAAGGTTAATGCTCCCTGCCTGGATACCCGGTAGTTATATGATCAGAAACTTTGCCCGCAATATCGTCTGGCTCAAGGCGACGTGCAATGGCAAAGAGATTCATCTGCAGAAGCTGGATAAACAGACCTGGCAATGTGCGCCCTGTACAGGTCAACTGCAGCTAGACTATCAGGTTTACGCTTGGGATCTCTCTGTGCGCAGCGCCCATCTAGACAGCACCCATGGCTATTTCAATGGAACCAGTGTGTTTCTGAAAGTCATTGGTCAGGAGAATGAGCCATGCCAAGTTGAGATTCAACCACCAGAAGGAGAAGCGTTCGCAGGATGGCGGGTGGCAACCACACTGCAAAATGAAACGGCATCTGAGTTTTCCTTCGGTCTGTATGGTGCGGTAGATTATTTTGATTTGATCGATCATCCGGTGGAAATGGGTGACTTTACCGTAGCAACGTTCAATGTGGCTGAAACCCCACACCACCTGGTAATTACAGGAAGATTCCGTGCGGATGTCGATCGAATCTGCAAAGATCTCAAGGCCATCTGCAGTGCGCATATAGATCTGTTTGGTGAACTGCCCCAGATGAAAAAATATATCTTTCTGGTGCATGCTGTCGGTGATGGCTATGGGGGGCTGGAGCATCGCGATTCCACATCACTGATCTGCAAGCGTTCCGATTTTCCAATTGTTGGCGAGTCAGAGGTATCTGAAGGGTACCGACAGTTTCTCGGTCTATGCAGCCATGAGTATTTCCACCTCTGGAACGTCAAGCGCATAACACCCGCGGCTTTCCTTGATGCCGACCTTTCTAGCGAAGTGCATACCCGTTTGCTGTGGGCGTTCGAAGGTATCACCTCCTATTACGATGATCTGGCACTCGTTCGAAGTGGGCGCATCGAAGTCGACAGTTACCTTGAATTGCTCGCACGGCTGATCACGCGAGTGATCAGGGGCAGTGGCCGGTTTTATCAGAGCCTGGCGGAGTCCAGTTTCGATGCCTGGACCAAGTTTTATCTACAGGACGAAAATGCAGCTAATGCCATCGTCAGCTACTACAGCAAAGGGGCCCTGGTCGCTTTGGCACTGGACCTGACCATTCGTATCCATACGGATGGACAAAAGTCCCTGGACGATCTGATGCGCGAATTGTGGACAAAATTCGGGAAAGATGAACGGGGGGTTGGTGAAAATGACGTTGAACTGTTGGCGAGCGAGATCGCGGGTTTCGATCTGCAGCCCTTTTTTTCCCGATACATACATGGAACGGAAGACCCCCCATTGTTACAGCTGCTTGCAAAGGCCGGTATTGCGGGACACTTCAGACCGGCTGAAGATAGTGCGGACAAGGGAGGTTTGCGCAGAACCGAGGGTGCCAGAGAGAATCAGCGGAGCACGATAGGCATCCAGCTGCAGGAGCACAATACAGGTGCGAAGATTTCAGCGGTCATGCAGGATAGCGCTGCAATGTCAGCCGGACTGTCGGCAGGAGACGTGATCATCGCGTTGGATCAGATCAAGGTGACCAAGAACAACTTCGATTCTCTGCTGCAACGCATACCTGTTGGTGAATCAATCGTAATTCACAGTTTCCGAGACGATCTGTTGATGCAGTTTTCACTACAGCCGGTACCTGCGCCTGATGATACCTGTGACCTCTGGCTGAAGACGGAAGCGGATGATAGCGAGAAATCGTTTCGTAAAGCGTGGCTCAATTAAACCGTTTCAGCCAAAGATCTAATCCGATATCGGCAATGGACAAAAAGCCGGTCCCTGTCATCCACAGCACTTGCTGCTGCTCTTGGTCATGTTGCCACCAGAGCAGCATCCACCACTGTCTGCGGAACCTTCGAGCCAGCTGTCGATCGCCTCTTTTGACGGGATGCCACCAGAATGGACGACCTTGCCGTCGACCACCACGCCCGGCGTTGACATGACGCCGTAGCGCATGATCTCGTTGATCTCCTCAACCTTCTCGATTTCGACCGCTATCCCTTTGGCAGCGGCTTGAGCCTCGATCATCTTCTGGGTGGTGTTGCAGTTGGCACAGCCGGTACCCAATACCTTGAACTGTTTCATTGGTTGATCTCCTGTTATGAAAGACATGTCTTAGGATCGAATTATTTACGCCAAGTAGTTAATTGCATTTACAGCAGCACATTGAACAGAAAGCCCACCAGCAGGATGCCGCAGGAGACGACACCGACAAAGGTGGCGATCAACGGCAGCTTGAGTACCTTGCGCAGGATCAAAAGCTCCGGCAGCGACAGGGCAATCACGCTCATCATGAAGGCGAGGGTCGTGCCAAGGGCGGCACCCTTTCCGATTAGCGCCTCGACCACCGGGATGATACCGGCGGCGTTCGTGTACATGGGTACGCCCATTACCACCGCAGCGGGGACAGACCACCAGACCTCCTTGCCCATGAACGAGGCCATGAAGTCCTGAGGGACGAACCCATGAATGCCGGCGCCGACGGCGATTCCCACCAGGATGTAGGGCCAGACCTTGCCCACGATCTGCTTCACGTGCTGCCAGCCGGCAGCGAAACGCGCTTCCCAATTCATCTCGACATTGTCCACCGGCGTGACGCTACCGGTGTGGATTTCCCGTACCCAATCCTGCAGGTGTCTCTCCATGCCGAGTTTGCCTATCACCAGGCCGGAAACGATGGCGATCAGGAGACCCAGCCCCAGATACAAGGCAGCCACCTGCCAGCCAAACATACCCAGCAGCAGGGCCAGGGCAATCTCATTGACCATGGGTGCGGAGATCAGGAACGAGAAGGTGACCCCGAGCGGAACCCCGGCTGAGAGAAAACCAATGAACAGGGGGACCGCCGAGCAGGAGCAGAAAGGGGTGACGATGCCCAGGGACGCGGCCAGTGTGTTGCCAAGGCCCAGCTTTTTCCCGGCAAGCAGGGCGCGTGTCCGTTCCGGTGAGAAGAAGGTCTGGATGATGCCCATCAAAAACACGATGCCGGTGAGCAGCAGCAGTACCTTCGGCGTGTCGAAGAAGAAGAAATGCAGCGCCTCACCCATGTGGCTGCTGCGGTCATAGCTGGTCAGAGCGAGTGCAAAATCTGCAAAATCAGTTAGATGAAAATATGCCAGAAACCAGAGTGGTACCGCCACGCCGATCCTGATCAGCCAGAGCGTGACCCTGCTGTTCTTTGTTGCGTCGATCATCTCGACGGTGGTGTTGTTCATCGTTTTCTCCAAATGCTGTGACCTGATCAGTGGGCCGTTTGCGAAGTAGACGAACGAGATGAAAAAAGGATGCAGGCTATTTTTCTTCTGCAGTGTCGAGACGGTCAGCAGGAGTGAAGCAGCAGATCTTTCCGGTCTCGTCAAAACGGACCTGACATGCCTCATGGAGTTCGGCTTTCAGCCGTTTGCGGGCTCGCTGAATACGGGATTTCGCTGCAGCGAGGGAGATGCCAAGCGATTCTGCATATTCCGATTGGGTCTTGCCCTCCAGGTCACATTGCAGTAATGCATGGCTGTCTTCAGCAGAGAGACTTTCGAGCGCCTTGGGAAGGCACTGGACGAGATCGGCCACCGGCTCTTGTGGATCTGCGGTGTCGGGTAACTGATCGGGTATCTCCAGATGCTCTTTATGGGTCCTGTGATAGTCGATCAGGCGGTTCCTGGCGACCCGAAACAGCCAAGCGCGGACGTTGTTCAATTGACAGAATCGGCTGCCTTCCGCCAATGCCTTCAGGAAGGTGTCCTGTAACAGGTCCTCTGCCAGATGCTGATCATGCAACTGTCTGACAAGGAAGCCCCTCAACTCTTTCTCGTGCTTGCCCCAGGCCTCGATGACGCAGTTCAATGGAATCTCCTCAGAGGGTGTTTGTGCTGTCTGATTTCCAACTGAAACACCTGCTGTTTGTATACTTACGCTACCGGATCATCGGATGGAAGATCGGGCAGGCCGAGTGAGAGTAAGGCGGCGGCAAATACGAAAGCCGCCGACCACCAGAGACATCCCTGCAAGCCTTGGTTCTGATAGGCCCAGCCGGAGATCACGGTTCCAGTCAAGCGCCCACCCGCATTGGCCATGTAGTAGAAGCCCACATTCATGGCCACCTTGTCGCGATCAGAATAGGCGAGGATCAGGTAGGAGTGCACCGCCGAATTGATCGCAAAGACGATGCCGAACAGGATCAGCCCGGTGATCAGTACGACATCTGCCGGCCAGCCCTGCTGCAGGCCCAATGCGATTGCGGCGGGGAAGAGTATCAATATATAGGCCCAGAGACGGGCCGTTCCAGCGCTTGGTCCCTTGCCGTGATGGTTTTTGCGGAGCAACTTCGGTGCGCTCGCCTGGACGATGCCATAGCCGATGACCCAGAGTGCCAGGAAGGCGCCGACCTCACTGAATGACCAATCCAGCACCTCATAGAGAAATACCGGAAGTCCTACCACGAACCAGATGTCACGGGATCCAAACAGGAAGAAGCGCGCTGCCGACAGCCAGTTGATGGCTGCTACCTTGGAAAATACCTGGGTGAATTTAGGCTTTGATTTCATTTTGCCGACGCCTTGAGGTAGCAGCACGGCGGTGATGATCAACACCAGCAGCAGCATAGCCGCCATCAGGACCAGCGCTCCCCGAAATTCGACCCACTCCAGCAGCATGGCGCCGATGAAGAATCCTGCCCCTTTCAGGGCATTCTTGGAGCCGGTCAACACTGCCACATAGCGGAACAGCCTGGAGTTGCCGCCGCCGCTCAAGCTCTTGACGCTCGCTTTGGCCGACATCTTGTTGAGATCTTTGGCAATGCCGGAGAGGGCCTGCGCCGCCATGACGTAGGGTACCGACAGCCAGGTATCGGGAACTGTCAGTGCCAGCAACGCCATTACCTGCATCGCCATGCCGATATGCATGGTCAGATTGAGCCCGATCCGTGCACCCAGCCAGCCCCCCACCAGGTTGGTGATCATGCCGAACAGTTCATAGAACAGGAACAGCATCGCTACCTCGAACGGTGAGTAGCCGAGCAGGTGGAAATAGAGCACCACCAGCATGCGTATGGCTCCATCGGTGACCGTGAAGGCCCAATAGCCGCCGGTGACGACCAGATAGTTGCGCAGATCCCGGCCCATCGCTAAAGATTCCCGGCCAGCATCTCCACGATGTCCATCATGCGATTGACGTAGCCCCATTCGTTGTCATACCAGGCATAGATCTTCACCTGGGTATCATTGATCACCATGGTGGACGGCGCATCGATGATCGAAGAGCGGGGATCATTCAGGTAATCGACCGATACCAGCGGACGCTCTTCATAGCCGAGAATCCCATTCAGCACCCCTTCGGCCGCCTGTTTGAAATAGCCGTTTATCTCCTCTACGGTGACTGGGCGTTCCGCCTCGAATACGAAATCAGTGAGTGATGCATTGAGCAGTGGCACACGTACAGCGTGACCGTTCAGTTTGCCGGCCAGTTCCGGAAAGATCTTGGTAATGGCCTTTGCTGACCCGGTGGTGGTCGGGATCAATGACTGTCCGCAGGCACGCGCCCGGCGCAGATCCTTGTGGCCTTTGTCTACGATGGTCTGGGTGTTGGTGATGTCGTGGATAGTGGTCATGCAACCATGCTTGATGCCGATCTTCTCATGCATCACCTTGACCACCGGAGCCAGGCAATTGGTAGTGCAGGAGGCGGCGGTAACCAGATGGTCAACTGATGGCCGGTACAGATCGTGATTGATGCCGTAGACGATATTCAGGGCACCCTGGGTCGGCGCGGCCACCACCACCTTCTTCACTCCCTGGTCGAAATAGGCGTCAAGTGACTCCGGATGCTTGTGGTGTTTGCCGGTCGCCTCGATGACGATGTCGCAGTCAGACCAGTCGCACTTCCCGATCTCTTTGTTGGATGAGTAGGCCAGGCTCTTTTCCGCGACAAGCAGCGTGTCATTCTGGCCGGTGGTCTCGGTATCCCAGGTACCATGCACCGAATCGAATTTCAGCAGATGGGCGGAACCGGCCGCGTCGGTGGCGATCTCGTTTATGCGTATGAATTCGATTCCCGGTCGGTTCCAGCCGGTACGCATAACCAGTCGACCCATGCGCCCAAAACCATTGATGCCTACGTGTACACTCATGTCATCCTCTCTCGGGTGATTTTGTGAAGGAAGACTCGAAACGAATGTTACAGTTCGTAGTCACCGCTATAGGGCGCTTCCCCTTCCACAGTCGGCAAGGTCAGGTGGTTGCCCCAGTGGGACCAACCGCCGTTGTAGAGCCGGACGTCTTTTGCCCCCAGGTGCTTGAGCTGCAGGTAGGCCAGGCTCATGCGGAAGCCGTCATGGCAATAGACGTAGATGGTCTTGCCTTTGGGGACCGACTGGTAGAGTTGGGCCAGCTCCTCGTCCGAGCGCCATTTCTGTGCGCTGGTACCATCCAGGCTGACCACGTTGATCGCGCCAGGGATGTGTCCACCCATAATCGAATGCTTGATCACCTCACCGGTGTACATGGGGTGGGGTCGCGCGTCGAGCAGCACCACGTTGGGATCGCGCCGTGATACTACGTCATCATAGACATCGGTCCATTCGACGACGAGTTTCCGATTGGCGGCTTTGAGCGTCACGCTACCGGGCTCAGGCGTCGGGCCAGGTTCCCTGGTCATCTCCTCAAAGGCGCTCCACTCCACCGTACCGCCATTCAGGATCTTCACTTGATCCATATTGAAACCATACAGTTCGAGCAGGAAGTAGAGACGTGAAACCAGGGCGGTGTTGGAGTCGTCATAGAGCACCAGGGTGGAGTCGTCATTGATGCCCCACCGGCGCAGGCGCTGCTGGAACGCCTCCCGTGAAGGAAAGCGCATCACTGGATTGGCATCGTTGTCTCCAAGGTCCTTGAAACGCTGCACCTGGATGGCGCCGGGTATGTGTCCTACAGTGAAGTACCGGTGCGGGTGGTAACGCACCTCGAGAACGACCAGATTGTCGTTGTCGATATTTTCCGACAGCCAGTCAGAGTCGACCAGAAACGCAGGCTCGGACAGGACCAGACCTGGCAGGATCAGCAGCAGGCCAGTCAGCCATAGGGTAAGTCGAGTTCTCATATTGCTCTTCCATTGGAGTTTTGTGCGGCTTCGTACCATTCTCGGTGATGTTCATAACATCAGGCGCTGCAGATATCAGCCGGACGATCGAGTATTTTCGCCATTGCGATGGCATCGCCTATATAGGGCTCTTCATGCTTGATGCCATCAGCGGCAGCTTGGATCACCTCTTCAGCCCACTGTGGGATCTCCGGATTGATGCGGTAATAGATCCACAGTCCCTCCTTGCGGTCGGTGACGAGAGCAGCCTTGCGCAGGGCGGCCAAGTGGTGTGAAACCTTGGGTTGAGGGAGCCCCAGAGCTTGGGTGAATTCACAGACGCAGAGCTCATTTGTGCTGGCAAGCAGCGTGATGCAGCGCAGGCGGGTTGGATCGGAGAGTGCCTTGAACAACTGGGGGGCATCCATATCTATATTGCTCTATATTCACGTAGATATATACAGTATATATCTATGTACATGGATATAGCAATAGCCGGCTGTCTGCCAATTATGTGCGGGATTTGGTAGCCATCTGCAGCTGCATAAATTCAGGCCAGGAAATTTTTCTCACCGCATAAACGCCAGGAGAAAAATGGTATCTATTACAAAGTCTCTGGATTCCATCTGCGGTGATTCCGAGAAATATCCTTGTAGGTCAGCTTTTGGCCCGACCTGCAACAGCTGCTTTTTATAATGATTGGGTCAATAAGCGTGGTCTATAGACGCTGACGCTACTTCTCAATTCCGTAACGCTTCATCTTCTCCCATAGATTCTTGCGTGAGATACCAAGAGAATCTGCAGCCTGATTTATTTTGCCGTAATTATCTGCCAATGCCTTGTTTATTGCGTTGCGCTCTGCTTCTTCAATTGATTGCCTCAGGGTCGTCGTACTAATGTCATGGCTGTTGCTGTTCAGGGTCGGGAGATCACTGGCACCGATCCATGGTCCATCACACAAAGCGACCGCTCTTTCAATAATATTTTTCAGTTCGCGAACGTTTCCAGGAAATGACATGGATTGTAGCTGTAACTCAGCTTCTTTTGACAAGCCTTTGATGGCACTCCCGGTTGTTGTCGCCAGTTCGCTTGCGAATGACCTGGCAAGATAGATAATATCTTCCCGACGCTCACGCAAGGGGGGGATGTCTACATGAATGACATTGAGACGCCAATAGAGATCAGATCTAAACTCATTTCTCTTAATGGACGCATCCAAATCCACCTGGGTTGCGGCAATGACCCGGACATCCAAAGTAATCGGTGACATCCCTCCTACGCGCTCAACTTCATGCTCCTGCAGGACTCGCAGTAGTTTGACCTGTATATCGGGTGATACTTCAGCGATCTCATCGAGAAAAATGGTTCCCCCCTGTGCCTGTTCAAAGCGCCCTATGCGCTGCCGTGTTGCACCGGTGAATGCTCCTTTCTCATGACCAAAGAGTTCACTTTCGATCAGGCTGGAGGACAAGGCGGCGCAATTGACCTTGATCATCGGCCCCTGGGCACGGAGGCTGTTGTTGTGGATCAGGGTGGCCACCACCTCTTTACCAACACCAGACTCACCTGTGAGCAATACTGAACTGTCACTCTTACTGAGACGTGCCACCAGCCGCTCGATATTGCGCATTGCAGAACTCTTCCCGAGGCGACCACTGCCGGGCTTGAAGCTGTCGTCGGCAGCAGCCGAATTGTCCAGTGTTAAGCGAGTATCTGCAATGCAGGATAGGTGGTATTCCACCTTTCTGATGAACTCGTTGATATCAAAGGGTTTTGTCAGATAATCCAGTGCGCCTGCCTTGACCAGGGTGACCGCATCTGACACGTCACCGTAGGCTGTCATGAGGATCACCGGAATTCCTGGAAAGTAGCGTGAAACATCGGTAAACAGTTCGATCCCTGTTCCATCCGGCAAGCGGATATCCGTAACAACAAGATCTATATCGCCTTTCACTGCTGTCCCGTTAACTGGAATAAAAAAGGCTTAAATCTCAATGAACTGTTAC
>CAZJCM010000066.1:0-9816 GCA_964544655.1 uncultured Sedimenticola sp. | reverse complement strand
CATCGTGCTCCTCTTTCTTGGGTTAGAGAAAGCCGTGATGCTACCGCAGCTTACCTTCTAACCGTCAGTCGAGTTGCACTTACAAGTTGAATCCGCGGAGCATGGTATTTCTCATGGTATTAGCACTCACGACAACCGGGAAACCCGCGCTAGTAATGGACTTTGTCGGGCTATTTATAATCGAGTGGGAGTGATACTTGAGGCCGTCCTGCTCAATCGCTTTTGATTAGACCATCCAGAGTCTTGGCTAGTTCGAAGGGTTGGAATTTCGGCACATAGGCATCTGCCCCCACGCCTTTGCCCAGTGCCTGGTTGGCCTCGGCGGTGAGAGATGAGTGCATGATTACCGGAATGTCGTTGAAGCGCGGGTCATCCTTGATCTTACGGGTTAGGACATAGCCGTCCATCTCAGGCATTTCTACGTCGGTGAGGATGATCTGGATCCGGTCGCTGACCCGCTGTCCGGTGGCTTCACACTGTTCTGCCAGGCTGGTGAGGACCTTCCAGGCCTCGGCCCCATTGATTGCGCTGATAGATTTCAGGTGCATGTGCTCCAGAGTCTTCTTGATTTGGTTTCTGGCCACGCTGGAGTCATCGGCGTAGAGGATGGTGACGTCTTTGTCCGTATGTTGCGGGAGTCCTTCGTAGAGGTTGCTGTCGTCATACAGACCGGCAGTCTCTGCCAGCACCTTTTCCACGTCCATGATCATCACCAGGCGCTCATTGCTCAACTCTGAGACTGCCGTCACCAGCCCGCCCATACGGCTTGCCAGGATCGGAGGCGGCGCCTTCACATCATCCCAGTTCAGGCGTTCGATCATATCCACCGAGTCGACCAGGAAGCCCTGCACGTGCTTGTTGTATTCTGTCACCATGAGAATCTTCGGCTTCTCATCCGTGTTGATGCCGCAGAACTTCTGCAGGTTGATGACGGGGACCATGGTGCCTCTGAGGCTGACCATTCCCTCTACCGAGTCGGGCATGTCCGGGGCGTGAGTGATCTCCGGGACGTGCATTACCTCACGCACCTTGAACACGTTGATGCCAAAGACCTCTTCCCGGCCCGTGTCTGAATCCTTGCCCAGACTGAATAACAGCACTTCCAGCCTGTTGGTTCCCGCAAGCTGGGTGCGTGCGTCGACGGAATGGATGAAACTCGTCATGTTTGCTCCTGAGTATGTGGCAATCTTCCCCAAACAATGTTTCAACAACTTGCAGAACCGCCTGCCAGAAGCCTGCACCTGGATATCTCTGCATACTTCCCAGTGCCAGCTGGTTGTGGGCCTCAGTCAGGCAGATTCAGCACCAACATGTGGGCGGGGTATTCGTTCCGCTGTGTCGTTGAATGCCATTTACCAGGTAACTCGACCTCATGCCGGGAATCTTGAGTATTTTCTTGCGCCTTGGAGTAAACTGCCCACATTTTCCATATGGCCGGTTCGCCTGAGGACAGGCTGTTGGAACAGCACTTGCCGATAATCATGAGACGACTGCTTTTTCCTGAACAATCACGCCATTTTCCCGGGCAGCGCTGGACCAATATCATGTTGCGCACGCTGCATCTCATCGGTGTTGCCGGTCTGGGCGGCGGATTCCTCTACCAGGCTATGGATCAGAGCTGGCGGCTCTATCTGTGGCTGACCATGTTTTCCGGTATCGGACTGGTACTGATCTCCGTCTGGTCCAATGGGATCTGGCTGCTGCAGTTACGTGGTCAGGCCATTCTGTTCAAGCTGGTGTTGCTGGGATCGATCCCGCTCTGGCCACTGCTGAAGCTGCCGGTGTTGATTCTCGTTCTGGTCATCTCCGGCATCATCTCTCACGCCCCTGCCAGTGTCCGATATCACTCGCTCTACCACGGGCACCGTATCTGATACCTATAGTGAAGCAAGTACCGGAGTTCGTGGCAGTGGTCGTTCCAGGATGGTTTGAACTCCGAAACTTGGGTTAGTGATAGGGGGCTCCTTTCTGCCGGGAAGAGCGTGCCCCGTTTCTGAGCTGGGGTCAGGGTGAATATCAGATTATTCTGACGCTGCTGAGGCTAAAGGAAGCGCCTTTCAAGACGAAACAGTGATTGAAGAGATCCTCTGATTCAATTCATGAAACAGGGTCTTGCGGCTGAAATTGCCCATCTCTGCGTTGTGAATCTTGCCAATAGTCCAGCTATTGTCTGCGATTTACGCCTTGATCCGGACAAATTCATTCCACAATCCGCTTGTTCCAGAATTAATCAGAGCTTCCTATGCTTTTATGTGCGTCTTCCTGCAGTGTGGTTTCATGCCATTGGATTTGGAAGGCATCAACTCAGGGATTGTAAAACGATGCGAACCTCTATCAATCTGAAGTTCAATGCCCTCAACGGTGTGATCGTTCTGTTGGGTCTAGGCATTCTTCTCTTCGTCTACCTGACCCTGCAACCGGTAAAGAACGATTTCAGCCAGTACCGTGAGCGGGTGGCTCAGCGGGAGTCTCTGCTGATGTCGTTGCGTGCTTCATTTGGTTACGGCGGCGGGATCCATAATTTCAAGAACTACGTGCTGCGGGGAGAAGAGAAATATGCCGACAGGACGGCACAGAATCACCGCACGGTAAAGACGCTGTTGCAACGTTACCGTGATCTGCCCGATCTTTCCGAAGATGAGCGGAGCGCGCTGGGAAAGATAGAGCGGGTGTTCCAGGCCTACTATGAAAAGATACCTTTGATTCGACGGATGCATAAAGAAGGGACTAGCGCCCAGGCCATCGACAAGGTGATAAAGATCGATGACTCACCAGCGCTGGCAGGGTTTGAAACCCTGGAGAAATATTATCAGGGAATGACGGAGCAGGCGGTCAGTAGCCTGGATCAGGACATCGATCATGCGCTGACATGGCTGTTGTGGGTGGTGTTGCTGGGGACGCTGTTTATGAGCATCGTGATCCAGCTTGCCCGTGTCACCGTCATACGTCCAATCAACTCGGCTGTGGAATCGATGCGCCGGATTGCCCAGGACGATGGCGGTCTGAACAGCCGGCTGCAGCCATCCAGCCATACGGAGCTTAATCGGTTCAGTGAGGAATTCAACCGCTTTGTCGGGCGCGTGGCGGATCTGGTGAGCAAGGTGGCGGAGACGGCAACGGGTATGGAGAAGGCCGCGGAAGAGGTGGTTGCCATGGCGCGCATGGCGGATGAGGGGGCGGAGAAGCAGAAGCTGGAGATCAGCCAGATATCCGAGGCCGTCACCGGCCTCAATGAGAGCAGCGCTCAGGTTGCATCCGGCGCCGAGGAAGCCGCAGACTCCACTCAGAGTGCCGATGGCCTGGCCCAGGAGGGGGGCAAGGTGATCCACAACGCCATTGAGTTGGTGGAGTCACTGGCCAGCGGCGTGAATGATGGTACCGAGGTGATTCGGGAGCTGCAGCAGGAGAGTCAGAATATCGGTACCGTGCTGGATGTGATCCGGGGGATTGCCGAACAGACCAACCTGCTGGCGTTGAATGCCGCCATTGAAGCGGCCCGGGCAGGCGAGCAGGGTCGCGGTTTTGCCGTGGTTGCGGATGAAGTGCGTTCCCTGGCCAGTCGTACCCAGGCATCCACTGAAGAGATTCAGGAGATGGTCGGCCGTCTGCAGAATCGGTCACGGGATGCGATGACCGTGATGGAGCATGCCCAGAGCCAGGCCCGGAAGAGCGCCGAACAGGCCGGTCTTGCCGGCAGTTCCTTGCGTGAGATCACCCTGGCGGTGGCGGAGATCAGCGGCCGCAGCAGCGATATCGCTATAGCCGCGCGGAATCAGAGTGGTATCAGTGAAACCATCGCCGCCAATATCCGGCAGATTGCCGATGCTGCGGTCGGTACATCGGAAATGGCTTCACGCACCAGCCAGGTGGCGTCAGGGATCGTGGAGCAGGGCAAGGAGTTGCGCCAGCAGGTAGGCCGGTTTCATATCCCGATTGAATAGGGCGGCGTCCGAGATACGATGTTGACGATGATCCACAAGCTGGGAATGTGCGCCGAAAGCCGTAATTCATCCCAGGGGGCTTCACGCGGCATCCCTCGGCAACTGCGCCTGCGTTGCTCAACCTCCTGCATCCATGCAGTCGTGCCACCGATATTTCCTACAGAAACAGCCAATATCAGCGACGACCTTCGAAAGAGTTGGATAGTCATGCGGTAGACAGGAATTGGTTTTTTCATTGGCTTTGCCCACCCTTATGGGTCCGATTGCGGCCATCTCTGGCCGCGTCGGGGATGTGTTTCACCCAGGGGGAATTATTTTGCTGCATGCAGTATCATTTGACCCTCGTTTCCAGCCAGAATCAGGGTGAATCATGCTCAGTCTCCGCGGTGCCCCCGCTCTCTCGGAATTTCGTCTGCAGAAGTTACAACAGCGCCTGAATGAGGCTGTTGGCCGTCCCATAGGGCTGTATGCTGAGTTCATGCATTTCGCCGAGGTGACGCAGACCCTGGACGAGTCTGAGATGGCCGTTCTGCAGCGTCTTCTGCGTTATGGTCCGCAGATGGCCGGGCACGAGCCCTCGGGCCAGCTGCTGCTGGTGGTGCCCCGTCCCGGCACCATCTCACCCTGGTCGAGCAAGGCCACGGACATCGCCCACAACTGCGGGCTGGAGAAGATCGAACGGCTGGAACGGGGCATGGCCTGTTATCTCATCCCGGAAGGGCAAGAGCTGACCGATGACGAACTGACCCGGGCCATGGATGTGCTGCACGATCGCATGACCGAAGCGGTATTCTTCGAGATGGGGGATGCGGCGGCCCTGTTCTCCCACGCCGAGCCACGGCCGTTTACCTGCGTCGATGTGATCGGCGGCGGCCGGCCAGCGCTGGAGCAGGCCAATGGCGCGCTGGGGCTGGCCCTGTCCGACGATGAGATCGATTACCTGGTGGAGAGCTTTCAGGGGCTGGGTCGCAATCCCAGCGATGTGGAATTGATGATGTTCGCCCAGGCCAATTCCGAGCATTGCCGGCACAAGATCTTCAATGCCGACTGGGTGATCGACGGCGAACCGCAGCCATACTCCCTGTTCCGCATGATCCGCAACACCACCGAGCAGGCGCCGGAGGGGGTGCTTTCTGCATACAAGGACAATGCCGCGGTGATAGCCGGGCCGGAGGGTGAGCGTTTCCTGCCGGATCCAAAGCGCCATGACTATGGCTACAACCGGGAGCGGCTGCATATCCTGATGAAGGTGGAGACGCACAATCATCCCACCGCCATCTCCCCCTATCCCGGTGCCGCCACCGGCTCCGGCGGTGAGATCCGCGACGAGGGCGCCACCGGTCGGGGATCGAAGCCCAAGGCCGGTCTGACCGGCTTCTCCGTTTCCAACCTGCGCATTCCCGGTGCCTGCCAGCCGTGGGAAGAGGACTTTGGTCGGCCGGCGCGCATCGTCTCCGCGCTGGACATCATGCTGGAAGGGCCGATTGGCGGCGCTGCTTTCAACAATGAGTTTGGCCGCCCCAACCTGTGTGGTTATTTTCGTACCTACGAGGCTCAGGTGCCGGGGCCGGATGGTAGTGAACTACGTGGTTATCACAAGCCGATCATGCTGGCCGGCGGGCTGGGCAGCATCCGTGAAGAGCTGATCGAGAAGGAGAGCTTCCCCCCCGGCACCCCGCTGGTGGTGCTGGGCGGTCCGGCGATGCTGATCGGGCTGGGCGGTGGCGCGGCCTCATCCATGGCCAGCGGCGCCTCGGCCGAGGATCTCGATTTCGCCTCGGTGCAGCGCGCCAATCCGGAGATGGAGCGGCGCTGCCAGGAGGTGATCGACCGCTGCTGGGCCCGGGGTGCCGACAACCCGATCCTGTTCATCCATGACGTGGGGGCGGGCGGATTGTCCAATGCGTTGCCCGAACTGGTACACGACGCCGGGCGCGGTGGCTGCTTCGAACTGCGGGCGGTGCCGAACGACGAGCCGGGCATGTCACCGATGGAGATCTGGTCCAATGAGGCCCAGGAGCGCTATGTGATGGCCGTTGCTGCGGAGCGGCTGGATGAATTCATGGCGATCTGCGAGCGCGAACGCTGCCCCTATGCGGTGGTGGGCGAGACCACCGAAGAGGAGCACCTGCTGCTGGGTGACGCCCATTTTGATAACAACCCCATCGATCTGCCCATGCCGCTACTGTTTGGCAAGCCGCCGCGCATGCTGCGCGACGTGCACCACAAGCAGTTTCGCAAGCCCGAGCTGGCACTCGACGGCATCGATCTGAAGGCGGCACTGCTGCGGGTGTTGCGCCTGCCGACAGTGGCCAACAAGGGCTTCCTTATCACCATCGGCGATCGATCCATCACCGGACAGGTGGCGCGGGACCAGATGGTAGGCCCCTGGCAGGTGCCGGTGGCCGACGTGGCCGTGACCTGCGCCGACTATATCGGCCATGAGGGTGAGGCGATGGCCATCGGTGAACGCACACCGCTGGCCCTGATCGATGCGCCGGCCTCGGGCCGCATGGCCGTCGGCGAGGTGGTCACCAATCTGGCGGCGGCCGATATCGAAAGTATCTCCGCCATCCGCCTGTCGGCCAACTGGATGGCCGCAGCCGGCCACCCGGGCGAAGACGCAAAACTCTATGAAACGGTGAAGAGCGTGGGCATGGAACTGTGCCCGGCCCTGGGCATTGCCATCCCGGTAGGCAAGGACTCGATGTCCATGAAGACGGTCTGGGATGCCGATGGCGAACGCCGGGAGATGGCCGCGCCGCTGTCACTGATCATTTCCGGCTTCGCCCCGGTGAACGACGTGCGCCGCACCCTGACACCCCAGTTGCGCACCGATCGCGGTGATACCGATCTGATCCTTATCGACCTGGGCAAAGGGGCCAACCGCCTCGGGGCGTCGGCCCTGGCCCAGGTCTATGGCCAGATGGGCCATCGTGGCGCCGATCTGGATGATCCCGAGGCCCTGAAGGCCTTCTTCCAGACCGTACGTGCATTGAACCAGGAGGGGCTGCTGCTGGCCTATCACGACCGCTCCGACGGGGGTCTGCTGACCACGCTGTGCGAAATGGCCTTTGCCGGCCACTGCGGCGTCAGCATCCAGCTCGATGAGCTGGCAGCGGATGCCATGGCAGTGCTGTTCAATGAAGAGTTGGGTGCGGTGATCCAGGTCGTTCATGCGGATACCGACGATGTGCTGAAGATCCTGCATGATGCCGGACTGGGGCATTACAGCCATGTGATCGGCCAACTCAACGATGATGATCTGATCGAGATACGGCGTGGTGAGGAACGGCTGCTCGCCGCCGGGCGGGTAGAGCTGCAGCAGGCGTGGTCGGAGACCAGCCGGGAGATGCAGGCCCTGCGTGACAATCCCGAGTGCGCCGAAGAAGAGTTTGCGCGTATCGCCGACAAGGACGACCCCGGTATCCAGGTGAAGCTCAGTTTCGACCCGGAGCAGGACGTGGCCGCACCGATGATCGCAACCGGCGCCCGCCCGGCGATGGCCATCCTGCGCGAACAGGGAGTGAACGGACAGCTGGAGATGGCAAATGCCTTCCATCGTGCGGGATTCGAATGCCACGACGTGCATATGTCGGACATCCTCTCCGGGCGCACCAGCCTGGATCGCTTCAAAGGGCTGGTTGCCTGTGGTGGCTTCTCTTATGGTGATGTACTTGGCGCCGGCGAGGGCTGGGCCAAGTCCATTCTCTTCAACGCCCGGGCCAAGGAGCAGTTTCAGAGCTTCTTCCACCGGCAAGACACCTTCGCCCTCGGTATCTGCAACGGCTGCCAGATGCTGTCGAACCTGCATGAGCTGATACCGGGCGCGGCGCACTGGCCCCACTTCGTGCGCAACCGCTCGGAACAGTTCGAGGCCCGCTTCGTCAGCGTGAAGATTGAGCCGACCCCATCGATACTGCTCGACGGTATGGCAGGTTCGCACCTGCCCATCGCTGTCGCCCATGGCGAGGGGCGGGCGGAATTCCAGGATGCTGCCCAGTTACAGCGGGCAGCAGACAAAGTCGTCATCCGCTATGTGGAAAACGATGGCCAGGTGGCCGAGCGCTACCCGGCCAATCCCAATGGATCCCCGCAGGGTATCGCTGGCCTGACCAGTGAAGATGGCCGCGTCACCATCATGATGCCCCACCCGGAACGGGTGATTCGCAGCCTGCAGAACTCCTGGTACCCCGACGAGTGGGGCTCAGATGGCCCCTGGCTGCGCCTGTTCAGGAATGCCCGGGTCTGGGTGGGGTGAAAGAAACCGTGGCCACGGATCAAAGAGAATCCACCGGGCTGCGCACCCCCTCCCCACCGCGGGAGAGCACATGGGTATAGATCATGGTGGTGGCGACGCTGGAATGGCCCAATAGCTTCTGCACAATGTGGATGTTGTAACCGTTCTCGAGCAAGGGAGTGGCGCAGCATATGGCAAGCGACTCTTTTGCAGATGCCGAGCTCGTCCGCAGCCCGCTTGATCACCCGTTGCAGAGCACTTTCGTGGATATTATGGCAGTGCGCCTTGCCGCTGCCCGGGTCCACTGACAGGCGGCTGGCACAGAAGACATACTGCCAACGCCATTCGCTGGGGGGCGTTGGGACGCTACCTGGCCAGGGCATGGGGCAGAAAGACCTCGATAACTCCCTTTTCCTGATCTTTCTTGAAGATCCCTTCAGCTTCTTCAGATACGCCTGTAACGGCTCGTTGAGGCTCTCCGGCAGCGGTACGACACGACCCTTGGCCCTTTTTCGTCACGCAGCATGATCTGTTTGTAGACAAAATCGATATCGAGTACCCGCAACCGCACACACTCCATCAGGCACATATCGCTGCCATAGAGCAGGGAGGCCGTCAAGTGGTGGGCACCAGACATACTGTCGGTCAGCCGGCGAACCACCTCACGGGTTAGCACCACAGGCTTTTTTGTGGCGTCTTGGCCCGGACAAAACTGCCGAACTGCTGCTCATCCCGTTGAAAAATATGGTGATAAAGGAACATCAGGGCATTCATGGCCTGATTATGCGTGCTGGCGGCGACGTTGCGCTTTACCGCCAGATGCTCTAAAAAGGAAGAAACACCCTCAGGTGTGAGGGAATCGGCAGGATGCCAGCCATGAAACATAAGAAGCCGCTCCACCCACTGCAAACATGCTTGCTCCATGCGGATGGAGTAGCCATGAATGCGAATCACTGTGGTTATGGCATGGAAAAGGCCTGGATAGTCGCCCTCAAGAGACTTGTTATCCGGCTGATCATTACCACCGTCAGTATCGTTGGCTGGATTCCCTGCAGCTGCCGCTTCACGGGCAATCGTGGCATGGGACAGCAGCAGCGCCTTTGTCCCATTGATCCAAAACGCCCAGTTGAACTCCTGCACCAGTCGAGCGAAAGCTGAAGGCAGAAAAAATTTTCAGGGCATGTGTGACCTGAGCAACCTGCCAGTCAAGATAGCGTGAATTCCTGCCTGTTTGCTCCAGATAATCGGCCAAGTCAGCGGCAGTATGGGGCTGCAACTGTTTCTTGCGGATGGTACGGATATAGTGCTCGACGTCCCTTCTGAACCAAGGTTGGGGCTTTACAGGGATGCCCTGCCTTTTTAGAAAGGAAATGTAATGGTGCAAAAACTCTGGATTGCAGAATGCCTGGTGGGAGATGGCAGTCCATTTGCCATAGTTAAAGTCCTCCATGACTTTAATATTGATACCGAAAAGCTACATAAGATACTTGTTTCAGGTAAGTAGATTGAGTCTATGATATTGATTGTTTCCTTTCTTATAGGAGCTATGCTGATTTCTGGTGTACGGGTTGACGGAAGAAGCGGAGCTATGCTGATTTCTGGTGTACGGGTTGACGGAAGAAGCGGTGTACCCTG
>CAZJCM010000065.1:0-9899 GCA_964544655.1 uncultured Sedimenticola sp. | reverse complement strand
CGGACGAGATAGTCGGGAGGGTAAGATGTGGATAAGAGGCAGACGGGAAGGGGAAGCGATTTCTTTCCAGAAGAGAGCCACTGCATGTTCAGATGGGCGCACGTCTGGATCAGGTGGCGGAGGAGTATGTGGTGACCGCCCAGTCTTTTTCCGCCTACGAGGGTTCGAACCTGAACATGCTGTTCGCCACCCTGGTGCCGCGCAGCAGCGTGGAAGCGACCCGGCGGCGGGTGGCCGTGGTGGAGCGGCGGCAGCGGCTGATGACCGCCATCACCTTCATCACTGTGTTCACCCTGGTGTTCTATGTCCTGTCGGAACGTCTCAACCGGATCCTGCGCCGTATCTCCCTCTTCTCCCGCCGCGCCCTGGGGGGCGCCCAGCCGGTGATCGAGAAGGGCAACCAGATCTTCGTGCTGGAAGACTGGATTCGCCAGTTCATCGGCAACGTGCGCCATGCCCGGGACGAGATGCGGCGGGAACACGAAACGGAGATGCAGGAGTCGGAGGCGCTCAAGCAGGCGATCATGGAAGCGGCCCTGGATGCCATCATCACCATCGATCAGCAGGGCCGGATCGTGGATTTCAACACCACCGCCGAGCGTATGTTCGGCCACCAGCGGGAGCAGGTGATCGGGCATGACTTTCTTCCTCTCATCATTCGCCCGGAGGATCGTGAGAAGTTCATCAATCAGTGGAAACGGCTGCGTTCCGCCGGCACCGAAGAGGAGATGCGTAACGAGATGGAGGCGCTGACCGCGGAAGGCGTCTCTTTCCCGGTGGAGGTCGCGATCAAGGCGATCCGGCTGCGCAAGCGCCGGCTGTTCACCATCTATATCCATGATATTTCCAACCGCAAGCGGGCGGAGCAGGAGATCCGCAGCCTGGCCAAATTCGCATCGGAAAGCCCCAGCCCGGTGTTGCGTGTCAGTCCTCGCGGCGTGATCATCTACGCCAACCCGGCCAGCATCCCCCTGCTGGAGTACTGGGGCTGTGAGCAGGGGCAGACGCTGCCGGTCTATTGGCGCAAGCGGGTGGAGCGGGTGTTCGATGCGGAGCAGGACTGGGAGACCGAGATCAGTTTTGAAGACCGCGCCTATTCCCTGTTGATGACGCCGATCGTGGATCTGGGTTATGTCAATATCTACGGGCGCGACATCACCGCCATCCGGGAGGCGGAGAAGCTGGCCCGGGAGCATCAGCAGGAGCTGGTGCATGTGTGCCGCCTCAGCACCATGGGTGAGATGGCCACCGGCCTGGCACACGAACTGAACCAGCCCCTGTCGGCCATTGCCAACTATGCCAATGGCTGTGCCCGCCGTCTGCCCAAGGATGCCCAGGCGAGCAAGGATCTGACCTATGCCCTGGGTCAGATCAACAGCCAGGCGGACCGGGCCGGCCAGATCATCCGCCGGTTGCGACGACTGGTGGGAAAGCAGCTGCCGGTGCGCACCGTGGCCGATGTCAATGAGCTGGTCCGCGAGGTTTGCACCTTCGTCGAATTCGAGGCGAAGAAGGCGGCGGTGGTGATTGAGCAGAACCTGAGCATGGAGCCGCTGTCGGTTCGGGTCGATGTGGTGCAGATCGAGCAGGTATTCCTGAATCTGATCCGTAACGCCCTGGATGCCCTGCTGGAGGTGCCCCAGGACCAGCGCCATCTGGTGCTGCGCACCGGCTGTCATGGCGACAGCATCCAGGTGGATGTGGTGGATAGCGGCCCTGGTATCGATGCAGACACCGCAGAGCGGTTGTTCGAGCCCTTCTTTACCACCAAGCAGAGCGGTATGGGCATGGGGCTGGTGATCAGCAAGACCATCGTCGAGGACCACAATGGTAGAATCCAGGTGCGGCCCGCTCCGGATGGGGGGGCCTGGTTCAGTGTGATTCTGCCGCGTTACCACAATCCCAATGTTGCACCCGGGGACAGGTAAAATAACGTATTATCACGATGTTGGGATTATTTTTGGCAGATTAGCGGGTAGCGGAACGTAAGCGTCCTATTGTTGAATGCGCCCTCGCACCAATCTGGCCGCCCTCAGCCGGTATTTTCTCAATCATCAATAGCTTAGGCTATTGACTCAATCGCGAATCCGCCTGAGAACGACCATCTTGGTGCGATCATTGCATTCCCGGGCACAACATTGGGGTTAAGGAGGAGTGAGATGAACAGTACCCAGGCCAATGTCTTCGTGGTGGATGATGACCAGGCGATGCGCAATTCCCTGAAGTGGCTGATCGAATCGGTAGGGATGCACGTGGAGACTTATGCCTCGGCGGATGAGTTCATTCGCAACTACTATCCAGGGCGTGCCGGCTGCCTGTTGCTGGATGTGCGCATGCCCGGCATGAGTGGCCTGGAACTGCAGCAACACTTCCAGGAAAACCAGATCAAGATCCCGATCATCATCATCACCGGCCATGGAGATGTGCCGATGGCGGTACGGGCGATGAAGGCCGGTGCGGTGGATTTCATCGAAAAACCGTTCAACGATGAACTGCTGCTGCAGAGCATCCGCACCGCCCTGAACATGGATGTGGAGCAGCGTGCCGCGCAGGCGGAGCGGGCGGAGATTGCGGCCCGGCTGGGTCAGTTGACGCCGCGTGAGCTTGAGGTGATGGAGATGGTCACCGATGGCCGGGCGAACAAGGAGATTGCCCAGGCCCTCGGCGTCAGTGCCAAGACGGTGGAGGCCCACCGGGCCCGGGTGATGGAGAAGATGCAGGCCGCCTCGCTGGCCGATCTGGTGAAGATGGCGGTGGTCGCGAACCTGCATTCCGAGCAGAACAGCGAACAGGGATGAGCGATCTGGCATGGGGGGCCATCGCCCTCGGAGACGTTAGCTGGATTGCGATCGCCTTCATCTTTGGCTTCATCTTCCGGGTCGCCCTTGGATTGCCCCCGCTGGTGGGTTTTCTCGCCGCAGGCTTTCTGCTCAACTATCTGGGATTCAGCGGTGGCGGGGTGCTGGAGAAGATCTCCGATCTGGGTATTACCCTGCTGCTGTTCAGCATCGGCCTGAAGCTGGATCTGCGCAGTCTGATGCGGCCCCAGGTGTGGGCAGTCACCAGCCTGCACATCCTGCTCATCGTAAGCCTGTTCAGCCCCCTCGTCCTCGCCCTGTCGGCCACCGGCATTTCCCTGTTCGCCGGACTCGGATTGAATAGTGCATTGGTGCTGGCGTTTGCCATGAGCTTCTCCAGCACCGTGTTCGTGGTCAAGGTGCTGGACGAGCAGGGAGAGATGGGTTCCCTCTCAGGCGGCATCGCCATTGGCGTCCTGATCGTGCAGGACCTGGCAGCAGTGCTGTTCATGGCCGCCTCCAGTGGTAAGCTGCCTTCGCCCTGGGCGTTGCTGCTGCTTGGCCTGCCTTTGCTGCGCCCATTGCTGCACCAGATGTTGAGGTGGGCCGGCCATGGTGAACTGCTCGTTCTCTACGGCCTGTTTCTCGCCGTGGGCGGCGCGGAACTGTTCGAGGCGGTGGATATCAAGGCGGACCTGGGGGCATTGGTGGCCGGCCTGCTGCTGGCCGGGAACGCCAAGTCCGACGAGGTCGCCAAAACGATGCTCGGGTTCAAGGATCTGTTCCTGGTCGGTTTCTTTCTCTCGGTGGGGATGGCCGGGCAACCCACCATGGAGACCATGGTGGCCGGATTGCTGTTGTTGCCCCTGCTGTCGGTCAAGTCCCTGCTGTTCTTCTTTCTCTTCACCGGCTTCAGGCTGCGGGCGCGAACGGCGCTGTTGGCCACCCTGAACCTGAGCAACTACAGCGAGTTCGGGTTGATCGTCACCGCCGTCGGCGTCTCTATGGGGCTGCTGGCCCCTGACTGGCTGCTGGTGATGGCGATCATGCTCTCGCTGTCGTTCCTGATCGCTGCGCCACTCAATGCCCAAAAAGAGCGGATCTACGGCCGCTGGCCGGATCTGTGGCGCAGGATGCAACGCAGGGAACGCCTTCCCGGCGATGATCTGGTGGATATCGGCGATGCGGAGGTGGTCATATTCGGCATGGGGCGGATTGGCACCGGGGCCTATGAATGGCTGCGGGAGCAGGGTCAGCAGCGGATGGTGGGGGTGGATTCAGACCCCTCGGTGGTTGCGGCCCACCAGGCGGCGGGGCGGCGGGTGATCGTTGGTGACGCCACGGACGATGACTTTTGGGATCGTTGCCACGACCAGCGGGCGATGCGCCTGATCATGCTCGCCCTGCCAGGCATCGATGAGTGCCTGGTGGCGATCAGGCTGCTGCGCAAGCGCAGTTTTCTGTGGCGGATAGCGGCCATCGCCAAATACCCTGATCATGAGGAGCGCTTGCGGGCCGGGGGTGCGGATGCGGTGTTCAATGTGTACCAGGAGGCCGGCGCCGGTTTTGCCGGGGAGGCGACTGCGGTGGCAGAGATGGGCCTACTCGGCGACCGGCGCGACGGGTGAGGTGGGTATGAAGGCCACCTCGTCTCCTGCCTCGATGCGGGTGAAGGGCTCGGAGAACTGTTTGTTCACGGTTACCTGGAAGCTGCCGTCGCGCAACAGATACGCCTTCTCCCGTTTCTGCCGGCGCAGCCACTCGACCAGGCCCTGCACGTCGGTGACGCTGGACGGGAGTTCCACCTGCTCCGATTCGCGGCCGAACTTCTTCACCAGATAGGTGAAATAGAGCAGCGTGACGCGGCGTGGCCCCTCATCGTCGGCCGCCGCCGGTGCGCGCTGATAACCCATCTCCTGCAGTTGCTGCAGATAGCCCGCCCAGTTCTCCTGCTGCCGCTCTCCCAGTTCATACAGGGTGTCCCAGGCGTAGATTCCGGTGTCGTGACCATCGTCGAACAGCAGGCGCACGGCGTACTGCCCCTGGGGCTCGATCGCGCTGATGTTGACCTCTTCCTTCCCCGTTACCGGCCCAGCCAGGGTGCGCACCTCTTTTGCGGGGGAGAATACCCGCAGATACTCACAGGGCAGCTCGAAGCGCTTGCCATCCTCGAATTCGATTACCAGCAGGCGGGTCTTGCTGTGCAGCTTGATCTCGACGGGAATGTGTTCGGCAGACTGTTGTTCGTTCATGGCTGGTCTATCTGTGATGGATGGGACGGGGCGGGAATGGTTACACAGCCCCCGTGTCGGATCAACCGCATGACCGGCGGTTGCCTGCTCACCACCCCCACGCCCTCACGTGCCCTGGATGCGGTCGAAATAGCGCGCGCGGTAGAGAATGCGCGGGTGGGCGTCGTCATCCTCGAAACCGCTGCGGGTGTGCAGCACGTTGTTACTGATCAGGCCCTGGCCCGACTGCAGGGTACCGGTGAAACGGTATGGCGAGTCGCCGTGCAGGATCTGCTTCAGGGCCGCCACCGCCTCCCGGGTCAGGGGGTCGTCCCGCCACTCGATACTGCGGCTGCGGTCGGTGTAACGCATGTGCAGCTGACCGCCGGGAAGCAGCATGAATACCGGACCGCTGCGGGCCGGACGCAACTCCTCGCCGTCGACGACGTTGGGCGGTATGGTCATCGCCTGAGGATGCATCAGG
Organism: uncultured Sedimenticola sp.; assembly: GCA_964544655.1. Taxonomy (GTDB): domain Bacteria; phylum Pseudomonadota; class Gammaproteobacteria; order Chromatiales; family Chromatiaceae; genus HyVt-443. The sequence goes on along the minus strand of CAZJCM010000065.1, from coordinate 4,386 downwards.
GCGCGGATGTAGTCCGGATTCTCATCGCGCAACTGCATATAGGCGATCTCATGGTCCAGCAGGTCGTTGGCCCCCCCTTTGGCCGCCGGCTGCACGCAGTGCAGCAGCAGGCCGAGGATCTGCTGATCCAGTTCATTGTAATAGCCATCGGTGTGCCAGGCGATGGGCCGGGTGGAGTAGGGGATGTAGCCCTGGTGCAGGGCGTCGGGTTGCACTTTCAGGCTGGTGATGGCGTCCTCATCGGCGCACATGTTGTGATCCAGCCGCTCCAGCCCGAACTGGCGGCCCAGGGCGCGGATCAGCTCCTTGTCCGGATCGTCCCCGGTGGCGCTGGCGTAGACCGCCATGTTGCATTTGCGCACCCGTTGCATGACCGCCTCGTACTCTGCCGGCGTCAGCTGCCTGGGGGTGGCGATTTCGACCACCAGATCATCCAGGGTCTCGGGGTACCGTTCCAGCTTCTGTTGGCACCAGGCCTCGTAGGCGGCGTCGTTGTCCAGGTCGAAAGGGGAGTCTTCTGGCTGCATCGGATACACCTCACTCTCTCATTGAATTATCCAACTTTGTCCAGCACCCGCTTGCGAAAGCCCACGCCACATTCCCGGGCCAGGGCCTCGCAAGCGGCGATGTCCACCCCTTCCAGCCCTTCGATGGCGGTGGCGGTGGTGTCGGGAATATAGCCTGGCGCCAGCCGCAGGAAGTCGAGCATGGCCGGGAACGAGCCCTTCAGCGCCGGTGCGCAATGGCGGTCGTAGACTTCGCTGTTGTGGGCGTTCATCGAGACCGAGAGGGCATCCACCCAGGGCGCCATCTCCGGCAGCACGTTGCGCTTGTGCACCAGGTTGGCCAGGCCGTCGGTGTTGACGCGCACGCTGCCGCCATGCTGCTTGATGTGCTCCGCCACCTGCAGCAGCACCTTCAGCCGCAGGGTCGGCTCGCCAAAGCCGCAGAACACGATCTGCCGGTAGTGTGCCGGGTCGTCGATGGCGTCGATGATTTCCGCCACTTCGGGGCGATGGTCCAGGGTCAGATCGTAGTCGTGGACCCGCTTCACCCCCTGGGTCTTGGGACAGAAGGTGCAGGCGAGGGTGCAACGATCCGTGATGTTCAGATAGAGGCGGTCGCCGATGGTGTAACTGATCTGCTGGTTGGACACGGGTTTGGGCCGGGTTTTGAAAAGAGGGCTAATATACCCGCTGGTCAGGCCCATTGCATCCTTTGAGTTGGGAGGGAGATGGGCGGGCGGATCGTTTCAGCGGGGGTGAGGTCAGGCCGAGCGCCGCATCCTGGCGGGGCTGAGCTCATTGCTGAAACGCTGCACCAGTCGTTTGAACTGGAGAAAGCCCTCGCTGGTCAGGCAGGCCGGGTCCGAGTGATCGGCATAGACCATCCCCAGCGCCTTGTTGTCCAGATAGATGGATGAGGCGAAGAAGCTCTGGGGGTGGAGAATCTCCCGCAGGGTTTGCGGTATCAGCGGCCCGTATTTTTCGCGGTTGTCCGCGTTCAACCAGACCCCCTGGGGCTTCGCCATCAGCAGGGTGAACAGATTGCGTGGTTGCAGCTCCAGTTGAAAACGGCGCAGCGGGGCATCCTCGCCGGCGCCGGTGACGTAGCGGGCGCGCAAGCCCTTTCGATCCGGTGTCAGCATGGCGAACATGATGCGTTCCACGCCGGCGGTGGTCTGCATCTCATGCACCATCCGGGACAGGCTTTCCTGCAGCTGATTACCGCTGCGGCTGGTCGTCGTGGGTGTCTGTTTGCCTGTCGGTTCCGGTTCTGGGCCCGTTGCCGGCTGGTCCGGACGCTTCCCGGTTACGGCCTGGACCCTGGCAGCGTCGGCAGGCTGTGTTTTTTCGGCTGGGGCAGGCTCGGCCGCCGGTGTCGGCCTGGCCTTTGTGGCGGCGGCATCCCGGCCCCCGTCATCCGGTTTCAGGTCGCCTTTCTCTGCGTCGTCTGCCGGTTTGGATTCGGTCCTGCCCGCCACCGGGGCGGCAGCTTTGGGTGATGCCGCCATCGGGGGGGGCGATAGCAGGTCGGCGGCGGCCGGTGACAGTGGCAAACCCTGCAGCTGATGGGCAACATCCACCGCCTGGCGGTGCAGCAGCGCGGTTGCCTGGTCCATCTCCAGCGCCAGGTATTCTGCCAGCAGTTCAGTCAGCTCCCGGGTCTGCTCCGAGTACCAATCCTGTGCGCTGGCCCGGGCCACTGCGTTGGCCAGCATCACACCAAGGGGGCGGGGCTGAAAGGCGCCGAATGGCTGCAGCGATGCCTCAGCGAGCGGCGGCAGCCCCCAGGCCTGGGCCAGGCCCAGGCTGAGTTGATCCAGGGTGAAGCCAAGCACCGCCAATGCGGCGGAATCCCGGTCGAGACCCCGTTGCCGATGCTGCTCGATCTTCTGCATCTGTTCCCGGGCCTGACCCCACAGGGCCATCTCACCGCAGTTGTGGAGCAGGGCGGCGATGGCCGCTTCTTCACTGTGCGGATCCCGCCGCATGTCGCCCCATTGGCGGGCATATGCCGCGGCATGGATCGCCTGGGCGTAACAGCCGTGCAGGCCACTTCTGATCTTTCCCGGCAGCGGCTTGTTGAGCCTTGGCAACTCACTGGAAAAGGCGGTGACCGGACCGGTTCCCAGCAGCGAAACGCCATGGACGAGGCTGACCACGGGATCGGTCAGCCGATGGATGTCGTGCAGATGGCGGAAAACGGCCAGGGTGAAGCCGGGGTCCAGGACAATCACCCTGGCATAGTCGGCATGGGTGGCGACCGGGCTGCTGAGCAGCTGTCCGATGCGCTGGATGGTACGGGGCATGGCTGGCAGGGGGTGCTGCTGCAGATGATCGATCCAATCACTCAGGCTGGCGGGCATGCAGGCGATCCTTGGCGAAATGTTCTTACTTGGCGGGCAGTCAGACCACGATCCACTGCCCGGCATTGCTCAGATTAGCGGCGGAAACCCGGCGTGCTTTAACCTGATCACGCCGGACTTCCTGGATAGATTATCCCATGAACCGCAGGTTACTTCTCTGCGCTGATGTAGCAGATCCACCCCGCATCGGCATCGGCTTCCTCCACCGGCACGAAGATGCCGTCCGCCTCGCCATCCGCATCCCAGCCCTGCCAGTATACGGTAACCTTGCGGAAGCCCGCTTCGGCAAGCAGCTCGCGTATCTCCGGCAGGGTCCAGAGCCGCCATTCATAGCTGAAGGCCCGGTCCAGACGTGAGCCGTCGGGGAAGGCGAAATGGATATGGCAGTACAGACCGTTGCTGATCGGCTCGAAACGCGCCTGCTCCCAGATATAGGTGAAGCCGCCTTCCGCATCGACCTCACGCTCCTCGACGATCTCACGAAAGGCGTCGTACCCGCCGTAGGCGTCCAGAAACAGGATACCATCGTCGGCCAAGGACTCCCGGACACGCCTGAAATAGCGCCTCAACTGCTTTCGCTCCCTGAACAACCAGTAACTGAAGTTCATCGCCGAGACGATGTCCGGCGGCGGGGTCTTTGCTTTCAGCACGTCCGCCTGCAACAGGGTGACGCGTTTTCGCTCGGCCTTCTTGAGGCGTCCCAGGTTGTGTGCACGCCCCCAATCCAACACCTCGGCGTCGATGTCGACGCCGATGGCCCGGTTCTCCTTGCGTCGGCGGACCCACTCGCAACAGACATTGGCGGTGCCGCAGAAATCCTCCCGCAGCAGCCGTGCCCGGCGACCACGCAGGGCCTGGTAGGTATCATCCACGAACTCGATCTCGGCATCGGCGGACTGCACCGAATGCTCATACAACAGGTGCCGGTCGGCCTGGGCAGCCAGACTCGATGTCTGGGAATTCCTATCCGTTTTTTTTCTTTTAGTCATAAAATTCTGTTTCGTCACAGGGAAGTTGTGGCGAAATATACTCGAAACCGGACAAGGAGAGATACCAGGGCAGAAAAAACCGCCCAAATGGGCCTCGTCCCGATTGCAAGGCCAGGCCTTCTGGTATAATCTTGCGCTCCCTGGCTGAAGTCACCACCAATGGTGATCGAAGGCAGGTAAATCAGTTTGCCTGGAGATGTGTCCGAGCGGCTGACGCGAGGCCTTGGCCGAGCGAACGACGCCGAAACGGCGTCGGCCCCGAAGGGGTGAGGTTGCGTAGCAACCGAATAACGAGCACGCCTGTGTGCTCCGACCTGAAGTCACCACCCTTGGTGATCGAAGGCACACAATCAGTTTACCTGGAGAGGTGTCCGAGCGGCTGACGCGAGGCCCTAGCCGAGCGAACGACGCCGGAACGGCGTCGGCCCCGAAGGGGTGAGGCTGCGTAGCAGCCGAATAACGAGCACGCCCGCGTGCTCCGACCTGAAGTCACCACCCTTGGTGATCGAAGGCACACAATCAGTTTAC
>CAZJCM010000064.1:0-10452 GCA_964544655.1 uncultured Sedimenticola sp. | reverse complement strand
CCCCTCACCCCAACCCTCTCCCTGAGGGAGAGGGCGTTTATGGGACAGCAGTGTTTCCGTTGTTTATAATCCCATTTGGTCAGATTGCCTTATGCTTGTGAAGCCGACCCTTTGGCTCACCCGTCACGATCAGCAGAAAACAACCGCGCTCTGGCTCCGGGTAATCCTGACGCACATGATGGGAAAGCGAGATTAAATTTACACGATTTTCGGATGTATAGTGGACCTACGCAACGAAAATTTGGAGAAATCATGGCCATTCTCCCATCAGCGCAGTAGATTGACCCTAAGTTCGGCAAACTCCCAGGCCGGTCATCTGTTCATCATCGACACGACCCGCAGCGACCACGGCCGGAGACGAGATGCCACATTATCCCTGCACTGGTAATAATTTATACATTTAAAGGGTAATATCACTCCCGGCAACCAGATTGGAACTGCTCCGACATCGACGAATCTTGCCGGATGCCTGCAATTCTGGTAAATATACCGCCCTTCTTCAGCATGGTTTGCATTGCAGGAGTCACTGAATGGCTGCAAAAAAGAAAACCAAGCGCGACCTCAGCGGTCCGTTTGGCTTCGCACCCTACGAGGCCAAAAAGGGTGAGGAGTATATGAATGAGGAACAGGAGGCCCATTTCCGCGCCATCCTGGAAGCATGGAAAAAGGAACTCATGGAAGAAGTAGACCGTACCGTCCACCATATGCAGGATGAGGCCGCCAATTTCCCAGATCCGAATGACCGGGCCACCCAGGAGTCGGAATTCAGTCTGGAACTGCGGACGCGTGACCGCGAGCGTAAATTGATCAAAAAGATCGATGACACACTGACCTTGATCGACAACCATGAATATGGCTTCTGTGAAGCCTGTGGGGTTGAAATCGGCATTCGCCGGCTGGAGGCAAGGCCTACCGCAACCCTTTGCATCGATTGCAAGACCCTGGACGAGATCCGCGAAAAACAGATGGGATGATCCAGGCAACCACAGCACCTTGAGCCGGCGGAAGCCGGCTTTTTCGTATGTCCTCCTCCAGCAACCAACATTACCGCGGTCGCTTCGCTCCATCTCCCAGCGGTCCACTCCACTTTGGCTCACTGGTGGCCGCCCTCGGCAGCTATCTGGATGCCCGCCACCACCGGGGGGATTGGCTGCTTCGAATCGAAGATCTCGATCCACCACGGGAAAAACCTGGGGCGGCAGCAGAGATCCTGCGCACCCTGGAGGCCTTCGGTTTCGAGTGGGATGGGGAGGTGGTCTACCAAAGCCGGCGGCAGTCTGCCTACCGCCACGCTCTGGAAAACCTGCAACGACATGGCCTTACCTATCCCTGTGCCTGCACCCGCCGGGAAATCGATGCGGCCGCCCTCAGCGGTATCGAAGGGCCGCGCTACCCTGGCACCTGCCGCGATGGTCTGCCGGCATCGAGGGCACCCAGGGCCATCCGGATCCGTACCGACGACACCCCTTTCACCTTTACCGACCGGATATGCGGCCCGATCAGAATGCAGTTGGAGAAGGATCTCGGGGATTTCGTGATTCGCCGGGCCGACGGCCTGTTCGCCTACCAGTTGGCCGTAGTGGTGGATGATGCCTTTCAGGGTATCAACCAGGTGGTGCGCGGCGCTGACCTGCTGCTCTCCACCCCCCGCCAGATCATGCTTCAGCAGCGGCTGGGACTCCCCACACCAGACTATGCCCACCTGCCTCTTGTAGTGGACAGCAGAGGCAAAAAATTGAGCAAACAGAGCGACGCCCGGCCCGTCGATGCCCGGAAGCCGTTGCCTGCACTGCTGGCCGCTGCCGAATTCCTGAACCAGCCGTTACCGCCGGAACCTCCTCGGAGGCTGGATGAATTCTGGTCATGGACGATCCAGCACTGGGACGCAAGCCGGATTCCCTCCACCCCTCTACCGGGATAGCTCAGGAGTGAGGCGGATGGCCCCTGACAGGGCGTCTGCGACCGATGATGGCCAGAGGCGAATCTGAAAGGGGTCGGGGCCACGCCGTCCCCAGGGCCGCACGCGCCCAACAGCCGTGAGGTTATCGGGAAATCTTGGTGTATCCAGGGCCATCAGGATGAAAACCAGTCGATGCTGTTTCCAACGCCGCACAATTGCTCTTTGAACCAGGCCAGTGCCTTGCCCTGGTGGCGTGTGCGCCAGACGTAATAGAGCATATGCCTGGAGCTTTTCCCATCTTCGGTAGCCTTCACAATGAGGTGGCCGTCAGCCAGATCCTGGGCAATCATGTGCCGCGGCAGGTAGCCGACACCCAGACCGCGCTTCTGCGCCTCACGCTTGGTCTCCAGATCCGGCACGGTAAGCACGCTCTGCCCGGGTAACAGGCCAACAGTCCTGGGCGGAAGTCTCCGGGAGCTGTCCGCCGCCGCCACTGCGCGATACCTGCGGATCAGTTCATTCGGCAGGGGCTCCGCTTCCCCTGCAAGCGGATGATGCGGAGCGACGACGAACACGAACTCGACGTCTCCAAGCGGGTGGAGGCTATACCCCCCACCCGGGGGACCGTCACCGGGCGCCCCGATCACCAGATCGGCACGCCCCTGAACCAGTGCATCCCAGGTCCCGCCCAGCACCTCGCTGGACAGGCGCAGCCGGGTATCCGGCGCGTACCGATAGAACGCCTCACAGACGTCGAGCAACTTCCCATAGGGAATCAGATCACCCACCGCGATCCGCAGTTCGGTTTCCCATCCCGTCGCGATCCGTTTGACATTTCGCTCCACCCCATCGGCCATTGTGAGCAGGTCCCGCCCTTCCCGCAATAACGCCTCACCGGCAGGCGTCAGATGGGCACGGTGACCACGCCGATCGAACAGGGCTACTTCCAGACCCTCCTCCAGCTTCTGGATGACGTAAGTCACCGACGAGGGCACGCGGTGTAGTTCTTCAGCCGCTGCCGCAAAACTGCCGCGACGGGCAATGGCATCAAGGACGATGAGCGCGTCCAAACTGATACCCGCCTTCATGTTCGAATTTTTCGAATGTTTAAACGTTTTATTTTCACTATCAACCTCATAATAGCCAAACTATCATTTATCAAACGATTCAATAATACGAACAAATCAGGACAGGGTATAGAAAAAACATGACAGGTCATCATCCATCCATCTTTTGCCATACATGGGCAGCGCCAGCATACCGCGGAAGCCCCAGGGGCGTGGTTGTTCTCCGCAAGGGGCACCGGGTCTGGTGACAACCATGGGATTACGCAATCATCTACAGGGCTATGGCCTGGTCTCGGTGCTGCTGCACTGGATCATGGCCATCCTCATCATCGGCCTGTTCGCACTGGGCAAATACATGGCGGGCCTGGATTACTACGACCCCTGGTATCAAAAGGCTCCGGACCTACACCGCAGCCTGGGGGTGGTGGCCGCCATGCTGCTGGCCTTCCGACTGGGCTGGCGACTGACCAATCCCCACCCGGAACCTATTGGCAAACCCTGGGAGAAACGCGCAGCGGCATGGTTGCATCGGCTCTTCTATGGCCTGATTGCAGCCATCGCCGTCAGCGGTTACCTGATCACCACCGCCGATAACCAGGCGCTGTCGGTATTCGGCTGGTTCGAGATCCCGGCCACGCTCTCCGGCTTCGAGAATCAGGCGGACGCCGCCGGTGCGGTACATGAATGGCTGGCCAACCTGCTGATCACACTGGTCGTCCTCCACAGCCTGGCCGCGCTGAAACATCACTTCATCGACCACGATCCCACCCTGCGCCGTATGCTGGGGCTGGGCGGAATGTCGTCACCTCCATCACCCACCGACGTAACAGAGGAGTAAATCACCATGTTCAAAAAGACCCTGTTTTCACTCGTGCTTATTCTCGGCCTGAGCGCCACCGGCGCGCAGGCCGCCGAACACTATGTCATCGACACCAAGGGTATGCACGCCTTCATTACATTCAAAATCAAGCATCTAGGCTACAGCTGGCTGGAAGGCCGTTTCAATCGCTTCACCGGCAACTTCGACTACGACGAGGCCAACCCCGCCAAAAACCGGGTGCAGGTGGAGATCGATATCGCCAGTATCGACAGCAATAACGCGCTGCGTGACAAGCATCTGCGCAGCGAACGCTTCTTCGATGCAGAGAAATACCCCAAGGCCACCTTCGTCAGCACCGGCTGGGAGGATCACGGCAACGGCAAGGCCACGCTCAAGGGCCAATTCAACCTGCGCGGCGTAACCAAGGAGATCAGCATCGACGTAAGCCAGGTGGGCGCGGGCAAGGACCCCTGGGGTGGATTCCGTCGCGGGTTCGTCGGCACCACCACCCTGCATCTTTCCGACTACAAGATGAAAGAGGGCCATATCCTCGGTCCTGTCGCAGAGAACATCCAACTTTGGTTATCGATAGAAGGCGTACGTCAATGAAGCTCTATTACAGCCCGGGGGCCTGCTCGCTATCGCCTCCAGTAGCGGAAAAGGGCTTGCGGGAGAACAAGGAGATTTGACACGTGAGTGAAGCGAAAATTGCTGCAAAAGAACCTGTAGACCAAACGCTGGAACCCGGCACCCACCATTGGTGCTCCTGTGGGCGACCGAACAACCAGCCATTCTGCGACGGCAGTCACCACGACCTGTAGCTGCCCGGCAACGGGGCCGGACCCCACCCCCAATCAGTAAGGAACCGACCATGACCAACCTGTTCAATCCCATCACCATTGGCCGCCATGAGTTACCCAACCGCATCTTCATGGCGCCCATGACGCGCAACCGTGCGCCCGATACCATCCCCAACACACTGATGAAGACTTATTATGGCCAGCGCGCCGAAGCGGGTCTGATCATCACCGAGGGGTCGCAGATCTCAACCCAGGGCGTGGGCTACCCCGCTACGCCCGGCATCCATACGGATGCCCAGGTGGCGGGCTGGAAAGCGATCACCGATGCAGTGCATGAGAACGGTGGGCACGTCTTCTGCCAGCTCTGGCATTGCGGCCGGGTGTCCCACCCGGATCTGCAGCGGGATGGCGCCCTGCCCGTGGCGCCCTCACCTATTGCACCGGCCGGTGAGGTCATGACCTACGCAGGCCCCAAACCCTTCGTCGCCCCCCGGGCGTTGGAACTCAAGGAGATCCCTGGCATCGTGGCCGATTACGCCCATGCCGCCGACTGCGCCCTGCGCGCCGGTTTTGATGGGGTCGAGATCCATGGGGCCAACGGCTACCTGATCGATCAGTTCCTGCGTGATGGCAGCAACCAGCGCAGCGATGCCTATGGCGGGCCGGTGGAAAACCGGGTACGCTTCCTGCTCGAGGTGGTCGAGGCGGTCAGCGGGGCCTGTGGCGCGGATCGTGTCGGCGTACGTCTCTCCCCACTGCAGCCCTTCAACGACATGCGTGATTCCAATCCGGAGGCGACCTTCACCTATGCCATCGGCCAACTGAACCGATTCGGCCTGGCCTATCTGCACATCACCGAGATGGGCAAGGAGACTCCCGGTGCCGCCGGGCCAGACTTCGATCTTGGCCTCCTGCGCAACACCTGGCAGGGCGTCTACATCACCAACAGTGGCTACGACAAAGCACGTGCCAATTCCGCTATCGCCAGCGGCGCAGCCGACGCCATCGCCTTCGGCACCCTGTTTCTGGCCAACCCTGATCTGGTGACCCGCTTCCGGCTCGACGCTCCCCTCAACGAGCCCGACCCCGCCACTTTCTATGGAGGCGGTAAAGATGGCTATATCGATTATCCCCTGTTGGATGACGCGTGAAGCCAGCATCCGTAAAAATCCGGGGCGCCGGCGCAGGCGCCCACCCACACCTGACCGTCATCGCCGCCCTGCTGTCGATGGTGGGACCGTTCACCATCGACGCCTACCTGCCCTCATTCCCGGACATCGAGGCCACGTTCGGTATCAGCCGTGCCCTGCTGTCCCAGAGTCTGGGGGTCTATCTGGCGGCTTTCGCCGTCTCCACCCTGTTCTGGGGCCCTCTGGCAGACCGTATCGGCCGCCGCCTCGTCATCCTCAGCAGCCTGTTGCTCTATGTGCTCGCATCCATCGGCTGCGCATTGGCGGATGACGCGCATACCTTCTTGCTATTGCGCGTGTTTCAGGGGCTGGCCGCCAGCGGTGGTTTCATCGCCGGTCGTGCCATGATCCGTGATGCCCACGATACCGAGGCGGCGCACCGTGCCATGTCCCAGGTCATGCTGCTGTTCGCACTGGCACCGGCTGTTGCGCCCGTCCTCGGCGGATGGCTGCACGACCAGTTCGGCTGGCGCAGCGTATTCTGGTTTCTGAGCGGCTTCGGGGTTCTGCTGATGCTGCTGGTCACCTTCGTCGGCGAGACCCTGGCGAGTGAACATCGGCAGTCCTTTCACCCGGCAGCGATAATCCGGGTCTATGCACGCACCCTGGTACACTGGCGATTCCTCAGACTGATATTTACGCTTGCCTTTACCTTTGCCGGCCTGTTCCTCTACATCGCCGGTGCACCTACGGTGATCTACGATTTTCTTGGCCTGGGCAGCGATGACTTCGGCCTGCAGTTCATCCCCATGGTGGGCGGCATGATGCTGGGATCCTATCTCTCCAGCCAGTTGGCCCATCGCTGGCCGATCACACGCACCATCACCGCCGGCTTCGGCGTGATGGCGTTGGCCGTGCTTTTCAATCTGATTCAGGTGGGTCTGCTCGATGCCGGCATCCTGTCCGTGATCGGCCCCCTGGTGCTCTACGCCCTGGGGCTGGCCATGTCCATGCCGGCGATCACCATTCTGGCGCTGGACTGCTTCCCCCACCATCGGGGCACGGCGGCATCCATGCAGGGCTTCCTGCAGATGCTGATCAACGCCGGCGTGGCCAGTGTCGCCGTGCCCCTGCTGCATACACAATGGCTGCACTTCGTGCTGGGGCAAAGCCTGTTTCTGCTGCTGGCGCTGATGCTGTGGTTTAGCACCGGATACGGAGTCGCATCTCAACCGGAGGGTTCACATGGCTGATCGCATGCCTGCCTGGTTTCTCGCCCATGGTGCACCGCTGCATCTGCAGGGCGACCAACCCGTACGCCGCTTCTGGCAAGGGTTGTCGGAAAGGCTGCCGCGGCAACCCCGCGCGGTGCTGTGCCTCTCCGCCCACTGGCTGACCGCCACCCCCTGTCTGGCAGGCGATGTGGACACTCCACGGATCCAGCACGACTTTTACGGATTTCCTGATGAGCTGTACCAGATACAGTGGCCGCTCACCGGCAGCCCGGCAACAGCTGAATGGCTCAAATCGCGCATTGCGGAATGCCTGACCACCCTTGACGCGCAACCCGAGCGACCGTTCGACCATGGCGTGTGGGTGCCGCTCATCAACACCTGGCCAAAACCGGAATTCCCTATCTACCAGCTCTCACTATGCCCGGAGCGGGGCGCACACTGGCACCTGGAGTTGGGCCGGCAACTGGCCCCCCTGCGTGATGAAAACGTGCTCATCATCGGCAGTGGCGGCATCGTCCACAATCTCGCCAGGATCGACTGGCACGCAAAACCCGGCCACCCGACACCCTGGGCCGCCGCCTTCATGCAGGCCATAGAAGTTGCCATCGCGCACCGCAACTTCGATGCCCTGAGCGATCCCTGGTCTCTGCCCCACGGGCGCGACTGCGTACCCACCATCGAGCATTACCTGCCACTGCTGGTGATGCTGGGTACTGGCATCGATGAACAGGTGATCCCACTGTACCGGGACTGGGAATACGGCAGCCTGGCCCTGCACAGCTATGCTGTCACCCGTCTTGGTAAGGTGAAACCGGAGAGGATCACCGCGGCGTGATGACGAAGAAGGCCGGCAGCATGGCCTGCTGCCGGGTACTGGCATAACGGGAAATCAACGGGCCAATGCCAAGGGAGCTGAGCATATAGAGAAAACCGCCGAGAAACAGTCCGGGCAGGCTGCCGCGAAACGGCACCTCGAACCAGAAGATGGCGATGCGGTCAGTGGGCACCATCTGCTGCCAGCACCCCCAGCGTAATGGCTGCAATCGCTGTCAGTACAGCGGCCATGGCAAAGGCGCTGCTCATCCCGAGCCATTGCCAGACAGCGCCGAACAGCAGGGCACCGGGCAGGGCCATGATACCACCCAGCAGATGATAGAGGCCGAATACCGTACCTTGCTGTTCAGCTGGTGCAAAGTCTCCCAGCAGGGCCCGTTCCGCACCCTCGGTAAAAGCCAGCGCCGCCGCATAGCCAAGGAACAGAACCCATACGATCATGCCGCCATCCGGCAGCCAGGCAAAGGCGATGAGCAGCAGGACACGGGCGATCCAGCCCAAGGACACGATCCGCAGACGACCAAACCGGTCCGACAAGGTCCCGGCCGGTCCCGAGACCAGGGCCTTCACACCGCTGGCGGCGGCCCACAACAGAGGCACCCAAGCCAGGGTGATGCCACCCTGATTGGCCCAGAGGACCAGAAATGCCTCTGGTGTCGTGGCCAGTGCCAGCCCCCCCGAGGCCAGCACCAACCCCTTGACCCGGGCATCCAGGGCCCTCCAATGCAGCCGTGCGGGAGGATGTTCCGGCTCGACCTTGGGGGGCACCTTGAGACCGAACGCCAGCAGTAATATGAGCGCGGCCCCCGGAATGACCGAAGCCATGAACACATGCTCCATGGTCATTCCCCACTGCAGCAGGCCAAAGGCCAGCAGCGGCCCCAGCATAGCCCCGCTATGGTCCAGGGTGCGCTGGAAGCCGAAGGCACGCCCCCGCACCTGTTCGTCAGTGCTGGACGCAATCAGCGCATCCCGTGGCGCGGTGCGAATGCCCTTCCCCACCCGGTCCAGAAAACGCAGCACCATTACCCAGCCCCAACCCAAAGCGAAACCAATCAACGGCCGGACCCCATTGGAAACTGTATAGCCGCCCACGACCAGTTTTTTCGAATTCCAGCCTCGGTCGGCCAACCAGCCGGAGACAAGCTTCAGGATACTGGCCGTGGCCTCGGCGACGCCCTCCACCAGACCCACGATCGCCGGCCCTGCTCCCAGGGTCACGGTCAGAAACAGGGGCAGCAGCGGCGTAATCATCTCGCTGGCAGTGTCGTTCAGGAATGACACCAGCCCGAGGATGATGACGGTACGCGGCAAAAATCGGAACATGATATCAGTGCCTCAGGGTTTCAGGCATGCAGCGTATCAACCACCCCAAAAGCAGTATCAACAGGACCAGCAATAAAACAAACCCTGTCCACCCGGTGGTTTGATACAACAGCCCGGGAAAGAAGGATCCCAATGCACCTCCGCTATAATACGCCGAAATATACATCCCATTGATCATGCCTTTGCGTGATGACTCGAGGTGATTGAGATAACCGGACAGCACGCTGTGCAGGGTGAACATTCCGGCCGCAAATACGAACATGGAGAGATACAACAGCTCGGTCACAGCAAAAATGAAGGCCAAAGTACCAACAAGGTAGAGGCCTGAACCGATAAGTAAGACTTTGCGCTCACTTCCCAGTTTTACGACCAGGCGGGTGGAATAAAGAGAGATGACAACGCCAATCAGATACCCAGTGTAGACCATCGACAGCGCGGCAGTAGTGATCTCCGGATGGATCTCAAGCATGCGAAAGGGTAAGAAATTGAGCATGCCCGCAAACACAAAAAACAGCAGAAAAGCCGCTACCAGCCCTTCACGGATAACCGGCTTTTTCATCAGTTCCCGAACTTCACTGAAGGTGATCTTTACCAGTTTGCTACGCGGATCGGACTCCAGTCTGAACAGGCTGAGTACGGCAATAAATGCCAGAACAGACCACATCCAAAATGCGGTTTGCCAGTCGTACCAGCTGGTGACCAGTCCGGTTATAGTGCGCCCGCAATAGCCGCCGACGATAGTGGAAGCAATGTAAATACTGATGTTACGACGCGCGTGTGTTTGCCCTCCACTGGCCGAGGTATAAGTCATCAGCGAGGTAAATATGGCCGGCAGCACCAGTCCTTCGATCCCTCTTAGCAGAAGAAACAGGGGATAGTCGGGGGCTGTTGAAAGGATCGCCTGGCTGATCAACAACAGAGAAAATCCGGTAATGAGCATACCCCGGGCAGAAAACTGTTCCAGGATATACCCGTATATTAGAGGGGCCATGGCCAGTGGCAGCATGGTAACCGTTGTCAATAGTGCAGTATCGCTTATTGAGCGGTTCCAGTGGCTGGCCAACAGCGGGAGCAAAGGCTGGTGTTCGTACAGAATTGCAAAAGCGACAATAGTGCAGTAAATAATGATGTGCTGGTTACGATCAATCATGTAAGAGTCTGTAAATAATTCTGCATAACTGCCCGGTCCTCGATAAAACCCGCCTTATTCGCGGTGGATCACGGATGCTGGGGCCGGCGCATACGCTCTACACGAGACCACCCCTCATCGATAACCGCAGTCGCCCACTGCTGTCCCATAAACGCCCTCTCCCTCAGGGAGAGGGTTGGGGTGAGGGGAT
>CAZJCM010000063.1:0-10657 GCA_964544655.1 uncultured Sedimenticola sp. | reverse complement strand
GCGGGAATAGCTCAGCTGGTAGAGCACAACCTTGCCAAGGTTGGGGTCGCGAGTTCGAATCTCGTTTCCCGCTCCAAATTCGGATAGACCCCGGGCAGCGCTCGGGGTTTCGTCCTTATAAAGGATGGTGAATCCATATAACCACGGATACCCGTCCCGATGAAAAGATATGGCTGAGTGGCAGAGTGGTTATGCAGCGGCCTGCAAAGCCGTGGACCTCGGTTCGATTCCGGGCTCAGCCTCCAACGATAAAACCCCGTAAGTACTTGGTACTACGGGGTTTTTTCTTGCCGCTACCCCGGGAACCCCCTGCCGCAGCTGTATAAAATATGCACAAAAATTGGACAAAACGGACCAAAATTGCACCATTGGTGTGTCAATGACACACGGAAAAAGGTTCTGTTTGCCGTGTACGTGAGAAGTTTTGCCCAGGCTGTGGCACGCATGACATACACACAAGGAGGGTGCTATGGCGACGAAACGGAAGAGAAGCGGGGCCTGGGCGTACACAATAGCGCCACAGATCCGCACGGTGCGTCATATACGCACATGCACAAAAAAACCCGGCGCGAGGCGGCCGGGGTCGCAAGTGGAAGTTTGCAAACTGCTGTGTTACTCGTCGAACATCCTCTGACGGATCGCGGAGATATCTTCGTCCGTGGCGGTCTCGAGAGCCCAGTCGACAACCGCAAGGTCGGGGGATGGTGTAGGAGCGTCGCTGGCGGTCTCGCCGAGCAGGTCACGGAGCGCGGCATTCCGTGCGCTGTCATACTCCATGTAGAGTCCGACAGCGACGTCAAGCCGCTCATCATCGACATCGAGATCCCTCTCGGTCGCCCGGGCCATCACCAGCTTGTGCGCCTGCCGCAGGCGTCGGGCCGCCACGGCCATGGTGACAACAGGCACCCGGCTCTTGCCAGGCCCACGCTGCACTAGGCGGCCAGGGGTCGATTTGGATACGCTGTCGTTCTCGTCAGGGAACTGCAGCTTGCTGGCGGAGACGCCAAGCACCTTCGCCATTGTCCTCACGTCGTCAGGGCTGGGGGTGCGGCGTCCTGTTTCATACTGCGAGATGCGCCCGGAGTTCCTTGCCCAGCCGCATGCTGCAGCGAAGTCGGCCTGGGAGTACCCACGTTCGATCCTCAACAGTTTGAGTGCTGGACCAAATTTTTTTAGTTCAAGTTTCATTGCCAGATCTCCGTGCCGGGACGCGACGCTAACGCGGTGTGGTCCTTTGCAGTTGAGTGTGTAGCATCCGCAACCCTTGCAGATTATGCCTTTTCGGATAGTCCATTACGTGACTGCGTAATATCATATTGCACAAAATGTTAATTTGAAATAAATAAATATCTTGTGGTTATGTGAAATATGATAGTCGAACCGTTATGTACCTGCAGATGGGATTATAAAAAATAACAAAAAAGAGAAAAAACAAAACTGGTGAAACTACATCCGGTTGCCGGAACTGCGCACCTTGACGCAGATCAACCACTGACTCAAGGCCGCGATGACCTGATGAGAAGGGGACTGTGATAGCTTTCGCGGTCACCAATAACAGTCCGTCCAATTGGCGTGCGGGTGGTTGTGAAGCAGAAGGCAAAGCCGGTCAGGGTAGCGGTCTTCCGGGGTTCAGCAACAGAGGTGCTTTCATTCCAAGGTTTCATTCATATCGCAGTAGCGACATTCAAACTGCCAGCGAACAGGTAGTTGAACTCGTCGGGACAGACAGGCCTGTAAAGTCCATATGTACCCGGCCGGCCTTTCGGTGCATCGGGTGGAGGACATCACCGAGGTCCTGTGGGTGGGGGCGCGGAGGTCTATAGAGGAAGGGATGGTGTCGCGCCCCTTGACATGCAAATGAAAATCGTTATCATTTGCATCAGATCTATTATCAACCATCCAAGGGTCGTTCGATGTCTATTCGTATATTCAGTCTGTTTCTTCTCACTGTCTCACTGCTTTCTGCACAATGGGTCTTCGCCGCCGGTGAGGTGAATGTCTATTCGGCGCGCAAGGAGAAGTTGATCAAGCCGTTGATGGATCGTTTCACTGAACAGACGGGCATTCGGGTCAATCTGGTCACCGGAAAGGCGGATGCCCTGTTGCAGCGCCTGCGCAGTGAGGGACGGAACTCTCCGGCGGATGTGCTGATCACCACGGATGCCGGCCGCCTGTATCGGGCCAAGCAGGCGGGGGTGATCAGCAGCTTTCACTCGCCATTGCTGGAGCAGGTGATACCGGCCAACCTGCGGGATGAGGAGGGTTATTGGTATGGCCTGACCATTCGTTCCCGTCCCATCATGTATGTGAAAGGGCGTCTCGATCCGGCTCAGCTCTCCACCTATGAGGATCTGGCCGATGCCAAGTGGCGGGGGCGTATCTGTATCCGCTCGTCGAACAATATCTATAACCAGTCCTTGCTCGCTTCGTTGATTGCCGCAGATGGTGCCGAGGCGGCCGAGAACTGGGCGCGGGGTCTGGTGAGCAACTTCGCCCGGCCTCCCCGTGGCGGTGACCGGGACCAGATCAAGGCGGCGGTGGCCGGTATCTGTGATATCGCGATCGCCAACACTTATTACTTGGCGGGTATGCTCACCTCCAATGATGAGACGCAGCGCAGGATCGCCGGGCAGATGGGCGTGTTCTGGCCCAATCAGCAGGGACGGGGTGCCCACATCAACATCAGTGGGGCGGCGCTGACCAGCGCGGCAAGCCACCGACAGGCGGCCATACGTCTGATCGAGTTCATGGCGGGTGAGCAGGCCCAGCAATGGTATGCCGAGCGCAATGGCGAGTATCCGGTGCGCGACGATGTGCCGGTCAGTGCCGTTCTGCAGCAGTGGGGTTCATTCAAACGTGATCGGCTGAACCTGGCGCGGCTCGGTGAACTGAACCCGCAAGCGGTACGCATAATGGACCGGGCGGGCTGGAAGTAGGGTCACCCCTTCTCCAGCGAGCGCTGAGCCGATGTCCAACGATACGACCGCTGCCGCCATCGCCATCATCCCCCGCAGGCCCCCGCTGTGGATGATGGGCGTGATCGGCATCGCCCTGCTGCTGTCGTTGCCGGTCCTGGTGGTGGCGGGATTCGTGCTGGTGCCCGCCGGTGATATCTGGCAGCATCTGGCGGCGACCGTGCTGCAGGACTATGTCATCAACTCGCTGTTGCTGATGTTGGGGGTCGCCATCGGTACCTTCACCTTGGGTGTCAGTGCCGCCTGGGTGACCAGCATGTGTGCCTTCCCGGGGCGCCGGGTGTTCGAATGGGCGCTGCTGCTGCCCATGGCGGTACCGGCCTATATCATCGCCTACACCTATACCGGACTGTTGGATTTCACCGGACCGGTGCAGGAGCTGATCCGGAGCTGGGGCGGCTGGCGTTACGGTGAATACTGGTTTCCCCAGGTGCGCTCATTGGAAGGGGCCGCCATCATGTTGTCGTTGGTGCTCTATCCTTATGTCTACCTGCTGGCCAGGGCGGCGTTTCTCAGTCAGTCCCTGTGCGTGCTGGATGTGAGCCGCACCCTGGGTAACGGACCCTGGCGCACCTTCTTCCGGGTGGCGCTGCCGCTGGCCCGGCCGGCGATCGTGGCCGGGCTCTCACTGGCGCTGATGGAGACCCTGGCGGACTACGGCACGGTGCAGTATTTCGGTGTCTCCACCTTTACCACCGGCATCTTCCGCACCTGGTTTGGGCTGGACAATGCAGCGGCGGCAGCCCAGCTATCGGCTCTGCTGCTGCTGTTCGTGTTCGCTGTCGTGTTGATCGAGCGCGCCTCGCGGCGGCGCGCCCGTTATCACCACACCAGTCAGCGCCATCAGCGTCTGGCCCGCTTCCAACTCACCGGTTGGCGGGGTTGGATCACCTTTCTCTACTGCCTGGCCATACTGTCGGCGGGCTTCCTGATCCCGGCGGGTCAGTTGCTGGCATGGGTCCTGACCCGCGCCGATGAGCGCCTCGATGCAGGCTACCTGCAGCTGGTCTTGAACAGCCTGGGGCTGGCCGGAATCGCCGCGCTGCTGGCCCTGTTGCTGGCCCTGTTTCTCGGCTATGGCAAACGCCTGCAAGGCGGTCGCTGGGTTGCCGCGGCGGTGCGGGTCGCCGGTATGGGCTACGCCATCCCCGGGACCGTGATTGCGGTGGGGGTGATGATTCCGTTTGCCGCTTTCGACAATCTGCTCGATGAGTGGATGCGCCGCCAGTTCGACATCTCCACCGGCCTGCTGCTCAGCGGCACCCTGGTCGCCCTGCTGTTTGCCTATCTGGTGCGTTTCCTGGCGGTTGCCCTGCAAACGGTGGAGGCGGGGCTGGGCCGTATCCGCCTCAGTATGGATGAGGCTGCGCGCACCATGGGTCACACGCCGCTGCAGACCGTCTGGCGGGTTCATGTCCCGATGTTGCGCGGCAGCCTCCTTACCGCGCTCCTGCTGGTCTTCGTCGACGTACTCAAGGAGTTGCCGGCAACCCTGATTCTGCGGCCTTTCAATTTCAATACCCTGGCGGTTCGCGCCTATGAGCTGGCCTCGGATGAGCGCCTGGCGGACGCCGCCGTCGCCTCCTTGACCATCGTCCTGGTGGGCATCGCGCCCGTTATTCTCCTCAGCCGCTCCATATCCGGATCACGTCATGAAACAGCTTGAAGTAAGAGATGCGGAGATCGCCTATGGCGACGAAGCAGTGGTTCAACAGGTGAGTTTCTCCCTGCAGGCAGGTGAGATCGGTTGTCTGCTCGGTCCCAGCGGTTGTGGCAAGACCACCCTGTTGCGGGCAGTGGCGGGTTTTCAGCCGCTGCGCGAGGGCGGCATCCATCTGCGCGGGCAGCATGTGTCCGGGCCCGGCTATATGCTGCCTCCCGAACAGCGTGACGTTGGTATGGTGTTCCAGGACTTTGCCCTCTATCCCCATCTCGATGTGGAGAACAATGTTGCCTTTGGGCTGCGCCGGCTGGGGCGGTCGGCGCGCCGGCGGCGGGTTGATGAGTTGCTGCGCCTGGTCGGTCTGGAAGCGGTGCGGAGACACTATCCCCATCAGCTCTCCGGTGGCCAGCAGCAGCGGGTGGCCCTGATTCGTGCCATCGCGCCGCAACCGAAGATCCTGTTGCTCGATGAACCCTTCTCCAGCCTGGACGTGGACCTGCGGGAACAGTTGGCCCGGGAGGTGCGGGATATTCTGCAGCGGGATGGCATCACCGCCATACTGGTTACTCATGATCAGATGGAGGCGTTTGCCATGGCCGATCGAATCGGGGTGTTATGGCAGGGCCGGTTGCAGCAGTGGGACAACGGTTACCGGCTCTACCACCAGCCGGCGAATCGCTTCGTCGCCGACTTCATTGGTCAGGGGGTGATGCTTCCCGGCCGGGTGATGGATGGTGATCAGATAATGACACCGCTGGGCCCGGTGAAAGGGCTGTATGCCGATGCCCATGCCCCGGCGCAGGAAGTGGAGCTGCTGCTGCGTCCAGATGACGTGATCCACGATGATGCCAGTCCGCTGCAGCTGGAGGTGGTGGACAAGGCGTTTCGCGGCGCCGCCTATCTGTATACCCTGAAACTACCCGATGGCGGAGAGATTCTGTGCATGGTGCAGAGCCATCACGATCACCCGATAGGAAGCAGGATCGGCATCCGCCTGGATGTGGATCATCTGATCGTGTTTGCGCCGCGAATGGCCTGCGGCAGCGGTGGTGGCTGTCCGCGGATGATTATGGAATCTCATCTACCTTGAGATAGACCGCAAACTCCCCACGTCCCCTGGTGGCGCCGCGTTGGATGATCCCCGGCCGCTGTTCCCGTTGCGCATCGGAAGAGGTGCCGACCAGCAGCCACTCCCCCAGCTGTCCGCTCACCTGGGTGTGGATGCCCCTGGTGGTGAACCGGTCGCTGGTGGCCGTAGGCGCCACCTGCTGCCGGCTGATATAGAGGGTGACCCGGTCTCCATTGAGCCGCGGCAGCGCATAGAAGCCGGTGCTGGCATTGCGGTAACGGGTATTGCTGCCGTGAAAGGTTATGTCACCGCGGCCCACGATCTGTCGTTCGGCCACCGGTGTGGACTGACCGACCGTGATGAAAGCGGGCCGGCCCTCCAGGGCCTGAACCCGCTGCGTGAGGTCGCGGCGTTTGCCGGTGGCGCCCTGTATGCCGCCCAGTGCAACGCCATTGTGTTCACCGGGCCTAGTGTTTTCCCCGCGCCGGATCGTGGCCGGCGAGCTGGTCTGGCGAACGCTGATCATCAGGCGTCGGGGTGGCCGGTCGATGCGTTGCAGGATGGCGCGGATCTCCGTCAGGTTGGCCGGCGAGGTGCGGATGAACAGCTCGTCACCCGTGCCGGACAGGGCCCCATCGGCGGCGACGAAGGGCTGAATGATGGGGATCACCTCGTCGGCACTGCGGTCATGCAGCCCAATGATGGTCAACGGATAGCCGGCCAGGGCCTCGAAGCAGAACAGGCAGAGGACGAGGAGATAACGTGCCTGAACCCGCACCCGGCTGCGTGCAGGCGGGCCTCGCCGCAAACCGGCGTGCAGGTGGGATATTCGGGGCGGGGGTTCAATCATCGGCAAAGCAGAGATGTCCTTCATTATAGAGCTGCGTCAACAGCCGCAGGGCGTCGGGACGCTGCAGCCACTCCTGCAGGGAAGCATAGTCGAAATGGCGCTGTTCGGTCAGCTGCTCCAATAAACCGGCATCTGCTTTGTTTACGGCAAACTCTTCACCGCAGATGAAAAGATAGTCCTCTGCCGCTCCCCGGCAGAAGGCCATCCTGGACCAGAGGTTACGCGCCAGCGTGCCCTGCTGCCGCAACCGCTGGAGAAATTCCTGCGTCGTCAACGGTTGGTCGACCGGCTCCACCTGCAGATGGGCCTTGGTCTCGGTGACGAAACGGCCAAACCAACGCTGCCGGGCCGCCGGATCCTGGCGGAGGAACCCCTCCAGCAGCTGTGCCATGCGCTGCATGCTCCAATCGGTGATTTCGCCCCGATGGGTCTGCAGCGGCAGCCCCGGGTCGCGATAGCGCCCGTCGGGCACCTGCATCTCTATCAGCTCGCTGCACCAGGCCGTCGCCATCTCTTTCAGTCCCGGCGCCTGATAGCCCACCGAACAGGTGATGCAGTCATCACCCTCGGCGATGCCCCAGTGGGCGACCTTGGGTGGCAGGTAGAGCAGATCCCCGGGGGTCAGCAGCCACTCATGTTCGGCCTCGAAATCGGGCAGGATACGCAGATCGATACCGGGAATATAGTCGGCTTCGCTGCATTGCCGGGTGTTGATCTGCCAGCGCCGTTCGCCCCTGGCCTGCAGCAGAAACACGTCATAGTCGTCGATATGGGGGCCGACCGACCCCTGATCCACCGCATAGCTGATCATGATGTCGTCCAGCCGCCAATCCGGGATGAAATCGAATGCCGTCAGCAGTTCACCCAGTTCCGGGATATGCTTGTCCAGGTCTTGCAACAGCAGCGTCCAGTGGCTGTCGGGCAACTGGGCGAAGCTGTCCGGGGTGAAGGGGCCATGCCGGGCCTCCCACGGGCCCTTGCCATGCTTCTCCAGCACGATGCGGGATTCGATCTCCTCTTCGCAGGCCAGACCGGCCAGTTCCTCTGCCGTCAGCGGACAGAGACGATCCGCTGGCAGTGCGTTGCGTATCAGCAATGGCCGTCGTTGCCAGTAGTCGCGCAGAAAGCTGTTTGTGGTCAGGCCGGGCGGGAGTTGTAATTTCATGGTTTGCAGCCAATCTCATGCAGGGTCGTCGATGTCAGTCGGCAAAGTAGGGGGCGGTGTGTGAAAGTGGTGGGGCCATTGATACTTTTGATAAAGTGCTGGAAATTGTGGGGTTCGTGTGCCAATCTTGATGCTTGGAATTCGATGATGGTCGTTCTCCCGATCAGACTGTTTGGCCAATCGGGGCGCCACTACTATAAGGGAACTCCGCTTCACTCCACTCAAGTCATGCTTGTGCGCCTTATGTCAGACGGCAGTCAGAGCTTCCCGGGATGCCCGGAATGTATTGTATTTTGAGCGATGCTTTAAGTAAAAACCGAAGAAGAGGAAATAATGGATAAGTTCAATCAGAAAAAAATCGTTGCGTTGCTGGCTCCCATCGGTCTGGTGGTCGGCATGGCCCTGAGCACCCAGAGTATCGCTATGGACAACACCTACGCCACCGATGGCGCCAAGTCCGTACTGACCAATGGAGCGGGCGAATGCTGGCGCACTGTTGGCGGTATTCCGGGCCCGCTGGAGGCCTGTGGTGACGAGATGCCGCAGCCGGAAGCGAAGATGGAGAGGCCAGCTCCCGCTGTGCCCGCTGCACCTACCGATTCCGATGGCGACGGCGTGATCGATTCCCAGGACAGGTGCCCGGGTACCCGTGCCGGCGCTGAAGTGGATCAGTGGGGCTGCGAGGTCGTGGCCAACCTGACCATCAACCTGGTCGAGGACGAGTTCGACTTCGACAGCGCTGAGTTGAAGCCCAACATGAAGGCTGCGCTGGAAGACCTGGCGGACCAGATCAAGGCGAGCCAAGGCCACGAGACGCTGACCATCATCGGTCACACCGACAGCACCGGGCCTGAGGGCTATAACATGGAGCTCTCCATCCGCCGCGCTCAGGCCGCCGCAGACTACCTGGCGTCCATGGGGATCGACTCGATCACCGTCAAGGGCATGGGCGAGTCCAAGCCTGTTGCCGACAACGGCACCCGCGAGGGCCGCGCCAAGAATCGTCGCATCGAGGTCATCACCAACTAAGGGTTATCTCGACTGACGCTTCAGGCGTTATGAAAAAAGGCCGGTATCCCCAGGATACCGGCCTTTTTCATGGTTCTCGCCACTGCTGTCCCATGAACGCCCTCTCCCTCAGGGAGAGGGTCGGGGTGAGGGGATCAGAAAAGCCAATGCTTTGATTTTTCACCCCCCTCATCCCGACCTTCTCCCGGTGGGAGAAGGGGCGCCCATATCAGACCTTTCATGTCTGGAAGCGCCAATAAGTGTAAAAAATCACCCTTCAACACCAGGTTGTATGAATACTGAACA
Source organism: uncultured Sedimenticola sp. (assembly GCA_964544655.1). Lineage (GTDB taxonomy): Bacteria > Pseudomonadota > Gammaproteobacteria > Chromatiales > Chromatiaceae > HyVt-443. The sequence goes on along the minus strand of CAZJCM010000063.1, from coordinate 1,621 downwards.
AGGTTTGTGGGACGGCAGTGGGTTCTCGCAATACAGGTGTCAGATATTCTTTGCCTGCTCCCCGGCGTTGCCGATATAGGTCGATGGAGAGAGTGCCCGCAGCTGCTGCTTCGCCTCCTCGGGGATATCCAGGCCATCGACGAAGGCGATCAACTGCTCCGCTGTGATCCGTTGCCCCCGGGTCAGGGCCTTGAGCTTCTCATACGGCTTTTCGATGCCATAACGGCGCATCACGGTCTGGATCGGCTCGGCCAGCACCTCCCAGTTGTCGTTCAGGTCATCCAGCAACCGCTGCTCGTTGGCCTCCAGCTTACCGATGCCACGCAGTACCGACTGCAATGCGATGCTGCTGTAGGCAAAGCCCACGCCCATGTTGCGCAATACGGTGGAATCGGTCAGATCCCGCTGCCAACGGGAGATCGGCAGCTTTTGGGTCAGGTGGCCGAACATGGCATTGGCCAGTCCCAGATTGCCTTCGCCGTTCTCGAAATCGATCGGGTTCACCTTGTGGGGCATGGTCGATGAGCCCACCTCGCCGGCCACGGTCTTCTGCCTGAAATAACCCAGCGAGATGTAGCCCCACACATCGCGGCAGAAGTCGATGGTGATGGTGTTGAAGCGGCTGATGGCATCGAACAGCTCGGCCATGTAGTCATGGGGCTCGATCTGGATGGTGTAGGGATTCCAGGTCAGTCCCAGGGACTCGACGAACTCACGGGCGAAAGCGGGCCAGTCGACTTCCGGATAGGCGGCCAGGTGGGCGTTGTAGTTACCCACGGCGCCATTGATCTTGCCCAGCAACGCCACCGCTGCCACCTGCTGCCGCTGCCGCTGCAGGCGGTGGGCAACGTTGGCCATCTCCTTGCCCAGGGTGGAAGGGGATGCCGGCTGGCCATGGGTGCGGCAGAGCATCGGCTTGTCGGCGTGCTCATGGGCCAGCTGGCGCAGGGCTTGGATCAGTTCGTCCATCAGCGGGATCAGTACCTGACCGCGGCCTTCGCGCAACATCAAGGCGTGGGAGAGGTTGTTGATGTCTTCCGAGGTGCAGGCGAAGTGAATGAATTCGCTGATCGCCTCCAGTTCCTGGTTGCCCGCGATCTTCTCTTTGAGGAAATACTCCACCGCCTTGACGTCGTGATTGGTGGTGCGCTCGATATTCTTCACTCGTTGGGCATCTTCGAGGGAGAAGTTGTCGACGATATCGTTGAGGATATTGTCCGCGTGCCCGCTGAGCGCAGGGACTTCGCCGATGCCGGGATGTTTGGCCAGGGCCTGCAGCCAACGCACCTCCACCAGCACCCGGTGACGAATGAGCCCGAATTCACTGAACATGGGGCGCAGATCCGCGCTCTTGCTGCCGTAGCGCCCGTCGATCGGGGAAACGGCGGTCAGGGAGGAGAGTTCCATGGTGATCCTGTCTCTGGTGTGTAACGTAAACGCGCGATCATAACATTTTCGAAAAAGCCGGGTAACTGTTCGGCCGTTGTCGAGATTGTCGTTGTCAGCCCGTAGACCGGGTTAGCCGCGCCAGCGACGTAACCCGACAAAAGGAAACATGAACCTGCCTCACTGCTGTCCCACAAACTTTGTTCAGTATTCATGCAACCTGGTGTTGAACGTC
>CAZJCM010000062.1:0-10785 GCA_964544655.1 uncultured Sedimenticola sp. | reverse complement strand
CAGTGACACCATTCTCCATGCCCATCGTCGCGCCAGCAACCATCCAGAACGGGTCTGGGGCGATGCCTGGGGACTGGAGCAAAGTGCCCAGCGCTCCCCAGACCCCCCCCCCGGAAACCATCGAATCGATCATCGATCAATACCAAGGCCCACCCCCTCCCAGCCTGTATGACAATCCCGCCCTGATGTATTACCCCTCCAGCCTGGAGGACTTCTTCTCCAAACTCATCATCCAGGAGGCACAGCGGTTTGAGACCGATGAGCGCTGGGACAATGCCTTGATCTTGTGGCGAAAAGGGGCCGACATGATGGAGGATGAACGGTTTCTCATCGGCATGGCGGGCTGCCTGAGCAGACTGGGGAGATACGCAGAGGCGAAGCGCCTGCTGGCCCGCTATAACGCCGAGCATGGCTGGACGCCTGTCGAACTGCCGGAACGGCTCTCCTGAAGGCTGCAACCTATTTGAAACCTGCATCCCCTATCCTTGTCCAGACAACCCACTTTTGAACAAGGAGAATGTGGATGTTCAACCGCAAGGTCTTTCAAGCCACCGTTTTTGGCCTGTTTTTCAGCCTCACCCTGCCGACGCAGGCGGCCACGGCCATTTTCAACGCGATCTGCATAACCAGACCATGACCCTCACTTTGATCGGGGAAAAGGATTGATGCACCGTCTGCTGCAACGGCAACTGAAAAAGATCGGTCTCGATCAGGCAATCAGGCCCCGCGCCTGCAGCTGATGGATCTGATCACGAATGCGCGCCGCCTCCTCGAACTCCAGGTCCCGGGCGTGCTGGTACATCTGTTTTTCCAACGCCTGGATGCGCTTGGCCATCTGCTGGGGCGTCATGGCGGCATACTCAGCCTCGGCTTCAGCCACCTTGGCATAGCGCTTGGGTGACATGGGTGCACCGGCGCGTGCCCCCTCCATGATATCGGCGACCGCCTTGCTGATGGTGGTGGGGGTGATATGGTGCGCCTCGTTATAGGCGATCTGTTTCCGCCGGCGCCGTTCGGTCTCATCCATGGCACGGCGCATGGAGCCGGTGATCTTGTCGGCATAGAGAATTGCCTTGCCATGGACGTTGCGCGCAGCACGGCCGATGGTCTGGATCAGCGCCCCTTCCGAGCGCAGAAAACCCTCCTTGTCTGCATCCAGGATGGCAACCAGAGAGACCTCGGGCATATCCAGTCCTTCACGCAGCAGATTGATGCCCACCAATACATCGAATTCGCCCAGCCGCAGGTCGCGGATGATCTCCACCCGCTCCACCGTGTCGATGTCCGAGTGCAGGTAACGCACCCGTACCCCATGATCATTGAGATAGTCCGTCAGATCCTCCGCCATGCGCTTGGTCAGGGTGGTGACCAGCACCCGCTCCTCCACCGCCACCCGCAGGTTGATCTCCGACAGCAGGTCGTCCACCTGACTGCCTGCCGGACGCACTTCCAGCTCCGGATCGAGCAGGCCGGTGGGCCGGACGACCTGCTCCACCACAGCCCCCGAGCGCTGCAACTCATACTCCCGCGGGGTGGCGGAGACATAGATGGTCTGGGGCGCACGGGCCTCGAATTCCTCGAACCGCATCGGCCGATTGTCCAGTGCCGACGGCAGACGGAAACCGTACTCCACCAGGGTCTCCTTGCGCGAGCGGTCCCCCCGGTACATGCCACCTACCTGGGGGATGGTGACATGGCTCTCATCCACCACCAGCAAGGCATCGTCCGGCAGATAATCGAACAGGGTCGGCGGCGGCTCCCCCGGCGCCCGGCCGGAGAGATAACGGGAGTAGTTCTCGATGCCGGAACAGTAGCCCAGCTCCAGGATCATCTCGATATCGAAACGGGTGCGCTGCTCCAGCCGCTGGGCCTCCACCAGCTTGTTGGCCTCCCGCAGCTGTTCCAGCCGCTGCTGCAACTCCAGCTTGATCTGTTCCACCGCCTCCAGCAGAGTCTCCCGCGGGGTCACATAGTGGGACTTGGGATAGATGGTATATCGCGGCACCCGCCGCAGCACCTCACCAGTCAGGGGATCGAACAGGGCGATGGACTCGATCTCATCATCGAACAGCTCCAGCCGCACCGCCTCCTTGTCCGACTCGGCGGGAAAGATGTCGATCAGCTCACCCCGAACCCGGTAGCTGGCCCGGTGCAGCTCCACATCGTTACGGGTGTACTGCAGCTCCGCCAGGCGGCGCAGGATGGTGCGCTGATCGATGACATCACCGCGATCCAGATGCAGCACCATATTCAGGTAGGAGCGCGGGTCACCCAGACCGTAGATGCAGGAGACGGTAGCGACGATGATGGTATCCGGCCGCTCCAGCAACGCCTTGGTGGCGGACAGGCGCATCTGCTCGATGTGCTCGTTGATGGAGGCGTCCTTCTCGATGTAGGTGTCCGAGGCGGGCACGTAGGCTTCCGGCTGGTAGTAGTCGTAGTAGGAGACGAAATATTCCACCGCATTGTGAGGAAAGAAGGCCTTCATCTCACCGTAGAGCTGGGCCGCCAGGGTCTTGTTATGGGCCAGCAGCAGGGTCGGCCGCTGCATCGCCTGGATCACATTGGCGATGGTGAAGGTCTTGCCTGAGCCGGTCACTCCGAGCAGGGTCATGCCGGCCTCACCGTCGTTCAGACCCTCGATCAGGCCCTCGATGGCGGCCGGCTGGTCGCCTGCGGGGGCAAATTCGGATACCAGTTGAAATTCTTTTTCCATAGGGATTCTGCTGACACGTCGGATTGGCTATTATTGCACTTGTCCGCCGTTGAATGGAGTTTCACCGGTATCCTTGTTAATTTGTAACAAGGACCGTCACTGATATCAGCTGTTTCTACCGGAAAATGCCGTGAATGCCTCCTGCAGGCTTGGCGGCGGCATCCCTGCCGCTGACATTTCCTCCAGAGACAGCCAATATCAGTGACTTGGTGGCCAATATGAAATTGTGCTGAACCGTTATATTACTTTTTGCCAAACCCTGACTATATTTGGAAACCCAACCATGAGTATCAAGCTCTCCACCCGAGTACAGGCCGTCAAGCCCTCCCCCACCCTGGCTATCACCGCCCGCGCTGCAGAGATGCGCGCCGCTGGCAAGGATGTCATTGGCCTGGGCGCCGGCGAGCCCGATTTCGATACCCCGGATCACATCAAAGAGGCAGCAATCAAGGCGATCCGCGATGGTTTTACCAAATACACCCCGGTGGATGGCACCGCAGGCCTGAAACAGGCGATCATCGACAAGTTCAAGCGCGACAACGGCTTCGACTACCGACCGGAACAGATCCTGGTTTCCTGCGGCGGCAAGCAGAGCTTCTACAACCTGGCCCAGGCGATCCTCGATCCGGGCGACGAGGTCATCATCCCGGTGCCCTATTGGGTCTCCTATCCGGACATGACCCTGCTCGCCGGCGGTGTGCCGGTGTTCGCCCAGGCCGGCGCAGACCAGCGCTTCAAGATCACCCCGAGCCAGCTGCAGGCGGCAATCACCGACAAGACCCGTCTGTTCATACTCAACAGTCCTTCCAATCCCACCGGCATGGCCTACACCCGGGAAGAGCTGGAGGCGCTGGGGGAGGTGCTGCTGGAGCATCCACGCATCGTCATCGCCACCGATGATATGTACGAGCACATCCTCTGGAGTGACGCCCCCTTCGTCAACATTCTAAATGCCTGCCCGGAGCTGGCCGACCGCTGCATGGTGCTGAATGGGGTCTCCAAGGCCTACTCCATGACCGGCTGGCGCATCGGCTACGCCGGCGGTCCCGAGCAGGTGATCAAGGCGATGAAGAAGATCCAGTCCCAGAGCACCTCCAATCCCGCCTCCATCTCCCAGGTGGCAGCCCAGGCTGCCCTCGAGGGTCCCCAGGATTGCATCTCCACCATGCATACCGCATTCAAGGAGCGGCACGATTACGTGGTGGAACGGTTGAACGGTATGCCTGGTGTGAATTGTCTGCCCGCTGACGGCACCTTTTACTGTTTCCCCAACATAGAGGGCGCGCTGGAACAGCTGGACGACGTCAGCAACGACCTGGAGCTGGCCGAGTACCTGATCGAGCACGCAGGAGTGGCACTGGTACCCGGCACCGCCTTTGGCCTCAGCGGCCATGTGCGGCTATCCATCGCCACCAGCATGGAAAATCTGCAAAATGCCTTGGACCGGCTGGAAAAGGTGTTCACCGGCTGACTGATCAACTCAAGTTGCCATGAGATATTCGAATCCGCGCACGGAACGCGCGGATCACAACGCAAAGGAGTGCGACCATGGAGCATCAAATCCTCTATGCGGCGAGGTATCGCCGTGCCTTCACCCTGGTGGAACTGCTGATCACCCTGGCGGTTCTCACCATCCTGCTGGCTGCCGCACTGCCGGGCATCGGCTCCCTGGCTGGAAACGGCTATCTGACCACCGCCGGCAACGACATCCTGGCATACCTGCAACTGGCACGCAGTGAAGCGGTCAAGCGCGGACTGCCCGTAGTCCTCTGTCCCAGTGATGACGGCCGCAGCTGTGCCGATACAATCGAATGGCAGCGGGGTTTCATCATCTTCGTCGACCGGGACCGGGACCGGCAATCCGGCCCGGATGATCCCTTGCTGAGTTATCACAAATTCAACGATGCACGTCTGATCATCAAGACGACGGTGGGACGCAAGAACCTGCGCTACCAACCCAGCGGGATGTCCCCCGGCTCCACTGCCACCATTACCCTTTGTCCACGCCAACAAGGAATAGAGCCGAGGTCGGTCATACTGTCCAATAGCGGTCGCTCCCGGTTGTCCAGAAGCCGTCCTGATGGCTCACCATTACGTTGTGATCTATAGTTCCTACCCATGGGGTGCCCGCGGATGCGATCCTTCCACCCTGCCATAGATTGGCCACCAAATCACTGCAGGTGACAGTGACGACCAACGAATGCACTGAACGGCCAGCAGAAGACCATCAAGATATGGGCGCATCGAACGCTAACCGTAGACAACCCACCGGAACCTGAGCGATGCCGAGACTAACGAGAAAACTGTTTCACGACCTGGCGATATGGATGATCGCTTTCGGATTCCTTACCGGGATCCTGTTTCCGTTCTTTCTCCTGCTGCTGGGGCTGCCGGTAGATGAGGTATTACGGCCTGGCTTCTTTTTTGCCACCATCACCGCCGGATCCCTGGTTGGCATGATCAATTACGGCCTGGCCCATTGGGTGATCCGGCCCCGGATCCGCACCCTGGCCGCAGGCATGCGGACCATCCAGCGTTCCATACGCACGGCCACCCTCTCCCTGGACTGGTCCAACTGCGACGCGGAAAGCTGCCATATCGTCTGCGAGTCCGACGACGAGATCGGTGAGAGCGCCAACGCCTTCAACGAACTGGTGGGCGAACTGGTCCGTTCCCATGAGATGGAGCAGGCGGCCAGCGAGTTCAGCCGCGTGCTCTCCAGCAAGCTGGATCTGGGCGATCTGGCCCGGGACGGCCTGCAGATACTGCTCAGCCACACTGGCAGCACAGCCGGGGCGGTCTTTACCGAAGCGGAAGGCAAACTGACCGTCGCCAGCAATATCGGCATCCGCAATTGTGAACAATTGATCAACAGCGACCACTTGCACCGTGCCCTGCAGTCAGGAGAGATCTTGCGGCTGGAGATTCCGGAGACGGTGCAGGTGGATGGCATGCTGACCGACTTCCGTCCTCAGGACGTACTGATTCTCCCCATCATGTTCAAACAGCAGGCCCTAGGGGCAGTGGTGATCGCCAGCGTGACCCATTTCACCCCGGAAACCCTGTGGTTGTCAGCGCTGTTTCGCCAGGGCTTCTGTCTCGCACTGAACAATGCCCTGACCCATGAACACCTGCAAAAGATCGCCGCCCTCGACCCGCTCACCGGTTGCTACAATCGCCGTTTCGGCCTCACCCGCCTGCATGAGGAGTTCAAACGCGCCGTACGGGAGAAGTCGCCGTTTGGCCTGCTGATGTTCGATATCGATCACTTCAAGGCAGTCAACGACACCTACGGCCACCTGACCGGTGACCGGGTGCTGATTCAGATCGCCAGCCTTGCCCGCCAGGTGTTGCGGGAAGGCGATATATTCACCCGCTACGGCGGCGAAGAGTTCATCGTCCTGTTGCCGGGCGCCTCTCCGTCGGATACCCAGGAGGTGGCCGAGCGGATTCGACGTCTGATCGCCGACAGTACTATCGAGGACGGCCAGCATGCACTGAAAATCACCGTCAGCCTCGGTTTCACTGCCTTTCCCAGCGACGATGTGCAAGAAGACATAGAGCTGATCAAACACGCCGATGAGGCGCTCTACACCGCCAAGGAGCAGGGCCGCAATCAGGTTCGGTCCTGGCTGACGAAGATCACCGACTGACCCGCAGCAAGGCTGCCATTTCCCCGCTTCAGGCCTGCTGCGAAAGATCCAGGTCTACATTAACCAACATCTCCTGCAACATGGCATGTTCCACCGGGCGACTGAACAGGTAGCCCTGGGCCTGATCACAGCTCAAACGCCGCAACAAGGCGGCCTGCGCTCTGTTTTCAACGCCCTCGGCGATCACTTCCAGTTTCAGCGCCCTGGCCATAGCGACGATGGCACGGGCCAGCACGGCGGTCTGTGAATTATCCAGTATATCCTTGACGAAACTACGATCGATTTTCAGCACATCGAAGGAAAATCGTTGTAGATAGCTGAGTGCCGAATAACCGGTGCCAAAGTCATCGAGAGAGAGACGCACCCCCATCGACTCCAGGCGCATCAGAACCTCGCTCACTTCAGGACGGTCGATCAACAGGGCCCCCTCGGTAATCTCCACCTCCAGTTGCTGCGGTGGCAGGCCACTCTGTTTCAGCGCCTGCAAAACCGTGTCCAGCAGACGTCCTGGCGAATCCAGCTGGCGGGGAGAGATATTCACTGCCAATCGCATTGGACGCTTCCCTTGCCACAGAGCGGCATCCTTGCAGGCCTGATGCAGCATCCAGCCGCCCAGTTCATGGATGAACCCACTCTCCTCGGCCAGATTGATGAAGACCTCAGGAGAGACCCGGCCCAACTCCGGGTTTTCCCAACGAAGCAGTGCCTCGGCGGCGACCACACTCCCATTCCGCAGGTCGACGATGGGTTGATAGTGCAGATAGATCTCCCGGTGGTCGATGGCGTGTCGCAGCAGTGTGTCCATCCGCGCCCGTTGACGCGCCTCCTGATTCAGTTCGTCGGTGTAGAAATGATACTGGTCCCGCCCTCTCTCCTTTGCCTGATAGAGGGCAAGATCGGCATTTTTCAGCAACTCCTCCGGCACCTCGCCATCGAGCGGATAAAATGCCAGGCCGATACTGGTCGACAGGTAAAATTCATGCCCCTGTACATTGAAGGAGGCGCGAAACAGCTGCAGGATCTCCTGCGCCAGCAACTCCCCTCTATCGAGTTCATCGACATCCGGGCAGATGATGATGAACTCATCACCACCCAGACGCGCAACCGTATCGCTTTGGCGAAACAGCCCCTGCAGACGAATCGCCGCCTGGACCAGCAAATCATCCCCTGCGGCGTGGCCCAGGATATCGTTGACCCGCTTGAAATGATCCAGGTCGACGAACATCAACAGCACTTTTCCACCCTTTCTGCGTGCCCGTTTCAGTACCTGGGACAAACGATCCAATGCAAGGTTACGATTTGGTAGCCTGGTCAAGGCATCGTAATTGGCCCGATAGGCCAACTCCTCTTCGTATTCGATCCGTTTTGCCACCTCCGACTGCAACTGCCGATTCTTCGAGTCGAGTTCAACGCGGCGCTGGGCAGATTCGGCAACACGGGTAATCAGAACCAGATTCTGATTATTCAATTTAATCAGAAATCCGATCAGCAACAGAACCGGCAACGCGAGGCCAGCCAGGGCAGAGCTAAACCATGGAGAGGCCAGCAGACCCTGCATGCGTGCATAATTGTAAACGCCGATGACCATGAACTGGCCGCCAGTGACCGGTTGCTTGATGGCGACCGCTTCACCGATCGACAGGCGCGTCTGATCCACGGCATTCAGCAACCTCGTCAAGTCTGCAGCCGGGATCTGAGTCCCCGCGCCAGCGGATCTGTATATGGGTTGCGCCCGATCTCGCTCATAGAGCATCAGATCCCGCATCTGATCCTCCCCGCCTCCGGTTATCAGCTGACTCCACGCCACTTCCGCCCGGATCTCCCCAGCCAGACAACCTACCGCCTTCCCCTTGAACATCACTGGCGCGGAAACGAACAAATGAAATTCACCACCTGCCTGCTTGACCTGCAACTTGGCCCGGTCTCCACAAGAAATGCCCAGCCAGGGAAGATCACCGCTCTCTCCGGCCTGGGCCTCAACCAGGACGTCTCCCGTTCGATCCAGCAGTGCGAGGCGTTGGTAGACCGTCTCCTGTTGCAAGCGCTTCGAAGCCAGAAGATCCCTCAGGTCGGCCCGTACCGCCTGCAGGCTGGCACGTAGCCCGTATTGCATGGACATACCCAGGGCCTTGTTCGCAAAGTAGGCCCGAACAGAGGATTGCCGGGCAAGGCCTTGCATATCATCGAGACGTTCACTGAGAAAATAGCCGAGTGCGATAGTCTGCTTCTGCAGGTTCAATCGCAGTTGCTCATTGAACGCCTGTTCGAGGCGGCTCTGCCCGAGAAAGGTACTGGTAATGAGAGCCAGCAGGTATGCTGCCAGGAGCAGTGCTGCTACCGAGATGGCTGCGTTTCGATGGCTGCTGAACCAACCTCTCATACCCGATATGTCTTCTGTTAGTTGAAAAAGTCTTCGTAATAATCGAATACCGCCGGATAATATTTTTTCACCAGCTTGTGATAGCTGCCATCGATCCGTATCTGATGCAGATAGCGATTGAAGGCCTGGCGCAGGCGGGGAGAATCCTTGCGAAATGCCACCCCCATCACCTGCCTGCCCGATATCGGCCCAATCACCTTGATCCGCCCCGACCAGCGGGTCAGGGCAATCAGGGCATCCGGCACATCCAGCAAGGTGGAATCCGCTTCCTGCCTCAGGATGCTGGGAATCAATTCTATGGGATTGTCGAGGTGGGCATTGGTGGCGACGCTATCCAGCCCGTACAACCCGGCGTCCAGGCAGGTGCCAGGCATGGCCAGCAACGACTGCCCCTGCAAGCGGGTCTTCACCTGTTGAATGTCTTCCGGCAGGCTGCCACTGGGCACGATAGGGGCCAGCGGAGACTCGGCACGGGTGACCAGCCATACCCCGGAGGGAAAGGTCGGCTCGGAAAAATCCACCACTTGTTTGCGCCAATCCAGCACCGTAAAGCCGTTGGCAATGACGTCCCCCCGCACCGGAACCGCCTCGAGCAGCTCTACCCCAGACGCACTTTTCCGCACACGGCGCCCTATCATGTCATCGATCACATGGGGCCAGTCGCTCTGCACATACTCGTAGCGCACCCCGAGTTCACGTGCGAAGCCCTGCATCAGTTCCACATCCAGCCCGTCACCACTGCCGGTGACGAAGTTCGCATAGGGGATGCCGATATGACGCAGCACGCCGGCTTCCAGTATTTCCGGCAGATCTCTCCCCCAGGCAGATCCCAACAGCCCCAGTATCAGAACCGCTAACAGTTGGATTCGCAGCATCGGCCTTCCCTCAATAAACAGTTTCCCTTCCCTCAAAGATAACGGCGGCCGGTAACTTCAGATCTTTATCGATGCCTGCATGCTCAGCTGCCTATGGAGTACGAAAAATGATAGGCCATATTTATAAGTCATAGCATACTATCCTACGGAAACCAAAGTTGCCCCACACCACCCAGTCCCGCCTTGATTTTGCTCAAAGCAGAAAATATCCACCAGTGCCAGTTCAATACATAGGCCCCCACCAGGATTCATAAAACCTTTGCTTTGGGGCGATGGAGAGGCAGGTTGGCACGCGCTGAGCCCAACAAGGGACGGCATCACACGCCTTGGACTGATAATTTTTCAATCGCCCCTGTACGCCCAAGCTCAGGATTGAAATTCCCTTGTTGATCGTGCAGTATAACGTTGTCGCCATAGACGGCAGTCAAGGATGACTCGGTCATACACGGAAGGTCCACGGACGGGATCATGCCGAGCGACACCCGGCCCCGGTGGGAGACCACCGGGGCTTTCTTTACTCAAGGTGCGGCAGCCGTGCTTCTGGTCGGGCCCGTTGACCCGGGCGCCGCAGTGGGCTGAACGGCTAACCCGCTGGCCTGTTTTGCAGCGATTCGCGCCATCCGGTTCCACGGATGGTCTGGAGCGGGTGTGTGGTGCTTTCGGCTCGCCTGCCGGGCAGCATCAACCTGCCAAAGCTGACGGCTGACTACCGCCTGTATCGCCCCCAGTCTATCAACCTCCCGTTTGCTCAATATAACGGCCCCTCTGCCACTGCCCCACCTGCGCCCAAAAGGGGACATTGTGAATACTCCACCGGCTAACCCGAATATCTCACAAAAGAAAAGGGCAAAACCCGTATTATTCAATATAAATCAATTGCTTAATCTGTATTCGAATCGAGTTTTGCCCGTGACAAACTGTAACCAAGCCGCTTTTGAATCCCCCCCCTGAAACGCCGCCGGGTCCAGGCAGAATTTTCCGGCGGAGATGTCACCTCCGATGGCGGGGCACTGCTGCTGCGACAGGTCGGTCAACGCCTTGGGCTGACCGCCGCCGTCAATGAAGCGCTGCATGATCCCCGCGACCAACGCAACAATATATCCGGCATCACTGCTGTCCCACAAACTTTGTTCAGTATTCATGCAACCTGGTGTTGAACGT
>CAZJCM010000061.1:0-11026 GCA_964544655.1 uncultured Sedimenticola sp. | reverse complement strand
CCACCGCCAGGGAGATCAACATACCCATGCTGGCGTTGATGGGGATGGGGCTCATGTAGGGGCCCATCAGGCCGGTGACAAAGGCCATGGGCAGCAGCGCCGCGATCACCGTGAAGGTGGCGAGAATGGTCGGCCCGCCGACCTCATCCACCGCCCTGGGTATCGCCTCGCGCAGGTTGTGCGCCCCCATCGCCAGGTGGCGGTGTATGTTCTCCACCACCACGATGGCGTCATCCACCAGAATGCCGATGGAGAAGATCAGGGCGAACAGGGAGACCCGGTTGAGGGTGAAGCCCCAGGCCCAGGAGGCGAACAGGGTGATGGTCAGGGTCACCACCACTGCGGCGCCCACGATCAGTGCCTCGCGCCAGCCCAGGGCAAACAGCACCAGCAGCACCACCGAGGCGGTGGCGAAGATCAGTTTGCTGATCAGCTTCTTCGCCTTCTCATCGGCGGTCGCGCCATAGTTGCGGGTGATGGTCATCTTCACGCCCTCCGGGATGAAGATGCCGTCCAGGTCATCGAAACGCTCGATCACGGCATTGGCGATGTCTACGGCGTTGGTGCCTGGTTTTTTCGCCACGGCGATGGTCACCGCTGGTGTGGGGCCGGTGATGGTGAGATTTTTCTTCTCCGCCTGGGGGCCGCTGCCGATCCAGACGTACTGCTCCGGCTGGTCCGGCCCCTGGCGGATCTCTGCCACATCCCGCAGGAACACGGGCTTGCCCTCATGCACGCCCACAACCAGATCACCCACATCGTCAGGGCTGCTGAGAAAATGGCCGGCCTGAACCTGGATCTCCTGGTTCTCTGCGGTGATGCTGATATCGCTCTGTACCTGGTTGCCCGCTTGCAGGGCATGGGCCAGGTCGGTCAGGCTGACGCCGTAGCCGGACAGGGCCTGGGGGTCGAGGCGCACGCTCACCACCCGTTCCGGCGCCCCCAGGGTGTAGATGTCACGGGTGCCCGGTACCCGTTTCAGCTCCGCCTCGATGGCGTGGGCCACCTGGCCCAGTTCGTATGCGCCGACGTTGGGGTCTTCGGACCAGAGGGTGGCGGTGACGATGGGCACGTCGTCGATGCCCTTGGGTTTGATGATCGGCTGACCGACGCCCAGGTTCGGGGGCAGCCAGTCCTGGTTGGAGTAGATCTTGCTGTACAGGCGCACGATGGCGTCGGTGCGGTCCTCGCCTACCTGGTACTGGATGGTCAGGACCGACATGCCGGGCAGGGAGGTGGAGTAGACGTGCTTGATACCATCGATCTCCGACAGTACCTGTTCCGCCGGTGTCGACACCAGCTGTTCGATCTCCGATGCCGTCGCCCCCGGAAAGGGGATGAAGACATTGGCGAAGGTGACGTTGATCTGCGGTTCCTCCTCCCGTGGTGTGACCAGAATGGCGAACAGCCCGAGTAGCAGCCCGACCAAGGCCAGCAGCGGCGTGATCTCCGTGTCCACGAAGCGCTTGGCGATACGCCCGGATATGCCCAGTCGCTTGCTCATTTGTTTCTCCGCTCTGCCTGTTGCTGTTTCAGCAGGGTGCCTGCGGCAATGGGATCGAGGGCGACCTGCTCACCTTCATCCAGGCCGGCCAGTACCACCACATGGCCATCGCCGGTCTTGCGCCCGAGGCGGATGTGGCGCAGAGATATCCGGCCGGTGGCATCCACCACATAGACGCCGGTGACCTCGCTGCGATAGACCACCGCCCGTAGCGGGATCAGCAGCTGGCGGTGTTCGCCGATGGTGAAGGCGGTTTTTACCGACATGCCGGGAAACATATTCTTGGTCCCTTCCGGCAGGTCCAGTCGAACCTTGAAGGTGTTGCTGCCGTAGTGGGCATAGGGAAAGATGGTCAGGCGGCTGGCGGGAATATAGCCATTGCCCGGCTGCTTCACCTTAGCCTTGCCGATCTTGCGAATCGCCGGAATCAGGCTCTGGGGGACGTCCACGATCACCCGCAGTTGATCCAGGGAGATACCGCTTATCAGCTTCTGTCCGGGGTTGGCGATTTCGCCCACTTCGATGTGGCGGTCGGTGACGATACCGGAGTAGGGGGCGCGTATCCGGGTGTAGTCGAGCTGCTCCTTGGCCTGTTTCACCCGCGCGATTGCGGCTTCCCGTTTTGCCTTGGCCGCGCGCAGGGCGGCAGTGGCCCGATCCATCTCTGATTGGGCCACCAGCTTTTTTTCGAACACACCCTTGGTGCGCCGGTAATCATCCAGTGCCTCCTGGTAACGGGCGTTGGCCTCCCGCTGGTTGGCCTCTGCCTGGGCCAGTTGGGCGCGCTGCTCGGTATCCTTCAGCAGGACAATCAGCTCACCCTTCTTTACATAATCGTCCACGTCGAACAGGACCTTCTCCACCTGGCCGCGGGTCTGGGCAGAGATGGTGGAGCGGTTCACCGCCTCCACCATGCCGTCCAGCCGGTACTCACGTGGAACCACGCGATAGGCTGCAGTGGTGGTCTCCAGTGGCTGCTGCGCCAAGGCGATGGAGGTAAAGCCCGTCAGGGTCAACAGTAGCAATAAAAGCCGGTTCATTTCTGGCAACTCCGAAGGAGGAATATAATATTTTGCTAATATACGGTCTGTTTATCGATAAATCAATGTCGCATATAAATACTAGGTTGTTTTACGGTGGTCGGTGAGGATTTAACTGTTCGTCGTTACAGGATGGCTTGACCCTCGAGATCCTGGGGGCTCTAAATAAGTCTGGGCCGTACGGATTGCTGAAGAAAATATGCTGATTTGAGGTGCGAGTCGCACGTAATAGCCAGCTATTACGAAGATTTGCAACGACAAAGCAGTGCATTTTAGCAGCAAGATGTAGGTCCATGACTTGTTCAGGGCTCCCTAATAAGCTTGACGCTTCCGCTGATGACAAGGGACAATCGCCCCTTTTCAACGGCAGATTCAAATGGCGTCAGGGGGCGTCTGCTTTGGCGAGCGATATGGAACTCCTGGTCAAGATTCGGGGCTTGCGCTTCTCCCGTGGCGACAGGGTGATTTTCGATGGCGTGGATATCGACATTCCGCGTGGCCGGATCACTGCCATCATGGGGCCCAGCGGCACCGGCAAGACCACCCTGCTGAAGCTGATCGGCGGTCAGTTGCGCCCCTCTGCCGGCACCATCGAGGTGGGCGGACAGGATGTGCACCGGCTCAGCACCCGGGATCTCTACCGGTTGCGTATGCGTATGGGGATGCTGTTCCAGAGCGGGGCGCTGCTGACCGATATCGACGTGTTCGAGAATGTGGCCTATCCCCTGCGCGAGCATACCCGGCTGCCGGAATCCATGATCCGCAAGCTGGTGCTGCTGAAGCTGGAGGCGGTGGGGCTGCGCGGGGCGCGAGATCTGATGCCGAGTGAGCTCTCCGGCGGCATGGCCCGGCGGGTGGCGCTGGCCCGTGCCATTGCCCTGGACCCGGATATGATCATGTATGATGAGCCGTTCACCGGCCAGGATCCCATCTCCATGGGGGTGCTGGTGAAGCTGATCCGGTCCTTGAACGATGCCAGTGGTCTGACCAGCATCGTGGTCTCCCACGATGTGCAGGAGACCGCGGCGATCGCCGATTTCATCTATGTCATCTCCAATGGCCGGGTGATCGAGCATGGCCGGCCCGATGCGATGATGAATTCCGATTCCCCCTGGACCCGGCAGTTCATGAATGGCCTGGCTGATGGGCCGGTCCCCTTTCACTATCCCGCCCCGGGGCTGGCCCGGGATATGCTGGAGGGCTGATGCGGTGCCAAATCTCATGTTGAATCAGCTGGCCGGACTGGGGCGTATCGGGCTGGCCGTGCTGGAGAAGCTGGGTCGGGCGCATCTGTTACTGCTGCGGATGCTGCTGGGTGTCGGTGAGCTGTTGATGCGGCCGATACTGCTGGTGCGCCAGCTGCATTCCGTCGGTGTGCTGTCGATGTTGATCATCGCCGTCTCCGGCACCTTCGTCGGCATGGTGTTGAGCCTGCAGGGCCACTATATCCTGTCTCAGTTCGGTGCCGAGCAGACCCTGGGCGTGATGGTTGCCGCCTCTCTGGTGCGTGAACTGGGGCCGGTAGTGGCTGCGCTGCTGTTCGCCGGCCGGGCCGGCTCCGCGCTGACCGCTGAGATCGGCCTGATGAAGGCCACCGAGCAGCTGTCAGGGTTGGAGATGATGGCGGTCGATCCGGTGCGCCGGATCCTGACCCCCAGGTTCTATGCCGGCTTCATCTCCATGCCGTTACTGGCGGCCATCTTCAGTGCATTGGGCGTGATCGGCGGTTATTTCGTCGGTGTCGGCCTGCTCGGTGTGGACGATGGTGCCTTCTGGTCCCAGATGCAGGCCAAGATCGATCTGCACGAGGATATCTATAATGGTGTGATCAAGAGCCTGGTGTTCGGGCTGGTCTGCACCTGGATCGCCCTGTTTCAGGGCTACGAGGCGGCACCCACATCGGAAGGGGTGAGCCGGGCCACGACGCGCACCGTGGTGCACTCGTCACTCGCGGTACTGGGGCTCGATTTCATTTTGACCGCGCTCATGTTTGGAGGCTGAATGTTGCATAACAGAAGCATAGAAATACTGGTCGGTGCCTTCATGGCGGCCGGTTTCGTCGCCCTCTTTTTTCTCTCCATGCAGGTCAGCAACCTGAGCATGACCAGCAGTGGCGATGGCTACGAGGTAAAGGCCCGGTTCGATAACATCGGCAGCCTCAAGGTGCGCTCGCCGGTGACCATGGCCGGAGTGCGTATCGGCCGTGTGAGCGCCATCGATTTCGATTCCGAGACCTACGAGGCGGTGGTGACCATGCGCATCGATAAGCGCTATGACGCCATTCCCGAAGATACCTTCGCCAAGATCTTTACCGCCGGCCTGTTGGGTGAGCAGTATGTCGGGCTCGATCCAGGTGGCAGTGAGGAGTATCTGAAAGATGGTGGGGAGATCACCCTGACCCAGTCGGCCCTGGTGTTGGAGGAGATCATCGGTCAGTTTCTCTTCAGCAAGGCGGAAGAGGGCGCACAAAAATGAGACGTTTGTGCTTGTTGCTGGTGGCCTGCCTGTTGCTGGCGGGTGGTCTGGCGCTGGCCTCTGCCAAGGCCAATGATCCGCTGCGCCTGGTCCAGGATACGGCCGACCGGGTACTGCATGAGGTGAAGCGTCACAAGGCCGAACTCGAGGCCGACCCCGGCAAGATTTACCAGCTGGTCGATCAGCTGATCCTGCCGCAGTTCGATTTTTCCACCATGTCCCGCCTGGTGCTGGGCAAATACTGGCGCCGCGCCCGGCCGGAGCAACAGGATGCCTTCCTGCTAGCCTTTCGTGAACTGCTGGTGCGCACCTACGCCAAGGCGTTGTTGAACTATTCGGATCAGGAGATCGTCTATCAGCCCCTGCGACAGCAGGAGGATGCGAACAAGGTGACGGTGAGCACCCTGGTCCAGGAGCCCGGCGGCGCTCCCGTCCCCATCGATTACAAGTTGCATCGTAAAGATGGCAAGTGGAAAGTGTACGACGTGACCATCGATGGCGTCTCACTGGTGTTGAACTACCGTTCCAGTTTTCGTTCCCAGATACGCCGTTACAAGCTGGATGGGCTGATCGAGAGGCTTCAGTCACTGAACCGGAAACAGACCTCATGAGCCGGACGAAAGTGACGTTGGCGGAAGATGGACGGCTGCGCGTCCAGGGTGATCTGGTGTTTGCCACTGTGGCCGGGGTGCTGCGGGAGGGCGAACGTCTGTTTGCCGGCCGCAAGGCGTTGACTATCGATCTGGCGGCAGTGGAAAAGTGCGACAGTGCTGCCCTTGCCCTGCTGCTGGAGTGGTTGCAGCGTGGCCGGGCCCAGGGGGTCGAGATCCAATTCGAGCACCTGCCATCCGCTCTGCGGGGCATCGCCCAGCTGAGTAATGTGGAAGCCTTGCTGCCTCTGGCCGGCTGACTGGCCGCTCACTTTTCCGTTTCCTACAGATTTTCTATATCATACACGGTTTCCTGTCCGATAATTCTCCGGCCAGCCTGCTGGCGGCCGACGGCCGGGCAACGGTGTATGTTACAGCAGGCGGATTATCCGCCATCACGGCATATTAATGGATAAATTGATCATCAATGGCGGTACCACCCTGGCCGGGGAGGTGCGGGTCGCCGGGGCCAAGAATGCGGCACTGCCGATCCTGGCGGCCACTCTCCTTGCCGATGGACCCATGATCGTGGGGAATGTGCCGCATCTGCATGACATCACCACTACCATGGAGCTGTTGGGGCGTATGGGTGTCCATCTGACGGTGGATGAGCGTATGCGCATCGAGGTGGACACCAGCACCATCAGGGACTTCCATGCCCCGTATGAGCTGGTGAAGACCATGCGTGCCTCGATCCTCGTGCTGGGGCCGCTGCTGGCCCGTTTCGGCCGCGCTGACGTCTCATTGCCGGGCGGCTGTGCCATCGGTTCACGCCCGGTCAATCTGCATATCGATGGCTTGCGCGCCATGGGTGCCGAGGTGGTGGTGGAAAACGGCTATATCCGGGCCAGTGCCAAGCGCCTGCACGGCGCGCGCTTGGTGTTGGATATCGTCACCGTTACCGGCACCGAAAATCTGATGATGGCCGCGGCACTGGCCGACGGGGAGACCGTGATCGAGAATGCGGCCCGGGAACCTGAAGTGGTCGATCTCGCCAACTGCCTGAATCAGATGGGTGCCAATATCAGTGGCGCCGGTACCGACTCCATTCGCATTCAGGGGGTGGAGCACCTTTCCGGTACCCGCTACCAGGTGCTGCCAGACCGGATCGAAACCGGCACCTACCTGGTGGCCGCCGCCATCACCGGTGGCAGCATCCGGGTGCGTGATACTGAACCCAAACTGCTGGATTCGGTGCTGCACAAGCTGCGGGAAGCGGGTGCTCAGGTCGAGGTGGGTGATGACTGGATCGATCTGGATATGCAGGGCCGGCGGCCCCGGGCGGTGGATGTGCATACCGCACCCTATCCTGCCTTCCCTACTGACATGCAGGCCCAGTTCACTGCCCTCAACGCTGTCTCCCAAGGGGTCGGCACCATTACCGAGACGGTGTTCGAGAACCGTTTCATGCATGTGCAGGAAATGCAGCGCATGGGTGCCCGGATCCGCCTGGAAGGTAACACCGCCATCTGCGAAGGGGTCGAGCGACTGACTGGCGCACCGGTCATGGCCACCGATCTGCGGGCATCGGCCAGCCTGGTGCTGGCGGGCCTGGTGGCGGAGGGAGAGACGGTGGTGGAGCGGATCTATCACATCGACCGGGGGTACGAGAATATCGAGGAGAAGCTGGCGGGATTGGGTGCACGCATCCGTCGCATTCCCAGTTGAGGAACCATGAAATTCGACACGCCGATCACCATTGCGCTCTCCAAGGGGCGAATCTTTGAACAGACCCTGCCGCTGCTGGCCCATGCCGGTATCGAGCCGGCGGACGACCCGGAGACCAGCCGCAAGCTGATCCTGTCGACCAATCACCCCAAGGTGAAGCTGCTGATCATTCGCGCCACCGATGTGCCGACCTATGTTCAGTGGGGCGCTGCCGACATGGGGGTGGCAGGCAAGGATGTGCTGATAGAGCATGGCGGTGATGGTCTGTATGAGCCGCTGGATCTGCGTATCGCCCGCTGCCGTCTGATAGTTGCCGGGGCCGAGGGCGCGAGTCTGGACGGTAACCGCTTGCGCATCGCCACCAAGTATGTGCGCTCGGCCCGGACCCATTTTGCGGCCAAGGGGCAGCAGGTGGAGATCATCAAGCTCTACGGTTCCATGGAACTGGCGCCTCTGGTCGGGTTGTCCGATCTGATCGTCGATCTGGTGGAGAGCGGCAACACCCTCAAGGCCAATGGTCTGGTGCCGCTGGAGCATATCGCCGACATCAGCTCGCGGTTGGTGGTCAACAAGGCGTCATGGAAGATGAAGCACGGCACCGTCACCCAGCTGTTGCAGAAGTTGCGTGAGGTGGTTGGCGATTCCTGACCAGCGAACATATTTCGATAACTCTGGAGTGCTCAGTCATGGCTGATATTCGACGCTTATCCACCACCGATGCCGACTTCGACCGGCAGCTGGAGCAGTTGCTGGCCTGGGAATCTGTTTCCGATAGTGCGGTCAACCGGACGGTCAACGAGATCATTGCCGCCATCCGCGCCAATGGCGATACGGCGCTGCTGGAGTATACCAACCGCTTCGATGGTTGGCAGGCCACCGCAGCGGCGGATCTGGAGATTCCGCTGAGCCGGCTGGAGCAGGCGTGGCACAATATTTCCGCAGCGCAGCAACAGGCGCTGGAACATGCCGCCGGGCGCATCCGCGCCTATGCCCAGCGGCAGAAGCTCGACTCCTGGGACTATACCGAGGCGGATGGCACCCTGCTGGGCCAGCAGGTGACGCCGCTGGACCGGGTGGGGCTGTATGTGCCTGGTGGCAAGGCGGCCTACCCCTCTTCGGTGCTGATGAACGCAGTTCCGGCCAAGGTTGCGGGGGTGGGCGAACTGATCATGGTGGTGCCTACGCCGGGAGGTGAGCTGAATGAGCTGGTGCTGGCGGCGGCCCATGTCAGCGGGGTTGACCGGGTGTTCGCCGTGGGCGGCGCCCAGGCGGTGGCCGCCCTGGCCTATGGCACCGAGTCGATCCCGCCGGTGGACAAGGTGGTGGGGCCGGGTAACATCTATGTGGCCACGGCGAAGCGGGCGGTATTCGGCCAGGTGGGCATCGATATGGTGGCGGGCCCATCGGAGATTCTGGTGATCTGCGATGGGGAGACCGACCCGGATTGGGTGGCCATGGATCTGTTTTCCCAGGCCGAGCACGACGAGGATGCCCAGTCCATTCTGCTGTGCCCGAATGCCGCCTTCATCGACCGGGTGGCCGAGTCTGTCGATCGCCTGCTGCCAACCATGGAGCGGCAGCCGATCATCGCCACTGCCCTGGCCGAGCGGGGTGCGCTGATTCACTGCCGGGATCTGGACGAGGCCTGCGCGGTGAGCAACCGGATCGCACCGGAGCATCTGGAACTCTCGGTGGCGGACCCGAAGGCCCTGCTGCCTGGCATCAGCCACGCCGGCGCCATTTTCATGGGACGTTACACCTCCGAGCCTTTGGGTGACTACTGTGCCGGGCCCAACCATGTGCTGCCCACCTCGCGCACGGCCCGCTTCTCGTCACCGCTGGGGGTGTACGATTTCCAGAAGCGCTCCAGCCTGATCATGGTTTCCGAGGCGGGCTCGGCGACCCTGGGCCAGACCGCGTCGATCCTGGCCCGGGGCGAGGGGCTGACCGCCCACGCCCGCTCTGCAGAGTATCGCTTCGAGGAGTGATGCCGGGGCCGAGCGGAAAGGGCCCCGCACCCGCTCCCGGGGGACGCCGTAAACTTGGCGGCGGCATCCTTGCCGACGAGCTTAGCACCAGCCCGGCGGCAGACCGCCTGCAATGTCCTGGTGGCATTTGCCAAGCGCAATCAGGTGACTGGTGACTCAAACTGTGAAAGAACCTGAGACATGACCAATAACGATATCGAACGACGGGTGAGGCAGTGGGTGCGCCCGGAGATCCAGGCGCTCTCCGCTTACCATGTGCCGGAAGCGGACGGGCTGATCAAGCTCGACGCCATGGAGAATCCCTATACCTGGCCGGCAGCGCTGCGTGAGGAATGGTTGCAGCGGCTGCGGGACGTGGATGTGAATCGCTATCCCCACCCTCAGGCGCCGGAGGTGAAGGCGGCGCTACGCGAATCCATGGCCCTGCCTGCCGCCATGGATCTGGTTCTGGGTAACGGCTCCGATGAGCTGATACAGATGCTGGCCATGACCGTCGGCGGTCCTGGTGGAAAGATCCTGTCGGTGGAGCCGGGCTTCGTCATGTACCGCATGATCGCCACCTTTCTGGGTATGGAGTATGTGGGCGTCACCCTGAACGAAGGGGATTTCTCCCTGCCCCTGGATGACCTGCTGGAGGCCATACGGAGACACCAGCCAGGGCTCGTCTTCCTGGCCTGCCCGAATAATCCCACCGGCAATCTGTTCGATGAGGCGGCCGTGCTGCAGGTGATAGAGGCAGCGCCAGGGCTGGTGGTGATCGACGAGGCCTATGCCCCCTTCACCGATGCCAGCTTCATCCCCCGGCTGGGTCAACATGACAACCTGCTGGTGATGCGCACCCTCTCCAAGATGGGTCTGGCCGGGCTGCGCCTGGGCCTGCTGGCGGGGCCGGCGGCCTGGCTGGCGCAGGTCGAAAAGACCCGCTTGCCTTACAACATCAATGTCCTGACCCAGGTGAGCGCGGCATTTGCGCTGCGTCATCAGGCGGTGTTCGATCATCAGACCCGGGAAATTCGCGCTGCCCGCGCAGAGCTGATGACGGCGCTGCAGGTGCTTCCAGGCGTGGTGCCTTTTCCCAGTGAGGCCAATTTCATCCTCACCCGGCTGTTGCCGGGGCGGGCCGATGCAGTACATACGGGGTTGCGGGAGAAAGGGGTACTGGTGAAGAATCTGCACGGCGCACATCCGCTGCTGGCGGATTGCCTGCGCATCACCGTTGGCACGGCCGAGGAGAATGCACAGCTGCTGCGGGCGCTGAGTGCCTGTCTGTGATGGTTCGTCAGGTTACCTTGAACTGCTCCACCAACTGTTTCAGCAAGGTCGATAGGCCGTTCAGGTTCTCACAGGCGTAGTCCACCCGCTCCACGCTCTCCAGGCTGTGCCGGCCGGTGCGGGTGATCTCGCTGGCATTGCGATCGATCTGCTCTGCGGTACTGCTCTGCTGCTCGGTGGCGGCGGCGATCTGGTTGGCCATGCGGTGGATGGTTACCGCCGACTGGACGATGGTCTCCAGGGTCTCTCCCACTTGTTTTGCGCTGGAGACGGTCTCCAGGCTCTTCTCCTTGCTTTTCTCCATCACCTGGACCGCGCGCAGGGATCTCTCCTGCAGGCGCTGGATGATCTCCTCGATGTCCCTGGTTGAGCGCTGGGTGCGGTTGGCCAGGGTGCGCACCTCATCGGCCACCACGGCAAAGCCACGCC
>CAZJCM010000060.1:0-11355 GCA_964544655.1 uncultured Sedimenticola sp. | reverse complement strand
GATCCCCGCTCTGTCGCCAAGCGTGCCGAGGCCTATCTGCAGTCCACCGGCATCGGCGATACCGCTTACTTTGGTCCGGAGCCGGAGTTCTTCATCCTGGACGACGTGCGCTACGGCGCCGATATGTCCGGCGCCTTCTACAAGGTGGATTCGGAAGAGGCCGAGTGGAACTCCGAGAAGGTCTACGAAGACGGCAACATCGGCCATCGTCCCGGCCTCAAGGGCGGCTATTTCCCGGTTCCTCCGGTCGATTCCCTGAATGACATCCGTGCCGCCATGTGCCTGGCCCTGGAAGAGATGGGCGTCAAGGTCGAGGTGCACCATCATGAGGTGGCCACCGGCGGCCAGTGCGAGATCGGCACCATGTTCGATACCCTGGTGAAGCGCGCCGACCAGAACCAGATCATGAAGTATGTGATCCAGAACGTGGGCCACGCCTACGGCAAGACCGTCACCTTCATGCCCAAGCCGCTGGTGGGTGACAACGGTTCGGGCATGCATGTGCATCAGTCCCTGGCCAAGGATGGAGAGAACATCTTCGCCGGTAACCAGTATGGCGGCCTGAGCGAGACGGCGCTCTACTACATCGGCGGCATCATCAAGCATGCCCGTGCCCTGAATGCCTTCACCAACGCCTCCACCAACTCGTACAAGCGTCTGGTACCCGGCTTCGAGGCCCCGGTGATGCTGGCCTATTCGGCCCGCAACCGTTCTGCCTCGATCCGTATTCCGTGGGTCTCCAGCCCCAAGGCGCGTCGCATCGAAGTGCGTTTCCCTGATCCCACCGCCAACCCCTACCTGGCCTTCTCCGCCATGATGATGGCCGGTCTCGACGGTATCCAGAACAAGATCCATCCGGGCGAGGCGATGGACAAGGATCTCTATGATCTGCCGGCTGAAGAAGCGGCCAGCATCCCCACCGTCTGCCACAGCCTGGACCAGGCCCTGGAGGCATTGGATGGAGATCGTGACTTCCTCACCGCCGGCGGTGTCTTCACCGACGACCTGATCGACGGCTACATCGCGCTGAAGATGGAAGAGGTGACCCGTCTGCGTATGACCACCCATCCGGTGGAGTTCGATATGTACTACAGCCTGTAAGCGTTAT
Organism: uncultured Sedimenticola sp.; assembly: GCA_964544655.1. Lineage (GTDB taxonomy): Bacteria > Pseudomonadota > Gammaproteobacteria > Chromatiales > Chromatiaceae > HyVt-443. The sequence continues at coordinate 10,247 of CAZJCM010000060.1, read as the reverse complement.
CGCTTTATGCTGTATCAGAGGCGCCCCTTCGGGGGCGCCTTTTTTGTGTTGGCCGGAAAATCCCCCGTTCATATCACCGCCGTTGTTGCTACCGTGGTAGTTGGGCTATGCTGTCAATATGAACAAGACCGCTTTCATCCTGCTACTCTGCCTGCTGCCACTATGGGTGGTGGCCGGTATCTATAAATGGGTAGACGATAGCGGGCAGGTGCATTATTCGGATCAACCGGAGCACGGGGCAAAAGAGATCGAGCTGCCCAAGGCCACCATCTACAGTCCACCACCATTGCCGGGCCCGGTTGACCGGGAGCGGGGCGGTAAGACCAAGGTGGTACTGCGCTATAAGCGGATAGAGATCGTCACGCCGGCGGCAGATGCCACCATTCGCTCCGATCCAGGCCAGGTCGGTGTCTCTGTGGAGCTGGAACCGAAGCTGCAAAAAGGGCATAAGGTCGTCGTTTATCTTGATGGTAAGCAGACCGGAACACCACAGGCCTCGCCGTTGCTCATGCTGGAAAATGTGGACCGCGGCACACATACCCTTCAGGCGGCCATTACCGACAGCGAGGGGCGGGAGCTGGGCCGCACCGGAACGGTCACTTTTCATCTTCTGCGCACCACGGTCCCCCGCATACAGAACAACTGACGGCCGGGTCCGACACACTCTCAGTGCTTACCCCTCCTTTTCTGCACCAATTTAGTGCGTATACTATTCATTAGTTCCTGGGCCGTGGAGCCACCCATGGCGCGATACATCGTCTCTGCTTGGTGGATCGTACGGCGCATTGCGGCTTGCCATGCAGGCTGGCGGACGCTGTAGCCCCTTTTCTGAAGCCTGGTAAGCCCCCCTGGAGGCCGCTGTCAATTTGCAGAATGTGTGCATATCGATAATCAGATAGATTGGTTTGATTTTTGCATTCCGCTTTACCAATGAATACACCTATGAAGAACACCCCCCAGGAATTGCGCCGAATTCTCGAGAATCTGAATACGGTGGTGCTGATGTTCGACAGCCAGCTACGGTTACGCTACATGAATCCGGCGGCAGAAGTGTTGTTCGCAGTCAGTGCACGGCACATGGTCGGATTGGATGCCGGGGCCTTGATCCAGTGTCCTGCGAGATTGGTGGAGAACGATCTGAGCCGCTCACTTGCTTCCGGGCGTCCTTTCACTGAACGGGAGCTGACCCTGCCGCTACCGGATAATCGGGAGGTCACCGTCGATTGCACCGTCATCCCGCTGAGTGATACGGAGGGTGAGCCGGGACTGCTGGTAGAGCTGCAGCAGATCGACCGGCAGCTTCGTATCAGCCGTGAGGAGAATCTGCTCAGTCAGCATCAGGCAACCCGTGATCTGATCCGCGGCCTGGCTCATGAGATCAAGAATCCGCTGGGTGGCTTGCGTGGCGCGGCACAACTGCTGGAGCGGGAGCTGGCCGATCCGAACCTGGAGGAGTATACCCAGATCATCATCGACGAGGCCGATCGGTTACAGTCCCTGGTGGACAATATGCTGGGACCGAACAAACTGCCCAAACTGGCCGAAGTGAACGTTCACACCCTGCTGGAGCGGGTCAGGAGCCTGGTGCAGGCAGAGGCGGGTGACCGCCTTCGGATAGAGCGGGATTATGATCCCAGTATTCCAGATCTCTATGTGGACAGCGGACGGATCATCCAGGCGCTGCTCAACATCGTACGCAATGCCGCCCGTGCCGTAGAGGAGACAGCCGATGGCAGAATATGTCTGCGCACCCGCATTCTGCGTCAGTTCACCATTGCCAACAAGCGCCATCGATTGGTGGTGCAGATCACAGTGGAAGACAACGGACCGGGAATCCCGGAGCAGATCAGGGAGAAGCTGTTCTATCCTATGGTGACGGCCAGCGAAGGTGGTATGGGGCTGGGGCTGTCCATTGCCCAATCGTTGATCAACCTGCATGGGGGTCTGGTGGAGTGTGAAAGCAAACCGGGGCGGACACGCTTCAATGTACTGTTGCCGGTGGAGAATCCAAATGCCAAGAAGTAACCTGATCTGGGTCATCGATGACGACCGCTCCATCCGCTGGGTGCTGGAGAAGGCGTTGCAGAAAGCGGGGATGGAAGTGGTACTGTTCCCCAGCGCCAATGGGGTGATGGAGGCCTTGTCCCGCGAGCAGCCGGATGCCATCGTATCCGATGTGCGCATGCCGGGGATGGACGGCCTCGAGTTGTTGGGCCATATCCGTGAGGCCTATCCTGAGCTGCCGGTGATCATCATGACCGCCCATTCGGATCTGGACAGCGCAGTTGCTGCCTTCCACAGTGGCGCGTTCGAGTATCTGCCCAAGCCATTCGATGTGGACGAGGCGGTGGAGCAGGTGTCACGGGCCTGCCGCAAGAATCGTAGTGTGCCACGGGATGTGGAGGAAGTGGCAGGGAATCATCCGGAGATCATCGGCGAAGCGCCTGCCATGCAGGAGGTGTTCCGTGCCATTGGCCGGCTTGCCCGCTCCAACATCACGGTCTTAATCAATGGCGAGTCAGGCACCGGGAAGGAGCTGGTGGCCCAGGCGTTGCACCGGCACAGCCCACGTTCCGAACGCCCGTTCATTGCCCTCAATATGGCGGCCATCCCCCGTGACCTGATGGAGTCCGAGCTGTTTGGCCATGAACGGGGGGCCTTTACCGGCGCCCAGAGCCGGCGCATTGGGCGCTTCGAGCAGGCGGATGGTGGCACCCTGTTCCTGGATGAGATCGGTGATATGCCGGCGGAACTGCAGACGAGGCTGTTGCGGGTGCTGGCCGATGGTGAGTTCTATCGCGTCGGTGGTCACGAACCGGTGACCGTCAACGTGCGTATCATCGCCGCCACCCATCAGAACCTGGAACGCCTGGTGAAGGAGGGGCGGTTTCGTGAAGATCTGTTCCACCGCCTCAATGTGATCCGCGTACATGTGCCTTCGTTGCGGGAACGGCGTGAAGATATCGGTCTGCTGATGGAGCATTTCCTGGCCCTTGCGGCGGCGGAACTGGGTGGAGAGACGAAAGTCCTGCGACCGGATACATTGGCCGAGCTGGAGCGGCTGGATTGGCCGGGAAACGTGCGTCAGCTGGAGAATACCGCCCGCTGGCTGACGGTGATGGCGGCATCCCATGAGATTCACGTGGAAGATCTGCCCCCCGAACTGCGCAAGCATGAAGTGGCCAATCCGGATGAGGGGGACTGGCGCTCCAATCTGCGCAGCTGGGCGCGGCGCCGCCTGCAACGGGGCCAGGAGGGGCTGTTGGATGAGGCGATCCCGACATTTGAGACCATCATGATCGAAACCGCCCTGGAGCAGACCGGCGGCCGGCGTCAGGATGCGGCCCGGCTGCTGGGCTGGGGCCGTAACACCCTGACCCGCAAGATCAAGGAGCTGGGGCTGGACAACGGGGCTGAAAGCGGATGACCCGCCCGGGAAACAGATCGATTGGCTCCGGATGGTAGCCGGGGGCAACGCTTCGGGGATGTCATTAACCCCTCCCTGGGGGCTTTGCGGCGGCATCCCTGCCGCCGAGATCCCGTGGGCCGTCACCGGCCGCCAGCCTGAATTAGCTTATTAACGACCGGGGTACGTTTACAGGGCCAATCGTTATAATGGGCTATTGAAAAACATGTTGGAGATGACGAATGGACAGTAGCAGTATTGATTTAGCGGGGTCCGAAGTGGCGTCGATCCAGATCGAAGGTGACCGCGTGGTGCTGCGCTTCTCTCGCGCCTATATCATCAAGAGCATGAGCGGCTCCAAGGAGCGGACCCGTTGGTGGCAGGCGGGTGAGTTGGTGTTCGAGGGGGCCAGTGTGGAAGGTGAGTTGCCGGCCTGTCCCTGCATCTGCGCCGGGGGAGACGTGGGTGAGAACATCTACACCTACCGCGATATGATCCCGATTCCGCTGCAGAGCCGTGGCCGGGCCCATTGCGATCTGCGCTTTGAGGGTACCGAGCGACACCTGCGGGTGGCGGCGGAGGCGGTCGAGCTGAAGATGGAAGACCGCCCCCACTATATCGAACATATACGGTAGCAGCTCCCACCTGGCCTTGCATACCATGGAGTGAACCCGGTAGAAAACAGCCTGATTCCTGCCTGCATGACGGTGGGTGGTGAACGGGGTCTCGGCGGCAGGGATGCCGCCGCGAAGCCTCCAGGGATGGATTTACGGCGTCCCCGTTAGCCACCCACCGTCATGCAGGCAGGGATGCCATCGATACAGTCAGCCGGATGCCAGCCGATGGGCTTGGCGGGTGGTCTCCGGCAGCTTGTAGCGGGTGGTGCAGGCGAGCACCCATTCGATGGCCCGCTCCAGGCTGATGCGGTGGCCCACCGAGACATAGAGGGGCTTCACCCCTGTCCGGGTACGCACTACGGCACCAATGCACTCCCCCTTGTCCAACAGCGGCACCCAACTGCCCTTGCTGTCTGAAAGCTCCCCATGGGTGCCGATCAGACGGGTCTTGCCCACGCCGATGCTGGGGATGTCCAACAGCACGCCGAGGTGACAGGCGATCCCAAAGCGGCGTGGGTGAGCGATACCCTGACCGTCGCACAGCAGCAGCTCGGGTAGTTGTTCCAGTTGTTGCATGGCCTCCAGCACGGCTGGAATCTCGCGGAATGAGAGCAGACCGGGAATGTATGGGAAAGCCGTTGGCAGACGGCCGATGGCGTGACCAGCCAGTTGCAGGGAGGGAAAGCGTAACAGCGCCACCGCTGCCCGGGTTATGGCGCCGTTTTTCTCAAAGCCCACGTCCACCCCAGCCACCGTTGTCAGCGCTGTGGGCAGATCGTCGTCGGTCACCACCAGATCACGCAGCCGGTTCTGAATCGCCCGCGCCTGCGCCGGTGTTACATTCCAAGGATGCGGGTGGTGGATATGCATGATGTAGCCGCAAAGATGCGGACACCAACGGGTCTCAACGATCCGTTTCACCCAGGGCCCGGATCGGTACCAGCAGTTCCGGGCTGTCCCACTCGCGCGCTCCACTGGCCCGATAGACCAGGCGCCCCTGGGGATCGACCACGAACGTGACCGGCAGCCCGGAGACGCCCCAGTCGGCACTGACCTTGCCATCAGTGTCCATCAGCACCCGGATGTCGATTCCAGATTGTTGCAGAAAGCGTTTTACCATCTTTGGGCGATCACCCATGTTGATGGTGATGAAACGGGCGCCAAAACGCTTCAGCCACCGGTTGCCGCGGACGATGGAGGGCATCTCCTGGCGACAGGGCGGGCACCAGGTGGCCCAAAAGTTGATAGCCAGCGGCTGCCCCCTGAAATCACTCAGTTGCCAGCTCTTCCCGTTCAGATCCTTGAGAGTGAAATCGGGTGCCGGCGGACGTCCCTCGACAGGCACCAGCAGGTTGCGGGCGGTGGCGGGACCGGCAAGGGTCAGCAACAGGAAGAAAATGGCGTTAAAGAGAGCTTTTTGGTTCATGATCAGTGTCACTACAGATTGAGCAGGGATTCGGCATGGGCGATCTGGTCCTTCGCCTCGTCCAGTATCCGCAGGCTTAGGCGGGGGGTCAGTTCACCGAGATCGAGACGGATATGTGATGGCACCTCGTTGATGGCGGGAACATGCAACGCCTTTGGCGTGCCGACGAAGCTGTGCAGCTGGGCGATGATCAGCAGGTCGCAGTAGTCCGCAGCGCCGTTGTTGTCGCGCATCCAGTTCTCACATTCAAGGGCGGTGACGATGAATTCGGTGGGAAAGCCCCATTTGCGCAGGATCATACTGCCGGTCTGGGCGCGCAGCCGCTCGATGGCTTGGTCGATCACCTCTGGCTGCTGCGCCTCCTGGGGGAATTCCCGGGCGTAATTGAGCACGGCGACGACGCCTATGTCGTGCAACAGGCCGATCAGCATCGCCTGCTCAGGGTCGAACGCATTGCCATGCTTTGCCAATACATAGCAGAGCGCCGCAACCTGGGTGCTGTGTTGCCAAAGTGCCTGCATGCGTTGCCGCAGCAGTCCTGAATCGGCCTGAAACAGTTCGCGCAGGGCAAATGAAAGGACCAGCTTGTGGGTGAGATCCGACCCCAGGCGGACCACGGCATCCGCACAACTCTCCACCGGTACACGGCGGCTATACATGGCACTGTTGGCGGCCTTGATCAATTTTGCCGTGATTACCGGATCGGTCTGGATCATCTCGGCGATGGTATTGGCATCGGAGACATCGTCTTTCAACGCCCTGCCGATGCGGGCAGCCACCTCCGGCAGGCTTGGCAGTTCCAACTTGTCTTGTTCCAGATCCTGCAGGAACTGATAGGAGAGTTGATTCTCGAAGTCGGAAGTGTCGTCCTCTTGTTCGCCTCTCACCTCATAGCCTGCCAGGGTGTCCTGGCCAGGATTGCTGCCTTCGCGGTCATTCAACAAGCTGTTGCTGATGCGCAGATAGCGTACCGGTGTCACGGCGACAACGTCGTAACGGCGGGGCTGGAGTTGCGCAATCGGGTTGCGGGCCGATTGGGACTCAGAGGTGACCTCACTGATCCGGCCATCTTCGGCCTTCAACTGCAGCTGCCCATCAAGCAGAAAAAAGCTGTTGTCGTCCTGGCTTCCCCGCTGTAACAGCAGGGTGCCTGGAGACGCATGCTCGATCTCGACGGATTTCGCCAGCATTTCCAGCTGCGCGGCATCCAGCCCTTGGAAGGGAAGAAACTGGCGCAATATCTCTGGTGTTGGGTGGAGTCGGGCAGTGTCCATGATCTTTCCAAATGATTGAGGATGGGCGTGCTCAACAACCGCAGCGAACTTGTCCTGGCGTGTTGAGGGCAAGCGTGCCGGTCAGTTGCATTACGGATTGTAACTGGTGGCGTTCCAGGTAGGCCATGATACCTTGATTTATCTTCTGACAGATCAGCGGGTCATAGAATAACGCCGTACCCACACCAATGGCGCTGGCGCCGGCGATGAGGAATTCGAGCGCGTCTTCAGCGCTGGCCACACCACCCTGGCCGATGATGGGAATGCCGTGATCGCGGCAGACCTGGTATACCTGATGCACCTTCAGCAGTGCCACGGGCTTGATCGCAGGCCCGGACAGTCCGCCCTGATTGTTGCCGATCACCGGGCTGCGGCTCTCGATATCGATGGCCATGCCCATCAGTGTGTTGATGACGGCGAAGGCGTCGGTGCCCGCCTCGATGCAGCGCCGGGCGTTGTCGGCGATATCGGTCTGATTGGGAGAGAGCTTGGTAATCAGCGGCTTGTCCGTGGCCCGGCGGCAGGCCTCCACCACCCGGGCGGACATCTCCGGGTCGTTGCCAAAGGCGACCCCGCCCTCCTTCACATTGGGGCAGGAGATATTGATCTCGATGGCGTCGATGGGGGAATCGTGGAAGCGGCGGGTGACCGCCTCGTACTCTTCGATGGTGGAACCGGAGACATTGGCGATGAAGCGGGTCTCGCTGAAATCCAGGTTGGGGAGGATCTCGTCCACCACCTTGTCCACTCCCGGGTTCTGCAGACCGATGGCGTTGAGCATGCCATCCGGGGTCTCGTAGACCCGATGCGGCGGGTTGCCTGCGCGGGGCTCCAGAGTGGTACCCTTGAGGCAGACTGCCCCGGCATCACGATTGGAAAAGCCCTTCACCCGGGTATACTCTTGGCCAAACCCCACACAGCCCGATAGCAGTACCAGGGGGGTGTCGAATCGCAGACCGCAGAAGTCGACGGCGAGTGGTGAATCAGTGATGGTCGTGGTCATTTATCGCGTCCAGAGTAGTGCTGTTACCGGATTATGCTGAGTCCGGGGCAAATTAAAACCAGATGGAAGTCGGCCAATGTTGCATGTCGCGCTGTACCAGCCAGAGATACCACCCAATACCGGCAATATCATACGCCTGTGCGCCAACTGTGGCAGCACCCTGCACCTGGTTCATCCCCTGGGATTCGATCTTTCCCACAAGCAGCTGCGCCGGGCGGGGCTGGACTACCACGATCTTACCCCGGTGCGGCAGCACCAGGGGCTGGATGCGCTGCGGGAACAGATGGGCGGATCGAGGTGGCTTGCCTGCTCCACCCGGGGGGCGGTGAATTATGCGGATGTGGCATACCGGCCGGACGACCTACTGCTGTTCGGCCCTGAGACCCGTGGACTGCCCCAGTCCCTGCTCGATGAACTCCCGCCAGCACAACGCATCCGCATCCCCATGCGCGCCGGCAATCGCAGCCTGAACCTCTCCAATTCGGTAGCCGTGATTCTCTATGAGGCGTGGCGGCAGTTGGATTTCATTGGGGCAGGGGAGGGGTGAGCCGGCAGGCCGACGTCTGCCGGTAGGCGGTCAATGTGTTTTGTTACGCCTCACTCTACAGGGGCGCGGGCACCAGCTCTCCTGTCGATGGTGCAGGAAATGTCACCACCGTCTGAATCAACAGCATTTTTCTGATGCTGATCCTGCTGAGGGCCTTTGTTGGGCCTTACAAAAAATGGGGGGTGTTGGAATTTGGGACTGTTTACGCGGTTTATCCAGACTGCCCGGCAGGTATTTCATCAGTTTGCCAACTTATATTCAGAATAATTTACACCGCAGATCACACATGACTTGGTTGAATTGGATCAGTACAACTCCAAACAAAAACAATTATCTTCTTGATTTTCATCGCAAATTACTGTTCATCTAAATATGAACATATTTCCCGGCATTATGACAATGGCGCAATTCATATGTCGAAATTATTTACAGTTGGGTAAAGCCTGCAAAATAAAAAATCACATAAGATATTGTTATTTGTAGCAATATCACGCTTGGTACAAAAAATGCATATCTGGAGCCAAAATATTATTCATTTTGGCAACCAACGGACTGTAAATTATGAACTCCTCACTCCTCAAAAAAACCGTTGTTTTCGGCCTTCTGGTATGCGGCATCTCTTCTGCCCAGGCGATACCGATGTTGAATGGATTTGGGGGTGCCCGGGACTATGGCGAATTAGCCATGAATCGGAACGACGATGGCTCCAGCAACGAAATTAACTTGCCTTTCGCGGTCAATTTTTTCGGTAACACCTATGCCAGCATGTACATCAACAATAACGGCAATGTTACCTTTAATGGGAGCCTATCGGAGTACACCCCTGAGCCATTCCCGATAGCCAACCAGCCAATGATTGCCCCCTATTGGGGTGATGTTGATACTAGAGGAGGCGCTCTTGACGGTGGCAACAACGTTTGGGTGGCCTCGCCCAACTCTGAAACAGTTGTCGTTACATGGGATGAAGTGGGCTATTACTCCAGTGCTACGGATCGCCTCAACAGTTTCCAGCTCGTGCTGCGTGATCGTGCTGCCGACACAGGAACCCTGGGTGATTTCGATGTTGAATTTCGCTATGAACAGCTGGAGTGGACTACCGGTAATGCCAGTGGTGGCTCAGGCGGCCTTGGTGGAACAGAAGCACAAGCTGGTTATGATGCTGGCAATGGAACTGACTACTTCGTGCTCCCAGGCTCACGTACCCCTGATGTGCTCAACCTGCAAGATACCAGTAATGTGGGCCCAGCTTCGCCAGGACTCTGGTCCTTTGCAATAAGAAACGGCGCCCTTCCTGGTGAAACCCCTGATAATCCCCTAATGCCGGTTGTTGTTGACGGTAGCTGGAATTTTGAATTTGGCATTCAACTGGACCAGCGCATCTTCATCGACCCCGATGTTGCAATTGGCTATGACTACGTCATTAACACGGGTCCTAATTTCCAGACAGTTGTTCTTCCATCGATTGGAGACAATCTGTTTGACATCTATCTCTGGAATGCTGGTAGCTGGATTCTCTCTGTAACTGACTGGGCGGCCGGTGATGTGTATGACTTTGGTCCAAATGGTGTCGACCGTTTCAGAATAATGGGTATAGAGACTAGCGCCATGCTGGATCCAACTGATGCTACCGCTTTCGTTACTGGTTTGACATTCAGTAGTGCTGGCATTGTCAACATGAACCAGACTGCGCTTAGCGTTTTTGTTCCATCTTCGAGTGTACCAGAGCCTTCAACATTGTTGCTTCTGGGTGCTGGAGCAGGATTGCTCGGTATGGGGCGTTTTCGTCGCAAAGCCAAACATGTCTAGATATGAAAAAGCCCCTGCCAATTGGCAGGGGCTTTTCTTTGCTAACCCGGATAATTCACCCGGTCTCTGAAATGGTTATTTGACCTGATACTTTTATTCAATGTTACTCGAGCGTTAGCAGCCTGTCGGACTGGGCCAGAGGAATCATAGAGACAGCAAGCTGCTCAA
>CAZJCM010000059.1:0-12533 GCA_964544655.1 uncultured Sedimenticola sp. | reverse complement strand
GCATCATTCCTGGCTGCATCATTCCTGGCTGCATCATTCCTGGCTGCATCATTCCCGGCTGCATCATTCCCCTATGCATATCCATGCCCGGCCAGCCATGGGCCGATACCGCAGAAACAATGGCAGCGGACAGGGTAGCAATGGCAGTGGCGCCGAGTATGGTCTTGGTGATGGTCTTCATGTTTCTCTCCCGTGGTTTGTCGATACAGGTCGGCATCTCCCGACTTGTGATCATGAGACCACGGAAATGTAATCACCAGTTGTCAACCCAGGGCATTTTTGTAATTCAATGTAACAGTAGTAGTCATTGTTACATTGAATTACAAATCCGGCATGCAGAAGAGAGATAAAAGAGATATAAGAAGCCCATGAATCAATCAGCACAGATACTCGTGGTCGACGACGACCTCGAGATACGGACCCTGCTACAGACTTACCTGGAGAAGAACGGTCTGCAGGTCAGTACCGCCGCAGACGGACAGCAGATGCAGCAGGTATTGGACAAGGGGAAGATCGACTTGATCGTCCTCGACCTGATGCTGCCCGGCGACGACGGCCTCACCCTGTGCCGCAATCTGCGGGTGAAGTCGGACATCCCGGTCATCATGCTGACCGCCCGGGGCGATGAAATGGATCGCATCCTGGGGCTGGAGATGGGCGCCGACGACTACCTTCCCAAGCCATTCAACCCGCGGGAGCTACTGGCACGCATCAAGGTGATCCTGCGGCGCACTCAGGCTGGGCAAACCCAGGAAGTGGATACAGAACACCCCCGCCTCCTCTTCTCCGGCTGGACGCTGGACACGATCAGCAGACATCTGACTTCACCCGACGGTGTGGTCAGCCCGTTGAGCCATAGTGAATTTCGCCTGCTGAAGGTCTTTCTCACCCACCCCAACCGCCCTCTCAGCCGCGACCGGCTGCTCGATCTCACCCAGGGCCGGGAGGCCGAACCATTCGATCGCAGCATAGACGTCCTGGTAGGACGGCTTCGCCGGCGGCTGGGCGACGACGCCAAGGCACCTGCCTTGATCAAGACGTTGCGCGGAGAGGGCTATCTGCTGGCCAGCAAGGTCACCGGCAGCCGTTGAGTCAGATATCATGAGCCTGTTGCCAAGATCCCTGTCCGGCCGCCTCATACTGGTATTGGTCTTTGGTCTCACCCTGATCCAGCTGGTTACCGTCGGTATTCTGTTACAGGACCGTGGAGACCGTTTCTACCAGCGCTTTCAGCGTGGCATCGTAACCCGCACGGTGGCGATTATCCGTCTGCTGAATTCACTGCCCCAAGAAGACAGGAGGTCCGCGCTGGCTGCGCTCAATGAACCGGATCTAAGGATCTCCCTGCACCAGCGGGCGAGAGCAACCGGCAGCAATGGTGGCACCCCGCATCCTGCCGCCATTCTGGTTGCCCGGCAACTTCAGCAACAACTCCCTCCCGGCAACCAGATAAGGGTTACCGTCAACGGTCAGATGATGTCCGGCGTACCACCGTCCAACAACCGTCACATGGAGGAGATGATGCAACGAATGCCGATGATGCATCGGCAGTTCAAGGGCATGGGGCAAAGCCATCTCATGGCCAGTGCATTTCTGATCCAGGCCCGGCTGGATGACGGCAGCTGGGTACGGATAGAGCATGCCCTGCATCCGGATTTCTTCAATTGGCCATTGCGGTTGCTGCTGGTGTTGGGCACCCTGCTGTTGAGTATCGTCGCCCTCTCCCTGTTGGCGGTACGCTGGATCACCCGCCCGCTCAAACAGCTGGCACGGGCGGCGGATGAACTGGGACGCGATATCCATCGTCCTCCGCTATCGGAACAGGGCCCCCGCGAAGTACGGGAGGCAGCCCAGGCCTTCAACTGCATGCAGCAGCGCCTCTCCCGTTACCTGGATGATCGCAATCGTATACTGACCGCCATATCCCACGACCTGAAAACGCCCGTCACCCGCTTGCGGCTGCGCAGCGAGCTGCTGGACGATACGGCCCTGGGAGAAAAGTTTCAACAGGATCTGGATGACATGGAGGAAATGATCCGGGCGACCCTGGATTTCATGCGCGGAGAAGACGCACAAGAGCCGCAGCAGCCGATCGACATACTCGCGCTACTGGAAAGCCTGCAGGAGGATATCGTCGAAAGCGGTGGAAACATGGGCATCACAGGCAAGCCACAACGCCCTTATCCCGGGCGGCCGCTGGCCCTGAAGCGCTGCATCAACAACCTGATAGGAAACGCCATCCGCTATGGCGGTGACTGCGAGGTACGGATCGAGGATGGTGCGGACACCCTGACGCTGATCATCCGGGATCACGGGCCAGGCATACCGGAAACAGAGATGGGTCGAATGTTCGAGCCGTTCTACCGGGTGGAGAAATCCCGCAGCAAAGAGACCGGCGGAAGCGGGCTTGGACTTGGCATCGCCCGTAACATCGCCCGCAGCCACGGCGGCGAAGTGACCCTGCAAAACCACCCAGATGGCGGCTTGCAGGTGACACTGAGTTTGCCGCGTTAGTAATTCAACCCGAGTTTCGGAGTTCGTGACGGTAGTCGGCGTGGGCTGCCATCACTTGCCTCCCAGCAATACCGGGCGCTCCCGGTGTTGATGGGTACGGGTTGTACGTCTGCGCGCCGTGGTCGGTGTATGGCTGGTTTTATGGCTGTTACCCCGTTTTCGTTTGGCACCGGATTCATCCAGGTCCCGGCGGTTGCCATCCACGGCCTGCTTGCGCCTGCCGTTATTCGCTCCGCCACTGCTGCGATTGCCGTTGCCTGAGCCCCCGTTACCCCGGGCAGGACGCGCCCCAGGCCGTGACTGACGCCGCCCCGTCCCATTCCTGCCGTTGGGAATCGCCTCCGGCTTGATTGTCGGATCAGGCTCATAGCCTTCGAGCACCAGCTTTGGAACCTCCCGTTGCAACAGGCGCTCGATATCCCGCAGCAGCTTCAATTCATCGACACAGACCAGGGAGATCGCCTCACCCTCATTGCCGGCGCGGCCGGTGCGGCCGATCCGATGGACATAGTCCTCTGCCACGTTCGGCAACTCGAAGTTCACCACATGAGGCAACTGATCGATATCCAGCCCTCGTGCTGCAATATCGGTCGCCACCAACACCCGCACCTTGCCCTGTTTGAAATCTGACAATGCACGGGTACGTGCCCCCTGGCTCTTGTTTCCGTGAATCGCCGCTGCCGTCAATCCATCATGGATCAGTTGCTTGGCCAACCGGTTGGCGCCATGCTTGGTGCGGGTAAATACCAACACCTGCCGCCAATCGTTACTGCCAATCAGAAACGAAAGCAACTCGCGTTTACGTTCACGGTCCACCGGATATACCGTCTGGGTCACCAACTCGGCGGCCGTATTCCTCCGCGCCACTTCGATCAGCGCGGGATCATTCAACAACCCATTTGCCAATCCCTTGATCTCATTGGAAAACGTGGCCGAAAAAAGAAGATTTTGTCGATCGGCGGGCAACAGGGCCAGAATCCTGCGAATATCTCGGATAAACCCCATATCCAGCATGCGATCGGCTTCGTCCAGCACCAGAATCTCGACATGAGACAGATCCAGGGTCTTTTGCTGAACATGATCCAGCAGCCGGCCAGGTGTTGCCACCAGGATATCCATACCGCGGCGCAGCTTTTCGATCTGGGGATTGATTTTGACGCCACCGAAGATCACCATGGAACGCAGCGGCAGATAGCGCCCATAGGTCTCCACGCTCTCCTGCACCTGGGCAGCCAGTTCACGTGTGGGTGTCAGCACCAGGGCACGCACCGGGCGCCGCCCTTTGCCCTGGGCGTGTTCATTGAGCAGTTGTAACAGTGGCAGGGTGAAACCGGCGGTCTTGCCGGTCCCGGTCTGCGCACCAGCCAGAAGATCACGCCCCTCGAGGATGATGGGGATGGACTGACGTTGGACGGGAGTGGGCTCACTATAGCCCTGATCGGACACAGCATGAAGCAGTTCGGCCGAAAGACCGAGGGTATCAAAAGACATTTGGATTTATTACTCCGGGATTGGCCTGACCAGGATAACTATAGAAGTCCCGGGCCGGTCCAGGCAGAATCGCACTATATTTCAGAAAAATCGGGGTGATCTTGAAGGGGAAAACCGCGATGGAATGGGCACAGACCGGTTGCATGCCCGAATGATCGGCGCACTCTATCAGATCCAGTCTAATAAAGATACTTGGTGATTGGAGACGATCACATTAGTCATAACCCGCACACATAGAGGTTATTTATTATAAATATCATGATGTTGCCATGGTATTTACACAGTGAGAGGCAACATTCTGACAATGGGAATAGTGAAGAAATGCTTCACATTCGAAAAAAAACATAAAAAGTCTGGATTACCCGGCAAGATTAGTATAATCTTTCCCTGGTCGCAGTTTTTTATCTTGTAGTAGTTCCGGTAGTTCCTCGCAGTGTAGAGCAGATCTCCGTAATTTCTCAGTAACAAATCTGCACGCCAAGTTATTTTTTTCAGCAATTTTTGAGGTATTCCAGAATGGCTACAGGTACAGTCAAGTGGTTCAACGACAGCAAGGGCTATGGTTTTATCGCCCCTTCCGATGGCAGCGATGACGTTTTCGTCCATCATTCCGCCATCCAGGGCAGCGGTTTCAAATCCCTGGCCGAAGGCCAGCAGGTCAGCTTCGACATCGAAGCAGGCCCGAAAGGTCCTAGCGCGGCCAACGTGGTCCCGCAGTAAGCCTTGCCGGGTTAACCACACCTGAGCAATAAAAAGCCCCGCCAACTGGCGGGGCTTTTTTATTGGCTGGAGATAATAATCCTCCAGATTAAGTAACTATTCAGCTCGTTCAAAGGTCGTCACTGATATTGCAGCCAACCTGAAACAGTGCCGAATAGCTACCGGACTTATTCATTACCTGAAAAATGTGCTATCTGATCTATCTGACCTTGATCGGCATCTTTCTGTTCTACAGTGACGCCATACTCGATCAACACGCCTTGTTCGTTTCCGCTGGTGACAATCAATGGATGATCGAGGCCATCGGCTGGGAGCTTCTACCCCTGCTTTGGCCGATTCTGGTGCTGGCAATGGTGTTGGCCAGCGCCTTCACATTCTTTCTCACCCGGCTCTGGCTGAAACGGAAGCAAGCGAGCTGAGCGACTATTGAAACCCCTATCGCAGATTCAGTTGGGTTACCATTCGGCAGGTCTTCATGAATATCGCCCCGGAACGATTTTAACGGGCGCTCGCCGACTCACGCGTCTGCGGATTGCTGCCTGCCGCCCAAGAACGAGGAGCTCTGTGCCTGCGTAGTCGGCCACGGCACTGGATCTTCTATTCACTACCCCAATATGGGGTGGCGATCCCTTCTCCCAAATCCGCCTCAATCAAGCGCCGCCGCACCTCCAGCAGTTTTTCTATCAGCTGGGGTTCATGCTGCTCATACGCCTCGGCATCCGGCACCCGCTTGACCACCACCCCCAGCAGCTCGGTAATGGCATTGCCAATCGAGTTCTGGCTGATGGTGACCACCAGCTTACCCGCATCGTTACGATAGATCAGTTGCTTGAAGGCCGGCTGCCAGCGAATGGCGTTGGCATACTTTGCATCGGTGATACAACGGTCTCTCACCCGCTTCGCGGTAGCAAGAAAGTCATTGTTGAACAACAGCTTGTGCTCAACGAGATGTGGGAAGTAGGCATCTTTCGGAATCGGCGCATTGCGCGTGGACACCTGGGAAAAGAAGGTGCGATAAAAATCGATGAAACCTTTCAGGATCAGGTCGTACTCACGCCAGAAACAGATATCCTTCAGCGCCGAAACGCCTCCCGTGATCTCCCAGCTCGGCAGCCCCTGGGGATAACCGGTGAGCCCGATTCGGGATGAGTCGTCATCCGCAGGCACCAGTATATTGAGTTCCAGTGAGTCGAAGAACTCACGGTAGACATCGTGCATATAGGACTGAAACAGACTGTGCTGCCCACCGTCGGTCAGATTTGGATCGTTCGGATCCGCCGGCTTGGCATCTCTGAGCTGTACCTTGTCGAAGACGATAAAATGGTTGTGCAGCATGCGGATACTGGGCACGCCGGGGGACGTCAGCGGCCAGGTCGCATCCAGGCTCGCCTCACCCGCCAGGACCAGTGCCTGTTCCGGGTCGGGATACTGCTCCAGCATATACTCGATGAGTATCTGATTCATCCGGTTCCAGACGTGTTTCACATTATCCGGAACCTGGGTTCGACGAACCGGACGCCCCAAAGGATTGAGGATACATTTCGATGTGTTGTAGATAATGGAAGTATCGAACTCAACGCTGTGTCCCAGCGCCTTTCGATACATCAGCAAATTTTCCGGATTCAGCAACAAGCCATTGTTGTGCACCAGATCATTCAGGTTTTCCGTACTGTTGAAGAACTCATTCGGCTTCATCCCTTCAGGCACGTCGAGGGGGATGGGACGGAAGGGGGTGACGATCTCGCGCGGGGTGGACTGCATGACTACACACCTTGGTACAGACCGGCTACGGTGAAACAGCTCTGTTCCAGCCGGGTCAGAACGAAGCTGATTCGGCATCATAATGTAATATAATGGAGATGCAAACTATCGACCCGGGAACACAACCATGAGCATAACCCTTGCTTTCGATATCTACGGCACCCTGATCGACACCCAGGGAGTGACTACGGTGCTGCAGGGGATGATAGATGACGGGGCCGGAGCATTTTCCCGGCGCTGGCGGGAGAAACAGCTGGAGTACTCATTCCGCCGTGGGCTGATGCAGAACTACGTGGACTTTGCCACCTGCACCCGCCAGGCGCTGGATTACACCTGTGATGAGTTGGGACACCCCCTGAGCCAGGAACAGCGCGATGAACTGATGACCTGCTATCGCCGGCTGCCGGCGTTTCCCGAGGTGTCAGCGGGACTCAGCAGGCTGCAACAGGCAGGCCACCGCATGTTCGCCTTCTCCAATGGCACGGTAGCCAGGGTCCGGGAGCTGCTGGAGCATGCTGGCATCGAGGATTTTTTCATCGACGTGATCAGCGTCGATGAGATCCGCAGCTTCAAACCCGCTCCGGCGGTATATGCCCATTTCCTGCGTGCCAGCAACACCACAGGCGGTTCGGCCTGGCTCGTCTCAGGCAATCCCTTCGACATCACCGGGGCCATCTCATGCGGTATGCACGGTGCCTGGGTCAAGCGCACGCCAGAGGCCCTGTTCGATCCCTGGGAGATCACGCCGACTGTCACCGTCAGCCGGATCGATGAGCTGCCTGACGCCCTGGCACGATAACTGGCAACGCGCACACTTCCCCACTCGGGATCGGCGCTGTTTGGTCTCTGACAAGGTGTCTGCGGCCTGGATGGCCGCAGTCTAGCCCTCAGGGATGGATTTACGGTGTCCCCCGGGAGAGGGTGCAGAGACCATTCCGCTCGACCCCTGGTATGTTGGTCCCTGACGGGGTTACCCCAGCCACGGCTTCAGGCCGTTATCGAAAGCAGTTCGATCACTTCGACCAGATCATCCTCGACCCGCCAGCGCAGATCGAAATCATACAGCTGCATGCCATACACCCGGCCGGCTCTCTCATTCCCCACGTAGGCCGGCCTTGGATCTATAGCCAGCAGCCCTTCGATCACCCCCCTCAGCGAACCGTCATCTTTTCTCTCGGCCAACTGCGCCTCCGCCTGCGCCGAAAAGTGTACGCTAAGCCGCTGTTCCGGCGCGGCAGCCGCAAAGCCGGCCCGGGCATGGGGCAGACTATCGGCATAGGGCACATAGGGCTTGATGTCCAGCACCGGCGTTCCATCCAGCAAGTCGACCCCTGCCAGCTCCAGCACTACACCATCCTCACGGCAATGCACCTGGCACAACTCCACCACTGAAAGGCCGATCGGATTGGGCCGAAACGGGGAACGGCTGGCAAAGACACCAACCCGTTGATTCCCCCCAAGCCGCGGTGGTCTGACCATGGGTTGCCATTGCTCACGTTGGGCACGGTGAAACACGAACTGCAACCAGATATGGGAGTAACCGTCCAGTGCCTGCACCGCCTCCGGGCGATTATAGGGCGGCAGCAGTTCCAGAGTAGCCCGTATCTGCGGCACCAGCCCCGGCTGTCTGGGTATGCCGAACTTCTCCCGGAAGGGTGAGTGGATGACCCCGATAGATTCCAATTCGATTTTCATGGTCATTACCCAATGGACCTGTGGCGGACAGCGAGGTATCCTGCCGGCGCCCTTTGCTCGATGCTTGATGGTCTATGGTCTACTACTGGATAAAACAGCTGCACATCTTCACGGTGGTCTTCACCATCTGCTTCTTCGTGTTGCGGCTGTACTGGATGCGACGGCATCCCGAACATATTCGCCAGCGTTGGGTGCGTATGCTGTCGGCAACCAATGATGCCACCCTGTTTTTTGCCGGGCTGGCCATGGTCCTGATGAGTCACCAGTACCCATTCGTCATGCCCTGGCTGACGACCAAGCTGTTCCTGCTGCTGCTCTATATTCTGCTCGGCAGCATGGCCCTGAAGTATGGCAAGACACCCACCGCACGAACCTGGTATGGCATCGTCGCCCTAGGCACCATTTTCTACATCGTCTCGGTAGCCCTGAGCCGCTCTCCCCTGCCCTGGACGGGATCGATCTAGTGCCGGCTCATGTGGGAAGGGATCGGTTTCTGTAGGAAGGGGCAGGAGTCAAATTGCCACCATTCATTGGGTTTTAACCGCATGATTCATGCAATTTGACGCCGACCCTTTAGTTGGACTTCAACTCCTGGAACGATAGGACCGGGCTACTCCCGCTCCTCGATCCAGGACTGCTGGATCGCCTCCAGGATCTTTTCACCGGAGTGCTCTGGGAGATCATCGAAGTCCGGCAGGGCCAGCACCCAGTTGCGCAGATCGACGAAATTCACATGCAGTGGATCCACCTCTGGATGGGTCTCATCCAGCTCGATGGCAATGTCCAGGATATCGGTCCATTTGAGGCCCATGGTCACCCTCCCCGTCAATGCTGTTCTGAAACCATGTTGATGGTGTATTTGGGGATCTCCACCACCAGATCCTCGTCGCCGACCGTCGCCTGGCAGCTGAGGCGGGAGTCGGGCTCCAGCCCCCACGCCTTGTCCAACATGTCCTCTTCAGTCTCATCCGCTTCCGGCAGGGAATCGAAGCCATCACGGATGATGACATGGCAAGTGGTACAGGCGCAGGATTTCTCGCAAGCGTGCTCGATCTCGATACCGTTGGCCAGCGCAGCATCGCAAATGGTGGTGCCTGGTTCTGCCTCGATCACCGCCCCCTCGGGGCAGAGTTCTTCATGGGGTAAAAAAATAATCTGGGTCATTTGTCGCCTGCTCTATTCAAAATCATCCACACTGTGTCCGGACATGGCCTTGCGCACGCTGGCATTCATACGCCGCTCGACATAGAACTCACACCCTTTTTCCAGTGCCTCGATACCCCGTTTTATGGCGTTGTAATCGTCACCCTGCGCAACGGCCACCAGTTCATCCAGAAGCTGTTCGATACGTTGGCGTTCAGCGGCCTCCAGCAGCTTGTCGCCATCGTCCGACAGCGCCGACCGCAAGGCCTCGATCACCCGCTCGGCCTCCACCTGCTGTTCGCGCAGCCGGCGTGCCTGAAGATCCTCTTCCGCGTGATCGATGGACTCGCGCAACATCCCCTCGATCTCCCCATCGGTCAGGCCGTAGGAGGGCTTCACCGCCACGCTGGCCTGCACGCCGGTACTCTCTTCTTGTGCCGCCACGTTCAACAAACCATCGGCATCCACCGAAAAGGTGACCTTGATGCGTGCCGCGCCGGCAACCATGGGGGGAATACCCCGCAGCTCGAAGCGGGCCAGGGAACGGCAGTCCTTGACCAGTTCCCGCTCGCCCTGCACCACGTGGATGGCCATCGCCGTCTGCCCATCTTTGAAAGTGGTGAACTCCTGGGCACGGGCAACCGGTATGGTGGTGTTGCGTGGAATGATCTTCTCCACCAGGCCGCCCATGGTCTCGATACCCAGCGAAAGCGGGTTGACATCCAGCAACAGCATCTCATTCTCGGGTTTGTTGCCGATCAGGATGTCCGCCTGAATGGCCGCCCCGATCGCCACCACCTGGTCCGGGTCGATATTCACCAGCGGGGTGGTAGCGAAGAACTCCCCCACCATCTCTCTTACCCTTGGCACGCGGGTGGATCCCCCGACCATCACCACGTCCCTGATCTCCTCGCGGCTGATACCCGCATCCCGCAGGGCGCGGCGGCAGGGGGCCAGCGTCTTGCGAATCAGCGGTTCGATCAATTGGTCGAACTGCGCCCGGGTGAGTTCACCAGACCAGTGGCTGCCATCCTCCAACTCCACCTTCAAACTGGTGCTGTCCGCCTCGGTCAGCGCCTCCTTGGCGGTGCAGGCATCCCGCATCAGACGGCGCAGCATGGCATGATCGGCATCATCACTGATACCGGCCTGCTGCATGATCCATTCGGCCACGGTGCGATCGAAATCATCACCGCCCAGGGCCGAATCGCCACCGGTCGAAAGAACCTCGAACACACCACGGTTGAGGCGCAGGATGGAGATATCGAAGGTGCCACCGCCCAGGTCGTAGATCGCATGCACGCCTTCCGATTCGGTATCCAACCCATAGGCGACAGCTGCTGCGGTGGGCTCGTTGAGCAGGCGTAACACCTTCAGGCCGGCCAGCTTCGCGGCGTCCTTGGTGGCCTGCCGCTGGGCATCGTCGAAATAGGCCGGCACGGTTATCACCACACCTTCCAGTTCACCGCCCAGGCTCTCCTCTGCCCGCTTTTCCAGCGTCTTGAGGATCTCAGCGGAGACCTCTACCGGACTGACATCACCGGCCACGGTATGAATGCGTGGTACCGAGGTCTCTTCCTGACGGAACTGATACGGCAGCCGGCTACCCAGTGACTTGATGTCATCCAGTCCACGACCAATCAGGCGCTTCGCCGACACGATAGTATTGAGGGGATCGGTGGCGGCGGCGGCCTTGGCCTGGTGGCCGACGATCACACCGTCCGGGGTATAGCGCACCACGGAAGGCAGCAGATAACGCCCTTCGCTGTCAGCCAGGACTTCAGCCCGGCCACTACGCACACTGGCAACCAGGGAGTTGGTAGTGCCCAGATCGATGCCTGCCGCTAACCGATGCTGGTGCGGTGCGGTGGATTGTCCGGGCTCGGAGAGTTGTAACAGGGCCATGGCTCGATGGTGATCCTCAGTGTTCTATGTGTTCTTCGTCCAACTCAGCTTCCAGCGCTTCGGCATCCTGCCGAAACCTCTGCAGAAACTGCATCTTACGTAATATCTCCCGCGCCTCTTCCAACTGCTCCGGGGTGGCATTCTCGAACTGCAGGGCCATCTGCCCCACTAGGCTGGTTATCCGCCTGTTGATATCCGCCATCAACCCGGCGATGACGGCATAAGGATCCGCATCGTGCCGGGCCTGCTCCAACTGTTCCCGCAACTCCAGCTGCTCCATCAGGAAGGCGGTATCCTGGGTGGTCTCCTTCTGCATCTCCATATCGATACCGTGCAAGGAGAGCAGGTAATGGGCTCGACGGATCGGGTCCTTCAGGGTCTGATAGGCCTCGTTGATGCGTGTCGCACCCTGCATGGAGAGCCGCCGCTCCTGTTCGGAGGCGTTGGCGTAACGGTCCGGGTGCACCACCCGTTGCAGCTCCCGGTAGTGTTCGGACAACTGCTCTGCATCGATGATGTAACTCACGGGCAGCCCAAACAGCTCAAAGTAGTTCTTCGAGAAATCCAGCATTATGATTGGCTTCAGATTACCTGAGGATTACGGCCGGGATCGACCGATGATGTCATATCAGACGTTGAAACTCTCACCACACCCACAGGCGTCCTTGACGTTGGGGTTGTTGAACTTGAACCCTTCGTTCAGGCCCTCTTTGGTGTAGTCCAGCTCGGTACCGTCCAGATAAAGCAGGCTCTTGGGGTCCACCAGCACGGTGACGCCATGGTCCACGAACAGCTTGTCGTCCTCCTCTTTCTCATCGGCAAATTCCAGCACATAGGCCATGCCGGAGCAGCCTGAGGTGCGTACACCCAGGCGGATGCCCAGGCCGGAGCCCCGGTTATCGAGAAATTTGCGGATGTGATTCGCCGCCGCTTCAGTCAGGGTTATCGCCATATCGATCACTCCTGTCCCGGCCCCATTCCAACAGTGGACCGAAACTATTGATTCAAACTGTAACCATCCGGCTGCAACTGGAATCGCCGCTACCGATGTTATCTCCAGAACTACCCATCACGTGCCATAGTGTGCCGAACAGTTACGATAAGACTACGTCTTCGACTGCTTCGCCGCATAGTCTTCCACCGCCGCCTTGATGGCATCTTCCGCCAGCACGGAACAGTGCACCTTGACCGGTGGCAACGCCAGCTCTTCGGCAATATCGGTGTTCTTGATCTGCTGCGCCTCCTCCAGGGTCTTGCCCTTCACCCACTCGGTGAGCAGCGAACTCGAGGCGATCGCCGAACCA
>CAZJCM010000058.1:0-13038 GCA_964544655.1 uncultured Sedimenticola sp. | reverse complement strand
CGCAGCTTACCCTCTAACCGTCAGTCGAGTTGCACTTACAAGTTGAATCCGCGGCCTGAATCACTGGGGCCTGGCAGGAAAAGCCATAGCCATCACTTGCTACAAATAATATCTTTGTGATTTTACTATGCTCATAGATAAAATCATCGATATAACGGAGCATATTTAATAGATTATTGCGCCAATTCATTAAGTAACCCATTGTCTGGTTTGATTTATGATTCGTTACACGAATGTAAGCTCAATTCTGGCAAAGGTAGCACCACCATGTAGTGGTAAAAGCTCCGCATGTGATTTCTGACAGTTCTGAATCTATAGGCTTTTTGACTGGCTCTACCCAGAAGAAGGGAAACCGGCACCGGTGGCTTAGCGAAGAAGAGCGAGCGAAAAATCGCAGTAAGCCCAAAGTTCGCGCCAAGGTTGAGCACGTCTTCGGTGTAATGAAGGGACAATTCGGCTTCACCAAGGTTCGATACAAAGGATTGGCAAATAACACCCATCATCTGTTCGTGTCCTGTGCATTGGTGAATCTGGTCATGGCCAAAAAGATTCTCTTAAGGTTGATCGATCCATGTGAATGATCCGTCAATGAATCAGATGTTCCTTGGAATCATCCTGGTAGCGGCGCAGCATCCAGGAAAATTTCCGCGTGGGTGGGAACTGTGAATGAGTGGCCCACCAGAACCACTTGTTAAGGCAGCCGAATTCATATACTAAGCGAAACACGCTCCGCCAAAGTGGAGGTAACCTGCAATACTCCCTGGCTTTTCATTTACAGCAAGAAGTGAAGAACCATGAAAAAATATCAACAGCTTACCTCAAGTAAAAGGTATATGATTTATCGACTCAGAATGCAAGGCTTTAACCAATCTCAGATTGCTCGTCTGATGGACAGGCATCGCAGGAGCATCTCACGTGAATTTTCCTGCAATAGATAGTTGCTGGGTCACCGATGGCGCCTATCGCCCATCAAAGGCACAATTTCGCACTCATGCGCGCGGTTGCTATAGTTCCTTGATGGACACTAAATTATCCAGTCAGTTTTTGTTTAGCCTGACGCAAACTGCCAATCAACCTTGTTGGCAGGCAGCAGGCCAGTCGGTAGGCTAGTGCACGCTTTGTGGGCCGTTCTTTCAGGCTTTCCCTAAATGCCCGCCTGGCGTTTGCCAGATCGCCATGAGAAAAATACCAGTACCCCAAGTCCCACAGGGCATTTGCGACCAGGTTATCGGCATTCAGTCCCTGGTCCTTTAAGGTTTCTTTGGCATATCCTCTGATGGATTTTGTGACTTCCACCAGGTCCTGAAGCATTGGCAAGGTGCTTCCCGTGGCGTTGTTACCGTGTTGACGGCGCAGCATGTGGACCTCAGGCAGGCATGTAATTGGGCGGTCAGTGGCTATTTTTGCCCAAAGTTCCAGGTCTTCCCCAAATCTGATGTGAGGATTGAACAAACCGTGGTCCAGCAGGACCTGGCGCTGTACCAGGACGGTACCGGTTGGAATGAAATTTTTCTCGGCCAGGGCGGCCAGGGCGTTGCTGAGTGGCGCCCCGTCGAGGGCACGAAAGGACTCGAGAAGATGGTGTTTATCAAGAACGGATGGGGTGATGGTGTGGCCCTCACTGTCGATCTCGGCCATGTCCGAGGCGATCAGTCGCAGTTCCGGGTGCCTCTTCAGCACAGCAAGTTGCGCTTCTGTTTTCTCGGGTGTCCATTGGTCATCGGCATCCAGGAAAGCGATCCAGTCACCCTTCGCCTGTTCGATCCCACGGTTGCGGGCTGCCGATGGACCTCGGTTTTCCTGGCGGATACAGGTGACCTTGTTGCCGAAATCGCTTATGAGGTCAGCCGTGCCGTCACTGGAGCCATCGTCGACAACGATGATTTCATCTACAGGGTGAGATTGTCTCAGGATGCTGTTTACCGCGTCACAGATAAAGGCTGCGCTGTTGAATGCGGGTATGATGGCGCTGATTTTCATCGCATATAGGTCCGTCAGGCTGGCTGCAATAGTCGGAAACGGATCGGCTTGATGTGCAGTAGCCGTAGACTGTTTTCGCGTCAAAATATCATGTTTCAGAACGGGTGCCGGCAGACTTGGACAATAGCATAAGTAAGCCGGCAGGCAGTACCAGTCCGGTCAGGATCGAGAGAATGAGCAGCTTGGGATGACGCTGTTTCAGGCGCTGCAGAAACGGGGTGACCTTGCGCCAGCCGGTCAGCAGGTCAACCGGGGGAAAGAGGTCTCCATTGAACGGGTTCTCCACCTGTTGCTGATCGTTTTCCATGCAGCTGCCGAGTTCCGGGGAGGCGAGGTAGCGGGTATTGGGAATGGCCTGCTCGATACGTGTCAACAACTGGTCCAGGCCGTCAAGCGAGGAGTGATACTCTGACTCGCTCCGGGTGAAATTGTATCGGTGGGTCGATATGGTGATTGGCAAGGCCTGCTTGTGGGCGTCGATTGCCTCGCTGAATGCACTATCTGGTGTGTTTCTGCCATCTGTCGGCTCATACATCACATTTCTGACCAGATAGCGCTGCCCTCCATCACCCCGATCGCCGGCACGGATCAGAGGGGGATCCTGCAGGTAATTACCGTTCTCGTCCCGTTCGGTGCAGCGGTAGCCTGCGGTCTGGATGTAATCTATTCCATGATGCTTCCAGATCTGCTCGATCTGGCTGTTCCACAGGTAACAGGGGGCTACTGTGCTGATGCTGGGTTGTCCGAACATCCGGACAAACAGCGTGGTGGCAGTGTCGATTATCTCCTCGCCCGCCCGCTGATCGATGGGCGTGGTGGGGAGATGGCTGCCATCCACATAATGGCCCTGGAGAGGGGAGTCGAGGGACTCCCAGTCCCACCAATCGTCATCCTGAAAGGCGATCTCGACCCTTTTATCACCATTGGCATGGAGCCTCGAAAATGCCTCGCCATTGAGGTGTTCGAGGCCATGGAGCTGGGGCACCAGGGTGCCTTGTTCCACGCCCAGTATCATGGCTGAATGGATCTCCGGAAATGATTCGTCGAGGAGTTTCCGACGATAGGTAACCGGCTGTGAGGCCCTGATTTCCGGGATATCGGGTACAGAGAGCACGGTATCTGCGGTCAGTACGGCACAACGACCCACCTTGTCCCGGTGCCGGGAGAGGAGATTCAGCAGCCCCCGCAGGCGGTCTGCGTGGAAGCTGCCGCCAGGACCCCAGTCGTCACTTTCGATCAGCACCGGTGCGTCCGCAAAGTAGGGCTCATTCCAGGTGCGCTGGAACAGACTCCGCTTCCAGGCCCAGAGCAGGATGAGGCAGAATGCCCACCAGGCGCCCAGGATCAATAGAAAATTCAGCATCGGGATATTAATCAGCTTGGCCAGTAATAGTTTTTGATGTTGGATTCATCCAGCATGATACGAATCTGCTCCCGGGTCATGAATTCGGCCTGGTCGATACAATCGGTGATGATGCTGCGTCGGGGGATGGATGCACCATGAAACAGATGATCGCATAGCTGCTGCAGGCTGATCCCATGGAATCCCCGGTTGCGTAGAAAGGCCATCTGGCGCTCGAATTCCTGGGTGGAGACCCAGTAAGGTGCATCTTCCGGATCGGCGGGATCACCGATATAGTGATACATGAGTATGGGGCAATTCATCATAGATCGAAGAGTACCTAAATCAGATTGTACCAAGGGTGAGGGTGGCGGTTCGGTGGGTCAATCACCAAGCATCCCTTTCATTCGTTGCCATACTCCTTGCTCAGGTTGACTGCGGGCAAAAGTCGCGGTACCTGAAATGGTCAGGTCCAGGGTTTTGTCACCCGTAGTATCCACTAATTCGATGATGACCCCTTCCGCGTCTGCCGGAAAGTGCAATTTCATCGTCCTGGTGCGCCCGATGATTTTGCAGCCGTCTCCCGTGTCATCCTTCAGGCGCTCGATTCGCGGGCTGGGCCGGGGCTTGCCCTCGATGCCAGGCTCCAGCACCATCAGAAAGCGGTCTCTCATGTGCTCCGTAGGGGGTGAGATTTCCACCCGCCAGCGGCCGGGTTCCGGGGGATTCTTTCTCCTTCTCTCAACGATCTGCCAAATCTTACCCCCTTCGTCATAGTTGATACCATCGGCCATGAATTCAGCACCTTTACCGCCAATGATCCGTACTTCCGGGTTTTCCGGGAGCAGTATCGTCGCCTTCAGCCTGCCGCCGGTTCTGGCGGGTGAGCGGGTTTCGGAGACCCGGGTCCTGAATCCTGACAGGGTGCGCATGGGTTGCTCCATCGTATGGATGAGAGCGCGTTTTTTAAATGATGGATCGGATGCCGTGATATCGTCGAAGACGATAACGATATCGTTCTGCCGGTCATATATGAGCGTGCGCCAGTACTTCTCCACGCGCCTGGTACGATGGGAAAACATCCCCTTGCCCGAGTATTTATTGGTATAGGCTGCAGTAATGTCGGCTACGGCCACCACCAAATCGTCCTGGGCAAGGTACTGTTCGATCTTGCCGGTGTGATATATCTCCCGCTTTGCCAGCCATTCGTCGAGATCCAGCGGGGCGGATTCGATCCCCCAGCCGGAACCTATGCGGCGCTGCCCCCCGTCATTGGCGATCGTTCTGGGTATTCGATCCTTCTCTTTGGGAGGAATGGGGATATCGTCCGCCGGATCGGTCACAGTGATCGTATTGTGGGCAATAGCCTGATAACTGTAGTTCATATGATGCTCTGAACCATATTTAGGCCCATAGAGCCCGCTGTCGATTGCCAGTGGTCCGCCTTTGAACAAGGTGAATGCCCCCTGATCCAGATGGCTGTGTGACCAGTAGTTGTCGCCTGCCTTGAAGGTAAGATAGGTGGCATCCTGGCCCCAATCACTGCGTGCGATGAGCATGCCGATGCCATCAAACAGTCGTTGTCTCGGCCGTTTCTTGATGGCCTCCCTGTAGCACAGACTGTCTGTCGTCAAAGGACCCCATGGCCAGGTGCTGGGTTGAAAGGGGCGAGGGCAGCCGCCCAGGCTGTAGGCTGCGCTGTCGCTATACTCGATGGCGAGCGGAATCCGGTCTGATACCGTGCGATCGAAAAAAGCCGCATCACCCCAGCGCATATGGGTCCCATCGGGCCGGGTGCGGTGGATGAGAAAATCGAGGAACCCCCTGATGCCGGGTTCAGCGGCGAATAGGTCTTCCCCGGTCGCCCGGCGCCACATGGCCGGCAATTGATAGATCGCTTTGCCGATACCGATACCGACATACTCCCCACCCTCGTGCCAGCCACCATTGATGCCCATCACCTGCCGCCAGACCGGGAGGACTCTGTTGGTCCAGTAATCATAGGTGAAGGCCATGCAGCGCTCACCCGCGGTGTGGTCCCGGTAGAGTGAAATGGCGGCGGCCATCAGCGCTTGCAGCGGGCTGTTATAGAGAATTACGTTGTACGGGGACAAGCGCTCTTTCTTGCGGATGTAATCGATCAGATAATCACAGCCTGCAGCCAATTTGTTTTGCAACTGCTGTCGTTGCCGGGGTGACCACTGATCATAGAGCCAATCATAGGCAACGGCCAGTGGGGCGACCTGGGTATTGCCACGTCCTTCAAATTCCAGCTGCATCAAGTCGTCGAAGAGTCTTCCAATCATTGGTGAATGGCCGTCGATATAGGCCATGAGTATCTGCTGATGAAATTTACCCTTTTGCCCGGCTTGGGACTTGATCTGCTTCAAATAGGCTGGATTGTGTTGCTCGATGGTGTCTATTTCATCGGCCGACGGGGATGGCAGACGCGGGTGGGCAAGCCTGAAATTCGCCAATGTACCGGGGATCAGCCCCGCTGGAAGCGGCAGTACGTGGCGCTGCTCCTTTGGAGTGGGCATGTCCCTATAGCCTGTTCCGTCGCTTGACTGATCGATCAGCAGGGTCAGAGAGAACAGTAGCGCCGCGGCCATGCCGACAAATGCGATTTTTCCCTGATGGCCTCTCAATCGCCCTGATATGGCAGGCTTGATCAGCCATACCCTGCTGCTGGCAGACTGCATGATTCTGCCGCCGAAGACGAGCATGGAGAGCAGACCGATGTATACTCCCGCCCAGCGCGCAACCAGTTGCGCTGTCGGCAGCTTGTGCTGGCGATCCGGCCCCAACAGGAAGTCGACGCCGGAAAAGGTCTGCCTGTACTTATGGATCTCATCGGCAAGGCCGCTGTTCAGCAGCAGCCAGCTTACCGGCAGTGCAACGATGGTGAAGGCGATAGCGGTCAGATAACGACGTCTGCCGTTTGCACTGACCATGAGTGCAATGTTGGCGGCCAACAGGACCAGTAACAGCAGGAGTGGCATGGCGCCATTCTCCGCGATCAGCTCGGTGATGTTGTCCGTCGCCGGATAGTCGAGGACGATGGACTTGCTGAGCATCAGCAATGGCAGCAGGAAGACAAGGATGAGCGCAGTATTGCGATAGCGTTGAATGGAGGTGCTCTTCCCGGTGGTCAACAGATAGGTCCAGAGCGAAATGAAGCCAACGAGAGGAAAAGTGAGCGCGCTGAAGCGGACATACCGCTCGACCGTATCCGTCATGTCAGGGAACATGCTCACCAGTTTCGAGATGATTGCCGGGGTGGTGAACTCAGTCAGGTGACGTCGGTAATAGGGGGATCCCACGAGGTCGGAAAGGCTCTCATAGGTGACCCCTCGCTTTAACAAAAACAGGAAGATCAGGCCGGTGATTAGGGCCGACAGCGGCACCACCAGATAGGGGTACCGGCTGTTATGTCCGGCACGGGCGGAATAGACGGTGCCCATCCCCAGCCAGAGCAGTGCAACGGAAAAGAACAGGATGGCTGGAAGTGAGCCATGATCGAGAAACAGCTCTTTGGCATTATATGGGATGCCCGGCAACGACAGCGCCGTTTTTATTGCTAAAGTGATGAACAGGGTACCCAGCAAGACAGGTGAAATAACCTCTTTCACGATTAGCGAAGCGTTGCTGCCAGACGCCTTCTCCGTTTCCCTCGGTGGTTGTTGCTGATCCTGGGACGGGAAGGTCCCCTCATCCGGGATGCGTTTTCTGTTTTCCAGCAGATGAATGGCCAATCCAATGATCAGAATGAAGATGGGGTCGGTTATCTCGGGTGTATGGTCTTGGATGAATACCTGGAAGACCTCGATCATCAGTGACCATACAGCGACCAGGAGAGTAGCGATGAAGAGGCGTGACCCGGCTTGTTTCAACAACCAGATCAGGCTGCCGTAGAGGAAGAATTTTTCTGTCAGGGCCTGGCTGTTGATGAGCATGTTGCCGCTGAGAAAACCGTGAAACGGCAACCAGTTGAAGCTGTTGATCACCGGACCCAGCTGGAATGGAAGTATCCCGTTCAGGGTGATGGCTGCGAGCAGGGCGAGGCTCAGCAGGGAGCGGGTCCGATAACGAAACGTCCTGAGCAGGTAGGGAGAGGCAAAACAGGCGAGGGTCCCTGCCAGCAGATCGGCTCCAGTCAGACTGCTGTCGACCAGGAACAGCTTCAACATGAAGGTGCCGGCAAGGGTGAGCAAGAACAGGCGACGGAAGCGCTGAGGCCCTACCAGATGGTGTAGAATGGCGGCAAATGCGAGCCAATAGACAGATTTGATGCTCGCTGTGGCCAAAGAGAAGGCAGCCGGGTCCAGGAGTAATTTTACATTGTCTCTGAGCATATCGACTTCAATGCTTGGGACGAATGGGATCAGCTGTGAGGCGAGCCAGCTCAACAGCAACAGCCAGGGAGGCGACAGAAGCCGTTCTGTGCGAATATTGCCTTGAAAGGGGGAAGCAGCCGGGGTCAAGGCAATCAATGACCCGATACCGATCCCAATCACGTTGAAGGCCACGTCATGCCAGTGCGGATAGCGGCTTGGAAGATAGATCTGTAACAGTTGCAGCAGGTAGGCCAGCAGGGTGCCGAAGAGAACAAGGCGCAGAAGATGCGTCAGGTGTCTGCCCTTCTTGACATGACTGATGGTGCCAAACAGGCCAAACGGCACGAACAATACAATATTGGCGACGAGGTTGCTCAGAGTCGATTTGCTATTGAATGGTGCTTGCAGCAGAAGATTGTCCAGCAGCCCGCCGGCGTCTGGTAATTGGAAATCGAAGGGATAGAGCGATCCATAGATGATCAGCAGGGTGGTGATGTAGAACAGCGTGTGCATCTATTAATAATCTTTCCAACCTGAACTGCTGGGTTCAGCGGTGGTGCAGTGTGCAAGATGTTGATTCTGCCAGCAGCTCCATGAGAATTCACAGCCATTCCCTGGAATTGCCGAAGGTCGACATATTGCAATGAAATACCACAGCTGTCCCACAAACTTTGTTCAGCATTCATGCAACCTGGTGTTGAACGTCGATTTTTTACACTTATTGGCGCTTCCAGACATGAAAGGTCTGATATGGGCGCCCCTTCTCCCACCGGGAGAAGGTCGGGATGAGGGGGGGAAATCAAAGCATTAGCTTTTCTGATCCCCTCACCCCAACCCTCTCCCTGAGGGAGAGGGCGTTTATGGGACAGCAGTTATGAAATACAATAGGTTACAACATTCATCACGATGAATTCGCTGATTTAGCTCCAATACATATAGGGTATAATTTTCCCTGTGTGTCTTGCAGCGGATGTGGAGACTGTACACCAAAGCGGTGCGGTGGGTCACCGCCAATCGTCCGGGCGTCACACCGCTTTTTCTGTTCTTGGCGTGAAACAGCTGTACAGGTGGGTGGCATCAGTTGCCTGCTTACGATTTATTTATTTCAGAGATAGGGCCAGTATGTTCCGATTGTCATTGTTGATTTTCATTGCACTCTTTTCCTGTGGCTCATTCGCTGGATTGCCGGAGACCGTCGTCAAAGTAAAGAAAGGGATCGTGGCGGTTGGCACCTATCTCCCTACCCGGCGGCCACCTGCGCGTTTCATGGGAACCGGTTTTGTCGTGGCCGATGGGCGCCATGTGGTGACCAATGCCCATGTGGTGCCAAAGCTGCTTGATTTCGAGCGGCGTGAAACCGTGGCCGTTTTCTACCAGAAGCAGGGAAAAACGGTCATGCGCAAGGCGGAGTTGGTTGCGCGGGACGAGACCCACGACCTGGCGCTGTTGTCCATCGATGGCCCGGTGCTCACTGCCCTGCAACTTGGCGATGATTCCAGTGTAAGAGAGGGGGCCTTGTATGGCTTTACCGGTTTTCCTGTGGGCATGGTACTGGGACTTACACCTGTGACGCACCGGGGGATCGTATCCGCCATCACTCCGGTAGTGATACCAGCGATCTCTTCACGGCAGCTGGATGTCAAGCATCTGCGACGGATGCGGGATCCGTACAAGGTCTTTCAACTGGATGCGACGGCATATCCCGGCAATAGCGGCAGCCCGCTGTATGAGGCGGACACAGGCAGGGTGATTGGCGTGATCAACAGCGTGGTGGTGAAGTCTACCAAGGAGTCTGCACTGACATCACCGACCGGGATTACCTATGCTATTCCCGGGCGGTTCATCCGCAAGCTGCTGGAGAAATCCGGCGTGTCGAGATAGCAGGCTCCCGGTAGGGCACCGCTCAGGATCGGCCCCTGCATACCCGGTATTCATTGACGCACAGTTCCAGGGCCTGTCGCCATTCAGGCATCCGCAGGCCAAAGGTCTGACGCAGTTTGTCACCGGAAAGTACCGAATAAGGGGGCCTGGGCGCAGGCACAGGATATTCCGTAGTGGGTATCGGCAGCAGCTGCTGAAGCTGCCGGTCAGCATCATCTGCGGTCATCTCCAGGATCGCCTGGGCAAAGCCATGCCAGCTGGTGGTGCCTGATGAAGCCACGTTGTATATTCCCGCATACTCAGTCAGAAAGCCGGCGACGTCGGGCCTGCCATTCCGGACTGGTGAGCGGGAGAGAACCTGACCGGTCGTTTCCGCGATCATCCGGCTCCAGGTGGGGCTCCCGGTCTGATCGTCGACGATCTTCAGTGACTCACGTTCTTTGGCCAGGCGCAGCATGGTGAGGAAGAAGTTGTGTCCCCTGGCGCCATATACCCAGCTGGTTCTAAAGATCATATAGGCGCCGTCGACCGCCTCGATGGCCTGGTCTCCAGCCAATTTGCTGCGGCCATAGGCGTTGATCGGGCAGGGGGTGTCTGCCTCTCCATACGGCTCCCGGGCGCTGCCGTCGAAAACGTAATCGGTGGAGTAATGGATCAGCGCCGCCCCGGTTCGTTTCGCCTCTTCGGCCAGGATACCCGGGGCCGTACCATTGACTGCCATCGCCAGATCAGGCTCCTCTTCCGCCCTGTCCACCGCCGTGTAGGCAGCCGCATTGACGATCAGGTCCGGTCCTGTTTCCCGGATCACTGAACGGATGCTGTCGGGGTCGGCCAGGTTCAATGCCAGCCGGGTATCCACCTGATCAGCCACCATGACCTGCCCCAAAGGGGCGAGGGTGCGCTGTAGTTCCCAACCCACCTGGCCGTTGTTTCCGATCAGCAGAATCGACACGTTATCATTTTCCATAAGCAGGCAGTCTCTCTTCCGGTAATTCGTTCAGTGTAAGGGCATCCTGGTCCTTGGCCGAGAGTGATGGGGATGTTACGGGCCATTGAATGCCGATAGCCGGATCGTCCCAGCGAATGGAGACCTCAGCATCAGGGTTGTAATAGTCGGTGCATTTATAGGAGAAGAGCGCGGTCTCGCTCAGCACACAGAAACCATGGGCGAAATCCGGGGGGACGTAGAACTGGCGCTTGTTTTCGGATGAGAGGCGAACTCCTGTCCATTGGCCGAAGTTGGGGGAGCCGCGGCGGATGTCGACCGCCACATCGAATACTTCACCCTGCAGCACCTGCACCAGCTTGCCCTGGGCATTTGGGTTCTGGAAGTGCAGGCCCCGCAACACACCTGCACGGGAAAACGAGAGATTGTCCTGTACCAGGTCTGCGGCTATGCCTGCCTCCCGATAACGCTGCTTCTGCCAGGTCTCCATGAAGAATCCCCGCTCGTCACCAAACACCTTTGGCTCCAGGATCAATACGCCTGGCAGGGCGGTTTCGATTACTTTCATCCGATGAATTCCTCCTGCAGGCCCAGTAGATATTGGCCATAACCGCTTTTTTCCAGTGGGCGGGCCAGCTTGCTCAATTGCTCGTTGTCGATCCATCCCATGCGCCAGGCAATCTCTTCAGGACAGGCCACCTTCAGCCCCTGCCGTTGTTCCAGTGTCTGCACGAAGTGGGATGCGTCCAGGAGAGAGCTGTGGGTTCCCGTGTCGAGCCAGGCCATGCCGCGCCCCATCATTCTCACGTTCAGTCTTCCCTGTTCCAGGTAGATTCTGTTGACATCGGTGATTTCCAGCTCACCCCGGGCGGAAGGCTTGATCGAATGGGCGATCCGGACAACGTCGTTGTCATAGAAATAGAGGCCGGTAACCGCATAGCGGGATTTCGGTCTGGCTGGTTTTTCTTCCAGGCTGATGGCACGCATCTGGCGATCGAACTCCACCACGCCGTAGCGTTCCGGATCGTGGACCGGGTAGGCGAACACGCTCGCACCAGCGGTTTCGCTGCTGGCCTCTTGCAGCGTTCTGGCGAAATCGTGCCCATAAAAGATATTGTCGCCCAGCACCAGTGCGCAGGGCGCATCGGCAATGAACGATTCACCGATAAGAAAGGCTTGGGCCAGACCCTCCGGTTTTGGCTGAACAGCGTAACTGAACCGGACCCCCCATTGCTCGCCATCGCCCAGCAGCTGTTCGAACCGTGGCGTATCCTGAGGTGTGGAAATGATCAGGATCTCCTTGATGCCCGCCAGCATCAGCGTGCTCAGAGGATAGTAGATCATCGGTTTGTCATAGATGGGCAAGAGCTGCTTGGATATACCCAGTGTGACGGGATGCAATCGGGTGCCGGAACCGCCAGCGAGGATGATGCCTTTCCTGGGCGTGGCGGCTGTGGGAGGGGATGTGTGGCTCATGACGGGTGGGTGCTCCATATTTTTATTCCTAATCCTGCCATCAGACAGCTGCCGCTGTCGAGGGTAAGGCGACGATAGTTTTACCCATGTCGCCGCTAATGTCCCGCTGTATCTGTTCCCGGGGTGTAACTGTTCAGCACGGTTTCAGCCTGGCTGCCAAGCCACTGAGCCTATGGACAATCTGAAACAGTCATCTTCGGTGTTCCCTGTCAGGGCGTGTCGGCTGTTCCATGCCGTTCTTGAGCCTGATCCAATTCTGCTCTGCCTAGAGCCAAGATGGGTACAGCAGAAGGGGCGATGGACCGCTTTTCCTGGCAGGGCAAAAAAGCTAAAAAAAACTGTAGACAAAGCAGACATCATAATCTAATATTCGCGTCTCGTTTGCGGGGCCATAGCTCAGCTGGGAGAGCGCAACACTGGCAGTGTTGAGGTCGGCGGTTCGATCCCGCCTGGCTCCACCAAAAACAGGAAAAGATCCGGTTAGGTGAACAACCGGATTTTTTCTTTAAAAATCAAAACTGTCCCGTTCATCTAGAGGCCTAGGATACCAGCCTTTCACGCTGGTTACAGGGGTTCGACTCCCCTACGGGACGCCAATCTAACCCCAGTTACGGTTTCATAACTGGGGTTTATCTTTAGGGCCTCGCCATCAAACTCCGCGGTATCGATGATGCCCCGCAGAATGGCCTTTTTGGACTCCGGGCTGCCGGAATCAAGTTCCTGGCGATAGCCTTCGACGAATTCCACCAGGGCCTCTCCGTCGAAATTCAGGATGATGGGCACGGAATGACCTTTTTCCTCGTCGATCCTTGCTTCAAGGGTGGTTCGCTCATCCTCCAAGGCGTCCAGGCGCTCAATCAGAGGGCGCTGGTGCTTCACCTGAGGGAGTAGGGCGACGAGATCTTTCACCTGCCGTTCGATATCTTTGAGCTCGCGCTCGAGCTGATCCACAATGTTTGGCTTCGCTTTGGAACGGGCCTGGTGTTCCGCCTCAATTTCCCGCTGAAGTTCCTCAATGTTCACAGGAGCTATGCTGATTTCTGGTGTACGGGTTGACGGAAGAAGCGGTGTACCCT
>CAZJCM010000057.1:0-13095 GCA_964544655.1 uncultured Sedimenticola sp. | reverse complement strand
GCTGTGGTCGTGGTGATTTCCTTGACGGTTCTCTGGTGGTTCCAGGGGTGACGGGGGTGTCACCGGGCTCCTGACAGCCCTTTCCCGGGGTGTCGCCACTGACAGCAGTACCCCCTGACAATTTGTCACCCCCATCGAGGGCCAGGATGTAGCAGTTGGAGGTCTGCGAACCGTCCTTGCGAAAGCGTGGATCGCGCCGGATCTTGCCGCTTGCCTCAAGCTCCTTCATGATGCGCCGCACGGTGCGGGTGGAAACGCAGCACTTGTGCGCCACCGTCGGCACACTGGGCCAGCAAACACCATTGTCATCGGCGGCATCCCCCAGAGACATCAGCACCAGCTTGGGGGTGGGCGGAAGCCGCTGCCGCCAGACCCAGTTCATGGCCGCGATACTCATGATCGCCGTACCCGCGCCTCCAGCTTGGTCGGCCGACCACGGCGGCGGGGAGATGGGGATTCTCCCGAATAATCTGCTGTCGTCACCGTAAACTGATCCAACCACGCGTGTACTGCCTTGCAAGGCCACAGCCGATGACGGCAACCCGGCGGCTGGATGCGCGGCGGCAGTGGATTGCCGGCGGTCAGCTTGTTGCGCAGGCGGCCGAGCGAAATGCCCAGCAGGCGGGCCATTTCCTGGTCGGTGTAGTATGTGCGTTCATCGTTCAGATATTCCGTTGTCACTTTGAAACCCCTGTGGCATGGCTTCGGTTGTCGATCCGCCACGAGAAGTAACACGGCGGTTTACACGGCAACCACGGGAAACCTTATCGCCGGAAGAAAGGGATTTTCACGAGCAGCGGAAAAGGGCTTGCGAAAGGGAAAATGGAAGGTGCTGGATGACGAAATCCTTGTCACACTGATGTCACACCGGCAACGCAATTCGGCGTGAACAGGCGTGATCGTACAATAGCGTATGTGTTTGTTCTGAAATGTGTTATGCTCTAAGTCCTTGTACCAGAACGGGTGCTTGACGACGTTCGGGAGGCAGGGGCCGGAGGTTCGAATCCTCTCACCCCGACCAATTAAATCAATATCTTAGCCGTTCTGGCTGACTGATTCCCGTACAGTAAATTCGGAATGCTGCACCACTGGTGCAACTCAGGGATCGGAGTCAAACCACTCCAACCCCATCACTATTACCGCCATACCTTGCGCGGTTTGACTCCGCTCCCTTGGACTACCGGCTTACTCCTTCGATTTCTTTCTCTTGTTCGGCTTGCGGGCGCCCTTCTTCTTTTTCCCCGGCTCATCCAAACGGGAGATATTGAGGCGCTGACCGCATACCCAGGCCTTTTTCAGATCTTCGAACACCTCTTTCGGCATGCCCGTGGGGAGGTCCACGAAACTGAAATCGGTATGGATATCGATATGGCCGATGTGTTTGGCATCCAGCCCGGCCTCGTTGGCGATGGCACCGACGATATTGCCCGGTTTTACCTCATGCTGATGCCCCACCTCGATGCGAAACCGCTCCATACCCTTGGGGGGACGGGTCTGTGTCCTCTGCTGGTGAGACTCGCTACGCTCCTTGTGCTCCTTGTGCTCCTTGTGCTCTTTGCGCGGTTTTGCGCCATCCTTGTGACGACTTGGCCTCTCCTTTTCCAGCCGCAACAGCATCGGCCGGTCACCGATAGATATCTTCGCCAGTGCAGCGGCAATCTCCAATGCCGGCACATCGTGCTCCTGCTGATACTGTTCCACCAGGCTTTGCATGAAATCCAGTTCACCAGCGGCGAGGGTGTCGCTGATACGCTGCTTGAAGTCGGCAATCCGCTTGTTGTTGACCATCTCGGTCGAGGGCAGCTCCAGGGGCTCGATCTTCTGCCGCGTGGCCTTCTCGATCGCCTTCAGCATGCGCCGTTCACGGGGAGCGACGAACAGGATGGCGTCACCCTTGCGGCCAGCGCGGCCGGTGCGGCCGATGCGATGGATATAGGCCTCGGTGTCATAGGGAATGTCGTAGTTCACCACATGGCTGATCCGCTGCACATCCAGGCCCCGCGCAGCGACATCGGTGGCCACCAGGATATCCAGCGAGCCGTTTTTCAACCGCTCCACCATCTGCTCCCGCTGCTTCTGCGCCATGTCGCCATTCAACGCCGCTGCCGCATAGCCGCGGGCCTCCAGCCGTTCGGCCAGTTCCACGGTGGCGGTCTTGGTACGCACGAACATGATCAGGGCATCGAAGGGTTCGACCTCCAGCATGCGGGTCAGCGCATCGAGCTTGTGCAGACCGCTGACCAGCCAGTAGCGCTGACGGATGGTTTCCGCCGTGGCGGTACGGGCCTTGATGGCGATCTCCTGGGGATCGTTCAGATGACGCCGGGCAATACGTTGCACCTCTTTCGGCATGGTGGCGGAAAAGAGGGCGATCTGACGCTTTGGCGGCGTCTGCTCCAGAATCCACTCCACATCGTCAATGAAGCCCATACGCAACATCTCATCCGCCTCATCCAGCACCAGCGCCTGCAATGTATCCAGCTTCAGCGTGCCCTTGCGCATGTGGTCCATCACCCGGCCCGGGGTGCCGACCACCACATGCACGCCCCGCTTCAACTGTCGAATCTGTCCAGCATAATCAGAACCGCCATAGATCGGCAGCACATGAAATCCCTTGATGTGCGAGGCATAGCGGTGAAACGCCTCCGCCACCTGGATCGCCAGTTCGCGGGTAGGCGTCAACACCATCACCTGGACCTGCTTGCGCCCGATATCGAGCCGCGACAGCAGCGGCAGGGCGAAGGCGGCGGTCTTGCCGGTGCCGGTGGGGGCGTGCCCCAGCAAATCCAGGCCTTCCAGCAGATGGGGAATGGCCTGGGCCTGGATTGGAGATGGGGTTTCATAGCCGACCTCATCGAGCACGCTCAACAGGGGTTCAGGCAGATTCAGGTCACGGAAACTGGTAACAACGGGATTGACATCGGACATCGGGGGGGTTCCTGGTGGGACGAAATAGACGCAGCCATGAGCATGGCTCGGGCGTGCAGTATAATGCCCTACCCGCTGATTACAAGGCCTTGGCGTAAATAGCAACAGGGGACGTCGACCATGTCGACACCCCCGTCAACATAATTCAGCCGTGGCGTTTGAACCCTGCCAGCCCCAACAGTACGGAGCCAAAGGTGAAATTCACCACATCGTATTCAGACCCGGCCAGCAGGCCACCGATCTCTATCTCCTGGATGCCGGCCGCCTCATTCACCAGACTGCCTTGAGCCCACTCAGATTATCTAGCAAGCCACGGGCACTGCGAGCTACCGCTGCCAGTTCAATGCGGCCCCGGTTGTTGAAGCCAGCTGAAATCAGTCTAAGCCCCCTTCGACCCTCACCAGGTCGATTTGGGTCTTGTCGAAGGCGTTCACATCATTGCCAGAGTCCTGCAGGATGAAGGTACCGGAATTGATCGCCGCATGCTGAACCCGGCTGAACTGTCTGTTGGAGGACATGGTCGTTACACCGCTGTTATTGAACGTGCCCGAGCCATCGGGAAACGAGACCCACAGGTCCGGGCGGTCGAATGGTGCGCTATAATGCGGGCGCCGCAAACCCCACCGGAACAATCATGCGTTCATTACAAATCTGGGTAGATGCCGATGCCTGCCCGAAAGTCATCAAAGAGATCCTGTTTCGCGCCGCCGACAGAACGAAAACTCCGGTGATTCTGGTCGCCAATCAGCCTCTCCAGGCACCCAGATCCCGATATATCCGTTCGATCCGGGTGGGCGCTGGGTTCGATGTCGCCGACAATCATATCGTGCAACAGGCACAGGCGGGCGACCTGGTGATCACTGCCGATATCCCGCTGGCTGCCGAGGCCATCGGCAAGGGCTGCCTGGCCCTGAATCCCCGCGGCGAGCTCTACACCGAAGACAATATCCGGCAGCGGTTGAGTATGCGTGATTTCATGGACACGCTGCGCAGCAGCGGCGTGGACACGGGCGGACCGGCGTCATTCAGCCAGGCCGACCGCCAAGCCTTCGCCAATCAACTCGATCGCCTGTTGGCAAGACACTCTTCTTGAAAAATTGAATCTCATCTCCGCCAGCAATGTTGCAGAGTCGTGAGATTTTCATGAGCAGTTCGGAAAAACCTGCTGTCATACTGAATCGAACAGTAACTACAACCACGGGAGCAGGACACTATGCTGATCAAGCGGCCCAGCGATATCAAACCATCCGAAATCACGGACCAGGAGCTGTACCGGCAACGGCGCAAATTCATCCAGCGTAGCGGCCTGCTGCTGACCGGCGCCACATTGGCCAGTTTCGGCCTGCAGGGCTGCTCAGACAGTGGCGCCGGCAGCAAGGCGCCCAGGACCGCGCCAGCCCGGGGCGACGGGCGCTTCGCCAACGTCCCTGCGGGTCCATTCAGCAGCAAGGGGGAGACCCCGACAGAATATGTCGACGCGGTGAGCTATAACAATTTTTACGAATTCGGCACCGACAAGAGCGATCCTGCCGAATATGCCGGCAGCCTGCGAACCAAACCCTGGTCAGTACGGGTGGAGGGGGAATGCGCCAAACCCGGCGTCTACGACCTGGAGGACTTTCTGCGCCCCCATGACCTGGAAGAGCGCATCTACCGGCTGCGTTGCGTCGAGGCCTGGTCAATGGTGATCCCCTGGATCGGCTTCTCACTGCGAGACACTCTGAAACGCTTCGAGCCGAACTCCCGGGCCAAGTTCGTGGCGTTCGAAACCCTACACGACCCTGAGCAGATGCCAGGGCAACGGCGCAGCTTCATCGACTGGCCTTATCGTGAAGGGCTCAGGATCGATGAGGCGATGCATCCACTGGCGACTCTGGCCGTGGGTATGTATGGCGACGTGCTGCCAAACCAGAACGGCGCACCGTTACGGCTGGTCCTGCCCTGGAAATATGGTTTCAAGAGCATCAAGTCCATCGTTTCGATCCGTTTTACCGAGACCCGGCCGGAAACCACCTGGAACCAGTTGCAAGGGGCCGAGTACGGATTCTATGCCAACGTCAATCCTGCAGTGGACCATCCACGCTGGAGCCAGAAGACGGAGCGGCGCATCGGTGAATGGCGCCGGCGTGACACCCTCCCCTTCAACGGCTATGCAGAGCAGGTGGCGCAGCTGTATAGCGGCATGGACCTGAAACGGAACTTCTGACCGTGCCGCGCCTGCTGAAACCACTGCTGTTCCTGGCCTGCCTTACTCCGTTCCTTTGGCTGCTTTGGAACGGCGTCAACGATAATCTCGGTGCCAATCCGATCGAGACCATCACCCGTTACACCGGTGACTGGACCTTGCGCCTGTTGCTGGTAACACTGGCGATAACGCCTTTGCGCCGGATCACCGGCTGGAACCCACTGATCCGGCTGCGGCGTATGCTGGGGTTGTTCAGCTTCTTTTACGCCTGCCTGCATTTCCTCACCTATGCCCTGCTCGATCAGGGGCTTTTCATCAGCGCCATCGTCGAAGACATCCTCAAGCGACCCTATGTCACCCTGGGCTTCCTGGTCTTCCTGATGCTGATCCCGCTGGCCATCACGTCAAACAACGCCATGATCAAACGCCTGGGCGGACGCCGCTGGCGCCAATTGCACCGGCTGGTCTACCTATGCGGGCTGGGTGGTGTGGTGCACTACCTGTGGCTGGTGAAGGCAGACCTGCGCGAACCCTTGGTCTACCTGGGGATATTGCTGCTGTTGTTCGCCCTGCGCCTGCCGAGGATAAGCGGCTTGGTGCAGATCAGGGGCTAAGCGCCGGGCCATGCGTATCGGATGCGCATG
This sequence comes from uncultured Sedimenticola sp., assembly GCA_964544655.1. GTDB lineage: Bacteria > Pseudomonadota > Gammaproteobacteria > Chromatiales > Chromatiaceae > HyVt-443. The sequence goes on along the minus strand of CAZJCM010000057.1, from coordinate 7,338 downwards.
GCCCGGCGTCAGATCAGAACATGCTCTTCTCAGACTTGGCCATGGCCAGGTCATCCGACCACTGCCCCTTCAATTCACCCATCAGGGTGAACATTTTCAACTGCAGGGTAAAGTAGACCAGTTCCTTGCCATCCTTGCCATACTGCCGGGTGGAAGTCAGCTCGCTCTTGATGATGTAATCGAAGTCGGTGGCCGACTTGTCGACGATGCGGACCAACCCGGAGTTGAGAATGGTCTCCTGAATCCGGTCATGAATATCGGACATACGGATATTCTCATTGTCCGTGTTGTTGACCAGGGTGCCCACGATCAGCCTGGGCTTACGCTTACCCCAGCTCTGCACGAACTTGGAGGAGAGCATCTTGTTGGTGACGTTCTCAGCCAGCGCCAAATAATCAGCCATGGTCAATTCAGCCTGCAGGTGCGCCCTGCTACGGGCATCCACCATAGCCACATTACCCTGCTCCCCTTTCAGCGGTACACCCTGACACCCGGCCAGGGTCAGGCCCGCCAGGGCCGCTACCGCCACAACCTTACCACGCCATTTATAACTCATACTGCCTCCTTGATTTGGATACCAACAAAAAGATACTCGTAACCATTTATCCGGATCATTCACCCGCCGCATGCTCAGAAACAAACACCCGAACGACGCCAATCACTCTTTTTCTTCCTTTTTCATATGAATAAACACATCATCGGGCAGGCGCACCGTAAACACGATATTGGTGGCCTCCGGCACCTTGCCGGTGGAGTTGAACGTCTCGACCTGACGCGGGGCCAGGGTAAAACGGTGCCAACTCCCCGGATTACCCACCTTGAAGCCCTCGCTGTCTTCCCAGCCAAAGCGGTACTCCAGGGTATAGCGGGAATCGGTCAGGTTCTGCACCGTCACCTGGGCCTGGGTCAACTGCCCGACGGGACGGAAACGGGGACTGCTGATACGAATCTCCCCAACCAGATCTTCAGAGCCCAGGATCAGCTTGGCCCGCGGGTGGCTCGTATCCAGGCTCGGCCCGGCGATCAGCTCGGGCTGCTCCTTCACCGTCTGTGGCGTACAGCCGGCAACCGCGCCGGCAACCAGTGCGACACCCAGCACCAACCGCCATGTTGTTTCAATTTTCATCATGCTATCTCCTTGTGGTTCATTGCCCTGCGAGCATCCAGAGCTTTTTCGCCGAGTGGGCATACATCATCTTGTTCAGGCTACGCACATATACGAAATCATGCGAATCACGGTTGATCTCCACCGTCCGGGAGGCCAGCCGCCGGCCCCGCTTGTCATAGGAAACGATCTTCAGTTTCCTTATCCCTTTACGCAGCCGCAGCCGGGTCGCCTGAATGGTCTTCGGCAGGCTCATCCAGGAGCGCATGTCGGGCGCAGCCATCTCATCCCGCACCTGGCTGATCACCTGCCCAAACACCCCCAGGTTGTTCAACAATCCCTTGGTGGCAACACTGCTGATCACCGCCAGCATCACCCGCAGCTGACGGAAAGGCTCCGAGTCTTTCTGGTTACGCAGGCTGATGGCCTCGATATCGGCCACCGGACTGAGGCGCGCCAGGCGCTTGCCGGCAGTGGTCTGCACCTCGATCCGGCTGACGCTGGAAGGCACCGGCTGGTAGATGGACAGCTTGATCGGCACCCGCTGCCGACCGGCGCCAATGTAATAGGTGAGCATCTTCTTCTCCGGCACAAAACCGTCTGCCACCACCACATGCACTAGGCGCGTGCCATCCGGTGCGGCACCCGCCTTCATCGCCTTTACCGCCTCCTTCAGTACCTCGCTGGAGGGGTTCAGCTCCAACGCCTTCTGATAAGAGATACGGGCATTGTCGCGCAGGCTCCAGTCATCGTAGCTCTCGTACTCCTGGACCATGCCGGCCACATAGAAGCCGAATGGATTGACATAGGCGCTCGGCACCGAGCTGGCCTTGGCATCCAGCGCCGCATAAGCCTGCTGGGCACCGGCAGCCGCATCCTTCGCCCGACTGCCCTGATTCTCACGCTGTTTTTTCGCCAACTCATCCTTCGCATCACGCAGCCGCCGCTCAAACGCCTTTTTCTCCATGTTCTGCCAGTCGATGGCGCGCCGGGTCACGTTATAGGCCTGGCGCTTGCCCTGCAGCAGATAGGCGATGGATTTGAGGTTCAGCATCAGCACTCGCTCATAGCCTTCACCCGGATAATCCTGCAACTCCTCGTTGCCCACCGCGGTTTCGACGGTGAATTTTGCCACGGTCTCCAGAAAGCCGGACGCCTTGGACTCCCCCTGACGCACTTCCAGTATGTGTTCGGCGTTGCTGAAGTCTTTTACCGATGCCGGAAAACTCCCTTTGTCCAGATCCAAGGTGCCGCGTTCGAGCCAGCGCAGCAGCCCGATCTCTTCGACCAGCTCCCGCTCATTCTTGGTTGCTTTCCTGATCTTCGCCTCCTGCTTGGCGAAGAAGCGCTCCACGCCCTTCAGGTCGCCCCGCTCCATCATCTGCTTCACCGGCTGAAAGGTCTTGGAATAGCCGGCATAGCTGATAATGGTGCCGTTGGGCCCGATCTGGGCCGCGGGTGCCGCCGGCGGCGGGAGATCATCGGCTACCGCGCTGGATGCAGGCACCTCATCCACCTCTACCAGCGGTGCATAAATCCAGCCAGTGACCGGTTCGCCAGCGATCTCGGTATCGACCTGATACCATTTTCCCTGTTCGGAGAGGATGGTCACCGGCGTCCCCTTGGTCACCATGCCCAGTTTGGCGTTACTGGTGCCCGGACCGGCACGGAGATTGGATGTCTTGCTGATATGGCCGGTGGGATCCGGTTCCGGCGGCGGTTCCTGGGGCGTCTCCGGCTCGGGCTCGGGGGCTACCCGTGCTGGCTCCGCAGCGGCTGTGGTATCACTCTGATTGCCACCCAAGGCCTTACCCAACTCTTCGAAAAAGCCGACTGCAGAGGCAGCGCCAGTAAACAGCAGCAGCGACAAGGCCACCGGCAGACAACTTGATACCCTCTTCTTCTTCACCTGTTCACTCTCCCAAATTGATTCTATCTCCACCCATTCCCCGGCGCTGGGGGACGGGGTCGTACGGTGACCGTTGAACACCGTTTCATTCCGGTTGCCGCCCTACGGTTGCGGAGTGTTCCGCAAAAGAGACCGCCATAGCGAGGCGCAGCACCGAAATGCAGGCATCAAGAGAAGAGGCCAATGCATCACGGCGACGCGCTGCACGCCGGCGGGTGGCAAACGGTGACCGCCACCGGGCCCGTTGCCACTGTCGCCACCCGCATAGGGTCACCAGGCGGGCTGATTGATTTCAGGTTCCACCTTTTTCTTTGCCGGAGGCGCCTCCCGCAGCAGGTCACCCGAACGGGGCGCTGCCCCGGAGATCAGTATGGCGCGGGAACGGTTAGGCTCCACGGATTCGATCTCGATGGTGGCCACCTGAGTCTCGGCACTGCCGAAGGAGCGCCCGGTATCAGGATCGATCAGGGTCTGTCCCGGACGCATCACCTTGAAACGGGCGCCCTGCCGCAGCCCGGCATCCTGCCCACGGTTGAGATAGACGGTGCCATCGGCCCCTGTGCCCATCACCTTGACCGGATACAGCCGGGCGACGATCTTTGCCACGGCCTGGGTGGTAAAACGGTCGCGCAGGTCATTGAACAGCAGGTTCATATCATCGGCCTGCTTGTAGTTCTGCCGCACCAGCACCTTGGTGCCACCGTTGACCGCACCGGTATGGACATCCACCAGCCGGAAGATCCCCTCCGCGGTACCTACCGCGGTAGTCTGTACCTCGTCCAGGAACGGCACCCGTTTCCGCTGGGTCTCGATATAGAAGTTGATGATCTCACCATGGATGAGATAGTCCGCCCCCACCAGCTGGCGCAGCCGCTGCCCCATGTCGCCACCCGCTGAAATCGCCTCGAAGGCCTTTTCATCCAGTACCTGGTCCACCTCCTGACGTTCCATCACCTGGAACCGGTTGCTGTCATGGAGCTTCAGAATCAGCTCATCGGTAAGCTGTTTGATACCACCAGCCGTAAGGCGCGAGGTGCGTGCTCCCGGCGTAACCCGCAACAGTCCGACAGCGATGGTGGATTTACCGGCCGCCTTGCCGGCAGCAGGCTGTCCGCCAAGGACCCCTCCGGTGCGAGCCGGTGCAGCCGCCTGCGCAATCGTATCGGCCCGTTTCCCCCGATTGCCGAGGGTGCGCTTGAGCAGATCGCCACGAGCGATGTTGGCGCCCTCGATCAATACCCCTTTGCTGCGGGCCTCTTCCGCCTCCGTCACCTCCACCCGGCCAATACGCTGTTCCTCCGTGCCCAGCTGAACACCGCTGTCCGGATCGATGATCGCGGCGCCGGGCCGAAAGGCCTGCAACACCTCTCCCACATGCAGGCCACCATCCTCGCCCCGGTTGATATAGATAGTGCCATCCGCACTGACATGGGCCACCTTGATCGGATAGATGGCATTCATCAGCATCAGTACCACCTGGTCGGCATAGGCATTGGCCAATTGGTCGATGGCCCGCTGTTCCGGCATGGCCGGGTCCAATGTCTCCTGAACCGAGATACGGCGGGATTCAATCACGTCACCACTGCGCGCATCGACGATGCGCATATTGCCGCTGACATGACCGATGCGACGGATAACATTGCGTGACGAGCCAGGCAGACGGGCGCTGCTCTGTTCGATACTGAAGCTGGCCAGGTTGCCATAGACCAGGTAATCGGCCCCTTTCAGGGTACCCATGGCACTGGGCATATCACGGTTTTCCGCCATCGCCTGTGCCTGCTGCTCCTGCAACAACTGATCCACCTCTTGCCGATCAATCAGCTGGAAGCGTTTGGTCTGGCCAAGGCGGGATATGATGCTGTCGGTAAATAGAGGGACATGCTGCTGGGCGTCGATGCCGGTACGGGCTGTGGAACCACTCTTGACCAAGCCAATGGCCACACGCGGCAACTTGCCCGGAACACGGGATCCATTCTGCGGCCGGGTCAACGGTACGGTGGCAGCGGTCGCCACTGGCGTCGCCTTTGTCGTTGCATCTTCCAGGACAGCCAGATCACCATTCTGGAAGGCGTTACCGGAAACCGGGCGGACGATGGAGATTGTCGCCTGAGGTGTGACCACCTCGACCCGGCCTATATCGCTTTTCAGACGGGCGATCACCAGGCCGTTGGCATCCCGCACCTCCTGCCCCTCCCGCTGAACCAGATAGCGGTCCCCGGCCTTCACCCCATCGTTGCTGCCACGGGAAATCAGCAACGGCTGGAGGCTGACGATCCGGGCGGGAAAGGTGATATCGAGGATTTTGGCCGCTGCCAACTGCCCCAGGTGATCATACATGGTGAAGGTATCACTATCGCTGTCACGACCTTCGAACAGCGTCTCGGCCAATTGTGTGCGAATGCTGGCCGCCCCGGCGACGGTCCCTTTCTTCACATCGATGACACGCAACCGAAGACGCGCATCCACCATATTGGTACGCACCTTGCGGCCACTGGTGCTGTAAGGCACCGCACGCTCCTTGCTGCTGCGGGCCATTTTCTCCAGATTGCCCAGTACCAGATAGTCGGCCCCCAGCGTGGTGCCCAGATCCTGAAAATTCTTGATCAGGTCGTTGTAATCGGACAAGGTGCCCGTGGTACCCACTGCACCACCGCCAATACGGGCTCGCCCCACCGGTGAGGCAGCATCCGGCGTCACGACTGCCAGCCCCCCCTCCACTTTCTCCATCGCATCGATGGCCTTGTCCAGCGTACGGTCCAGATAGGTCTTCTGCAGCGCCTTGCCGAAGCGTTGCTCCAAAACCACCCGACGCAGGGCCTCCCGATCCACCAGAACGAAGCGGTTGCTGTTGGTCAAGTGTTCTATGATGCGCCCGGCTAATACCTCCGGCATGCCGATACGCGCCCCCCGTTGGGGCTGCACCCGGTCCGGCACGAAGTCCGCATCGGATATGACGCCGATGGTGGCCCGTGCCGGTGCCCCGGTTTGGGCAGTCTGGGCGGCTGCAGCAAAGACCTGCAGCAGGATAAACAGGCCTGTGAAAAGGCCAAAGGCGATCTTTTTCTGGGTATGGGGTTTCATCGCGCTTCCCTGTCAGTCATCTTGAAAAAGGCAGACTGCCTGGACAGGCCAGGCAGACATGGATGGACAATAGTCAGCAGGCCTCAGGGGACACGTACAATATCGCCCCTCTGCACCGGCTCAGTCGCTCCCTTGGTGATCACCTTGGCTATGGTGAACTTGGGATTGATCCGCACCACCTTGATCTTGCCGATCTCCGTCTCCGCAGAGCCCAGGTTCTCCCCTGTATCCGGGTCGATCAATGCCACACCGGGACGGAACACCTTGAGCACGTCCCCCTTCTTCAGGCCGCCGTCCTTACCCCGGTTGATCCATACCTGGTCACCCTGGACATTGAGCACCTTCATCGGGAACACCGCATCCACCAGCTGATCGGCCATCTGCGCCGCCACAGCTTTGGCCATCTTGGTGAAATAGACGCTGCTCGGCGCACCGCCTTTGCTGTTCACCACTTTCTTGCCGGTGGCGAAGGTACTTTTCATGTAAAAGGTAGTCTTGATGCCACCGGTAGAGGTATCGATGACTTGGGCGTTGAGTTCCAGCATGCCCGAGTCCTGCCGTACATATTTATTGGCGATATTCGGCACCGGTTTGGATGAGCGGTAGAACTTGAAGTCCTGCACCACTGGCAGGATGAGGAAATTGGCATTTTCCATCTGCCCTTCAGCCGCCGCATTGCCCTTGGTCAGATCCGACTTGGCGAACTGCTGCTCCTCACGGATCTCCTGCAACACCGCCTTTTTCCGGCTCAACAGCTCAAACTTGCGTGTTTTCTGGATCGACGCCTCCATCTCATCCAGCAGGGTGGTGAGATTGAGATAGCGTTTGGCATATTTACTGACCCCTTCGCCCACCGTCGGCATTTTGATCGCAACCCTGGGCTTGGCTTTCGCCGCCTGGGCACTCAATGGCAGCGCAAGCCAAATGATCGCCAGCAGAGTCAGAAAAAAAACAGGGCGTTGTGGCAATGACAATCCATTCATTTGGGGATCTCCAGTTACAGTTTATTATTCATTTTTAGCGAGCGGCATAAAAACAGGCCGACGCCGCCCCACCTGGGAACAGGTAACGACAAAGCAAGCTTAACCTTTAGGGAATTTCCAAGGAACCTCTGAGTAAGCATCCCCCGGCAGAGCTGGGGCTTTAGTTTGTGAGCCGCTCAAAGCGGCTAATTCGTGGGCCACCTAACAGCCTGTCGGACTGGGCCAGAGGAATCATAGAGACAGCAAGCTGCTCAATGTTC
>CAZJCM010000056.1:0-13247 GCA_964544655.1 uncultured Sedimenticola sp. | reverse complement strand
AGAAAAACGCGGAACCCCCGTAGAATATGTTCCGCGCCATCGTTTTGGTAAAGGCCTGGGCCATTGGAGTAACTCCTGTACAGTACGAAATAGTAGGCTCGTCCATTAGAAACAAAGCGGTTCACAGAGGCTTTGACCTTGGTCAAGCTTAGTGCGTTCATGTGTTATTTTCATGCCTTGTTTTCCTTCGCTCAGACCGCTATGCCTGAACCGGCAACAAGGTAAACTCAATAGGGATTTTCCATGAAATATAAATGGTTGTGGTTGTCTGTTCTGTTGTTTTCCTTTTCCTGGCCCAGCTGGGCTGAAGAAAAGACCCTGCAGCTTCCGCCGGCGTCACTGGCGCAGTGGTACAAGCCGCTGAACAAACGCCAGCTGTGGTTGCACAACATGTTCAAATTACGTCGAGAGATGCAGGCTGTGAGTTGGTATGTCGCCCAGGAAGATGCTGAACTGCTGCAGAAATGGGCGGATCGGCTGGTGGCGCACTATCGCAAGATTGGGGAGATGGTGCCGGAGTGGCGCGATGAGCTGGAGCTGGAATGGGCCGGGCGCCTGCAACAGGCAGCTGCAATGGCTGATTTCAACGCCGTATCCCGCGCAGTGCGCAAACTGGGCGGCAGCTGTAGAGGTTGCCACCGGGAGTATCGTGCAGTGGCCGCCATGCTCTACCGCAGTCCCGATTTCAGCGCCGTTCAGGTGGAGGATTCAGAGACCCTGGAAGAGGTCGCCTACAAGAAGGCGATGGCCCGGTTGTCGACCCTGGTCAACCGGGTCAAGATCGCCAGTGAGGATGGACAGACGTCGTTGGCCCTGGAGAGCCTGACAGAATTGAAACGGCGGATGGATGATCTGGCCGTTAGCTGTGCCAGTTGTCATAAGGAACCGGTGCCACGGGAGCGAATCCTGGGGCAGCAGACGGGCCGGTTGGTGGAAGATCTGGCGCAAGCGATTCAGGCGAAGGACAGGAAAAAGACGGGGATGGCGCTGGGTACCCTGGCAGTGGAGGCCTGTGCCCGCTGCCACGGTGTGCACCGGACCCAATATGACATGCAGCGCCTGCTCAAGTAAGGGTAAGTTACGGTTTGATTCCACTCCAGGCCGCCATGACCCTGGGGGCGGAGCCCCATAGGCCGTAACTGCCGGTGCGGGCGAATTCTGCCAGCTGGTTGATCCTGGCCTTGAACGCCTTGTCCAGTGGGTAGCGCCCGAGGGGAATGGCATAGCCGTCTTCCACCATCGCCTCGTTCAGGCTACGGCCGCTGCTGGCGTAGGCGATCACCGGAATACGGCCATATTTATCCTTGCGCTGCAGATCGCCCTCCACCCTGATCCGGTCGCCAGGGTGTGCCAGCCCGCGCAGATGCCGGGTCGCCTCGCTGCCGAGCTGCAGCAGCTCTCTCTGTGGCAGGCCGGTACGCTGTTGATCCCGTTTCAGCTTTGGGTTCTCCACATCCTCCGGGGCGTCGATGCCCTGCAGCTGCAGCCGTACCGGCTTGCCCTCGATCTGCAACACCAAAGTGTCGCCATCCTCCACTTGCTGTAACTGGTAGTCGCTTGCCGGCAGGTTAAAGGCCGGCAACAGCAGGGCCAGGATTAGCAGTATCTGTTTCATGATCTCAATTCTCATCGGGGCAGCCAGAAGGCGAAGAAGGTGCTGATGATCACCAGCAGGATGAACAGCAGGATGAAACGCCCGCGGGCGCCGGCCCGGTAGCCCCGTTGCTGAAAGTGGGAGACGGCGCCGCAATGCTGGCAGTGGGACTGGTCGTGGGGAACCATTTTGCCGCAGTAGAGACATTTGACCTGATCGCTCATGCCGCCCTCAATGGCTGGTGCCGCTGGAACGGGTCAGCTTGTTGTGGACATTATACTTGCCCGAAGGCTTTTTCATGGGCAGGCGTTTGACCTCGTGCAACGTTTGGGCGTCATAGATTACCAGGGCGCCATCCATATCCCAGATGCTGACCAGGGCGTACTTTCCGTCTTTGGTGAACTCGACATGGGCAGATGTCTTGCCGGGTGCCGGGCGCAGGGTCTTGACGATCTCCAGGCTCTGTTTGTCGATCACATGCATCAGATCCCGGTTGGGGCCGAAGAAGACGTCGGTCCAGGCATAGGGGGTGTTTTCATGGCTGCGCATGAAAAAGCCAGGCCCCTTGGTGGGAATGCGCTTGATCACCTGCCAACTGTCGGTGTCGACGATGGTCACCTCCGGTTTGCGGATGTTGGGAGTGGCCAGAACGGTCTGATCCCCCCGTTTCCAGGTGATGGCCGAGCTGAGATGGGGCATGCCCGGCAGATCGATGGTGGCCACCGAGCGCTTCAGATCCAGGTCGACCACCTGGGTGCCGCCGTCGCGGCTGCTGCCGATGATCTTTTCGTAGTCCTGGGTGAGGAAGAAGTCATCGAGGATATTGGGCAGGCCGATACGTTTGACCGGAAAACGCTGATGCTGTTTACCTTCTCCCGAGTCTTTCCGATAGTCGTGCATCCAGCCGCTGAAGCCGGCTGGTGGATCGTCCTCATAGGAGATTTCCCATACCTCGGGGATGTCCTTCAGGGCAGCGACGAAGGTGTGGCGCGGGTCAGCGGTATAGACGGCGCTGACCCGGGAGCTGTTGCCCGCGCTGTCCAGCGCAGGGATTACCTTCAGCGGGGAGAGGTCGCGGGCATCCAGTATCACCAGGTTGTGGGGCAGATAGTTGGCAACGGCAATGTAACGGCCATCGGCGGAGACCGCCAGGTTGCGGCTGTTGATGCCGGCGCGCACCTCGGCGGTATAGGTCAGGTTGAAGACATCGAACTTGCTGATCCATCCATCTCTGGAGGCAAAATAGATATAGCGTCCCCCTTCCGCCCACTTGGGCCCGCCATGCAGGGCGAAGCGGGTGGGCAGGCGGAAGATGGGTTCGAAGCGGTCGCCATCGAGCAGGGTGGCGTGGTGATCGCCCAGTTCCACCACCATGAACAGGTTGTCGATGTCGGCATCGAACAGGGGTTTGTCCGGCAGTTCCCCGGGTTTGTGATAGACCAGCTGACTGGCCCGGATCTCCTTCATGCCCCAGGTTGGGATCGGTTTCAGGGGGGTGTAGACCAGTTCGACCAGGGCATCGATCTCCCCTTGGTCGAGTTTGTCGCCAAAGGCAGGCATCTGGGTGGCCGGGCGGCCATTCCTGATCACTCCCGCGGCAGCCTTCTTGCGCAGGCGCTTGAGGTTCTCGGGCAGCAGGGCGGGTCCCATCAGCCCCAGCCGACCAGGGCCGTGGCATTCGGCGCAGTGCTGTTTGTATAGTGCATCGACTGCCGTGGCGGCATGCACCGTCGAGAGGCTGAGCGTGCTCAGAATAAGGCACTGGAGCAGGAAAAGCATGCCGGTCACATGTATGCGGTTGGTTGCCCTGTGTGGGTCAGTAGCGTTTTGTTTCATCGGTGCCAGCCTGCGCTAATGGGGCCGCCGTTTTCTGCCCGAGGCCGATTTCGGCGTCGGTAAGATAACAGGCAGGGTCTTCGCTCCAGGGGTCGTTGGTCAACTGCAGGGCGCGCACCCGGGTGTTGCCGTTACAGATATCGAGGTAGGCGCAGGCGCCGCAACGGCCGGTGACGGGGCGGGGCGACTGCTTGAGCCCGGCCATGATGGGGTCGCTGGTGTCCTGCCAGATCTCGGAGAAGGGGCGCTCCTTGACGTTACCCAGGCTGTAGTGCCACCACATGGTGTCAGGATGGACATTGCCCTGGTTGTCGATATTGCTGATGTTGACGCCAGAGCTGTTGCCTCCCCATTGCCGGAGCCTGGCTGCGATATGAGCGGCCTGATCGGGATAGTGTTGCTCCACCCAGTGCAGCAGGTAGACCCCGTCGGCGTCATTGTTGCCGGTGACGAATTCACTGTTGCGGCCGGCCTGCACATCGGCCAGGGCCCGTTCGAACAGCAGATCCATGGCCCAGCGGGTGGTCTGGTTGAAGACATCGGTCTCCCGGTTCTTGTTGCCGCGGCCGGCATAGTTGAGGTGGGAGAAGTAGAATTTGTCGACCCGCTCAGCGTCCATCAGATCGAGCAGCTGAGGCAGCTCTTCAGCGTTGTCCTGGGTCATGGTGAAGCGCAGGCCCACCTTGATACCACGCTCCCGGCACAGCCGCAGTCCCTGTATGGAGGCGTCGAAGGCGCCTTCCATGCGACGGAAGCGGTCGTGGGTGGCGGCGATGCCGTCGATGCTGATACCGAGATAGTCGAAGCCTACCGCGGCGATGGCGTCGATGTTGGATTCATCGATCAGAGTCCCGTTGGTGGAGAGGGCGGTGTAGAAGCCCATGGCCTTCGCCCGGTGGGCGATGTCGAAGATGTCCGGGCGCAGCAGGGGTTCGCCGCCGGAAAGAATCAATACGGGCACCCGGAACTGTTTCAGGTCGTCCATTACGCTGAATACCTGTGCTGTGTCCAACTCGTTGGGGAAGTCGGTGTCGGCGGAGATGGAGTAACAGTGTTTGCAGGTGAGGTTGCAGCGCCGTACCAGGTTCCAGATCACCACCGGGCCGGGCGGATTGCGCTTCGGTCCCAGGGGTTTGGGATCGAGCAGTTCCTGCATGTATTGGGAGATTCGAAACATATGGGTTCCTGAATGACCAGGCTCAGCCGGTTATTCTCAATCCTGTCTTCTTGAGGATGCGGGTGCTGAACAATACCTCATGGCCCCGGTCGTCCTGCCCCAGCATAGCAGCGATGACGGCCACCTTGTCCATGACCTCTTCACGGTCTTTGCCGTGGACCATGGCGAACAGATTGTAGGGCCAATCCGGCAGGTGGCGGGGACGGCGATAGGCGTGGCTGACGAATGCCAGTTCACCGATGCGCCGGCCGTAATATTCCGCCTTCTCATCGTCCACGTCCCAGACACTCATGCCGTTGCCGCGAAAGCCGAGCCGGTAGTGGTTCGGCACCGCGCCGATGCGGCGAATGACGCCGTTGGCCTGCATCTGCTGCATGCGTTCCATCACCTCCTCCGGGCTGCATCCCACTTGGTTGGCGACCTGGGCGTAGGGTTCCGCCACCAAAGGCAGGCCGGCCTGGGTTGCCACGATGATGCGGCGGTCCAGTTCATCCAGGGTTGTAGAGCTGTCTTCTTGCATGCGGTCAGGTTGCGGCTGGATACGGGTAAAGGTGAATCATCTCTTGATCACTCATGCTGTTCGGTCGTGAATATTTCTTTATTTGTAACAATGAGTGGCAGTAACTCATCTGGGAAGATTCGGGAGTGATCAGCAAACAAATGCAGATATGAACTGGCAATCATTCACGCTGATCTGCATACATTTGCCGCCAAATGTTGCATCTGTCACATCATACCTCGAACTTGAGGCCAACGAAGAATTCTTGTTCCTTGGGCATGTTGTATACCGGGTAACCGGTCACATCCTCGATCTCTTGCAATACGGTGGCGATGCGCTCGGGGGTTTCTGTGGCGAGCACGAACCACATGTTCAAACGGTGATCGCGGGCATAGTTGTGGGCCACTTCGGCGAAGGCGTTGACCTGCTCCACAACCTGATCGAACACCTCCTGCGGGATGCTCATGGCGCAAAGACTCAGGCCACCGCCCAGCCGCTCGGCGTGATACATGGGCCCGAAGCGGGAAAGCAGTCCCTGTTCCAGCAGTCGTTGCAGCCGTTGGATGAGCGTCTGCTCGTCGATGCCCAGACTGCTGGCAGCCTCCTGGTAAGGACGGTCGCAGATGGGGAAACCTTCCTGCAGCCGATTGATGATAGCGCGGTCGATCGGGTCCATCAGCGGTATTGGGCGCCCCGTTGCTTGAACCGCCGGCCACTGAACAGTACCTTGTGGGGAACCTGCTCCAATCCCAGATTGGCGGCCATGCGGTCGATTGAATCGAGCACCCGTTGCCGGTCCCGGCCATGGATCATGCTGAACAGGTTGTACGGCCATTGCGGCAGCCGCCGGGGGCGTTGGTAGCAGAGGGTGATGCACTCCTGGGCACCGAGCCGTTTGCCTATCTCTTCCACCTGCTCATCGGGAATGTCCCACACCACCATGGCATTGGCGGTATAGCCCAGTTCATGGTGGCGTACCACGATGCCCATGCGTTTGATGATGCCATCGTCCTGCAGTGAGGTGATACGCTGGATTACCTCGCTTTCATCCATGTCGATGCGCCGGCCGATCTCGGCATAGGGGTGGCTGCAGAGCGGCAACCCGCCCTGTATTTCCGCGATCAACCTTTGGTCCCGCTCTGTCAGCACCATAGCGGAAAACCCAGGTCGATATGGAATTGCCGCTCAAGGGGCAGGTTCAGGATCGGGTGACCGGTGCGCTGCTCCATATCGGCCAGGGTCTGCGCCAAATGCTCCTGACTGGCGGCGGTTACCACGAACCAGAGGTTGAAATGGTCCTCCCGTTCATAGTTGTGGTTGACTTCCCGGTAACTGCTGATCGTCTCCGCAACCTCTTCCAGCTCCTGCTCCGGCACCGCCATGGCGGCCAGGGTGCTGGCACCGATGCGCTTGGGTTTGAAAACGGGGCCGACCCGGCTGATGATGCCTGCGTCCAGCAGGCGTTGCAGGATCTGCAGCACCAGCGCCTCGCTGGTGCCCAGGCGTTGCGCGATCTCCTGAAATGGGGCAGGGGAGAGAGGCAGGCCTTTTTGATATTCGTCCAGCAGGCGTTTCTCCAGATCGTTGAGCCGCAGCGGACCGCCGCCATTGGGTGTCTCGATGAACTCCTGGATTACGCGGGCGGTGGTGGCCATGATCAGAGTCCTGTGCGATGGGCGCGATCGGTGAAAAAGATCCCGCTCGGTTTCTCAGCCGGCAGGGTATGGGTCAGGGTCAGGGTCTCGGTGTCGTAGACCTGGATCTGGTCTTTGTCCCGAACTGAGATCCACACCTCCTCACCACGCGGCGTGAATTCCATATGCAGGGTGCCTTTGCCGGTCTTCATGGTTTTGACGATCTGCAGCGATTCGGTGTCGATGACCTGTACGGTATCGTTGTCCGGGAAAGCGAAGTTCACCCAGAGCTGGCGCCCATCCGGCCGTGCCATGACGAACACCGGCTGGCCATGGACCGGAATATGGCCTACCTCCCGCCAGTCATCCTCCCGCACCACCAGTACCTCATGGTGGCCGACAGCCGGGAGAAAGGCCCTGTTACCAGCGATCACCCAGCCCTCCAGATGTGGCATCTTGTAGACCGGCAGTTTCTGTTCGCCTCTGCCGTAGTGGTCGAGGATTCTGCGCAGTCCCTTTTCCGGATGCCAGAGGTCGAGCAGCGCCAGACCGTCCTCGCCGAACAGTCCGGCGATGTAGTAGCGTCCGTCCGGTGTGATCAGGCCGTCGTAAGGGAGCGATCCGGTATCGGTGAATTTGGTGATCACAGGGTGGTCAGGATCCGTCATGTCGATGATCCAGGTCTCCCCGCTGTCATACAGGCCGACCACGAAGCGTTGCCCGGGGGCATCCACCAGGCCGACGGTCTTGGAGCCCTTTTCTTTTCCGTCCCGGTCGGTCACCCTCGTGGCCGGTATATCGGCTACCAGGGAGAGGTCATCCGCAGAGAAGATTTTGACGCCGCCAGGGACATAGTTGGAGACGGCGATCAGACGGCCGTCCTGGGAGATGGCGCCGCCGATGCTGTTGCCGCCCTGGACCACCCGCTTGACGATACGGCCACAGAGAAGATCCACCTTGGTCAGGCCGCCATCACGGCCAAAGATATAGGCGTAGCGTTCATCCCTGGAATAGACGGCTGAGGCGTGGGAGAGATCCCCCAGGCCCTTGATCTCGAACAGCCGCTGGTGGGCCGTGGTATCGATCACCAGCAGACTGCCACTGGCCCGCTCGATGATGATGCCCAAGTCACCGGTGCCCCGGGTAAGGCAGGTTGCAAGGGCCTGGGATGAAGCCAGCAGCAGGAGCATGACGGCAAGCAGGAGGCGCTGTTTCATGGTTTGATCCCCCGTTTCAGCTGGGCCGCCAACCAGTGTGCTTCATTGTCGGTGAAGAAGGGGCGCCATGGTGGCATGGGCGTGCCAGGGCGGCCGTAGAGAATGGTCAGCGCCAGCTGTTCCGTGTTCCAGCCGCGCAGGCGTTGTGGGTTGAGGGCGGGGCCCAAGCCTCCTTCCAGGCGCATGCCATGACAAGAGCCGCAATCGTGCCGCAACAGATAGACGATCTCTGCCTGGCGCTGGGGCGGGATCTCCGCCTGGGCCTGGGTACCGATAAGGCCGGCAAGGGCGATTGGCAGGAGAATCGACGGCTTGGGTTTCAATGGATGCTCCGGTGTCAGCGTTGAAACGACCTGACTATGGAATCTACAGAGGAGCATTTTGCCGGGCATTGACCTCAGTCAATCCATGGAGGACTAGAGCCAGATCAGAGCAGTCTCAGGCAAAAGAGAGGGGCGTTGCCGCCCCTCGTGCAGGAATAATCCGGGCGCCTCCCTGTGCCCGGCAGTTGCCCTATTGGGCGGTGGCGTTGATCTCGACGCCTTCGCTGTCGTTGTCGAAGCCCAGCTTGTAGCCCAGGGAAACGTGGTGGAAGCGGGCGTTGCTGTAGTCGTCATGGATGGCAAAGCCAAAGTTGTAGACCTTGTCCAGCTCAAGGTCTACCTTGCCGGGCTTGCCCGGCTTCAGCTTGCGCTTCATCACCAGGCTCCAGGTGCCCCCATCCAGCTTGGCGCTGAACTGGGTGCCTTCACCGGCCTGCATGTCACGCTGTTCCAGGACATGGCCATCCTCGGCCACACCTTTTCCGGACTTGTAGCGCACGATGTCCATGAAATGACCCGCATCCATCTCCGCCTTCAGTTCTTCAGCCGATTTGAGCTTGTCCCAGCCGCCCCGCTTCTTGCCGCGACGGCCCTTGACCTCGATCTTGCTGCGGCTCTCCTTGATGTACTTGGTCACACCCTCGGTCAGGCTCAGCCGCTCGGCCAGGCCGCTGGCATCGATGGCTGCCTGGTCGGGAGTGTCGGGCATGGTGCGAAGATCGTGGTGGCAGGTGCCCCAGCAGCCGGCTCGGTCGGCATACTCCACCTCATCGGTGGCGAACATCACCGCCAACTTCATCGGATTCTCCGGGTCCATCTTGCCGCCCTCCACGAACGGGACCGGGGCGTGCTCCCCCTCCGGCCAGCTGAAGCGCATGTACAGGTACTCGGCATCGTGGGTTGCCTCCACGGTCACCGGGATGCTGCCGCGCTTGCCGGGGATGGGCGTGGGCTCGGCCTTCTGGCCGCTGACCATCTTCTCGCCCATGTCGGCGGTTTCCTTGTCGTGGCAGTTGGTGCAGCGGTCGCCACCTTTGGCAAAAGGACGTGCGCCGCCATGATCGCGGCCGTTCAGCACCCACTCCATGGAGGTCTGGCCCGGGTAGAACAGGGTGATGTCACGGCTGGTCGCCTTGCTCCAGTCCACCTGGATGTCACCGCCGGTCGGGGCGGCTGGAGCGCTGGCCGCAGGGGCGGCAGCAGCGGCCACGGGGGCGGCCGCAGGGGCACTGGCCTCCTTCTTCACCGCGTTGACCTCGGCCTCCTCGTTGTCCAGCCCAAGCTTGTAGCCCAGGGAAACGTGATGGAAGCGGGCATTGGTGTAGTCGTCATGGATGGCGAAGCCGAAGTTGTAGAGCTTGCCGGGCTCCAGACTGATATCCCCCGGCTTGTCTGATTTCAGACTCCGCTTCATGACTACGATCCAGTTGCCGCCCTCTTGGCGGGCATCCACCTCGAAGCCCTCGCCACCGGACATGTGACGCTGCTCCAGGATGTAGCCGTCCTCGGTCTCGCCCTTGCCGGACTTGTAGCGGAGCAGATCCATAAAACGGCCTGCTGCCAGTTCGGACTGGATCTCGTCGGCTGATTTGAGCTTGTCCCAGCCGCCCCGTTTCTTGCCGCGGCGGCCCTTCACCTCGATCTTGGTACGGCTCTCCTTGAGGTACTTGGTGACACCCTGGCTCAGGTCCAGACGTTCGGCCAGACCGCTGGACTCCATTGCTGCCTGGTCAGGGGCATCGGGCATGGTGCGGGCGTCATGGTGACAGGTACCCCAGCAGCCGGCCCGGTCGGCGTACTCCACATCGTCGGTGGCCAGCATGACCGCCAGCTTGATCGGGTTCTCCGGATCCATCTTGCCGCCGTCCACGAACGGTACCGGGACGTGGTCCGTGTCCTCCCACTCGAAGCGCAGGTAGAGGTTCTGGTCGTCGTGGGCGGCCTGGACCTTCACCGGGATGCTGCCGCGCTTGCCTGGGATCGGAGTGGGCTCGGCCTTCTGGCCGGTGACCATCTTCTCGCCCATGTCGGCGGTCTCTTTGTCGTGGCAGTTGGCACAGCGGTCTCCACCCTTGGCGAAGGGACGGGCGCCACCGTGGTCGCGACCGTTAAGCACCCATTCCATGGAGGTCTGGCCCGGATAGAAGATGGTGATCTCCCGTTCCGGCACGTCGCCCCAGTCGATGCCGAAGCCGCTGGCAGCAGCCAACGCAGCGGCAGGTGCGGCCGCAGCTGCTGCGCCTGCTCCGGCGGTCAGTTCCGCCTTCTGGGCGGCGAGGGCTGCCTCCACCGCCTTGCGGATGCGTTCTTCCTCGGCCTTTTTGGCAGCGATCTTGGCTTCGCGGGCCCGCTGCCTCTCGGCCTTCTCCTTCGCCGCCTGCTCGGCTTCCTTCGCCTCGATGCGTTCCAGGCCCTCCAGGAACATGGGTGGAATCTCGCGCACGAAGGACGGATTCGGCGCCTCCAGAGTCTCCAGCTCCTCGTCGGTCAGCAGGTCACGCACGTGCTTGTGGGCGATGCCCTTATGGCAGTCGATGCAGGTCTGGCCGGTCTTGAAGGCGTTGAGGTGCTGCTTGCGGGCCCGGGGCCGCTGGAACTCCGGGTTCATGGATTCGAAGTTATGGCAGTTTCGGCACTCGCGGGAGTCGGTCTCCTTCATGGTCTTCCAGACCCGTTTCGCCATCTCCAGGCGGTGCTCGTTGAATTTTTCCTTGGTGTCGACGGTCCCCATGATCTTGTGGTAGACCTCGTTACTGGCCTTGATCTTGCGGGCCATCTTGTGGATCCAGTCTTTGGGGACGTGGCAATCAGGGCAGGTTGCCCGTACGCCAGTCCTGTTGGAGTAGTGGATCGTCGGCTTGTATTCCTGGTAGACATTCTCTTCCATTTCGTGGCAGCCGATGCAGAACTCCAGCTGATTGGTTGCCTCCATGGCCGTGTTGAAGCCACCCCAGAAGATAATGCCGAAGATAAAGAACAATAAGGCGCCACCCACGGTGGTTCCCAGTATCAGGCGTCGCTTCATCAGGCCAGGCTTTTTATTGAACAGTTGATCCGACATGTTTCTATCCCGTAAACGGAAAAGTGGAAGAGATTTGAAAAAGGCGGACATGGAGAAAATCCATGCCCGCCTTGAGCAGGTCTAGCCTACACGGTCAATCAGGTCACGTGATTGACGCGGTTGTAGACGTTGAACTTGCCGGTCGGGGCATAGAGACCCTTGATGCGAGCCTTCTCCTTCAGCGTCTTGGCGTCGAAGATGATGATCTCGCCGTTCGGTTTCTTGCTGTCCGCACGGTTCCAGACAGAGGTCCAGACCTCGGAGCCATCCTTGTTGAACTCGATGTGAACGGCGGCGTAGCCCTTCGTTTCGGTCAGGCGGATGGTCTTGACGATCTCGCGGGTCTTCTTGGAGATGACCTGGATCGACTGCTGCACTTCGGGATCCGGGTGCTTGGTCTGGTCAGCCCACACGTAGTCGGACTTGGGATGGGTGCGGATGAACACGCCCGGGCCGTCGGTCTCAACTTCGTAGCAGATCTTCCAGGCCTGGTCCGGATGGCCCTTGGGATCGTTGCCCCAGACGGTGACCTTGCCTACGCCCAGATGGGTGGTGCCGCCCACGGGACCGCATTTCGCGTCGTTCCAGTTGGCGCCCGGACCCGGATGGGGCTTCTTGTCCACGTCGATCATGGCTTCCAGCTTCTGCGTCTTGCTGTCGATCACCACCATCTTGTTGGAGGCGTTGGCAGCAATCTGGAAGTAGCGGCCGGTGGGATCGAAGAAACCGTCATGCAGGTACTTGGCGGAATCGATCATGGTGACCTTCAGGTTGTCCAGATCGCTGTAGTCCACTTGCCACATCTGGCCCAGCTCCTTCATGGAGACCAGCCAGGTGGGGGCCAACGGGGTGTCGTAGACAGCTGCCACGCGGGACTCGTTGACATAGTTGCCGTCTACATTGACGCCGCGGGCGGATACCGCCTTCAGGGGCTCCATGGTGAGGGCGTCGAGGATGACGAAGTGAGGTGGCCAGTAACCACCACCGATGACGTACTTGCCGTCGCCGGAGACCGCCACGTCACGGGCATCGTAGGCGACCTGAGTCTGAGCCACTTTCATCTTGTCAGGGGTCTGCCAAAGGTCGACCTTGGTCATCATGCCGTCGCGGCCCATGACAAACCAGAAGCGGCCCGGGTTATCCACGTGCATGCCTTCGTGGTGTTCGACTGCCTTGAGTACGTGTACGGCATAACCGGTGGGGATGTGGGCGACCACTTCCTTGGTGTCGCCGTCGATGACGGCGATCTTGCCGACGTCACGCTCGATGACCAGGAAGAAGTTCTGCCAGTTGCGGCCATGCAGAGGCTTGGTCGGATAGTCCTTGGGGTCGACATAGACCTTGTGGCGCTCCTTCATGAGAGCGAGGGACATCTCCGGCGGAATCGGCGGCTCCAACTGGATGTAGGTGGCCATCAGCTTGATTTCATCCTTGGAGAGGATGTCGTCGAAGTTGTTCATGCCGCCTTCTGTACCGTAGGTGATGATCTTCTCCAGACGGTTCTGGCCCAGCTTCTGGGTGTTCTTCGGCTCCAGGTTCTTACCGGTGGCGCCTTTGCGCAGCGTGCCATGGCAGCCGGCGCAACGTTGAAAGTAGATGGTTTTGGCTTTTTCGAAGTCTGCGTCGGAAAGGCTGGGAGCTGCGGATGCGTTCAGGGCAACACCGGAACTCGCGCAGGCGATAGCCAGTCCTAAGGCTGATAAACCGAATTTCATTTTTTTCATCAAGACAATCCCCAAGTAACGATTGAATAGCCAGTGGCAAAGAAACCGTGCGGGCAAATTCCCCCATGAAGAAAAGGTTCATTCACCCGAGTCGCTAACATCATATAGGTCGCGGATTCAACTCGCTAGTGCAACTCGACTGACGGTTAGAGGGTAAGCTGCGGTAGCATCACGGCTTTCTC
>CAZJCM010000055.1:0-13289 GCA_964544655.1 uncultured Sedimenticola sp. | reverse complement strand
TCAACGGTTGCAGGCCAGAGTAGGCAGCCGAACTGAGGAAACAAAGAGGTATATGTATATACAATGGATTCACGCCCATGAAAAAATGGTTGATCACCGGTGGTTGTGGCTTCATCGGACTGAATCTCGTCCGCCGCTTGCGTGACGAAGGCGGTCATTCCGTACGAATCCTGGACAATCTGTCGGTTGGAACACGAGATGAACTCGCCCGGTTGGGCGAGTTCCACGAAGCACCTGCGGACGATCTGGAATGGACGGCAGACATGCCGATGCTGGTGGTGGGAGACATACTGGATGAAAGGCTGGCGCAGGCCGTTGCCGCTGGCGCAGACGTCATCATCCATCTGGCCGGTAACACTGGCGTGGCGCCTTCCGTGGAAAATCCGCGTGAGGATTGCCTCAACAATGTGCTTGGAACCCTGAATTACCTTGAAGCGGCGCGCCTCAACCGGGTTCCTCGTTTTGTTCTTGCGTCCAGTGGTGCTCCGGTCGGTGAGGCGGACCCGCCGGTGAACGAGGAGAAAGTCTGCCGACCCGTTTCACCATACGGTGCCAGTAAATTGGCCTGCGAAGGCTACTGCTCCGCTTACCGCCGGAGTTATGGTCTGGAGACGGTTGCGCTTCGCTTCAGCAACGTCTACGGGCCGGGCTCGTCACACAAGTCAAGCGTGGTCGCCAACTTCGTGAAGCAGGCGTTATCAAAAAACGAAATCGGGATATATGGAGATGGTGCGCAGACACGCGATTTTCTCTATGTCGATGACCTCATCGATGCCGTCCTCCTTGCAGCCAGAACCAAGGGTATTGGGGGTGAAATCTTCCAGATTGCAACCTGTCGGGAGACTTCCGTCGAACGGTTATCCGTGCTCCTTCAGCGGACTTTTTCGGAACTCGGTCTCGATGAATTCCGCGTCAAGCATCTGCCGAAGCGTACCGGTGATGTGTTGCGCAACTTTGCCGATGTGTCAAAGGCACGCGACAGGCTGGGATGGTCTGCACCAACGGGGTTGGAAGCTGGCCTCAGGCAGACAGTTCAGTATTTCCTTGAGTCGGGATTCTGACTGATGGGGCTGTTTACTGGAAAACGCATACTCGTTACCGGTGTCTGCGGCACGGTGGGTTCGGAGCTGATTCGGCAGCTGTTGGTCAATCCTTCCTATGACCCAAAGGAAGTCATCGGCATCGATAACAATGAGACGCAGCTGTTCTTTTTAGATGATGAGTTCTTGAATGAGCCCCGAGCCAGTTTTTTTCTGACAGATATTCGGGATCGCAATGCCATGACCCGGCGCCTGGACGGCGTTGATCTCGTCTTTCATGCCGCTGCCCTCAAGCATGTCATTCTTTCCGAACGCTCGCCGGATCAGACGGTTTCGACCAATATCCACGGGGTTCAGGTGATTATTGAGGCTGCGCTGGAGTGTGGCGTCGAGCGTGTCGTGTTTACCAGCTCGGACAAGGCGGTGAATCCGACCAGCGTCATGGGTACGACAAAGCTGATGGGCGAGAGGTTGATGACCGCTGCCAACAGTCAACGGCGCGGGTCCACTCCACTGTTCACCTCAACGCGGTTCGGAAATGTGCTGGGCTCCAACGGCTCCGTGGTCCCCATCTTCCATCGTCAGATTGCCTCTGGCGGGCCAGTTACCGTGACAGACAGGCGCATGACGCGGTTCGTCATGAGCATCGAGCAGGCGGTATCGATGGTGCTCGATTCAGCTCAAGTGGCGCAGGGCGGGGAGGTTCTGATTACCAAGATGCCGACAGTCCGCATCATTGATCTTGCCCATGCCATGATCGAGGAACTGGCTCCGCGTTATGGCTACCGCCCGGAGGAGATTGCAATTTCTGAAATCGGCACCAAACCCGGCGAAAAACTCTACGAGGAACTCATGAGTGACGAAGAGTGTCGCCGGGCTGTGGAACTCACCGATTATTTTTCGATTCTACCAGCATTCCGCGGGATTTATCATGATATTCCCTACGACTATGAAGATCGCGTGAACGACGAGGTGAAACAGCCTTACATTTCTTCGGAACAGGCACCGTTGTCTGTGGCCAAAATCCGCCATTTCCTGCGCAGCAACGGTCTTCTGGAACAGTCGCCGCCTGCGCAGACGCGCCGATACTGGCCAGGAGATAAGGAACAACAGGAGAAATGAAGATACTGGTACTTGGTGCAGACGGTTACTTGGGATGGCCGACCGCCATGCGTCTCTCGGCGCGTGGCCACGAGGTCATGGCCGTTGACAATTATCTACGGCGGCGGCTGGCACGCGAGACGGACATGGAAATGCTGGTGCAGACACCGAATCTCCATGAGCGGGTTAGGTTGTGGGAAGAAGTCTCGGGTCGGAGGATTTCCGTCGCCATTGCGGACATATCAGACTGGAGTCAGCTGGCTGCCGTATTTGCCGACTTTTCTCCGGACGCTATTGTTCACTATGCGGAACAGCCTTCTGCTCCGTACTCCATGCTTTCCCGCCAAGCCGCACAGTTGACGCTGAGCAACAATCTGATGGCCACGATGAACGTGATCCTCGCGGTAAGAGAATTTGCCTCGGATGCGCACATCGTCAAGCTGGGGACCATGGGGGAATATGGGACGCCCAATATAGATATTGAGGAAGGCTGGATCGATATCGAGCACAAGGGACGTAGCGACCGATTTCTGTTCCCGCGCCAGGCAGGTAGTCTGTATCACACGACAAAAATCATGGATACTGATCTGCTCTGGTTTTATGTGCGTTCATGGGGGCTGCGCGTAACGGACCTGATGCAGGGGCCTGTGTACGGCCTGTTCACCGACGAAGCACGTCAGCATGAGGATTTGGCGCCGTTTTTCAGCTACGACGAGATATTTGGCACTGTCCTCAATCGGTTTATCGTCCAAGCCGTTGTGGGCCACCCATTGACCGTCTATGGGAAGGGCGGGCAGACACGGGGATATCTCAATATCAGTGATACCGTGCAGTGCATCGAGCTTGCCATAGACAACCCCGCCGCTCCTGGCGAGCTTCGCATATTTAATCAGTTCACGGAAACTTTTTCGGTGTCCGATCTTGCGGGGAGGGTACGCGAGGCAGCAGACTATCTGGGTATAGAAGTAACGGTCTCTCATGTGGACAATCCCCGGAACGAGGCTGAGAGCCATTACTATAACCCCCGCCATACAGGCTTACTGGAACTTGGGCTGCAACCCACACTCCTGTCAAACGAGGTGCTGTCCGAGGTCATGCGTTATGTCATGAAGCACCGGGACAAAATTGACGAAGGACGGATATTCCGCGGCGTCAAGTGGGCGTAAAGGGTCAGTATGCCCGGCGCTTGCCCCGGCCACCAGTTTGGGAACCGGAAAGTTTCAATGGTCTCCTTCCTACCAGAAAGCACAGCAACCGAAGCGCACCAAACCCGAACGGGCATGGGCCGGCGCCTTGTGATCAGTCTGGGTGGTCAAGGTGCTGCCAGTGCCCTCAATTTCCTTATCACCATCCTGCTGGCCCGCCAGCTCGGGCCCGAAGCCTTTGGTGCCTTTACCCTAGTTTGGCTGTTCTTTATCCTTGCCACGAACCTGCAGCAGGGTATTGTCATCGCCCCCATGTTCGCCATCGCGCCTGGCATAAGCCGCTATCGGCAAGCGCAATATCTCGGAGCAGTCGGCCTCATTCAGCTGACCGTGTCTGCGGCGGGGATACTGATGGTGGCGGCTGCCTGGCTGGTGCTAGATGCCACGAGCAGTGGGGCCAGACAGCATCTCCCTAGCCTCCTTCCGGTGGCCCTTGCGATAGTTGTCCATCAACTTCAGCTATTCTCCAGCCGTGTCACGTATCTGCGTGGCCGTGCAGAGTTAGCGGCTGTGAGCGACGTGGTCAGGAACCTGGCAACCCTGGCCGTTATCGTCTCGCTTGCTGCAGCTGGTCACCTAGACGTTGTCAATGCCTTTTGGGCGATTACTTGCGGTGCACTGCTCGGGCTGCTCGTCACCCTCGCCTCAGGTGCACGACATGTCCGTCCGGGAGGCCGGCTCCTGCGCTTCTACGCACGCCAGCACATTGTTTTCGCGCGGTGGTACAGTCCAGCTGTACTTCTGCAGTGGGCCAATGCGAACTACGTCGTTGCAATGAGTGGCTTCCTTTTCGGACCCGCCACATCAGGCATTCTGCGTGCTTGCCAGCTGATGCCACTGGTCATTACGACGCTTACTGCGGGTTTTGACAACATCCTGCCTGCTGAGTCCGCTCGTGTTCGCCACGAATCGGGTTCGGTTGTGATGGGGCGCTACCTGTGGCGGACCGGCGGGATTGCCTTGCTTACCATTGCGGCTGTAGTAGCACTGCTCGCGTTCAAGGCCGACTGGGTTTTGCTGCTTGTCTACGGTGAAGATTACCAGCAGTACGTCACACCCTTTCAGGGGTTCTCGCTCGTTGCCGTCGTCAATGTTGCGGCCTATTTCTTACAGGTCTACCTGCGCACGTCATTCGCCACCCGCTGGATACTGTTTGCCAATCTTGGCGCCGCGATTTCCACCATAGCCATATATCATCTCATGATAGGCCATGCTGATATTTTGGTTGCTGCAATTTCAGCGGTAATTCTGGCAACGATGTTGCGCATCGCGCTCTTGGTGCATGGATCCAAAGTAGTGGCCGCTGGGGAGTAGGGATGTTCGGGTCCGAGAAGCGATCGCCCAATTTTTTGATCGTAGGAGCTCCGAAATCGGGGACGACCTCAATGTACGCCTATCTCAAGGCACACCCGGAGGTATACATGTCACCCGTTAAAGAGCCTTGTTATTTTTCCGATGACCCCTTTGGTATATCGGAACATGCGGACTATCTAGAACTCTTCAAGGACGCAGGCTCTGTGCCCGTGGTCGGAGAAGCGTCGACAACCTATCTCTCTGATCCTGCCGCTGCAGAGCGCATCCATCGAAACCTGGGGTCCGCGAAGATTCTGATCATCTTGCGTAATCCCATGCGTATGATTTGGTCCTTGTGGCGCCATAACAGGAAAGCGGGGATCGAGCCGCATGACTTTCTGAGCGCAATTCAACTCGAGGAGCAACGTTGCGTCACAGATGTCGATCCGCGTTACGGGCCGAATACTTTTGCATACGTATCGCGGGCCTGTTATTCTAGGCATATTCGGCGATATCTGGAAACATTCGGGACTGACAACGTCCGTATCTACATTTTCGAAGAAGTATTTCAAAACGAGGAACGTCTCAGGATAACCTACCGGGAAATCTGCCAATTTCTTGAGATTGACGATACCTTCAGACCGGAGTTCGGCTGTTACAACGTTGGAGGTATAGCCCGCTTTCCTTGGCTGCAGAAGGTACTGTATCCAGGCGCCAGATGGCAGCGCTATTGCAAACCGCTGATTCCGCGTTCTGCCCGCCTTTCCCTCAGGCGTTTCGTTGACTGGATCAATACCAAACCGGTCACAGAGCCTCTCTCTCCGGCTGTAGAGGCGGAGCTCTGGGTCCAGTATTTTTGTGCGGATGCCAAACGGTTGGAACAGATTCTGGGTCGACCGATCGTAGCTATCTGGCAACCGCTTCACGGCGGGGAAGGAGTTGGAGGGTGGTGGCAATGACATACCAATTTCGAACTGAGCCGGTGCCATTGGCTCTGGTTGCCATCACTTTTCTGGAAGCGCGGCTCTCCGAAGAAGGAAATAACTGGAATGGAAGTATTTTGCTGAAAATTTACCAACGTAAGTGTCCGGAGGCATGGCGTTGAAGACTCTTCACAACACCTTGCGGTATGCTGTCGTAAAGTATGTGCCCGCTGTAATTGCCCCGCTTGTAGTCAACGAATTTCCGAGGTCGGGGGGGGGTGGGTGGCGCGCCTGCTATCCGATGCGTTGGGCATCCCGTTTTCGAACGCACTTCCCAAATTGGGGCGCGCTATCGTTCATGGGCATTATATGGATATTCCACCTTCACGCCGTGTGGTGACTGTGTTCCGTGATGGCCGTGATGTGATCGTTTCCTGGTATTACCACTGCATGTTCCAAAACGAGTTCGACAATGCTTCGTTGGTGAGGAAGATGCGCCGCGCACTCAACTTTTCTGACCCCCTTGACGTGCGGAACAACCTTCCTGCATTTATAGAGTTAACCTTCAATTCGCCCATCTACCCGACCTTCAGTTGGTCTGAATTCGTCCAGCGCTGGTTAGACCATCCTGCGCATGAACTCTTGGTGCGTTACGAAGACCTACGTTCAGATTCCGCTGCGGAACTTAGCCGATTGGTCCGGGCGCTAACGGACGCGGAGATAGACTCGAAGCAGGCCGAGGCCGTCGTTTCCCACCATACTTTCGAACGCGAAGCAGGGCGTGCACCTGGGAGCATGGTTCACTCATCCTATTTCCGCAAGGGTATCGTGGGTGACTGGCGAAGCCACTTCAGCGCAGAGAGTCGCAAGCTGTTCCAGGAATATGCGGGAGCGGCGCTGCTGGCGCTCGGCTATGAAAAGGACGCGGGGTGGGTTGATGCCGATGATGAGTGATGTTGAGCCTCGTTGTCCAGCTGTCGGGTGCGGGGGTCGGCTGCGACCCCACTATGAAAGAGGGGAAACCGATTTTCTGCTGTGCGATCGCTGTGGCATCCTCATGCGTCACCCACTACCAACACTGGAAGAACTGGGTCGCCTGTATACGGCCCATTACCGGCCAGATAACATTATTGGCGACGCAACAAACCAAGTATCGAACCGATATGCAGTCGATGCTTACGCGCGGCTGGTCGAAGAAAAACTGGGCGCTCAGGGCAAGCGCGTCCTGGATTTCGGTGCTGGCACCGGGGCGCTGATCCACGCTCTTCGAGCGCGCGGAAGCGAATGCGAAGGGGTGGAATTCTCTGCCGAGGCCCGCGCGTATGCACTGCATGAAACCGGTTTGAAGCTGATGGCAAGCCTTGATGAGTACGGAAACGAGCCCTGTGATATCGTTACCATGATCGAGGTCATTGAGCATCTGCTCGCGCCATGGGAGACGCTGCGAGATCTCCACAGGCGCTTGGCGCCAAGAAAGGGCTGGATGCTCATCACCACGCCCAACCGTAACAGCATCCGTGCGCGGCGTGAGGGCGGATACTGGCACGAGGCTAGAAAGAAGTTCCACCTCATGTTCTTCGACCGCCCGAGTCTTTCCCGACTTCTTTACAATTGTGGATTCGAAGAACAGATCTGGCCCAGATTCCCGCCGATCCCCAAACCAGGTCTGAAATTCCAGCTTGCTGGAAGGCTGTATCAGGCCCTGGGTATACCTGGCACCCTGCTCGTCATGGCGCGCGCCACCGCCTGAACTGATGAAATACGCAGTCACAAAATTACTGACATGGCTTGCCCGTGCTTATAGACACCGGGCCTATCCCAACTTTCATGTCGTTCGCGGCGCGCTTCGGGCCATCGCAGGGGAATTTCCCACGACGGGGGCATGCAACTGCCTGGACATCGGAGCCGGGGTATGTCCCTACCGCGAGAAAATAACAGGCCTCTGGAATATCGATATCTATCTTGCCATCGACCTCGTTCCGACCGAAAGCACAGATATTATAGCCGACGCGCGTCGACTTCCACTGGCCTCGGATAGCATAGGCATGGTGGTTAGCTTCGATGTGATCCAGCACATTCAATGCACAGATGATGTATTGCGAGAAGTCTCCCGGGTGTTGAGGCCTGGCGGCTTGTTCATCGTCACCTTCCCATTTATGTATTCAGAATGTGATTTTCGTGACTACTATCGATGGACCTTGAGTGGCATGTCTTTCGAACTCGAGCGGCAAGGCCTGGAGGTCGTCTGGGAAAGACGGCGGGGCGGGATTTTCTACATGCTCGGCTCTTTCCTGCTGTGGGTGGCGCAGCACTTGGTGCCGGGAGGACGTTCCAGCTGGCGTACTAGGCCTGGCGTGGCTGCCTATCTGCGCTCGTCCCTGAGCTATCTGCTCGCGCTGCCAGTCATCCCTGTAGCCTGGGCTGGGCTCCTCATCGACCGTGTCTTGCCTCCCGTTGATTCCTATATGGGCGCAGTCATGGTAGCGCGGAAGAAAGGAAGTGATTCATGTGGGTCGTGACATCCTGGGATGACGGGCATCCTGCCGATCTGCGCATTGCCGAATTGCTGGACCGGCACGGGCTACAGGGGACCTTTTTCGTCCCCGTGAGCAATCACGAAGGCCGGCCTGTCATGACCGCCGCGGAACTCCGGAGCCTGGACGGGCGCTTCGAGGTTGCCAGTCACACCGCTGACCACCGCTATCTCAGGGGGCGGGCTTTTGATGACATCAGCCAGAGTGTCCAGACTGGAAAAGAGGGCCTGGAACAGCATCTGGGGCACCGTGTCGGTGGCTTTGCCTATCCTGGGGGCGCCTACGACAGGTATTGCATTCAGGCAGTCAGAAGTCTCGACCTGGACTATGCTCGTACTGTCGAGAATCTCGTGTTTTCCCAGCCACGGGACCGCTGGCGTGTTCCCACGTCCCTGCAGTGTTTCCCACATCGAGGTGCCACTTACCTACGCAACTGGCTGCGTTATCCTGGTCGCGTTAGGAAGCTGCCTTTCGCCGTCAGGGCGTGGCGACAGAGTGACCTTCTGCGACGGGTGCGTGCCTTGGCGCAGACCGTCGCGGCGGACTCGGGTGCAGTCTTCCATCTCTGGGGGCATGGCTGGGAGATAGAGCAGCTCGATCTCTGGGGTACTTTTGACAAGATCCTCGCTATCCTGACTGCTTACAGCGAGGGCAGCCTGACAGTGATGGATCTGATCTCCAGAAGGAAGGGGTAAGGTATGCCGTTGACTCTTGCGCTCGGTATGGACCGGGAATTGTCTTTGGCGTTCTTCATTCTCATCGTGGTCGCACTTCTTGGGCTTTTTGCGGCCTCCTCAGGCCTCATTCCCGCTGTGCCCCTGGAACACTGGGTAGGCTGGTATTTCGTTGCTTTGATCGGTGTTGCAGCTCTTATTTCCCCAAGGCTCGGAATTCTCGCACTGCTCCTGATCCCGTCTCTGCTCGGCCGGGAAGCAGTCAAGACGAAACTGTTTCTGCCAGGCCTGGAGTCCGTCCCACTCTATACGTTTGATGTCCTCTTGGTGGGTTTCTTTGTCTTCATTGCTCTCAATGGCTTATGGCGCTCCTTCAGGAGTAACGAGTGGAAGGTCGAGGAATTTCCTGGATGGCCACTGCTCCTGTTGATCAGTGTGTTCCTGGCCTGGAAGTTCCTTTCAGACCTCTTGGCGGGTCATCTTAGTGTCGTAACCTTGCGCAACTCGGCAATGTTCTATTATCCCCCGCTGGTCCTGTATGTGGTAGCCTTTTATCTGCGGAACCATGGCGGGATTCGGGATTTCTCCACGGTGGCCATGTCCGGATACGGCGTTTTCGTGCCCGTTGCCATAATTTTTACCATTTCACTGCTACTGGGAGAGCCGGGGCGCCTGTTTCGGTATAACGAGTATGGAGGACTCATTATTCCGATAGAGCCACTTCACGTGCTTGCGCCCCCGGCTCTCCATGGCAACCTCATATTGCTCGCCATGCTGGTTTCCGCGCTGCTGTTTCAGCGCGGGGTGCGCTTCTATTGGAAGTTGCTGTTGATTTCTTTTCTTGTGTTCGACGCCGTGCTTTACCTCAATCGGGCGCTCTGGCTTGCTATCGCGGCTGGTCTGGTGGCTGGTGTGGTTCTGAATGTGTCCCGAAGGAATGCCTTGGTACTGGGCATCAGTCTAGTAGCAGCCATGGGGATCGCGATCGTGACGCCGGTTATCAGGGATTACTTGGCCCAGCAGCACAGCGGCACCAGTGAATGGCGCCTCGCTGTGTGGTCACTGACTTTCGACGAGATTATGGATGCGCCACTATTCGGGCACTCTCTGGGGCGCTATGTCGTGGATCAAAAGATGGAGCAAAAGCTGGCGCGAAAGTTTGGATCGCCGCCCGCTCTGCGCCGCCAAGCATCCCGACAGCAGGCAGAACGAGGGAATGTTGAGAGTGTTCGTCCCCCGCCCACGCGTGTCAGACACCCGCGCTATCCGCACAACTCCTATCTGTCGCTGCTCTACTACGGCGGGCTCCTGGTAGGCGGCACCATCATCTTGTTCATCCTGTGGGTCCTTTGGCGTCTGTATCAGCGTTATTGGTCGAACAATTCTGATGCCGATCGTGCAGTGACGGCAGCCTTTTTCCGGGCAATTTCGGCCGGTTGCGTCTACAACCTGTTCAACGTGGTCCTGGAGACACCTACCGAGGCTTGGACCTTCTGGGTTGCGGTTGCACTCGGGTGGTGGCATGGACGTTATCCTGCCTTAGGATGTGCTGGATCTGCGAAGGGTGATTCGTGAATATTTTGATTGTAACGCCTCTGTTTCCGCCAGCCGTTGGTGGGGCTAGTACTTACTATCGTATTCTTACAGATCAGTTGCTGTCGAAAAATGTTGTGCGCCGAATAGTGGTCGTTACTGAAAGATGTGCGGGGGCGCCAGATGTCGCCAAACTTAAAGGTGATAAATTAATCATTCATCGAATTTTTCCGGAGCGGGCAGGGAAAGATCGCGAACGCTGGCTTCAATATCCGAAATATATAATACAGAACGTTTTGTATTTTCGCCTACCCGCGCTTTGCGTGAAGTATGCTATAGATAAGATGCTGATTCACGGTGGCTTACATAATCGCTTCAATACTATTTGGGTTGCACAGAGGATCGCTGCGTGTTTGGGTATACCATCTATCGCTGATATTCGGGATGTACAGTTGCCGGGATCGCGTTTTTACCAGCTTCGGTCATATGAACATATTGTCTGCTGCTCTTCCCTTGTGGAGCAGTACATTGGCCAAGATCCGACTCTCGCAACACGCTCGATATTGCTTCCCGTAATCCAAGAGCGTATCACTCGGCCGGTTGAGAAAGAAATTGCACATACGGTAGGTAAGTATGGGTTGGATGGTATAGAGTTTCTGCTTTATGTCGGTTTAATAAGGCGGGAAAAGGGGATCGACGCGCTTTTGGAGATTTTTCACCAAGTCCGTCAACAATATCCTGCTCTTCACCTGGTGCTCGCAGGTAACCTGAGGGATAGAGGGGGACTGGGTGACGCTGTCCGTCATGTAGATGGTGTCCGGTCGATTGGGCCGATTTCCCGTCGTGAAGTGCTGGCTTTGCTCTCGAAGTGTCGGGCGGCGATCAATGTATCGCCATCTGAGGGCATGCCACGAAGTTCACTTGAAGCTATGGCGCTCGGAGTTCCAGTCATATTGCCGCCAGGGATTCCAGAATTTGACGAGTGTTGCCCGGACGTTGTTCACGATCCGTCTGATTTATATAGAACAGTGTCTATATTGGTAAGGATGTTGGAAACTGGGATGATGTGCCGCTATCCACTTGAAATGCACTACCCTGAGGATGTTATTCCAAAATATGCGAGAATTCTTGGCGTTAAGTCACAATAATGGTCCTGTTCTATGGGTAAGAAACTTCCGAAATTGCCGAAAAAGAAAACTGTTTGGAATGTTGATGTGACGGAAGGGGGGGTAGCGCAAATTCTTGATGCCGTAATCAGGCAACTGGAACGCAATCGATGCAAACAATTAGGATATGGCCTTTATTTGGCCTGTGCCAATCCGCACTCCCAAGTTGAGGCAAATCGGAATCCAGAATTTCGAGAGGCACTCCAAACTATGGATATCATCCTTCCCGATGGGGTAGGTACTGTTATCGCAGCACAGATTTTAGGGCATTCTGACGTTACGCGATTTACCGGTCCAGATTTCTTTGCCGCACTATCCGAGCTTCTTAATAGTATGAACTGCGGAGTTAGTTACTATTTTTTTGGGTCTACAGAGCGGGTTTTAGATGGGATCAAGGAGAAAATGGCGAAGACCTATCCAAATATCAACGTTATTGGATGCTCGGCGCCACCTTTCGCGTCGCCGGATATGCTGGTTTGCGAAGACATGATTAGAGATATCAATGCCAAGAAGCCGGATGTGCTCTGGGTTGGGATGACTGCGCCGAAGCAGGAGCTCTGGATGTACTACTCGCGAAGACTACTTGATGTGCCTGTCATAGCTGCCATTGGTGCGGAATTTGATTATTTCAGCGGAACCAAGAAAAGACCTCCGAAAATTATTCGACAACTGGGTTTGCAATGGTTGCATAGAATGATGCAGGAGCCGGGAAGAACGTGGAGGCGGAATTTTATTTCTACTCCAATATTTCTATGGAATATCATGCGATGCCGATGCATTGGGTGTTGATTATATTTTAAAGTGACAATATGTTCTGTTGAAAAAGATTCCAGAATGAGGGGTCTGGGAGTTGAGAGTTCTTGTTAGTGGTGCCTCTGGTTTCATCGGTCAGGAACTTTGCCGCCAGTTAAAGCGGGTGGGCGGCGTCGTGCGTGCGCTGTTACGGCGCGAGGTTGAGGGCCCCTGGGATGAAGTTGTCTACTGCCGACTGGGAAGCGATACGCTACCGGTGGGAACGCTGGATGGGGTCGACACGGTCTTTCACCTCGCCGGGGTGGCCCACGCTTGGGGCGTGCCTGACGAGATCTACTGGCGGATAAACTTAGAGGGTACTCGTGAGTTGGTCGAAGCGGCGGCCATCAGCGGCGTAAAACGCTTTGTCTTTTTCAGCTCGGTGAAGGCGGTGGCGGATCCGTCTACCGGCGAGTGCATGGACGAAGGTTGGGAGTTGCTGCCTGCCGACGTCTATGGTCGTTCTAAGCGAGGAGCGGAAGAGATTGTACTGGCGACGGGGCGTGAGGTCGGTATGCACGCGGTGGTGCTACGGCCCGCGCTGGTTTACGGCCCAGGAGTGAGGGGCAACCTGCTGAAGATCATGCGTCTAGTGGCTTCGGGCTGGTGTCCGCCGCTGTCTGACACTGGCAACAGGCGTTCCATGGTTCATGTCGAGGATCTGTGCGATCTTGCCTTGAAGGCGGTGGACGTGCCACGAGCTGCCGGACGGATCTATGTCGCCGCCGATCTCCACCCGATTTCCACACGGAGTTTGTACGAGGGGCTCTGCCGGGTGTTGGGGCGACCCGTGCCTTCCTGGCAGGTGCCCGCCGGGCTGTTTCGCTTGGCCGGCAGGGCGGGTGACCTAGGCAGCGCACTACTGCGTCGTCCGTTACCGCTTGACTCGAGCTTGGTCTCCCGGCTGCTGGATTCGGCCTGCTACAGCGGACGTCGCGCCAGGGAGGAGCTGGGATGGCAGCCGCAGCACGATCTGCTCTCCAGCCTGCCGGAGATGGTGGCCGCCTGGCGGGCAGAAGGTGGCGGCA
>CAZJCM010000054.1:0-14072 GCA_964544655.1 uncultured Sedimenticola sp. | reverse complement strand
AGCCGGTGCAGTGCATGCCCAGCTCATAGTTGATGGTGATGTTGTAGTCGTTCTTGGGTTTTGTCGGAACAGCGGTGGTCTTCGATGTGGTCTGCGGGGCGGTACAACCCGCCAACAGAACCAGCGCCCCCGCTATAGCGATCAGCGATTGCCTAAACATGGGTGGATCTCCCTTTGGTGGTTTTTCCAAATAAAAAACAGCAGTTTTTAATGGAAAACTCGATTATTGTTGTACTGACTAATAGTCAGACGAAATACTGTATTGTTATTTTTGAAAACAGGAAAAAGGCGCTGGGGTATTTATTTTTATCGTACTGTGTGATTACTGCATCGCTGATGGCTTAAACCCCAACATCCATCAGGATTTTATTTAACATAGCAGATATTTTTTTCTGTATCAACCCCGAAGGGGCCATATAAGCTTTTCCATCAATACCAATATATCGTCTGTAACCACATCGGCCATGACACCACACACCCGATACCGTTATGATTTCCTCCGCCCTTTCCAATCTCCAGTGGAGTGAACTCTGACCACCCATGTGTGAACTGTTTGCCATGTCCAGCCGCTATCCGACCAATGTCTCCTTCTCACTGGCGGAATTCTCACTTCATGGCGGCATTACAGGACCGCATCGTGACGGCTGGGGCATCGCCTTCCACGATGGCTATGACATCCGTCTGATCAGGGAGCCCGGCTCAGCAGCCACCAGCCCCTGTATCGAATTCATCCGTTTTCACAAATATCGCAGCAAGATCGTGGTTTCTCACATCCGCCAGGCGACCGTGGGTGAAGTGAGTCTGAGAAACACGCAACCCTTCTCCCGCGAACTGGGCGGACGCATGCATCTGTTCGCCCACAACGGTGATCTGGATGGGATCTGCGGCCGCGACGAATTCGCCCTCGGCTTTTATCACCCGGTAGGAGAAACCGACTCCGAATGCGCCTTTTGTCATCTGCTACAACAGTTGCAGGAGATCTGGCTGTCGGATACACCACCGACTTTGGCCCAACGGTTCAGCCTGATTGCAGATTTTGCCGCCAGGATCCGCCCTTTGGGGCCGGCCAATTTCATCTATTCGGACGGGGAGTATCTCTTCATCCATGGCGACAAGCGCACTCAGCCGGGAAAACAGGGATTCCATCCACCGGGGCTGTACTGGCTCTGCCGCAGTTGCATTCCGTCGTCCGATCAGGAGGATATCCCCGGCCTCAGCCTAGAATACGACGAGCCCTGCCAACGTGTCGCCCTGGCGGCGACCATTCCATTGACCGATGAGCCGTGGATCCCCATGTCAGAAGGGGAGATTCTTATCTTCAAGGATGGAGAACGGATTATTCCCTGAGTTACAGTGGATGGAAATCCGGCCAGGTAATAGATCGGGCGGCAGGGGCCTGCCTCTCCCGGTCAGGCCGCCCGTCCCATTTTCACCGGCAGATACGCCAATGTGGTCTCATAACCCCGCTGCAGCAGTTGCATCTTGTCATGCCTGGAGAGAGCGAAGTCGGTGGGCGAGAAATCCCCCGTATCGATCACGATAGTGGAATTCCAGTTGGAGTCATTGACGAACTCCCGTGAGATGGTGGTCATGAAGGCCTGCACCAGCATCAGCAGATAATCCGGCAGCGGGAACCAACGGCGTATCCGCCCCGGCGAGCCACCGGGGCGGCCACGCAGGCGAAAACAGCAGACCCGGACACCCGCATCGTCCCATTCCCGGCGCAACGCCTCTTCCGCCAGGATACTGCCATCGACCAACAGATAATCACGATATTTCTTGAAGCTGAAAAGAAGCGGTATGCCCATGGAAAAGCGCACTGCGGCAGCCACGCTCAGATCCGGCGTATGCTCACGATCGAAAACCACCGGCTGCCCGGTACGCACATCCGTCGCCACCACGTGCAGATCCAGCTGCAGATCACTGAATCTGGCATGATCCAACTGCTGCTCCATCCAGCGCTCAAAGTGGTCACCCGAAGAAAGTCCGCCATGGAACAGCAGCTGATAGAGGGAAAACGCCCTGAACTGGCGAAAATCGACATCCAACGCCAGTTGCTTTATCTGTTCCAGGCTCCTGCCGCTGGCCACCAGGGCGGCGACGATACTGCCACCTGACACCCCAACAATCTGGCGGTAGTGCAGATTCAGCTCATCCAAGGCCTGCAAAACGCCAACATGGGCCGGAAGTCGTGTACCCCCTCCGGCCAGTATCGGCACGATCCATTCACTCTGATCAGCCATCTCTTATCCTCCCTGTAGATCAATGCAGCATACTGCCCAACTCCTGCACGGCACCCTCGGCAATCTCTTCCTGCACCTGGCCAATCAGATCGACGCCGATACGGGTGATGGCGGGAATCCGTTGCCGGTCGTACTGTCGTCCCTCGGCCTCGTGACAGATGATATTGGCCACCATCACCACATCCACGTAATCGGGCCGGCCATCCGCAGATTCCCAATCCAGCCGGTCATGGTTTCCCGCCACGTCGATCATGGCCGCATCGAAATTCCAATGAGACAGGATATACTTACCCACGCTCATATGCAGCACCTTGAGCAACTTATCCAGCTTCTGCTCATCTTCCAGCAGTTGGGGGTAATCCTTCGCCTTGATCAGGATCGGTATGCTGCCCACATCATGGATCAGCCCGGCCAGCATCGCCTCTTCGCTATTGAGGTGGGAGAGATGCCTGCTCAACAGGGCGGAGACAGAGGCCACCTCCACACTGTGTTGCCACAATGCCTCCATGCGGCTCTGAATGGCCGGATAGGCGGTGGTGAAGACATCCTTCATGGCGAGGTTGAGAATCGCATGGCGCACAGCATCGATACCGATCCGGGTGATCGCCGCCCTCACCGAACTGACATTGCTGATCCCCCGGTAGAGGGGGCTGTTGGCGTATCTCACCAGGCGCGCCGCCATCGAGGTATCCTTGCTGATGATCCGCGCCATGTCGGCCATCGAGCTGCCCGCGTCGTTGACCACCAGTAACGCCTCCAGCGAGAGGGTCGGCAAGGTAGGCAGTTTTATCCGATTCTGCTGGATATCGTCCCGCAGAGCCAGGGCAAAACCCTTGACGTCGAATTTTTCATCCTTGCCCGGCAAGACGGCACTGCTCAATTGATCAGCATTGAAACACTTCTGCCATTCCACCTCGGGCCGCCGAGTGCCGGACGGTCCAGATCGTTCCACAGGCTGGCGATCTGTTCGTAGGAAATGGCATTCTCCAGCATCATCTGCGCATCATGCCGCAGCGCCTTCAGATAGTGCTCTTTGCCTATCAGATCGATCAACTGCGGCATTGACAGGTCGATTCGATGCTCGGCGAGCAGGATATCCAGCGTATCCTCCAGGCCGTTACGCGCCAACAGGGACAGCGCCAGATTGCGCGACTCATCGGCGGCCTTTTCAGCTGGTTCCACAGCTGAATCAGGGCAGTCAGGTCGGTTGTAGCTGCGCCAGCTACGCCACTGCCGGACCCCTTCCAGGCTTGCCGTCGTCGCCAGTTCGGGATAGTCGGTATTGAGTTGTTCGAGCCGCTCTGCACAGGCATCCATGGCCTGCACGGCTTTGGCATTATGCTCCATTGAAAACCATCCTGCTGCTGTTATTGGTAGGCGCTCCCTGTAGCGGCAGCGGCAGTGGTCTCTTTAACCCTTCAGTCTGAGGCCAAACGCGCCGGCAGGCCCTCGACCCAACCCCGGA
The DNA here is from genome assembly GCA_964544655.1 of uncultured Sedimenticola sp. GTDB lineage: Bacteria > Pseudomonadota > Gammaproteobacteria > Chromatiales > Chromatiaceae > HyVt-443. Next base: position 10,364 of record CAZJCM010000054.1, on the reverse strand, counting down.
TCTCGTCACAGACACGCAGGTAGTGCTGCAACGCCTGTTCCTCATTCTCCGCCGCAGCGGCCAGGGCCGGTGGATCATCGAAGGCGTGATGAATCACCCGGGTGGCGCCAGGCAGCACCGGACAGTTGTCACGGGCGTTGTCGCACACCGTCACCACCCAGTCGAAGGTGATGTCTGCCAGTTCATCGAGCCGCTTGGAGGTGTGCCTGGAGATATCCACACCATGGACCGCCATCGCCTTGACCGCCAGCGGGTTCAGGCCCTGGGCCAGGGTTCCAGCGGAAAACACCTCGTATCCATCCCCCAGCAGCGCCCGTCCCCACCCCTCGGCCATCTGGCTGCGGCAAGAGTTGCCGGTGCACAGAAACAGGACCCGCAGCGGCTCGTCGCTCACGCCAGTCCATTCCATCAACAGCAACCTCCACCCGCGGCGGGTGCCTCGTCCGTATCGAAAGGCAGCGCGGTACCGCAATCCGCATAGATGCCAAAATGGGTGCTGGTATCGCCAAAGAAGCGGAACCAGGGGCGGAAACGGCTCTCGTGGAGCATACGGTAGGTGTTGCCACAGACCGGAAACATCCGCCCTTTCTCGATCAGATGGTGCTTGTCCAGCACGAACAGCTGCTCATGGTGGGGGATGCCCCCCTCATAGATCACCGCCTGGCCGTAATCCTCGCAGTGGCTCTCCAGCCCGGCCAGCTTGAACAACCGATAGGTGGCGGAGAAGAAAGAGATATGGCCGATGCGTGCCTCGATCGCCTCGTTGTCGATACCCAGGGGACGATCCTCCACCAGGCGCGGGTCGAGGAAGCCGGCCTGCTTCGCCAGGTTGAGAAAATCGTTCCAGTACAGGGCACCGCTAAGGCACTCACCATAGAGCACCGGATCGTCCATCAACTCCGCCGGCACCCGGCGGTTGGCATAGACATCGGAGAAGTAGAGCTCGCCGCCAGGCTTCAGCAGGCGGTAGGCCTCCCGCAGTACCGCCGGCTTGTCCGGAGAGAGATTGATGACGCAGTTGGAGACGATGATATCGAAACTCTCGTCTTCCAATCCCAGCTCATCCAACCGCTCGATATACCCCTTGCGGAATTCTACGTTGGAGCGCTGGTAACCGAACCGCTCCCGGTGCCATTCGAGATGCCGGTTAGCCACGGCCAGTTGCTCGTCGGTCATGTCCACACCGAGCACATAGCCGTCCTCCCCCACCAGCTGGGCCAGCAGGTAGCAGTCACGGCCGGAGCCACTGCCCAGGTCGAGGATGCGCATCCCCTCCAGGGCCTCGGGCCGCACCAGCCCGCAGCCGTAGTAGCGGGACGCCACTTCCGGATGAATGTTTGCCATCGCCTGCTTCAGGTGCGCTGGTGTATCGCCGGTGGTGCAGCAGGCATCGGTCTGCAGGTCATTCGAGTGCTGCAGGATCTTCCCGTAATACTCTTTTACACTGTCTTTCATGGTTGTCTCATCGTATTTGACTGCACCCACACCAGGCGATGATGCGGGCAATTCAGGGATCGCCGGGGGCCGAATCACCGCATATGGCCCCTGCTCGGCCCCGGCATCCGGGACAATTATTTCATCGCACCACCGCGCCGGTGCAACTGGATATTCAGCATGCGGATGGTGGCGTTCATGGCGGCGAACACCTGGTTGGAATGGACCCCCCGGGTCTTGAAGCTGCCCTGGGCGTTCTCCCAGGTGACCGTCGCCTCGGTGAGGGCATTGGTGTGCCCGCCCTTGGGGATGCGCACCTCGAAATCGACCAGCCGCGGGCGCTCGATCTGATGACGGATCAAGATCTTGCCGATGGCGTTCATGAAGGCATCGAAGCCGCCGTTGCCGATACCCGCTGCCAGCTCCTCCTGGCCGCCGATGCGCACCCGGATGCTGGCGGTGGACTCCAGCCGCAGGCCGGAGGTGATGGAGCAGTTGAGCAGTTCGATATAATCGTAGTCGCGGCTCTCCAGCACCTCCGCAATGATGAACGGCAGGTCATCCGAGGTGATGGTCTTCTTCGAGTCACCCAGTTCGACCACCCGCTTCAGCACCTTGTCGAGATTTTCCTCCGAGAGGGAGATATCCAGCTTCTCCAGATTCTTCAGCAGCGACGCCTTGCCACTCATCTTGCCCAGGGCATAGCTGCGCTGACGGGAGAAGCGCTCGGGGCTGAGGCGGGTCTGGTACAGGCCGCCCTTGTTGTCTCCGTCAGCATGAATGCCGCTGGTCTGGGTGAACACATCGGCACCGACGATAGGGGCGTTCTCGGCCAGGCGTTTGCCGGAGAAGTTCTCCACCATCTGACTCAGCCGCACCAGATGGCTCTCGTCGACGGATAGATCCAGCCCCATGCGGTCGCGCAGATTGACCACCACCTGGGCCAGGGAGGCGTTGCCCGCCCGCTCACCCAGGCAGTTGATGGTGCAGTGTATGGAGCTGGCTCCGGCCTGTACCGCCGCCAACGCATTGGCAGTGGCCAGGCCATAGTCATTGTGGGGGTGGAAATCGAACTGGCACCCGGGAAAGCGCGCCACCATGTCGGCGATGCTGGTCTGCACCTCGTCAGGGGTCAGGACGCCCAGGGTGTCCGGCAGCATGAAGTGGCCGATGCCCGCATCCTGCAGCCGGTCCATCAGCTCGTAGACGTAATCCGGATTGTCCTGATATCCGTTGGACCAGTCCTCCAGATAGAGATTGGCCGCCAGCCCCTGCCGATGGGCGTATTCGATCGTGGCAAGGATATCATCGGCGTGCTCGGAGAGACGCTTGCGCAACTGATGGTGGCAATGCTTCTCGCTGCCCTTGGCCAGCAGATTGATCACCCGGCCGCCGGCGGCGCGGATCCAGTCCACGCTGCGCTTGAAATCGACAAAGCCCAGCACCTCCACCCGCTGGGCCATGCCGGCACCCTCGGCCCACCCGACGATCTGAGCCACCGCCTCCTGCTCCCCTTCGGAGACCCGCGCCGAGGCCACCTCGATGCGGTCCACCCGCAGCTGCTCCAGCAGCGCCTTGGCGATATTGAGTTTCTCTGCCGGAGAGAAGGAGACCCCCTGGGTCTGCTCCCCGTCACGCAGGGTGGTGTCCATGATCTGGACGCTAGGTCTGTCGCTCATCGTGCCACCCCTCAGTCCCGGGACTGGGCGAGGGTACTCTTGATGTACGACTTGATCACCTGGCTATCGGCATCCAGCAGCTCGCAACGGGTCTCCTTCTCCATCAGCCCCTGCAGGGACGGCGGCGGTGGCGCCTCGATGCCGATCGCCTGCTGCACCGCATCCGCGAACTTGGCCGGATGGGCGGTGGCCAGACAGATGGCGTCCGGGAACGCCTGGGCGGCACGAACACCAACCGCGGTATGGGGATCGAGGATATAATCATCCGCCTCGTAGGTGGCACGGATCTGCTCCAGGGTCTCCGCCTCACTCACCGCTTCCGCATGGAACAGGGCCGCCACCTGCTCGCGCTTCTCAGGCGGGACCTCCAGCTTGCCTTCCCGGGCCATCTGCTCCATCAGGCCCTTCACCTTGGCCGGATCCTCATCCATCAGGAAATAGAGATAGCGCTCGAAATTGGAGGAGATCTGGATATCCATGGAGGGGCTGATGGTGTGGTGCACAGCCTGCGCCTGGTAGACCCCCGTATTGACGAAACGGCTGAGGATATCGTTCTGGTTGGTGGCCAGGATCAGCCGCTCCACCGGCAGCCCCATGCGCCGGGCCACATAACCGGCGAAGATGTCGCCAAAGTTGCCGGTGGGCACGGAGAAGGTCACCTTGCGCGCCGGATCCCCGCCGCTGACCCGCGCCCAGGCGTAGAAGTAATAGACCACCTGGGCCAGGATGCGGGCCCAGTTGATGGAATTGACCGCGCCGAGGCGGTACTCATCCTTGAACTGAAGATCGTTGAACAGCTCTTTGACGATGCGCTGGCCATCATCGAAGGTGCCGCGAATGGCGATATTATGGACATTCGCATCCAGCACGGTGGTCATCTGCCGCTCCTGGATCGGCGACACCCGTTGATACGGATGGAGGATGAAGATATCGATGCGCGCCTGCCCCCGTACCCCGTAGATGGCCGCCGAGCCGGTGTCACCGGAGGTGGCGCCAAGGATGTTCAGATGGCCATCGCTACGCTCCAGCAGGAGCGCGAACAGGTTGCCGAGAAACTGCAGCGCCACATCCTTGAAGGCGGCGGTAGGGCCATGAAACAGTTCCAGGACCCACTGCTGACCCAGCTTCACCACCGGCGTCACTTCCGGATGGCTGAAGCTGGCATAGGAGCGATCCACCAGCTGCGTCAGCTCCTCCCGGGTCAGATCCTCCGCCACATAGGGCAGCATCACCTCCACCGCCAGGTTGGTGAACGAAAGCCCGGCCCAGCGCCTGAGGGTGGTATCGTCCACCTGAGGAAATGTATCCGGCAACAGCAGTCCACCATCGGTGGCCAGCCCCATCATCACCGCCTCGGCGAAGGTCACCGGCTCCACGCCCCCACGGGTACTGACATAACGCATGCGCTCATCCTCGTCGTTATTCGAATCCGAACGATTATATCAAATCAGACGGGGGCCGAGCGGAATAGTCCGCTGCTTCCCTCTCCCGGAGGACACCGTAAACCCATCCCTGGGGGCTCGACTGCGGCCATACGACTATTGCTCTACCTCCCCACATCCATGTGAGTCGCCAGGCCGCAGACACCCTCCGGGATAGGAAAGCGGGGACCATATACGGCGTCAGACCGATGCAATCCCCGGCAGCCCGTGCTGTGACTGTCACCATCCCCGCTTTTGTGCAATTATCGACCCAATTCATTTTCCGTTACCCCGCTACCGCCATGAAACAGCTGACCAACTTCGGAAGCCGTATCCGCAAGCTGCGCGAGCAGCGTGGCATGACCCAGGCAGCGCTGGCGAAGAAAATGATCATCTCCGCCAGCTACCTGAACCAGATCGAGAATGACGCCCGACCGCTGAACCGGCGCGTGCTGACCAAGCTGGAGCTGGCCCTGGGCATCGACTTCACCGACTGGGCGGAGGACGAGGAACGCCGCACCAACCAACTGCGCGAGGCTCTCAACGATCCCCTGTTCCTCGGTGATGAAATACCCGTGCAGGAGCTGCGTGAGGCGGTCTCCAGTTCGCCACGCATGGCAGAGCGATTCCTGCAGCTGTTCCAGGCCCATCAGCGGCTGCAAGGGGACTATCAGACCCTGGCCGAGTCGGTGGCCGGAGAGGAGCGGATCAAGGCCCTGCATGGCGCTCAGTTCCCCTACGAGGATGTGCGCGACTTCTTCTACCGGCAAAAGAACCATATGGACACCCTGGACCGGGCCGCCGAACAGCTGTTCGCCCAGGAAGGATTCCGTATCGATCACCTGCACACAGACCTGACACACTACCTGGAGCGGACCCGCCACATCCAGGTGCAACTGGCAGACCGGGAGCAAATGAACGGCCTGCAGAAACGCTATGACCCGGAGACAGGCCAGCTGTGGCTGGCGAAACCCTCGTCCCCCTCCCGCCGCGCCTTCCACCTGGCCCACCAGATCGCCCTGCTGGTATTCAACGACCTGATCGAACAGAAGGTCCAGCACGCCGATCTGGCCAGCACCGCCGCCCGCGCCCTCTGCCGGGTGGCGCTGGCCAACTATTTTGCCGGTGCCATCCTGATGCCCTATGAGCGCTTTCTGGAGGATGCCCGGCGCCTCAGTTACGACATCGAGCGCCTGTCCGGCCTCTACGGCACCAGTTTCGAGCAGGTGTGCCACCGCCTCAGCACCCTGCAACGGCCGGGCAACAAGGGCGTACCGTTCTATTTCGTGCGGGTGGATATCGCCGGCAACATCTCCAAACGGCAAAGCGCCACCAGCTTCCACTTCGCCCGTCTGGGCGGGGTCTGCCCGCTGTGGAACCTGCATGACGCCTTCGCCTCCCCCGGCACCATCCTGCGTCAGCTGGCGCGCATGCCGGACGGCAAGACCTACCTCTGCCTGGCCCGTACCGTATATGAGAGCGGAGGCAGCTACCTGCGGCCACAACGCAAGTTTGCCATCGGCCTCGGCTGCGAGATCAGCCACGCCCATGAGCTGGTCTACTCCACCGGTCTCGATCTGGAGGACCCCAACGCAGTCGAAGAGATCGGCGTTAGCTGCCGGGTATGTGAGCGCGCGGACTGCCCCCAACGCGCCTTTCCGCCCCTCTCCCGGCGCCTGCGCATCGACGAGAACCTGCGCAGCGCATTTCCCTATCCGTTCGAACAATAGGAGCCACCATCCATGTCAGCGCAACTCATCGACCCGGACAACGACTTGGTCAAGAAGCAGTATGCCGTGGTCTACAGCCCGCGGCGCCAGCGTGACCGCTTTCCGGAGAACTGCGTCGAGATCAAGGCATCGGCGACAGACGCCATCAGCGACGCCGATCCGGCGGCAAAACGCTATCCGGCAGAAGTCTACGGACCGGCCCGCTCATCCGAGGGTTTCCGGCTCTATTACCTGGTGGAATGGCTGCAATAAACGTAACTATTCATCTCTTTCAAACATCCTCAGCCGACCTGAAACCGTGCTGAACAGTTACCAATGAACAAGCCACGCTCAGCCCTCCTGCCGCTATGTCTCGCACTACTGCTCTCCGCAGCCGGCTGCGCCACCAGGCAGCGCGAAGTGGCCCCGGCACCGATATTTCGCGCCCAGCCGGAGGCATCGGCCGCCGCCCCTGAGGCCGCATCCGAAGCCGCAAACAGCAAAGAGCAACAAAAAAATACCGAAGAGCTGAAGCGCAAGCTCTCCCGCCGTGCCGAAGAGGTGGCGGAGCTGCGACTACAGCTGCTGGTCAAGCAGGCGGAGATCAACCAGCTGCTCAACGCCCATGAGCAGGCACTGCAGGAGGCCGCCCGCAATCAGGCCCGATTACGCAGCCTGAACAGCAAGGCCGATGCAGTGGCCAAGCTGGCCGAGGCCACCCTGTTGGTGAACGATGCCCGGGAGCAGGCAAGTGGCGACAAACGCCAGACCATCGATCACGCCGAAGATCTGCTCGCCACCGGGAGGCAGGAGCTGCAGGCGGGCAACTATAACGGCGCCGCCTATCTGGCCGACAAGGCGCGCAGCCTGCTGCAGGCCGGGGATGAACTGGCGGCCAATCAAGCCACGGCAGAATCCGCCGCTGCCGCCGAAGTGGTGTTCGCCACACCATTGCGCCTGCGGGTAAGGAAACAGAGCAATGTACGGGAGAAACCCGGCAGAAACAGCCGGGTGCTGTTCCAGCTCCCCCAGGGCAGCATGGTGCAGGCCCTGGGCTACTCCGGCTTGTGGATCCACCTGGTCAGCGAAGATGACCGGCAGGGCTGGATCTACTATTATCTGCTGGAACTGTGAGTCAGGCGTCCGTCGTATCCGCCAGCACCCGGTTGCGGCCTTGCTGTTTGGCCCGGTAGAGCTGGGTATCCGCGCGCCCGATCAGATCAGCCTGGGCAGCCTCGCCCCGCCTCACCGTTGCGACTCCGATGCTGACGGTGAAATGGATGGTGTGGTCATCCACTTGCACCACCAGCCGTTCGAATGCAGCACGGATGCGTTCCGCCGTCAGCAGCGCCTCCGCCGGGGACGCCTGTTCCAGAATGACCAGAAACTCCTCGCCCCCATAGCGTCCGGCGCTGTCGACCGAGCGCAACAGCTCACGAAACAACGCCCCGGCTCGCTCCAGCACCGCATCACCGGCGAGATGTCCATAGGTGTCATTGATCCGCTTGAAGTGATCGATATCCACCATCAGCAGAGAGAAAGGGATGCCATTGCGCTGAAAACGCTGAAACTGCAACGCCAGGATATCCATGAGGTGGCGCCGATTGGCCAGGCCGGTGAGGGCATCAGTGGTGGAGATACGCTGCAACAGCTCCCGGCTCTCACGCAGACGCACCACCATATCATTGAACACCCTGATGGCGAGGCCCAACTCATCCCGCCCCTTCGTCTGCAGCTTGATATCCAGGTTGCCTGCCGCCACCTCGGCTGCTGCATCGGTCAGACGCCGGAGGGGAGAGAGGATACTTTGTGCCACGAACCAGGCAAGCAGTCCAAAACCGGCCAGCAGAAGCAGGGCGAGCAGCAGCGACAGATCACGTAACCGGTCCACCGCAGCAAAGGCGTCCCGGTAAGGCACTTCCGCCACCAGCAGCCAGGGCAATCGATCAACATGAGTGAACAGGCCGACCATCTTCCCGCCCCCCGGACCAGGATAGAACTGCAACTGCAACGGCTGCAGCAGGGAGATATCGACCATGACGCCGGCATCCGTCACCGGTGCGGCAAGCAGCACCCGTTTGTCGCCATTCAGCAGCAATAGCCGCTGTCCGGCGGCACTATCCCGCAGCAGCGGCGCCAGCCCGCGGGCATCGAACTCAGCCGCCAGATAGCCCGTGCGAATCCCCCGCGGAGACAGCACCGGCACCGCCAGCAACAGCAACCGTTGGCCCCCCACCTCCCCTTCCGCCAGCGGCAACAGGACATTGTTGTATCGGTCCAGTTGCTTCTGCCAGGTCTCGGAAAATGGCGCCGGCGCCATCGTCTGTGGACTCTGCGCCACCAGGCGTCCCTCCAGATCCAGCAACAGCAGACGCCGATAATCCTGCGTCTGGCCGCGCAACAGATCCAGGTATTCCGTGAGTTGCCGCGCAGCCTTGGTCTCACCGGCAACCTCGCCGGCCACTGCACCTGCGGGTCGCTGCTCCACGAACCGCTGCAGATTCTCCATCAGAACGAAAGAATTGGAGAAGATCTCGAGATTCCGGTACTGCCCCGCCAGCCAGCCATCCAGGGCCGTGCGCAACCTGACCACAGCGCCTTGCAAGGTCTGCTCCGTCTGCTGTTGCAGAATCTCCCCGGTCTTGTAATAGGCGATCCAGCCCAGCAGCAGAGACGGCACCAGGGTGGCGAACAGGGCAAACAGCAGAATCTTTTTTCGGATGCCGAAGCGGGGCTTGCGGCTGTGTCGATTCGACGGCATTGGTTACTTGGTTCAATCAAAAGGGAATTTTAGCCGCGAATGAACGCAAATAAACACGAATAGATCTCATGTTTACCGATTAATTCTGCTTTGTCAGATTACCCTGGAGCCGGGTCGGTCAAGGCGCTCTGTGGGTGTCGGCGGCAAGGATGCCGCCGCCAAGCCCCCAAGGATGGGTTTACGGCGTCCCACAGAGCGCCTTGACCGACCCGGGTTCTATGCACATGGGTTATCTGACAAAGCAGAACTAAGCAGGAGTGGCGCCTCGCCGCGATATTGACGCCTCAGATGCTTCGAGACCCGTATCTTCAAGGCGAAGCGCCGCTCCTGCGGATACAAAAAATGCAGGGGCCTATCGGATGTTACCTCCTGCCGGTTGTTTTTCTCTGCTGTCTGTTGCGTTTCACTCCCGGTCTGGCAGGCTGGTGGTTCCGCTGCCGTCCCCCCGTCCCTGCCGGCTGCCAGGCCGGCACCAGATGGCGCTTGCCGTTGCCGATCAGATCGGCCCGTCCCATGCGCTTCAGCGCCTCGCGTAATATCGGCCAGTTCTCCGCATCGTGGTAGCGCAGGAACGCCTTGTGCAGCCGCCGCTGACGCAGCCCCTTGGGTACCGGCAGTTTGGATTGACCACGCCGCACCCGGCGCAGGGGATTACGCCCGGTATGGTACATGGCCGAGGCCAGGGCCAGTGGCGTGGGCAGAAATGCCTGCACCTGATCCAGGCGGAAGTTGTTGCGTTTCAGCCACAGGGCCAGGTTGAGCATGTCTTCATCGGTGGTGCCCGGATGGGCCGCGATAAAATAGGGAATCAGATACTGCTCCTTGCCCGCCTCCCTCGAGTATTTCTCGAACAGCCGCTTGAACCGGTCATAGGTGCCGATACCCGGTTTCATCATCATCTCCAGGGGGCCCTGCTCGGTATGCTCCGGCGCGATCTTCAGGTAGCCGCCCACGTGGTGGGTGACCAGTTCCTTGATGTACTCCGGGTCCCGCACCGCCAGGTCGTAGCGCAGGCCGGAGGCGATGAAGATGCGCTTGATCCCCGGCAGCGCCCGCGCCCGCCGGTAGAGGCTGATCAGCGGATGGTGGTCGGTGACCATGTTCTTGCAGATGTCGGGAAAGACGCAGGAGAGGCGGCGACAGGCGTCCTCGATCCCGCTCTCCCGGCAGCGCATGCGGTACATGTTGGCGGTGGGACCGCCAAGATCGGAGACGATGCCGGTAAAGCCGGGCACCGTGTCACGGATGGTCTCGATCTCGCGAATCACCGACGCTTCAGAACGATTCTGCACGATGCGCCCTTCATGCTCGGTGATGGAGCAGAAGGTGCAGCCGCCGAAACAGCCACGCATGATGGGGA
>CAZJCM010000053.1:0-15778 GCA_964544655.1 uncultured Sedimenticola sp. | reverse complement strand
GGTGATGAAGGTGCTGTCGTTGCGGTATCCACGCGCCCTTGCGCGGGCGGCCTGTGCACTACCCATATCTCACGGAAGAGCCTGAGAGTTTCCCACGCCCATTCAAGCGCTCAAAGCATGGCCAAAAAAACAGCCAGACCTGCTTGTGAAGGAATAGGTGAGGTTTGACGTTTTCTGTGAACCGCGCAGTTTCTTGCCCGGGAATTAAGGCATTGGGGCTGTATGTTGCGAGGGGGGCTATGTCCTGTAACTTCGAGAATCATGGGGCAGTAGTTGGCGTATTGGCATATTCAATGTGACGGCAACAGATGGCTATCGACATAAGAAGCGGAGTGGCTTGGACCTCTGCGGCTTTCTTGGTCATGGGCCTGGCTGGGGTCGGTTTGAATGTCGTCATCGGACGGTATTACGACGCCGCTGCTCTGGGTATTTTCAACCAAGTGTTCGCCCTGTACATCGTGGTGTCACAGTTTGCCTCTTTTGGTATCTGGCTGTCTGTGTTACGTCATGTTTCCGAACAGGCAGAGAATCGACAGGGCGCCAATCGGGTTATTGTTTCGGCGATCGTCCTGGTAATAGGGAGTTCCAGTCTGGTTACCCTAGCATGCTATTTATCGACACCTTGGATCGAAGCCCTGTTCGATAGTCACGATGTGGCGAGTGGGTGGTGGTATGCCTTGCCGGGATTGTGGGGATATTCGATCAACAAGGTTTTGCTGGCGATCATCAATGCCCATCGGAACATGAGGGTCTACTCGCTGGCTCAGATTGGGCGTTACCTGGTCCTGATCGGCACCTTGTTCTATGTATCGCTGAGCGGGTTCGAGCCCTACCGGCTGCCGGTCGCGCTTACCGTACCCGAACTCCTGTTGTTGCCACTGCTACTCGCTTACATATCGAGACGCTACGTCGTCCGCTGGAGCGACTGGAACTGGTCCTGGGTCAATGAACACCTGGGATTTGGGCTGCGAAGCTTTCTTAGTGGTACGGTGGCTGAACTTAACACGCGCGTGGATGTGGTCATGCTCGGCATATTCACCAGTGACCGGGCAGTAGGCGTCTACAGCATGGCTGCGATCGTTGCTGAGGGGCTGTACCAACTGTCGACGATATTGCGTGATAATCTAAATCCGATCATCACCCTATATTACTGTTCAGGGCGGCGCGAGGAGCTGGCCGGCTACCTGAGAAAAATGATGCGCCGGTCCTACGGTCTCATGGGGTTGGTGAATCTGGTGGCTATTGCTTTGTTCCCAACGGTATTGGGGTTTTTCGTGGGCCGTGTGGAGTTCGAGGAAAGCTGGAGTGTCCTGATTGTTCTTTCTGTGGGTATGGCGTTGGCCTCGGGTTATTTTCCTCTCAGCATGCTGTTGGTCCAGGGCGGCTTTCCCGGAACTCACATGAAAATCAAACTGTATGTGGTGGCCGTCAATATTCTGGGCAACTTGTCTCTGATACCCTTGGTGGGTATCCATGGGGCAGCGGCGGGGACGGCGGTTTCGTTTGTTGCCTCTGCTCTGTTGCTCAAGTATTACGCCAGAGTAAAGATGGAGCTGAGAATCTAGCCAGTGATCCGAAGAAATTGGTTTTTGTATACAGGGGGGATTAAAGGGGGATGGTCACAGATACCGCCAGCGAGATCAGTAAGTTCCGCTGAGCGATGTTGACAGCTTCTAGGGTGCACACGTGGCGCCTCGCGCAGATTACGTTGATGGTTTTCCTGGTCCTGCTAGGTGCGCAGGCGACACTCATTTATTGGTATTCCTTGGGTGGCAATGCTACCCCATCTGTGCAGGATGCTGATGCGGTGGTGGTCCTGTTTGATGACTTCGATAGGCAGGGAAGGCTGGGGAAGGGTTCCATAAGCCGGGCCGAGAAGGCCGCCTCGCTCGTACTCACCAAGGGAGGTGGCGCGCGTTCGAGCTTGCCCATACTTTGTGTTGGGGGGTTCAGGGGTGAGGCGAGGCCCATTGGAGCGAGATTGCTGGCGGACTTTCTGCGAAAACGTATCGGTGTGGAGGCGGCCTTGATTACCGACAGTGGGTCATGGGACACGGTATCCAACCTGTATGAGATTGAGCGTATTGCCCGGACGTCCGGGTGGCGCAAGCTGATCCTCGTCACCTCTTCCTTACATCAGTACAGACTTGAATATCTGGTTCACCGGTTGGGTAGCCTGAATATAGTGGTTGTTACGGTTGAAGAACGCCGAGCAGGGGCAATTGCAGTTGTTTGGCAGAGCCTGAGAGAAGCGTTGGCGACGTTGTTGACATATGTTGCAGGCCCCGGGTTGCTGACTCGGGTGATGAAGGCCATAAGAGTCGGTGTGATGGAAAACGAAACGGGCCTAACAGGAGTCCAGGCGGATAGGGAGTGAGTGAATGGGCTGGATACTTTTGTTTGCAAGTATGCTGCTATCGTCCCTGATCGGTAGCGCTGCATTGATTCGTGCAGCGGAGGTGGAGGAAGCAGAAAAGGGGCGTATGACTGTGGTGTCTCTTGGGGTTGGGCCGGCTGCTCTTTCTTGGGTTCTCATCTCTGCTATCAAATGGGTGCCTCATCAGAGCGCGCTGTTCTACATTGGCCTTGTGGTGGTTTTTTTTGTGATGCTTGCCTTTTATTCCAGGGTGGAACTTCTCGGCTTGATGAAAGGATTCGTTCTTTCCTCCGGCGCACTAATTCGTAGCATCAGATCAGCGAACAAGTTTGAGCAGATACTATGGCTTCTCTTGCTCGGGCTGGTGGCCTCCAACGTCTTTCTTGCATTGTTTCTACCGCTGACTGAAAACGACGCCATACAGTATGTGGTCGTTTCGAAGATGATTTACCTGGAAAAAACGGTTGCTTTCTATCCGCTGACTGATCCGGATCCGGAAACCGGATTTTATGCAACTTCCAGTCATCCACTAGGTTTCTTGGGACTATATGTGTGGGCCTTTCTTATCCAGGGAGGCGTCAGCAACGTTCAGATCGTGTCTCTGATCACGCCATTTTACGTGCTGTTTACTTTGTTGGCATTGTACGGGATGTGCCGTGGTCAAGCAAAAGGGAGTTTTCTCTTTGCGGGGATTGTTTTTATGCTGACCCCGGTATACTACGTCCAGTCCTCTCAGCTGAGCATTGATGCATTCAGGATCTACCTGATGTTATCGGCCTTTTTGTGGGTTGTGTACTGCGCATCGAAGCAGGAACTTGGCTTCCAGGATATGATACCGCTTTCGGTGGTTGCCGCAGCCAGCATTTATGCCCATTCGATAGGGATGCTTTTCACGCTGCCGTTCCTCATGCCAATATTGTTCGTGCTGATGAGGGGGGCGGTTCGAAGAAAACTGGCGCTGATTATGTTTGCTTCAGTGGTCGCCCTATTGATTGGGGGGTGGCGGATGCTCGATAACATGATGCTCTTTGGAGTGCCGGTGTATGACAGTCTTCCCGTTTACGACCTTGAAAATATACATTATAGGGAGTACGTCTGGTTCGGTAATGGTATGTATACGATCTCGGACAGGATTGTTCATGGACTCTTGCGTGGATTCAGTAAACCTAGAGCCTTCGGTTTCAGCTACTGGCTTTTCGCGGGTTTTCTTTTCCTTATGATGCGCCGTCTGTTGATATTACGAGGAAGTTGGCGAAGCGCAATGATGGAAGTGGCGCTAATCCTGTTTGTCCTGGGTTTCATGTTCACAGTGGCGCTTACACTTGTGCTGGGAATGCCTGTAATGGTGGCGGGAGACCGCTATATGATGACTCCTCAACCTTGGATTGCTTTTGGGGCCGGTGTCTTACTGGCAAAGTTGTATGGTTTCCGTTCTGTGGCTTAGAAGACTGGCGGTTCTGTCCGTGCTGGTCGGCTCAACGTTGCCGATCGGCATCTATCTCGATCACAGGCTGGGGGCCTTTGGCGGACTCGCCGTATTGGTGGAAAATAACTATAACTTACTTCTTCAGTCGACGCGAGGAAGGTACCTTCTGATCGACTATATCAATCACTATGTGCCTGATGACGCCCTTGTGTTGACGTTTCGCCAGAATGATCTCGCGCTCTATGGGAAGAGGAAATTAATTCGCCATCTGGACCCGCGCATGGCGCCTGTATTGGCGGCGAGCGATAGAAATGATGCCGTGCGAGAGCTTCGCAATCTGGGTGTAGAGTACCTGCTTGTGCCGGCATATGGTTTGGTTACCGTTTTTGATAGCAAAATATACGAGATATTAGCAGATCCTGCGGTATCTGAGCTCGTCCTAGAGTCTAATGGGGCGCGATTGTACCGTTTGCGTTGGGAGAACGAAAAACCGGATGTGACATACAAAGTGATACCGGTTGGTGAGGCAGGGGGAACCGTTGTTTCGTGCCGCAAGGGTGCTCTTGTCGTGGAAGGCGTTGCGAATCTGCATGAGCCAAAAAACGAGTGCGGAGGCATCAAGAGTGTCTTTTATACGGGGTACGGAGACCTCCATTATCCTCCTTTGTGGAAGAATCCGGATATAGAACCGGGAAGAGGGTACAGGTTGCGATCTCGAGTCGTGGGTGAAGGGTGGTTGAAGATTACTCTTGTTGAATACTCGCTAAACGGGAGGGTGAATTTCAGGCCAATCTGGGAATCTACGTTGATTGGAAGCACTCGTGGTGTTTCTATCTATTTTAAGACAAGCAGGCAAACTTATAATTTTCGCCTACTGTATGAGATATATTCCGTCAAGCAAGCATTGACTAATGGAATTGAGCTCTCTCGGGTAGAGAATAGAGATTATGCTGATAGAGTAAAGAAAGGAATGCTGTGGACCACCTACGATAAAAGTCTGATTCTTTCAGTTCCGAAAGGGATCGCGAACTCCATAGAAGCTCGTAGCTGGGCTAAGAATCAGTGTGTCTATACTGGGCTGGGTAGCCGAGCTGTTGCTCCTTCTAGGTACGGTCAGGGTTCAGGGCGTTATTATATCGGTGGTAGCAAGCCGCGTATGTTCGATTTCGACATCGATGGATATGTGGAAGGCCGCATTACAGCCAATGTGTTGCTGTACTCTGATGGTAGGTATATTGGAGGCCGTACGCTAATAGATACACTGAATCTTATTGGTAGGCCTTTTGAGTTGCGGCGTAGGTTGCTGATTCCTCCGGGTGTTGACGAGTATAGAGTGGAATTATGCCTTAACCATAAAGATTCCAAGGGCTGGTTTGCACTGGTTAAAGGCTGGGTGAACAGCATAATAATTCCTTCAGCCGAAGGTGGGATCCACGAATTGATGCAGCAATATAATGGTATGAGCAGCGTTCGGATAGAACGCCTTTCGGTGAAGCTCGCCAGTGGTGGAGTTGTTTCAGTCGAAGAGCTCAGCTGTATATCCAATCTCGGTCAATATACTTCATCAAAATTGAAGCAGGCGCTGAGTTGTATCAATAACCTCCCCTGAATTCACAGAATAACTGCGACGTCTGATGATGAAGAGGATCTGAATCCGTGACTTCCCCTCCACCAAAACCGCCTTTGGGTCCCGATTCCTCAAGGGAGCTGCTGTGATGGGTGTTTTCTCGGATGTTGCACCGGGAATCAGAGTGAAAGCGCGCGTGTGTTCGCCATGCCATGCGGAATCGGGTTCAACTGGCGTTGTTCAGCGTGAGGGAGGCCGCCGCCTGCCAAGGTGGAGGCGGTGTGGCGCGGCGGTTTTCGGGTCAAAGCGCCAGGACGTGAGCGTGGCAGCGCGCCAACGCGACATATCCCGGGTCTCCCCGGCCAAAGCGCAGGATATACCGGCGACCATGGCGCACCAGACGGGCGGCCTTGTAGATCATTTCCTGCATCACCGTACGGATGCGGCGCCGATGCAGAGCCTTGCGCAGCGGCGCATCCGGCCCGATCAGGGTGTTTTGTCCCACGTAACGCAAGAGGTTGTAGGCCATGGCGGCCAGGGCCATCACCAGGGCGTTGGTGGCGAACTTTCCCGAAGGCAGGCGTTCGAGATCCAGGTCCGTTTTGAACTCGCTATGGTATTGCTCGGAAGTGCCGCGCTGTTGGTAGAGAGCGATCACAGTCTCGGCATCGACCGTTTCGGCATCCAGGCTGGTCCACCAGCCCTCCAGCGTCAGCTCCGGGAACAGCAGGGGCTGGCCGTGACGATCCTCGGTCCGTTCGATCAGCTGGACCACCCGGCGTCCGCGATAGGTTTTCTTCTCGAAGGTCCATTCGACGATTTCATCGAACATGGCCACACGTTTGCCGGGTCGTATCTCCATAAGGCGCTCCTGGTCTTCCGCACGGGCTTTCCAGGATTCGGGATTTTCACCCCGGGGGTTCCATTTGATCAGGTAGTCCACCTGTTCACGCATCAGTTGTTCCCGATTGGCGGCGGCGTCATGCGCGCCATCCAAGGTGACCAGCAGCTTGCGTTCCCCTGCCAGCAGGCGTGCCCGGGGCAAGGTTCGGTCGAGAAAGAAGGGAAAATCCTTCTGGCTGTGTTGATTCCCTGGACGCAACTCCATGCCCACGCACCAGCCCTCCTCACCCAGATAGGCGCCGATAGGCGCATAGCCGTCATACCCCTGATAAGTCCGCGCCACGCCTTCCTTGCGGGTCTTGCGGTTGTCCAGGCAGACGACATCGGCGTGCAGGGCGACATGGCCGGTGGACAGCGGGGTGACCGGCGCGCGCAGGTTTTTCAGCAACGGCGCCAGACAGTCGTCCACCGCTGCCGTCAGCGCCTCGGCTTGTTCGTCGAAACGTTGCCGCAGACGCGCCGAGGAGGGCATGCGCCCGATGCCCAAGGCCCGCTGGAAGAAAGGATCCTGGCGCACGCCCTCGACCGCCTCGAAGTCGTTCTTCCCCTGACAGAGCAGGCCCACATAGGTGCGGATCAGGTCGATATGGGGAATCCCATGACGCAGCGGAATCGACTTGAGCCGCTTCTTCAAACCGCTGTGACGGTTGAGAAGAGGACCGATCACCGCCAGGCCGGCATGGGAAGCGTAGATTTCCGTGTCGCTTTGCTCGAAGATGAAGGTCATGGCAGGTTCACCCTATGGGTGAAATCGTGGAAATGGCCTGGGTCGCAATTTTACGCGATGATCATCGTGCGAACGAGTGTTCAGGGGTGGGGAAGTCACGGATTCAGGTTCGGGAAAGGATATCATGGCGAGGTGGGCCTTGCTGATTGTTGCAGTCATCGTTATCCCTTTACTGCCATCCTTGATTGTCTGGTATGTGGGGTTGTCAGACAGCCTGCAGTTGTTGCATGGCGCATGCCTGCGTGGCCTGATTGTCGTGTCGTACATTGGCTTGGGCATCCTTGCAGTGAGACAACGAGCGATGTGGCGGCATCGATATACAGATACAGGTGGATCTTTCATGCCACACAGGGTGTCATGCTTGTTGATAGTGCTGCTTGCTGCAGTTCTTATCGTAATCGTGCTGTTATCGCTTCATCTTCCGCTGTATGCGAACGATCCCGTGCAATATGCAACGATTGCTAGGATTGCGAGAGGTACGGGCGGATTTTCGTTTTATCCGATGCAGCAAGCGGAAGCGGGTAGTGGATTCATTGTCTACATGCTTCATCCGCCAGGTTACGCGAGCAATATTTTGGCTCACTGGTTGATTGGGGTTGGTGGTGATGAGTTCGGGTTTGCAAAGACGATCACCCCCTGGTTTGCTATAGCAACATTGTGCTTGTTCATGTTTTCCATTCCTCGTCTGGGGATGGATGTGCGGGTGATGGGGGCGTTGGCTTTCGTATTGACGCCTTTGTATGCCTACCAGGTGATAACGCATGGCGTCGATCCGATCATCATGGCTTGTGCTCTGGCTTTGGCACTGGTGTTGTCAAGAGGGATGTGGAAATCATCGGGGCTGGTTCTTGCAGTGGTCCTTCTTGGTCTTCTGGTCTTCAGTCATTCGCTCGGGCTTGTGGTCGGGGCTTTGCTGATGATGGGATATCTCACAGCGGGGCGAGAACCTCTAGGATGCCGCTTGGTGAATTCCCTGTTGGTGGGCTTGGGCGGGCTGCTGCTGGGGGGATACCAGTATCTGGACAATTATGTTGTACACGGATCCATGCTGCGAGATCAGACTCCCATTTGGCAAATTGCAGAGATCGCAAGGGCGGAGTTCCTGGATACGCGGGATGGTATGGCTGGTTGGGCCGACAAGTTTCTGCACGGTATTCTCATGCCGTTCACCCGGCTGACTTTCTATGGCGTTATCCCTTGGTTGGCGCTGGCATTGTTTCCGTTCTGGGGGCGTCATTGGAAGCAGGAACCGCTGGTACGTATATCGGCGATTTTCATCGCGCTCTATTGGTTGCTGATCATAGCCCTAGTGATCAAGGGAAATGATGCGCCGATACGCGGCTCGCGTTACTTCCTTCCAATGCTGCCGTTTTTTACGATTCTGAGCATGTTCGGTCTGCAGCAACTGGTTGTTTCGCGTTGTGGCCGTGGCGAACGTCAGGGCTCGCGAGGCCAGCCTGTGAAAGTGGCAGTCCTATTGGGGTTGTTGCAGGTGTCGCCCGTAGCCCTGGCTTCTGTAGCGGTTCTGAATACTCCCCTGCATAATTTAGTGTACGGGGACAGGGCGTGGTTCGAAACCAAGGCATTGGACTCCTCTTCGCTCGCATATCTGTTGGAGAAGGCTGCAAAGATCAGCCGACAGCCTGGAAACCTGTTGCTGACCTTTCGAATGGACCAGCTTGCCTACTATACCGATGCGCGGTTTGTTCGTTACCTTGATGGGAGGTTGGAGCCCTTCTATCATGCACGGAGTCCTGACGATGCCTTTGATGAGCTGATCCGGCTGGGCATTAGCCATGTCTTTCTGCCAAACTACAGCTTGGCCGAAATAGAGAACAGTTGGATACGGCGCATTGTGGGTGATCCTTTGTATTCGGAGGTAGTGGCCCGTAACTCACATGGTGTCTTGTATCACCTGTACGGGAAGAAACGGCCCCCGCCTTCCGGTGGCTATGACGGATACTGCCGTTGGTGGTCGGTTGACGACGCTGCGGGTAACGTCGATGGTGAGAACACCCCGTGCATCCGCCTGCGCAAGCTTTCCAGTGGAACTTACCGCGTGCGCTTACCGATCTGGGGTGAGGGCGTCGTGGCACTCCGGTGGGAGTGGCAAGGTCGGGCGCGTGCCCGGGTGCAGATCCGGCGAGTGGAGGCTGAGACGCCGTTTGCCGATGTGGCGGTGGTGCTCAGTCGCGGCAACAAGGGGTTCGCGGAACTCCTGCCAGTGGCATCCGGGGCCCGCGAACTCGAACTGAAGCTGCACCTGGATGCTGATGGTCTCGTATGGGTGTCGCCGCTGGCAGTGATTCTCCGACCGCTGCACTCTGGCGAATAAATACCGCGTGATGGCCTCGGAACATCTTTCTGCATCGCTCAAGATTTCTCTTGCCACGCTGGGCGGAGCTTTTTTCTCCTTTCTGACGCTTTGGTTGCTGGCACAAAACACTGACCTCGAGACCTTCGGGGCCTTCAGTGTCGCTTGGGCAGGTGTGCAAGCATTCATACCGCTGGCGATCGTCGGCATTCCACAATACGTTCTCCATCGTTACAAAGCTATTGGGCCTGCGGCAGCTGGCTATTTACCCTCAGCGGCGAGAGGGCTGGGCCTGTTTGGCGGTCTTTCCGTAGCGTTGTATCTGGCGTGGCTGGAAGGAAGCGGTCTCGACGAAGGGGTTCGGCACGCCGCATGGATTCTATCCGTATGGCTGTTGCTGTTGGTACCGGTGATTGCGGTCTATTCGAAGTTTCAGTACCAGCACCGTATTCCGGCACTGATCTACTGGCCCTTGCTACAGGTTGTTCCACGTGCCCTCGTTGTAGTGCTGGTTTTGCAGTTTGGGCGGGGGATACTTCATGTTGTCGTTGGTTTCGTGCTGGTGCTATTTCCGCTAACTTGGGTGTCCGTGCGTGAACTCTTGTCACTCCGTCGCGAAGCGCCTGTGATGGAAGCATCACGAAGTGCGACATTGAAGGATCTGTTATCGGAAGCTTGGCCATACGGGATATCGGAGTGGCTGGAAAAACTGGACTTACGTCTTGTGGTACCACTTGTCGGCATTCTTGGCGGCCAGGCGGATGCCGCGTACATCGCTGTGTCAGGCAGTCTACTGACCGTCATCTACCTGTTGCCTTCATCTTTGTTACAGCGTTATTTTCTGCCGCATCTGCATGAGTGGTCGGTTCATGAGCCAGCTCGTTTGTACCGGTTTGCCAACCAATGGATATTCGTATTGACCATCGGGAGCCTGCTCGTAGTGCCGACCTTGTGGGCCCTATCCGGTGTGGGTATCCCGTTTCTGTATGGTGAGGATTACGTCGCAGCGATCAAGGTATTCGATATTATGGTTCTCGCGCTGCCGATCTCCCTGATTTCGGGAGTTGTCGCCAAGACTTTTCTTCGGCCTACGGAGATTCGTAGCTTAGCGTTGCTGCAAGGTGTGGGCGTGATTCTGTTGCTAATAGGAGCATGGTTAATTTACCCGCTCGAAGGACTGCTTGGAATAGCCTGGGTATTCGTGCTTGCGCGCGCGTTGTTACTGCTTGGCATGGCCGTGGCGGCGCGCCACAATTATCTGCAACGTGGGATCGCTGATTCAGCCTGATGAATGTTCTAATCGTAAACCAGTATGTGCGTCTTCCTTGGCAGGATGGCGGTACCCGGCACTTCCTCATTGCCCGTGAGCTGGTGCGCCAAGGCCATGAGGTAATACTGGTGGCATCACCGGTCAGCTACCTGAGCGGTGTTGTGGATCCCGATATTCGAACAGGACTCGCAGATTACAATGGAGTGAAAGTCCTATGGTTGGCTTCACCGCCCTACCGGAGCCACTCCCTCAGCCGTATCTGGAACATGCTGGTGTTCGCAGCCAAGGTGGCGTTCTCGCCGTCGGTGCAACGTCTGCCGCGGCCCGATGTGGTGATCGGCTCCAGTCCACACTTGTTCGCAGCGTTTGCTTCAGCACTACGGGCGCGTGCCATGGGCGTGCCATGGGTGTTCGAGGTGCGCGATTTGTGGCCGCTCTCCCTGCAGGCGATTTCCGGTTTTGGTCGGAAGCATCTGCTGGTGAGGCTCTTTGGCTGGATCGAGCGCCGTTGCTACCGTTGGGCGCACCGGGTCGTGTCACTTCTACCCAATGCCGCGGAATACATGGAGACCCACGGCGCATCGCCCGGCAGCGTGCGTTGGATTCCCAATGGCATCGATCCGGGGCCGCTCACCGCCGAGCCGGTACAACATTGGGGGGCACGTTTCGTGGTCACCTATGCCGGAACCCATGGCCGTGCCAACGCGCTTGACAGTATCATTGAAGCTGCCGCGTTGTTAAGGCGGCAGGGCTATGCGGGCCGCATCCTTTTCCGCTTAGTGGGGGAGGGTGGGGAGAAGCCCCGTCTGCAAGCGTTGGCCCACGAGCGGGCTCCGGGTATGGTGGAGTTCCTAGAGCCGGTGCCGAAAGAACAGGTCCGGGACATCTTGATGGCAACCGATATCTGTATTGCCGTGCTCAAGGACATCTCACTGTACCGTTACGGTATCAGCCTAAACAAGCTTTTCGACTACCTGGCAGCCGGCAGGCCGGTGCTATTGGCCGGAGACTCACCGAATAACCCGGTTGAGCTTTCTGGAGCCGGGCTGGTGGTGGCTCCGGAAAACCCGGTGGCCATTGCGGAAGGGGTGCGCAAGCTAATGGAGTTGAGTGCGGAAGAACGGGCCGCAATGGGGCGCGCGGGGCGTCGCTATGTGGAGGAGCACCATTCGATACCGGTACTGGCGGATCGTTACGTGCAGGTGTTGCAGGAAGTGCTGGAGCAATGACCAAGCGCCTGTTCGATGTTGCGGTGTCTTCGCTGTTATTATTTGTGCTGGCGTTGCCGATGGCGTTGCTGGCAGTGTTGGTGTGGGCTAACTTTGGTCGGCCGGTTTTGTTCTGCCAGCAGCGTCCGGGGTATCACGGCCGACCGTTCCGCCTGTGTAAGTTTCGTACGATGCTCGATCGGCGGGACGCTGCGGGCAAGCTACTGCCGGACGCTGAACGGCTTACCCCTTTCGGTCTTTGGCTGAGGCGTACCAGCTTGGACGAACTGCCAGAGCTCTGGAACGTGTTGAAAGGAGATATGAGCTTGGTCGGCCCTCGCCCTCTCCTGATGGAATACCTGCCTCTGTATACGGCAGAGCAGTCTCGCCGTCACGAGGTTCGTCCCGGCATTACCGGTTGGGCACAGGTAAACGGGCGCAACGCATTGAATTGGGAAGAGCAGTTTGCTTTGGATGTTTGGTACGTTGACAACCGCTCCTTTTGGTTGGATTTGAAGATTCTCTGGTTGACTCTGTTGAAGGTGATCCGGGCCGAGGATATAAGCCAGCCGGGCCATGCTACTAGAGAGCGTTTTCGGGGAAGCAACAGTTGAGCAGTCTTCTTATAGCTGGCGCAGGTGGTCATGGAAGAGTTGTCGCGGATGCGGCGCAAGCGAGTGGGGCATGGGATCGTATAGCATTCTTGGATGACCGTTTTCCGGGGCTCGAAAAATCTGGGGTATGGCCGGTTAAAGGAAGTCTGGAAGACGCCGCCTCATTCTTTGATCGATACACATCGATCGTTGTTGCCTTGGGCGACAATGCGGCGCGTTTGCACTGGATCGATGAATACAGGGAACAAGGATTCGAATTGCCTGTGATTGTCCATCCAACGGCTGTGATCAGTTCCCATTCACATATTGGAGAAGGAAGCGTAGTTCTTGCGCGGGCTGTAATCAACATTGGTGCTCGCTTGGATGTCGGATGCATCGTAAACACAGGTGCCGTCGTTGAGCACGATTGTCGTTTGGCCGACGGCGTACACATATCTCCCGGAGCTTCACTGGCAGGCAATGTGAGCGTGGGGCGTTGCGGTTGGATCGGGATAGGAGTCAGTGTAAGACAGTGCCTCTCAATTGGAGACGAAGTGATCGTCGGAGCGGGTGCTGCTGTAGTAGCCGACCTTCCGTCTGGTGTAACGGCTTTTGGCGTACCGGCCAGGGTTATCAAAGGTTCCACTGAAAAACAATGAGCGTAAAGGCGGCTAGAAAAGAGAGGCTGGCCCTGGATGGCGGGGACGTAGAACGTACGACCCCTTTCCCTCCTTGGCCGTTCCATTCGGAAGAGGAGGTGGAGTCTGTTGCCCGGATATTGCGTTCAGGCCGGGTGAACTACTGGACCGGTAAAGAAGGTCGCTTGTTCGAGCAGGAGTTCGCCGAATATTGTGGCGTACATCATGCGGTTGCAGTTGCAAATGGCACCGTTGCCTTGGAGCTTGCTTTTCGTGCATTAGGTATAGGCCCCGGTGATGAGGTTGTGGTTACGCCACGCACCTTTATTGCCTCGGCGAGTGCATTCATCGTCCTAGGCGCCAAGCCGGTATTCGCCGATGTGGATCCGGTCTCGCAAAACATTACTGCAGAAACGATCGAAAAGGTGCTCTCGCCTCGTACGAAGGCTATAGTTGCAGTTCACTTGGCTGGCTGGCCTTGCGACATGGATCCCATTGTAGCCTTGGCTCGAGAGCGAGGCATCCGAGTAATTGAGGATTGCGCCCAGGCGCATGGCGCGAAATACAAAGGAAGGCCGGTGGGCAGTCTGGGGGACATGGCCGCTTTTTCTTTTTGCCAGGATAAGATCATGTCCACGGGTGGTGAAGGTGGCATGCTCGTGACCGGTGATCGTGAGTTGTGGACACATGCTTGGGCGTACAAGGACCATGGCAAAAGCCATGAGGCCGTTTATCACAGAGAGTATACGCTTGGTTACCGTTGGCTGCATGATACGTTCGGTACAAACTGGCGTTTGACCGAAATGCAGGCTGCCATAGGACGTATACAGCTCCGCAAGCTTGACCAGTGGGTAGTGCGCCGTCGTCGCAATGCCCTGATCTTGAGCGACTGTTTTAATGCTATCCCTGCTTTGAGAGTGACACATCCGCCAGAAAGTGTGGATCACTCCTATTACAAGTATTACACTTTTGTTCGACCGGAAAGACTGAGAAATGGTTGGACGAGGGATCGTATTCTTTCTGCAATCTCGGCGGAGGGGATCCCATGCTTTACTGGCTCCTGCCCCGAGATCTACTTGGAGAAGGCTTTCGAACAAAAGGGGTGGAAACCCGAACGTCGCTTGGCAAATGCCAAGGTGCTTGGGGAGACGGCCTTGATGTTTCTTGTTCATCCCACGTTGGGCGACAAGGAGATGGGAGATACTTGCGCGGCTGTCAAGAAGGTGATGCGTTGGGCGTCTGCGTGATATGTGATGAAGTGCTTTAGCAGGCTGTTGAAAAACTCCCAGAATTCCGCAAGATCAACCTGAACGTACCGATACGGTGATATTGACGATGCGAGGCCCCGACATACAGCAACCTGAATCCGTGACTTCCCCTCCACCAAAACCGCCTTTGGGTCCCGATTCCTCAAGGGAGCTGCTGTGATGGGTGTTTTCTCGGATGTTGCACCGGGAATCAGAGTGAAAGCGCGCGTGTGTTCGCCATGCCATGCGGAATCGGGTTCAACTGGCGTTGTTCAGCGTGAGGGAGGCCGCCGCCTGCCAAGGTGGAGGCGGTGTGGCGCGGCGGTTTTCGGGTCAAAGCGCCAGGACGTGAGCGTGGCAGCGCGCCAACGCGACATATCCCGGGTCTCCCCGGCCAAAGCGCAGGATATACCGGCGACCATGGCGCACCAGACGGGCGGCCTTGTAGATCATTTCCTGCATCACCGTACGGATGCGGCGCCGATGCAGAGCCTTGCGCAGCGGCGCATCCGGCCCGATCAGGGTGTTTTGTCCCACGTAACGCAAGAGGTTGTAGGCCATGGCGGCCAGGGCCATCACCAGGGCGTTGGTGGCGAACTTTCCCGAAGGCAGGCGTTCGAGATCCAGGTCCGTTTTGAACTCGCTATGGTATTGCTCGGAAGTGCCGCGCTGTTGGTAGAGAGCGATCACAGTCTCGGCATCGACCGTTTCGGCATCCAGGCTGGTCCACCAGCCCTCCAGCGTCAGCTCCGGGAACAGCAGGGGCTGGCCGTGACGATCCTCGGTCCGTTCGATCAGCTGGACCACCCGGCGTCCGCGATAGGTTTTCTTCTCGAAGGTCCATTCGACGATTTCATCGAACATGGCCACACGTTTGCCGGGTCGTATCTCCATAAGGCGCTCCTGGTCTTCCGCACGGGCTTTCCAGGATTCGGGATTTTCACCCCGGGGGTTCCATTTGATCAGGTAGTCCACCTGTTCACGCATCAGTTGTTCCCGATTGGCGGCGGCGTCATGCGCGCCATCCAAGGTGACCAGCAGCTTGCGTTCCCCTGCCAGCAGGCGTGCCCGGGGCAAGGTTCGGTCGAGAAAGAAGGGAAAATCCTTCTGGCTGTGTTGATTCCCTGGACGCAACTCCATGCCCACGCACCAGCCCTCCTCACCCAGATAGGCGCCGATAGGCGCATAGCCGTCATACCCCTGATAAGTCCGCGCCACGCCTTCCTTGCGGGTCTTGCGGTTGTCCAGGCAGACGACATCGGCGTGCAGGGCGACATGGCCGGTGGACAGCGGGGTGACCGGCGCGCGCAGGTTTTTCAGCAACGGCGCCAGACAGTCGTCCACCGCTGCCGTCAGCGCCTCGGCTTGTTCGTCGAAACGTTGCCGCAGACGCGCCGAGGAGGGCATGCGCCCGATGCCCAAGGCCCGCTGGAAGAAAGGATCCTGGCGCACGCCCTCGACCGCCTCGAAGTCGTTCTTCCCCTGACAGAGCAGGCCCACATAGGTGC
>CAZJCM010000052.1:0-16061 GCA_964544655.1 uncultured Sedimenticola sp. | reverse complement strand
TCTGCTCCAGCTCCAGGCGCCGCTCCTTCTGCTCCAGCCAGGAGGAGTAGTTGCCTTCCCAGGGGATGCCGTGGCCACGGTCCAGTTCCAGGATCCAACCGGCCACGTTGTCGAGGAAATAGCGGTCATGGGTGACTGCCACCACGGTGCCCGGATAGTCGTGCAGGAAGCGCTCCAGCCAGGCCACCGATTCGGCGTCCAGGTGGTTGGTGGGCTCGTCCAGCAGCAGCATGTCCGGCTTTTCCAGCAGCAGCCGGCAGAGGGCTACCCGGCGCCGTTCACCACCGGAGAGTTTGCTGACGTCCGCATCCCAGGGCGGCAGGCGCAGGGCATCGGCGGCGATCTCCAGGGTGCGGTCCAGATTGTGCCCCTCCTTGGCCTGGATCAGGTTCTCCAGTTCCGCCTGGCGGGCGGCCAGGGCATCGAAGTCGGCATCCGGCTCGGCATAGGCGGCGTAGACCTGATCCAGTTCCGCCAGCGCCTCCTTGACGTCGCCCAGGGCCATCTCCACGTTGCCGCGCACGTCCTTGTCCGGATCCAGTTGCGGTTCCTGGGGCAGGTAGCCGATTTTGATCCCCGGCTGAGGGCGTGCCTCGCCCTCGATATCCGTGTCGATGCCGGCCATGATCCGCAGCAGGGTCGATTTGCCGGCCCCGTTCAGACCCAGCACGCCGATCTTGGCGCCGGGGAAGAAGGAGAGGGAGATGTCGCGCAGGATCACCCGTTTGGGGGGGACGATCTTGCCGACGCGGTTCATGGTGTAGATGTACTGGGCCATTGGTTTACTCTGAATGTGTGTCGAAGAAACATGTGAAATCGAATCGCCTATTTTGGCATAGTTGGCTTCATCCCGTCCCTGTTTACGATATTTGGCATATAATGCGCGCTATCGACTCGTATCTATTCGTGGGAGCCGCGTCCAGGCCGTGAGGGTGCAGGCTGCAAACACCCGATGTAGTGCATCCAGTCAATCGCATTCCGTCCCGGTCAGGAGTGTGGGGCTGTTGCCCCCAGGGATGGGTTTATGGCGTCCCCGTCAGGGAGCAGCAGCCCCGCGACGGGGTTGAGTTGAGGTGTAACACCGTCACGGCCTGGATGCGACTCTCACATGGCTATAAGGAATCTTCATATGTTGATTGAACGCCCTCTGCGCTGCCTGTGGTTGGCAATTCCGTTGTTACTGGCCGGATGCAGTGGCCATCCCGGGGCCGGCACCTGGCAGATAGAGGATGGTCTGGAGGGCGGCTACAGTCGTCTGGTGGTGCAGTTCGATGGTCGGGCGGAGTTCTTTAGGCCGGGTGAGGAGACCGCGGCCCAACGCTGTTTCTGGGCCGGAGAGAGCAGCAACAGCATCGCCTTGCAGTGCTCCGATGCGGCGAACCCGGACCTGGAGCGTCACTACCGCTTGAAGGTGAATCAGCGGGGCCAGGGCGAACTGATGCAGGGCGGCCGGCTGCTGGGGCTGCTGCAACGACAGCAGTAGCCGCCTGCTGCTTCAGGGACCATATACGGAGTCAGGCGGTCCACCGATATTGGTTTTCCCAACCCATATGGAGCGGCCTGACTCCGATCCCTGAAGTTTATCCTGCTTGTTAATCCAGCACCTCCAACTCGGTGATGGGGCCGTCGTTTTTCGCCTCCACCTGATGATAGAGGTCGTACAGGGCGGCCTGCATCGCCTCTTCGATCACCGGGTGATAGAAGGGCTTGCGCAGCAACTCGCCTACCGTATGCCCATCCTGGATCGACCAGGCGAGGATGTGGGCCAGGTTCTCACCTTTGACGCATGCCATCTCCGAGCCCAGCAGGCGGCCGCTCTTCTTGTCACCGTAGACCTTCAGTATGCCGCGGTTCTTGCCCATGATCATGGCCCGGCCCACCGGGGCGAATTTCACCGTGCCGACGGCGGTGGTCTCCGGGTCCAGTTCAGACAGGCGCTGGCCAACCAGGGCGATGTTGGGGTCACAGAAGGTGATGGCCAGGGGGGTCTTGCGTTTGAACGCAGTGACCTTGTCGTTCACCGCGTTGTAACCGGCGATGCGGCCTTCGTCACCTGCCTCGTGCAGCAGCGGACGCTCTCCATTGACATCACCGGCGATGAAGATGTGGCTGTCGCCCAGCTGCATGGTATTGCGGTCAAACAGGGGGATGCCGCGCTCGTCCAACTCGACGCCGGCATTTTCCAGCCCCAGGTTGTCCAGATTCGGTTTGCGGCCGAGGCTGGCCAGCACCCGGTCCACCACCACGGAGTGCTCGCCGGCGGTGACACGCAGCCGGCCGTCGTCGGTTTTGCTGATTTCCGCGCCATGGCCCAGGTGGAGAGGGAAATCCCGGCTGATGGCCTCGATGGCGACGGCGGCCACGTCCGGGTCGTCCAGGCCACCGATGGTCTCCAGCATGTCGAAGCCGGTGACCTCTACTCCCAGCCGGGCCAGGGATTGACCGATCTCCAGGCCGATCACTCCCAGCCCGATGACCGCCATGGAATCCGGCAGGCCGTCCATCTCGAAAACGGTGTCAGTGGTGACGATACGGTCACCGAACTGTTCCCAGGCGGCGGGCACGATGGGACGGGAGCCGGTGGCGATGATGATCCGTTCTGCATGGATGCGCTGGCCGTCTACATCGAGGGTGTGCGGATCGATGAATTTGGCATAACCGTCGATGAACAGATCATCGGGCAGCCGGTCGGTGCTGTTCGATATCACCCGGTCGACGAAGGTGTCGCGCAGATCGCGCACGTGCTCCATGGTCTCCTCTTCATCCAGCTCCAGTTCGTCGTAACCCTCCACGCCATAGCGGTTGAGGATGTTGCGGCGGTGATAGTCCTCCGCCACCTGGATCAGTGCCTTGGAGGGCATGCAGCCGACCCGTGCGCAGGTGGTGCCCAGGTGGCCGCCGTTGATCAGGACGAAGCTTTTACCGGAAGGGCGGACCTGGCCCAGGGCGTAAAGACCGGCGCTACCGGCCCCGATGATGGCGACATCGACTTTTCTCTCTTCCACGTATCTGGCTCCTTGAAGATGTGTCGGCCGGAGTTGGCCGCGATCTGTATTGAATGGTGGGATTATAAACTGCGATTGGGGGTGGTAGAAACGGAGAATCAACGATGGGGATGGGTAATGGTGGTGCGCAAGTCCGTTTCTGCAAGGGCCTCCTTCCGCAGGAGGCCCCTGCCATCGCGGGGTTCAGGTGGCGCTCTGCCCGGCCATGAACAGCCAGGTGTCGATTACCGTATCCGGGTTCAGGGATACGCTGCTGATGCCCTGTTCCAGCAGCCATTTGGCCAGGTCAGGGTGATCTGACGGGCCCTGGCCGCAGATGCCCACGTATTTGCCCTGGTCACGGCAGGCCTTGATCGCCATGCTGAGCATCTTTTTCACCGCTGGATCGCGTTCGTCGAAGCGCTCCGCCACCAGACTGGAGTCCCGGTCCAGACCCAGGGTGAGCTGGGTCATGTCGTTGGAGCCGATGGAGAAGCCATCGAAGTATTGCAGGAACTCTTCTGCCAGAACGGCGTTGGAGGGGAGTTCGCACATCATGATCAGGCGCAGGCCGTTCTCACCCCGCTTCAGGCCGTTGGCGGCCAGTGCATCGACTACGCCCTTGGCCTCGTCCAGGGTGCGGACGAAGGGGATCATGATCTCGACGTTGTCCAGGCCCATCTCCTCGCGCACATATTTCAGCGCCTTACACTCCATCTCCCAGCAGCTGCGGAAGCTGTCGGAAATATAGCGGGCGGCGCCGCGGAAGCCGATCATCGGGTTCTCTTCCACCGGCTCGTAACGGGGCCCGCCGATCAGGTTGGCGTATTCGTTGGATTTGAAGTCGGACATGCGCACGATCACCGGGTTCGGGGCGAACGAGGCGGCCAGGGTGGAGACACCCTCGGCGATCTTCTTGATGTAAAAATCCACCGGGCTGTCGTAGGCGGCGATGCGTGGGGCGATCTCCGCCTTCAGGTCGGCGGGCAGCTCATCGTATTCAAGCAGCGCCCGGGGATGGATGCCGATCATGTTGTTGATGATGAACTCCAGCCGCGCCAGACCGACGCCGGCATTGGGGATGGAGGCGAAGTCGAAGGCCCGGTCCGGATTGCCCACGTTCATCATGATCTTGGTGGGGATCTCGGGCATTGCATCCAGGGTGATCACCTTGTGCTCGAACTCGAGAACCCCGTCGTAGATGATGCCGGCGTCACCCTCGGCGCAGGAGACGGTGACCCCCTGGCCATTGTCGATCACCCGGGTGGCGTCGTTGCAGCCGACCACGGCGGGCACACCCAGCTCGCGGGCGATGATGGCGGCGTGGCAGGTGCGGCCGCCACGATTGGTGACGATGGCGGCGGCACGCTTCATGATCGGCTCCCAGTCGGGGTCGGTCATGTCGGTGACCAGCACGTCACCGGGCTGCACCTGATCCATGTCGTCCAGGCTCATGATCACCTTGGCGGTGCCGGCGCCGATGCGGGAACCGATGGAGCGACCCTGGGTGAGGATCTTGGCGCGTTCCTTCAGTTCATAGCGCTCGATCACCCGGCCGCTGCGGCTCTGCACCGTCTCCGGTCGTGCCTGCACGATGTAGAGGCGGCCGTCGATGCCGTCTTTGGCCCATTCGATATCCATCGGCCGCTGGTAGTGCTTCTCGATGGTGACCGCCTGGCGCGCCAGTTCCTCGGCTTCGGCGTCGGTGATGGAGAAGCGATCGCGTTCCGCTTCGTCCACGTCCACCGTCTTGACCGGGTTTTTCAGGTGGACGTCGTAGATCATCTTGATCGCTTTGCTGCCCACGTTGCGGCGCAACACGGCGGGGCGTCCGGCGGCCAGGGTTGGCTTGTAGACGTAGAACTCGTCCGGGTTGACCGCCCCCTGGACCACCATCTCACCCAGACCGTAGCTGGCGGTGATGAAGACCACGTCGCGGAAGCCGGATTCGGTGTCCAGGGTGAACATCACGCCGGAGGCGCCGATGTCGGAACGGACCATCTTCTGGATACCGGCGGAGAGCGCCACCAGGCTGTGCTCGAAGCCCTGATGCACGCGGTAGGCGATGGCCCGGTCATTGAACAGGGATGCGAACACTTCGTGGATGGCGTGTTTGATATTGTCCAGGCCGGAGATGTTGAGGAAGGTCTCCTGCTGGCCGGCGAAGGAAGCATCCGGCAGGTCTTCAGCCGTGGCCGAGGAGCGTACCGCCCAGGAGACTTCGTTGCCGTACTCCTGTTCGAGGGTGGCGAAGGCTTGGTTGATGGCCTCGTCCAGGGCGGGTTGAAATGGTGTCTGACGAATCCAGCGGCGGATGTTGGCACCGGTCTCGGCCAGCGCGTTGACGTCATCCACATCCAGTTCGTCCAGGGCCTTGTTGATGCGGTCGGCCAGGCCGTCGGTGGCCAGGAATTCCCGGTAGGCGTGGGCGGTGGTGGCGAAGCCGCCCGGCACCTGCACCCCGAGATTGCTCAGGTTCTGGATCATTTCGCCCAATGAGGCATTTTTTCCGCCGACCTTGTCGACGTCGTCCATCCCCATTTCATTCAGCCACAGGATATAGTCGCTCATTGTCTTCCTCGAGGTGTTGGATACTTCAAACCGGGTGCAATTTAAGGCTTTTACCCGGCTTCTGCAATGATGAATTATCCCCCAATGGAATTTTTTTATCGGCAGCCGGGAGGGGAAATTGATTTTAGGGCGCGATGTGTGGCCTCAGTGCTCCTTTGAAGAGCGTTTCTGTGGCCAGACTGGCTATTACAGGAAGGCTGCGACGGGGGAGGGCGGTGACCGGATCTGGCCGGCCTCCGGTCACCGAAGGCGGTTCGATCTGGAAGGCCCCAAATCCCCCGATGGCGGTGCTTCCCCCTGCCGCTTCTTGCTCGATCAGGTGATTACATCCGGGCCATCCCGTCCCGTGCGTTGGTGAATCCCGGCCAACTGCTCTGCCAGCGTGGCCAGCGGGGCCATCACCTGCGCGGTTTCCAGGTCGTGTTTTTCCGGATTCGGTTCGTATTTTTCCAGATAGACCCGCAAGGTGGCGCCTACGGTGCCGGTGCCGGAGAGGCGGTAGACGATGCGTGAGCCGTCGCGGAAGCCGATACGGATGCCCTGGTTCTCGGATACGCTGCCGTCCACCGGGTCGGTGTAGGTGAAGTCATCGGCATAGTCGACGGTGAGATCGCCAAACGTCTCGCCGGGCAGTTCGCCGAGGCGAAAGCGGAGGTCGCGCATCAGCTGTTCAGCGGCGCTCTTGTCCACGCCCTCGTAGTCGTGGCGGGTGTAGTAGTTGCGGCCGAAACGGAGCCAGTGATCCCTGACGATGCGCGCCACCGGTTGCTGTTTGATGGCCAGCAGGTTGAGCCAGAACAGGACCGCCCAGAGCCCGTCCTTCTCCCGCACATGGTCCGAGCCGGTGCCGAAGCTCTCCTCGCCGCAGAGGATGATTTTTCTCGCATCCAGCAGGTTGCCGAAGAACTTCCAGCCGGTGGGGGTCTCGTAACAGTCGATGCCCAGTTGGTCGGCTACCCGGTCGGCAGCCTGGCTGGTGGGCATGGAGCGGGCGATGCCGGGGATGCCGTTACGGTAACCGGGTATCAGATGGGCGTTGGCGGCCATTATGGCGAGGCTGTCACTGGGGGTGACGAAGAAGTTCTTGCCCAGGATCATGTTGCGGTCGCCATCGCCGTCCGAGGCGGCACCAAAGTCCACCGGGTTCACCCCTTGGGTGGATTGCACCAACTGATGGGCATGCACCAGATTCGGGTCGGGGTGGCCACCGCCAAAATCCTCTTTCGGCTCGCCATTGATGACGGTGCCGGGCTCGGCACCCAGGATGCCCTCCAGGATCTGGGTCGCATAGGGTCCGGTGACCGCGTGCATGGCGTCGAAACGCATACGGAACAGGCCGGAGTTGAACAGCTGGTGAATGGCATCGAAGTCGAACAGCTCGCGCATCAGATCGGCATAGTCCTGCACCGGATCGATCACTTCGACGGTCATCTCGCCCAGGATGTGGCTGCCCCGTTGATCGATGTCTATATCATCGGCCTGGATGATGCGGTAACTGTCGATGCTTCGGGTGCGGGTGTAGATGGCATCGGTTACCTTTTCCGGGGCCGGACCGCCGTTGGGCACATTGAACTTGATGCCGAAGTCTTCGTCAGGGCCGCCGGGATTGTGGCTGGCGGAGAGAATGATGCCTCCCTGGGTACGGTACTTGCGGATCACGCAGGAGGCGGCCGGGGTGGAGAGGATGCCACCCTGGCCCAGCAGCACCCGGGCAATGCCATTGGCAGCGGCCATCCGGAGGATGATCTGGATCGCCTGGCGGTTGTAGTAGCGGCCATCGCCGCCCAGTACCAGCGTGCCCCTCTTCAACTCCTGTTGGGTATCGAATATCGCCTGGACGAAATTTTCCAGATAGTGCTCCTGCTGGAAGGTCCGCACTTTCTTGCGCAGGCCCGAGGTGCCGGGACGCTGGTCGCTGAAGGGCTCGGTCTGAATCTGTTCAATGTTCATGAGATGGTTGCTGTCGTGCTGCATGGAATACCGATATTCAATCACAGGGTGTGGATCGAATCGAGCGGAAACAGATTTTTTCCTGTTCCCCTTGAAATGTGTCGCCGTGACCCTAATATCAGCGCAAGTTTATCCATATGCCGGCATTGGCCGGCCATTCACAGTTATCTGGAGGCACACAGGGTCATGACAGTAGAAGCCCATAAAGAGACGATGGAATTTCAGGCGGAGGTGAGCCAGGTGCTCAATCTGGTGATCCGTTCGCTCTACAGCAACAAGGAGATCTTTCTGCGCGAGCTGATTTCCAACGCCTCCGATGCGGCGGAGAAGCTGCGCTTCGAGGCGCTGACCGATGACGCCTTATACGAGGAAGATCCCAATCTGCGTATCCGTATCTCGGTCGATAAGGAGGCGCGCACCATCACCATCGCCGATAACGGCATCGGTATGAGCCGGCAGGAGGTGATGGAGAACATCGGTACCATCGCCAATTCCGGCACCCGCAAATTCCTCGAATCCATGAGTGGGGATCAGGCCCAGGACAGCCAGCTCATCGGCCAGTTCGGGGTCGGTTTCTACTCGGCCTTTATCGTCGCCGACCGGGTGGCCCTGGAGACCCGGCGCGCCGGCCTTGGAGCGGAACATGGGGTACGTTGGGAATCCAGTGGTGAAGGCGCCTACTCCATCGAGACGGTCGAGCGGGCTGCCCGGGGTACCGAGATCACCCTGCATCTGCGTGAGGACGAGGATGAATTCCTCGACAGTTTCCGTCTGCGCAGCATCATCAACAAGTTCTCCGATTATGTCTCCATCCCGGTGGAGATGCAGAAGGAGCAGGTCGCTGAAGAGGGTGATGAGAAGACGGACGAGGCCGAGTGGGAGCAGGTCAACAAGGGGACCGCGCTCTGGATGCGCAACAAGTCCGA
Organism: uncultured Sedimenticola sp.; assembly: GCA_964544655.1. Classification (GTDB taxonomy): domain Bacteria; phylum Pseudomonadota; class Gammaproteobacteria; order Chromatiales; family Chromatiaceae; genus HyVt-443. The sequence continues at coordinate 7,630 of CAZJCM010000052.1, read as the reverse complement.
CATCACGGAAGAGGAGTACAACGAGTTCTACAAGAGCATCGCCCACGATTTCGAGGACCCCCTGGCCCACGTCCACAACCGGGTGGAGGGGAGCAATGAGTACACCTCGTTGCTGTACATTCCTGCCCGTGCCCCGTTCGATCTGTGGGACCGGGACCAGAAGCATGGGGTGAAACTCTATGTGCGCCGGGTCTTCATCATGGATGAGGCGGATAAACTGATGCCCCACTACCTGCGCTTCGTGAAGGGTGTGGTCGATTCCGATGACCTGCCGCTCAACGTCTCCCGCGAACTGCTGCAGCACAACAAGAAGATCGACAGCATCCGCTCTGCCAGCGTGAAGCGGATACTCGGGCTGTTGGAGAAGCTGGCCAAGGATGATGCAGAGAAGTACCAGAAGTTCTGGCAGGAGTTTGGCAATGTCCTGAAAGAGGGACCGGCCGAAGATTTCGGCAACCGGGAAAAGATTGCCGGCCTGTTGCGCTTCGCCACGACCAAATCAGATGGGGAGGCCCAGACCGTCTCTCTGGATGAGTATATCGAGCGCATGCAGGAGAAGCAGGAGAAGATCTACTACATCACTGCTGACAGCTATGCCGCTGCGCTGCACAGCCCGCATCTGGAGGTATTCAAGCAGAAGGACGTCGAAGTGCTGCTGCTCACCGACCGGGTGGATGAGTGGCTCGTCTCCCATCTCAGCGACTACAAGGGCAAGCACTTGCAGTCGGTGGCCAAGGGGCAACTGGACCTGAGCGAGTTGGAAGACAAGGAGACTCAGGAAGAGCTGGAGAAACAGGCCGAGGAGCACAAGGATCTGTTGCAGCGTATGGCCAAGGTTCTCGGCGACGCCGTTACCGAGGTGCGGGTCAGCAGCCGCCTCACCGAGTCACCGGCCTGCCTGGTGGTGGGCGATTACGACATGAGCCCCAATCTGGCCCGAGTGCTGAAGCAGATGGGGCAGAAGGCGCCGGAGACCAAGCCCAGCCTGGAGATCAATCCGACCCATCCCCTGGTGGAAAGGCTGGAGCAGGAGCAGGACGAAGCGCTGTTCAGCGATCTGGCGAAGATCCTGTTCGACCAGGCGGCGCTGGCCGAAGGCGGGCAGTTGGAGGATCCGGCCAGCTTCGTGCACCGTCTCAACAAGCTGATGCTCAGCATGTCCGAAGGGAAAAAGCCAAAGGCCAGGAAGCCCCGCAAGAGAGTGAAGAAGGACGCCAAGGAGGTGAAACAGGAGTCCGCGGAAGCGAAGGGCGAGGAGGCTGGGTCTGGCGAGACGGAGTAACGCGGTCTGTATCGCTTTGAAGGGCGGTCTGGCGTGAATGCCGGCCGCCTATAAACCCCATATATTCGGACATTTAGACACTCGAATGGCGGAGTGCGGCGCCCTGTGGCAGACTCCTGCTGTTTCAATGAATCCCCAAGGAGCCTCTAATCGAGTCGATGATTCGGTCAGAGGCTCCCAATACTAACGAGGAGTACTCAGATGCGCGTAATTCTGCTCGGCGGACCTGGAGCTGGTAAAGGCACCCAGGCGAACTACATCAAGGAAAAATACAATATTCCCCAGATCTCAACCGGGGACATGCTACGTGCTCACGTCAAGGCCGGCACCGATTTGGGTAAGGCGGCAAAGAAGATCATGGATGAGGGTGGCCTGGTCTCCGACGACATCATCATGGGCATGGTCAAAGAGCGCATCAAAGAGGACGACTGCAAGAACGGCTATCTGTTCGACGGTTTTCCCCGCACCATTCCTCAGGCCGAGGCGATGAAAGAGGCGGGCATCGGTATCGATGCGGTGGTTGAGATCGATGTTCCGGATGAGGAGATCATCAAGCGCATGTCCGGTCGCCGGGTGCATCTGGCCTCTGGCCGTACCTACCACGTCACCTTCAATCCGCCGAAGGAAGAGGGCAAGGACGATGTCACTGGCGAACCGCTGATTCAGCGTGACGATGACAAGGAAGAGACGGTGAAAGAGCGCCTGCGTGTCTATCATGAGCAGACCGAGCCGCTGATCGACTTCTATAGCAAGGAGGCCGAGGCAGGTAACTGCAAGTATGTGAAGGTCAATGGCGTTGGCAGCGTGGATGATATCCGCGAGCAGATCTTTGCTGGTCTGGGCTGAGCTGGCCACCAACCGCAACATAAAGAACCGGGCAATCTGTTAGGGATTCGTCCGGTTTTTTATGTATATAAGATGGGCATGTGAAAGTATAAGAATTCTCTGATATAATCACCGGCCATTCAATTTCAATAGTAATCTACAGGGGGCTGACCGTGGCCGTAACTGAACTCAACAAAGACAATTTCGAACAGACAGTGAGTGAGGACGATTTCGTTATTGTCGATTTCTGGGCCCCCTGGTGTGGACCCTGCCGCTCTTTTGCACCGACGTACGAAAAAGTGTCTGAGGAGTTTCCCGATATCGTCTTTGCCAAGGTGAATACGGAGGAAGAGCAGGAGATAGCGATGCATTTCCAGATCCGCTCCATCCCGACACTTATGATCTTCCGTGAGAAAGTGATCATCTTCAGTCAGCCGGGCGCGCTGCCGGAGGGTGGTTTCCGGGATCTGGTGCAGAAAGCGAGTGAGCTTGATATGGCTGAAGTGCACAAGCAGATCGAAGAAGAGAGTTCGACGGCCTGATTGCGCTGACCAATCGATTCTCCAGACCAAGGCCGGTCTCTTTGACCGGCCTTTTTCTGGCCTTGTGGGCGATGCCTCCAGAGTGCCCGTAGGCGGGCAGTCGCTCGTTGCTAGCGTGGAGCTGTCCGCTCCAGGCGGCACTGGTCATGGAGAAAACTGCTGTCACCCGATCCTATACCGGCGCTCCTGAAGCGCCTTGTCGGCGGGAGCGAAGCGACTGAGGGCGCTTATCTTTTTTGCCGGAATCATGAATCCGGCATCCCTTACATACCAGTGTCCTTGAAGGCATCAATAACCGCATCAAGGTCATCAGGCGAATGGCCTACGGTTACCGTGACGAAGCCTGCTTCTTCCTCAAAATCCGGGCAGCCTTCCCCGGTAATCTTCGATGAACCTTTCTTTTTGGGTTATATGGCGCATATCCGGGGTGGTATAGGGCATATCCCTTTTTCTGCCAGACTTTCTGGCAACAAAAAAAGCCCCGCGATACCTGCGGGGCTTTTGCACTGCGGCTTCTGAAATATTGTTGGCTGGCGTTTGCCTCTTGCCTGCTCCAGCTGTTGCTCAGTAACCGCCTTTGCGCTTGGTCTCAGGCAGTCCGGCGACCTTGCTGGCCTGCTTGGCAGGGCCTTTGGGAAAGTGCATGTAAAGCGCCTTGGTGTCCACCTTGTCCAGGTCGGTCCAGACCTTCTTGAAGTGTTTTACCATGTTGCGTTCGTTGGGCTGGTTTTGATTGTTGTTGAAATATTCATCGCGCAGGTAGTTGATGATATCCCAAGCCTTCTCTGACAGCTCCACGCCTTCTGCCTCGGCAATGACTTTGGCGACCTCTTCGTTCCAGTCTTCCAGGTTTACAAGATAGCCGTTGTCGGTGGTTTCGATCGTCTTGCCGTTCACTTCATAAGACATTGGTTTCTCCTTTATCAGAAATGTGGCTTCTTCCGCCATCTCGCATTCATGGTCCAGCAGGATGCGATGGTGAAATGAAGGAGCGCGGTTAAGTAACAATATAGTAAAACGGTCCCACAGCCGATGAAAAGTGGAAACTATATATAAAGTTTTTATCTATACCACAGTCAATGAGGTGGTGCGGGTCAGAAGCTTTTTTGTGGCAAAAACAGACCGCAACCCAAGTTCCGCCTTGGGCCAAGCCCTGACTCCTGCAGCATCACGGCATCTTCATAAGGTAGATCGGCCACCATCAGGCTGCGGGTGGTGAGTGGCCCGTCCGGGGTGATGAGTTGGCCGGTTTTGCCGCTGAGCAGCTTCTTGAATCGCAGCCGCATCCCCTTCAGCTCTGCGGCAGCCCAACTGATGAAGGCCTCTTCGTTCCATGTTGCGTCGCAGATTACATAGCGGGAATAGAGAATATTGGTCATGCTGAGCGGGCGGGTCTTGTAGGCGCCGATCTCGATGCGGTGTCCCGCTACATCCAGACACTCTCCGACCAAGGCCGATGCATCGTTGACCCGTCTGCTGGGGAGACGCAAGGCAAGCTTGGTGCGGCGCGAGAGATAAAGCAGGTCATTGGCATCCTGAGGCCGGGTCCAGCCGTTACCGGAATCCGCGCCATGAATGATGTGCAATCCCGCGTTGGGTTCCTCTTCGAACCAGGGCAGCCGTTGTTGGATCTGGCTCGACAGAGACCAGGCATGATCCACCGGCAGGGTTGGGCAATGCACCTGAAACAGTACATCCAGGACATCCCTGGGGATGGTGAATACTTCTTTGTCCGTATCTTCTTGCCAGTACATGGTCATCGCTCACTCATCGGGGATGCGGGACCTGAGCTGCTCCCGGTCGAACCACCAGTCATCGGCGACCAGGATCTCCAGTACCTTGGACAGCCGGGGAAGGAATTTGTCCGGGTCGTCGAGCTCCAGTTGCTGAACCCAGAATTCAAAGATCTCCTGCTCGTCCACCTGACTGTGGGCGCGGGCCACCTGTCCCAGCAGTTGATTGGTGAAGAACAGCAGATCCTCCTTTTGCTTGCCTTTGGCACGCAGCTCCACCAGATAACAGGCGGTGGCGGCCGCCACCGCTGCACCATCGGAACGGCCGGGGCTCTCATCCACCAAGTGCTGCAGCATGGCCACGCTGAGCTCCGGGTCGATAGGGAAGGTGACGCCCAGCCAGATGCCATGGGCCAGGGCCTTTACCGAATCTGTCTGATCTGCCTGAAACATGATGTCACAGGCCTCGACCGCACGCAGCCAGAGTTCCGCCGGAAGTGACTCATCCAGGGCCTTGCGGGCGATCTCCCAGGCCTGCTCGAACAGGTTGCCCTCCAACAGGGCGTAGCCGCGATCGAGGGTCAGCCGCAGCCGCTCATCCAGTGGTGCGTCGGCGCTGAGGGCATCCAGTTGCTCCTGCAACTGCTGGGCGTGCAGTTCAGCCAACTGCGCCGGTGGGATGGCGTCGTCGGCGCATTCATTGTTGCCAAGGGTGGTCTCGGCCTGTAGATACTTCACGTTGCAACCTCATGATTTTTGGCCTGCGGGGGTGCCGCGGCCCGAGAGTGATATATATTATAAGGAACCACCATTCGTGATCCCCAGGGCGAGCGTCAGGTGAATGCCGCCTCCAGGCGGTCCTCCCAGTTCTCCGGCGTATCCTGGAACTGGGGTTTGACATCGATGCGGAAGAATATTTCGCCCTGAGCTGCCTGTTTTACTACCTCCACCAACTGTTCGAATGTTTCCACCTGGGGATTTTGCATCAGAACTTCACTGAGATAGAGCATCGTTTTCCTCTTGTCACTATGGCTTGCCGGTAGTTCATCCTCACCCGACCATTCGGCGACGGGGATAATATCCTACTGTTTTACTGCGCCATAATTGAAACCCATTCCATTGCTTTCATGCAAGCAGAAAAAATTTCGGTAAGTGGATTGCAGTTACCGTCATTTGTTTTACCGATATTTAGCAAGGTTTGGTAACTAAATGTTCTATAAGGATTATTTTAAGCGATATAATGAATAATCCATATATTATTATCTTTTTATATATCCCTTTATGGATAGGGCTGTGTAGGAATATCCCCCCCATTAGCGGGATATTGTTCGTGCATTAGGTAATCCTAAAATGCTTGCCATGTTCGATTTGGGTGGTTCGACTGCCCCTTAATGTGAAGGTTTGTGGATCCAGAGGTTCTTTGGAGGAGCGTTTATATACCTGCAAGCGGCGGTTTCCGCAGTTGCAGATTGGCGGTCATCCAAACGGGTCTCGATGATTTTAGACCAAAATGGGAGATTAACTGATGGCAAAACCGATGCATGATACCCCCATGCTGGACCAGCTGGAGAGCGGCCCCTGGCCGAGCTTTGTAACCGGCCTCAAGCGTCTGGCCAAAGACAACGATATGATGGTCGACCTGCTGGGTCAGCTTGAGACCTCCTACGAGACCCGCAAGGGCTACTGGAAGGGCGGCACCGTCGGTGTTATCGGTTATGGTGGCGGCGTGATTCCCCGCTTTAGTGAGCTGAAGGGTGACGATGACGAGCCGCTGTACCCCGAAGCCTCTGAATTCCACACCCTCCGCATCATGCCGCCTCCGGGCATGCACTACGATACCAATACCATCCGCAAGTTCTGTGACATCTGGGAGAAGTACGGCTCTGGCCTGATCGCCTTCCACGGCCAGTCCGGCGACATCATGTTCCAGGGCTGCACCACCGACAACGTCCAGCCCGCTTTCGATGAGTTCAACGAGATGGGCTTCGACATGGGCGGCGCCGGTCCCGCCGTGCGCACCGGCATGTCCTGCGTCGGTGCCGCGCGTTGCGAGCAGTCCTGCTTCGACGAAGGCCGCACCATGCGCATGCTGGTGAACAACGCACTGGATGACCTGCATCGTCCTGCGCTGCCTTATAAGATGAAGTACAAGGTCTCCGGCTGCCCCAACGACTGCATGAACTCGGTGCAGCGCGCCGATTTCGCCACCATCGGCACCTGGCGTGACGATATGAAGGTGGATCAGGAAGAGGTGAAGAAGTTCGTCGCCGAGCATGGCCGCAAGTATGTGATCGACAACGTCATCACCCGCTGCCCGACCCAGGCCCTGGCGCTGAACGACGACGATACCCTGGAAGTCAACAACAAAGACTGCGTGCGCTGCATGCACTGCATCAACGTGATGACCAAGGCCCTCTCCCCGGGAGACGACAAGGGCGTCACCATCCTCTGCGGTGGTAAGCGTACCCTGAAGATCGGCGACCTGCTGGGCACCGTGATCGTGCCTTTCCACAAGCTCGAGACCGATGAGGACTTCGAGTGGCTGGAAGAGCTGGCCACCGAGGTGCTGGATTTCTTCGCCGAGAACGCCCTGGAGCATGAGCGTACCGGTGAGATGATCGAGCGTATCGGCCTGAGCAACTTCCTCGAGGGCATCGGTCTGGAGATCGATCCCAACATGATCAGCCAGCCGCGTACCAACCCCTATGTCCGCATGGACGGTTGGGACGACGAAGTGGCCAAGTGGGAAGAGCGCACCGCGGCTCAGTAATGATTCAGTGCGGCCCGTTCAGCGGGCCGCATTCCAGAATGCAAGATTTGAGAGAATTTGGAGGTAATAATGGCTGAAGCACCTCGCATGCCCGATGAAACAGGCGTACCGGAGATGGATCCATATCTGCACCCGGTGCTGAAGAAGAACTACGGCGCCTGGAGCTGGCACGAGCGTCCGCGCCCCGGCGTGCTGCATCACGTGGCCAAGAGCGGTGACGAGATCTGGACCGTGCGTGCCGGCACCCAGCGGCAGATGGATCTCTACACCATCCGCAAGCTGATGGATATTGCAGACGAGTATGCCGAAGGCTACGTTCGTTTCACCATCCGCTCCAACATCGAATTCATGGTCTCCGAAGAGTCCAAGGTTCAGCCGCTGATCGAAAAGCTGAACGCAGAGGGCTTTCCTGTCGGTGGTACCGGCAACTCGGTCTCCATGATCTCCCACACCCAGGGCTGGCTGCACTGCGACATTC
>CAZJCM010000051.1:11647-16111 GCA_964544655.1 uncultured Sedimenticola sp. | reverse complement strand
TCCCCTCACCCCAACCCTCTCCCTGAGGGAGAGGGCGTTTATGGGACAGCAGTGAACCTGCCTGAACTGTTCTTGATTTATCACGCCATACCGGAACGGCAATGGGCTGCACAAGGGTTGCAGCTGATCGAGACACGCTATGAATACATCCCTGTACGCTCAACTGCGGCATCCATGCCGCAGATGGTCCCGCTCAGCCACAATCCTCGCTGCCTGGCGATAACTGCTGCAGTAACTGGTTCACCGTGTGCAGCAGCCGCTTGCGGCCCAGGATCACCTGCAACCGGCGGCCGCCGCACTGCCGCCATAGCATGGCGGAGCGAATGCCGGCCAGCAACAGGGTGCGGATGCGGTTGATGTTTTCCGGGTTTTGCAGGTGCAGCGGGGCGCCGTTGACCATGATGCGGGGGTTGAGGGTGCTGATGGTCTGGACGTAGGTATCCGCCAGTCCCGCCAGGATATTGGGGTGCATCATGCTGAAGTGCTCCAACCGGCGGCCGGCGGTCTCTATGCCTTCCGCGACCTGTGCCAGCATCTGCGGCTTTTTTTCCAGCTTCTTTTCCAGGTGCAACAGGGTGATCACATAGCGGGTGGTCTCCACGTTCCGCGTCTGTTTTTCCTGCAGCTGGTTGCGCAACGTCTTCAAGCCGAATTTGACACCGCTGAGACCGCCGTATACCGCCGGTACCGATTCTGCATCGACCTGGAACAGGCTGTGGATACTGGCTTCCAGTGCCGTTGAATCGGTCAGTCCTTGCCAGGCGGTCTGACGCGCCAGTTCGGCGGCCTGGAATACGCCGGCCAGCGCGATGCAGCGATCCGATTCGTTTTTCATGGTTCACTCATGGGTAGTCTCGATGATGCCGCCGCCAAGGCAGACCTGATCGAGATAGAATACAACGGATTGTCCCGGTGTGACGGCGCGCTGTGGCTGGTCGAACCGGACCCGCAAGGTGTCATCGGGCAACCTCTCCAATGTGCAGTGCTGCAGGGGCTGGCGGTGTCTGATGCGGGCCTTGCAGCGGAGGGGCAGGGCGGGCGGCTCGCCTGCCACCCAATGCAGCTGACTGGCGGTGAGGGCGCGCTTCAGCAACAGTGGATGATCATGGCCCTGAGCCACCAGCAGCACGTTTTTTTTCAGATCCTTGCCCACCACGAACCAGGGCACCTCGCCGGCCCCGGCCAGGCCGCCGATGCCCAGCCCTTTGCGCTGCCCCAGGGTATAGTACATCAGCCCCTGGTGCTGCCCGATCCGCTCGCCCTCCGGCGTCTCGATGGGCCCGGGGTTGGCGGGCAGGTAGCGGCTGAGAAAATCACGGAATTTACGCTCCCCGATGAAACAGATGCCGGTGCTGTCCTTTTTCTCGCTGTTGCTGAATCCGGCCTGCCGGGCGAGGCGCCGCACTTCGGGCTTCTCCAGACCGCCAAGGGGGAAACGGGCGTGGCTGAGTTGCGCCTGGCCGAGCATGTAGAGGAAGTAGGTCTGATCCTTGTTTTCGTCCTTGGCCCGCAGCATGCGGGTTCCGGCCGCCGTTCGCTCGATACGGGCGTAGTGCCCGGTGGCGATGCCGGCGGCGCCGAGGCCGATGGCATGGTCGAGAAAGGCCTTGAACTTGATCTCCCGGTTGCAGAGAACGTCCGGATTGGGGGTCCGCCCGGCCTGGTACTCGGCCAGGAAGTAGGCGAACACCCGGTCCCAATATTCGCTGGAGAAGTTGACCGTGTGCAGTGGGATCTGCAGCCGTTCCGCCACTGCGCTGGCATCGGCCAGATCCTCGGCCGCGGCGCAGTAGCCGGCTTCGTCGTCCTCTTCCCAGTTCTTCATGAACAGGCCTTCCACCTGGAATCCCTGCTGTTGCAGCAGCAGGGCGGCCACGGCGGAATCCACTCCGCCCGAGAGACCGACGATGATCTTGTTGTTCGACGTTGCTCTGGACATGGCCCGGATTCTACCTGAAACCGCCGCCGGATTATCCCTGAAACTCAGGCGTGATCGACCATGCGCCACTCCCCGGGCTGGAGCTTTCCCAACCGCCAGCGGCCGATCTCTCTGCGCACCAGGCGCAGGGTGGGGAACCCGATCGCTGCCGTCATCCGCCGAATCTGGCGGTTGCGGCCTTCACGGATGGAGATCTCCAGCCAGGAAGTGGGAATCCTGGCCCGAAAGCGAACAGGGGGATTGCGCAGCCACAGTGAAGGCTCATCAAGCAGACGGGCCTTGGCCGGCAGGGTGGGGCCATCCTTCAGCCGCAGGCCGTCGCGCAGTGGCTGCAGGGCGGCTGCATCCGGCCTGCCTTCGACCTGTACCCAGTAACGTTTCCAGGTTTTGCAGCGGGGATTGGCCAGCCGGTGTTGCAGCTTGCCGTCATCGGTGAGCAGCAGCAGGCCTTCGCTGTCCCGGTCGAGGCGGCCGGCGGGGTAGAAACCCTTCTGGTCGATATAGTCGGCCAGCGTCGCCCGTCCATCGGCATCGGTGAACTGGCTGAGCACGCCAAAGGGTTTATTGAAAAGAATTATTTTCGACATGATGGCAGCCGGCGGACGAAGCGGTCATTATCCGTCCTTCGCCATCCGCTGTCAGCAGCAGATATCTCCTTCAGTCGACCACGACCTGGTTTCTGCCGTTGTTCTTTGCCTGATAGAGAGCGGCGTCGGCGCGCTTGAACAGGGTGTCGATATCGTCCGACTCGTCGATACAGGTCACCCCCAGGCTGACGGTGAGATGCATCTTCATCTCCGCATGGGGGGCGAGCTGCTGGATATTCTCCCTGATTCGTTCGGCCAGCATCCTGGCGCCTTCCCGGTAGGTTCCGGTGAGCAGGATGAGGAACTCTTCACCACCGTAACGAAACAGCATGTCGCTTTCACGAATGGTCTGCTCTGCGCACTGGGCCACCGAGCGCAGGACCTGATCGCCGCAAAGATGGCCAAAACGGTCGTTGATCTGTTTGAAGTGGTCGATATCCATGAGGATCACCGAAAGGGTGGTGCCGTGGCGGCGGGCCAGCTCCATCTCCCGGTGGATGGCGCTCTCCATGGTGCTGCGGTTCTTGACCCCGGTCAGCGGATCGATCAGTGCGCTCTGGACCGCCCGGTAGTAGAGCAGCGCGTTGCGTAGTGGATAGAGCAGACCTGCCATAAGGTTTTCGATGGTCTCCAGCTCACTCGGCTGAAACGGGTAGGCGCGGTAAAGCATCAGGTCACCGAGCGGCTCGCCGGAAACGATCAGCTGATAATCACAGCTGTGGCGGCTTTTTTGCCCCAGATCGATGTGGATATCGAGGGATTCCAGGTGGTATGTGAGCCCGTCGAAGTTGACGAAGCGGGTCAGTTCACGGGAAAACAGAGCCAGCAGTTCATTGGTTTCCAGGGTGGTCTGAAGTATGCTCGTCAAAGCCAGCACCTTGGATGCGAATTGCTGTTCTGAATTTTGATGTGTACCGGGAGGCGTGGCCACGGGTTTAGTGCTCCCTGCAATACTTTGAATCTGGCTGTTCATATTGATTGCTGTTCTTTTTGGGTTAAACGTCAGGTCCACAGAGCTTTCTAACGCTTTCAACCAATGCTATTTCTGTGCCAGAAGAACCAATTGTATTAAAAACAAACAGTTATAACTTCATTGCTATGCGGTGACGAAATTCTGCCGGATCGTTTCTGCCATGGTGGCCTGATTTTGCCGGAACTTTGTCGCTATGTTGCCTCATTCTTTCTGCCTGGCCGCAGACTGCCGCCACAGCGGCGGCACTGATATATCTGCCCCGCGGCCATGCGGTTCTGGCGTATTCTGCTGATCAGATGCTCGCGGCAGTCACAATGATAGGTGGTACGGGAGACGCTTCGCCTGCTGCTGCGCCGGGTATCGAACTGGTGGCAGCGGCTGGGCTCGGCGCCCAGTTGCTGCATCATCCACTTCCATTCCTCGCCGTGGGGCGACGCCCGCCGGCCAAAGCGGCTCCAGACCGCCAGATGCGCCACCTCGTGGGGCACGGTGGTGGCGATGAACGCTTCACCGTTCTCCTGTAACAGAATGAGATTGTAGCGTATCTGTGGCCTGCCCGTGGTCGGGTAGCGCACCATGCCCGCGGCCCGGCCGCTCAGATCGAAACGGATCTCCACCTCCGGCAATGGGATCTCCAACAGTGTCGCTGCCTGCTCGAGCAGCCGTAGCGTGGCGTCCGTCGTCCGTTCTATAAGGTTCATCAGGCTTTATCACCAGGAATGCTGTTGTGTCAGATAGCGGCGGGTGGGCTGCTTCTACAGGTGTTTTCATGATGCATATCCCGCCTCACTGGCTTGGCGGCGCAGTGCACGGGCCTGCAGCAACAGATTTTTTGATCCCCTCTCCCTGTCCCTCTCCCGGTGGGAGAGGGGACGCTTCGTTGTGGATTTGTCCATGCATGTTTGTCCACGAAGTTCCTTGCCGGACTGCGGAGGATGCTCCGCAGGATTTATGGGTTTCTACCG
>CAZJCM010000051.1:10863-11547 GCA_964544655.1 uncultured Sedimenticola sp. | reverse complement strand
TCCCTCTCCCGGTGGGAGAGGGGACGCTTCGTTGTGGATTTGTTCATGCATGTTTATCCATGAAGTTCCTTGCCGGACTGCGGAGGATGCTCCGCAGGATTTATGGGTTTCTACCGGTCTCACTCCCTCTCCCGGTGGGAGAGGGGACGCTTCGTTGTGGATTTGTTCATGCATGTTTGTCCACGAAGTTCCTTGCCGGACTGCGGAGGATGTTCCGCAGGATTTATGGGTTTCCACCGATCTCACTCCCTCTCCCCCCGGGAGAGGGTTGGGGTGAGGGGGCTTCAAGTAATGCCGATGCTATTTGCTCCAGCACGCCTGGAAGTTCACCCAGTATCTCATGGTTCCAGAAGCGCATGACCCTGTATCCCATGCTTTCCAGTTTCGCAGTTCGCCGGCCATCGTATGCTGCCTGGTCGGCATGCTGTCCTCCGTCGGCTTCTATGATCAGCTTGGCATCCAGGCATACAAAATCAACAATATACGGCTCGATTACCACCTGACGTCGAAATTTGAAACCATGCAACTGACGTTTCCGCAGCTGTTGCCACAATGTGCGTTCCGCCTCACTGGCTTGGCGGCGCAGCGCGCGGGCCCGCAGCAGCAGATTTTTTGATCCCCTCTCCCTGTCCCTCTCCCGGTGGGAGAGGGGACGCTTCGTTGCAGATTCATCCATGTCTTCTG
>CAZJCM010000051.1:0-10763 GCA_964544655.1 uncultured Sedimenticola sp. | reverse complement strand
CCATCCCGTTCTACCCGCGAACTTTTCTGATCAGTCGCGAAGGATCTCCCGCAGAGCTTATGGGTTTTTCCCGGTCTCACTCCCTCTCCCGGTGGGAGAGGGGACGCTTCGTTGCAGATTCATCCATGTCTTCTGCTCCATTGGCTTCATGTGATCATGCAAGACCATATTTGAAAGTCAGCACAATACTTCCACAAAACACTTCATTGTAATATCAACGTGTCAAGTTAATACGACCATCCCGTTCTACCCGCGAACTTTTCTGATCAGTCGCGAAGGATCTCCCGCAGAACTTATGGGTTTTTCCCGGTCTCACTCCCTCTCCCTCAGGGAGAGGGCTGGGGTGAGGGGGGATAAGATGTATGTTGAGCGATATTTATAATGATACCAATATGTTATGGTGTTTCAGTTGCGCTTTTTGCCTGTCGGTTTTCCTGACGGAGTGCGAATTCTCAAGTACATCCATCCTGCTGCAGCGGTATGGTTGCACCATTCACCGATGATTGCGGCCGGGAGGCCGCTCCTGCAAGTGCGCTGAAGGGGATACTATGGATCGCGGGACAAGAAACTACGCTATTTTCCTGGCTCTGCTGGTTTCCGGGCTGCTGTTCGTCGCGCTGTATGAGGATCCCAAGGTCTCCAGCCTGAACGATCTGTTGGAACAGGATCCGCAAGTGGCGTCGTTTCCCTACTCGTTCCGGGTCTTGCGGGTGGCCAATGGTGTTGCCACCATGAGCACGCCCCGCTCTTCCCGGGTACCGGTTGCGCGCGTGTTGGGGATCCTGTTTCCCAGCGTGGCGGGGAAGTCCGAGGCCAGCGCCGCTTATCAGAAGGCCCAGAAACGGCTGGCAACGGTGCAGACCCGGGCCCGGGACATGGTGTTGCAGGATCCGGAGATCCATCGGGTGTCCTGGGAACTCGACCGCGACTGGCTGGCCAGGCATGGCGTTCAGATCGCCCCTGGGTATTGAGCCATCACACCTTGCTGAAATCGGTGCCCGGCCGCAGGCCGAACGCCTCCTCCAGATTCAGTTCCGTGATCAGGTCATCGACGGCGGACTGGCCGTGGTTGAGCTGGATCTCCCGCAGGATGATGCGCACCGCATTCCTGTTGTAACCACCGGCAAAATCCAGTTGTTGCATGATCAGTTCGCGGGCTCTTGCCGGTGTCATAGGCTGTCGTCTCACTCGGATGTTGACGGGATGCTACCCGGGGCATGCCCTTCAATTTACAGCAGGCTTTGTGAAATGTCTGCAATGGGCTAGGCTTAAAGATCTGCCCGGAATCGTCAGGAGACCCGATCGTGACACTACCCAGCAAACCAATCTTCGTGCGGGATGTGATGAAAACGGAGTTTGTCCTCATCGATGGCAAGGCGACCATCTATGAGGCCCTGGTGAAGATGAAGGAGAACAAGACCTCCGTCCTGGTGGTGGATAAAAGGCATGAAAACGACGAATACGGTCTGCTGCTGGTATCCGATATCGCACGCAAGGTGCTGGCCCGGGATCGTGCCTGCAAACGGGTCAACGTCTATGAGGTGATGGTGAAGCCGGCAATCCGGGTGGAGCAGGACATGGATATCCGTTACTGCTCGCGTCTCTTCTCCCGCTTCAGTCTGGTGCGTGCCCTGGTGGTGGATGGCGACCGCCTGTTGGGTACCGTCAGCCCCAACTCATTGGTGCTGGATGGGATGTTCGCCCTGGAGAACCGGCAGCATGGGAGTGATTGAGATCCTGTCGGGAAGATGGAGACGGCCCTGCTCACCTGCCCCATAGGGGAAATTGCATCGAATTGATAGCTGTGGTATCTTCTCAAGGCTTTCTGGGGGAGTCTGGATTGGTGTCCCCGGAGTTCTGGGGCGTTCCTCAGAAGATGAGAGGATTCGAGGGAGACCCCGATAGCGGGGTTTTTTTATTGGGCGGATCGTTTCGGTCCCCCTGAATGCCGGTTGCCAGGTTGTGCGGGCGGCAGGTGTTTCCGGAAGTGGGCCTCTGGCCCACTTTTTATTTGCAGCTTTGGAATATATGGCGAGAGCAGCTGACAATCTGGTCGATTTGATAGGGCCATCCGTGGCGGCCATGGGCTATGAACTGGTGGGGGTCGAGTATCTCACCCAGGGCGATGCCGGCGGCCTGCTGCGTATCTATATAGACCGGGACGGCGGTATCACCGTGGACGATTGCGCCAGGGTGAGTCACCAGGTCAGCGGGATACTCGATGTGGAGGATCCGATCCATGGCAACTACAGCCTCGAGGTCTCTTCGCCAGGCCTGGACCGGCCCCTGTTTTATAAAAAAGACTTTGCTCTGTTTGCGGACAGTGAAGTGACCATCAAGCTGCGTGCCAGGATTCATGGGCGGCGCAACTTCAAAGGCGTGCTGAAAGGCGTCGAGGGGGACGATGTGCTGGTGGTCGTCGATGGCGAGACGTTCAGCCTGCCGCTGGACCAGATAGAGAAGGCACGGTTGGTGCCTAAATTCTGAATTGGGTATGAGACGATGAATAAAGAGATTCTGCTGGTCGTTGATGTCGTTTCCAACGAGAAGGATATAGAAAAAGAGATCATTTTCGAGGCCATCGAAGCGGCGCTCGCCTCGGCGACCCGGAAAAAGCATGGCGGTGAAATCGACGTGCGGGTTGCGATCGACCGGGAGACGGGCGACTACACCAGCTATCGCCGCTGGGAAGTGGTCGAACAGCCGGATGAAGAGGAGGGTCTGCAGCCTGAGCGCCAGATCCTGCTGGAGGAGGCACGCAAGCAGGATCCCGAGATCCAGCCTGGTGAATTCATCGAAGAGCCCATGGAGTCCATCGCCTTTGGCCGCATCGCAGCGCAGACGGCGAAACAGGTGATCGTGCAGAAGGTGCGCGAAGCCGAACGGGCCAAGGTGGTCGAGGCCTATCGGGAACGTATCGGTGAGCTGATCACCGGCGTGGTGAAGCGGGTCGACCGGGGTAACGTGACCATGGATCTGGGCGGTAACGCCGAGGCCATCATCCTGCGTGAGGAGATGATCAGCCGGGAATCGGTGCGTACCGGCGATCGTATTCGCGGCTACCTGTACGACGTCCGTGAAGAGCCCCGCGGGCCGCAGCTGTTCGTCAGCCGTACCCGGCCGGAACTGCTGATCGAGCTGTTCAAGCTGGAGGTGCCGGAGGTGGGCGAGGGGCTGATCAAGATCATCGGCGCCGCCCGCGATCCGGGTCTGCGGGCCAAGATCGCGGTGCAATCCAAGGATTCACGCATCGATCCGGTTGGCGCCTGCGTCGGCATGCGCGGCTCCCGGGTGCAGGCGGTCTCCAATGAGCTCAACGGTGAGCGGGTGGATATCATTCTGTGGAACGAGAATCCGGCCCAGTTCGTGATCAACGCCATGTCACCGGCAGATGTCGTCTCCATCGTCGTCGACGAGGACAACCACAGCATGACCGTGGCGGTCAGCGAAGAGAACCTCTCCCAGGCGATTGGGCGCGGCGGCCAGAACGTGCGCCTGGCCAGCGAACTCACCGGCTGGGAACTCAACGTCATGAACGAGGAAGAGGCGGCGGCACGCAGCGACGCCGAGGCCCAGGAGCTGGTGCAGAAGTTCATGGAGAAGCTGGATGTGGACGAAGAGGTGGCCAGCATCCTGGTTCAGGAGGGTTTCTCCACCCTGGATGAGGTGGCCTACGTGCCGATCGCGGAGATGCTGGAGATCGACGAGTTCGATGCAGACATCGTCGAAGCGCTGCGCAGCAGGGCCAAAGACGTGCTGCTGACCCGGGCGATTGCCAACGAGGAAAAACTGAGCGAGGAGCCGGAAGAGGACCTCCTCAATATGGACGGGATGACGAGAGAACTTGCCTATGAACTGGCCAGCCGTGGTACGAAGACCATGGAAGAGCTGGCCGAGTTGTCGGTGGATGAGCTGATGGAGATCGAGGGCATGGACAAAGAACGTGCCGGACAGCTGATCATGACCGCACGGGCGCCGTGGTTCGCAGACGAGCAGCAGGGTTAGGGCTATTTGGGAGGTCCTTGTCAATGAGTGATGTAACAGTAAAACAGCTGGCCGAGGATGTCGGTATTCCGGTTGAGCTCCTGCTCACCCAGCTACAAAAGGCGGGTCTGCCAATGACAGGCTTGGAAGATAGGGTCACCGAGGAGGAGAAGAAGCAACTCCTGGCCTTTCTGCGCGAGAGCCATGGCAAGCACGAAGGTGCCGCCGCAGCGCCGAAAAAAATCACCCTCAAGCGCAAGACCGTGACGGAACTGCGCCAGCCGGGCGCGGCAGCACGCGCTGCCGGCCGTGGCAGCGCTCCGCGTGGTGGCAAGACGGTGACGGTGGAGGTGCGGCGTAAGCGCACTTATGTGAAACGCAGTCTGGTCACGGATGACGAAGCGAAGCGGAAGGAAGCCGAGGCCGCTCTCAAGGCGTTGGAGGAACAGGCGCGGAGACAGAAGGAGATCGAGGCCGAGGCGGCAGCCCGGCACGAGGCGGAGCGGTTGCGCCGGGAGGCCGAAGAGAAGGCCAGCCGGGAGGCCGAAGAGGAGCGTCTGCGCAAAGAGGCCGAGGAACAACAGCGCCGCGATGCGGAGCTGGACGCCCAGCGCCAGCAGGAACTGGAGGCACAGCGGCAGCAGGAAGAGGCGCTGCGCCAGGTCAAGGTGGCCGAGGAAGTGCAGCAAGTGGTGCAGGAGAAGGTGGGCAAGAAACCGGCCAAGGCACCTGCACGCAAAGAAGAGCGCGCCCGCGACAAGTCAAAGGGCCGTGGCCGCAAGGAGCTGCACGTGGCCGAGGGCAAGCGCGGCCGGCGCAAGGGCAAGGGCCCCCGTCAGCGCGCCGCTGCCAGCGGCCAGGACGCTCAGCATGGGTTTGTCCGTCCCACCGCCCCGGTGGTGCGTGACGTGGAGATCCCGGAGAGCATCACCGTGGCAGAACTGGCCCAGCGCATGTCGGTGAAGGCGGCCGAGGTGATCAAGGCGCTGATGAAGATGGGCATGATGGTGACCATCAACCAGCCCCTGGACCGGGACAGCGCCACCCTGGTGGTGGAAGAGATGGGACACAGGGCGGTGGCTCAGAAGGCGGCCGATATCGAGACCGAGGTGCTGAGCGCCCTGGACGAGGGCGTTCAAGGCGAGATGGAGCCGCGTGCGCCGGTCGTGACCATCATGGGTCATGTCGACCACGGCAAGACCTCTCTGCTCGACTATATCCGCAGCACCCGGGTGGCGGCCGGCGAGGCCGGCGGCATCACCCAGCACATCGGCGCCTACCATGTGGAGACGGAGAAGGGGATGATCTCCTTCCTCGATACCCCCGGCCATGCCGCCTTCTCGGCGATGCGCGCCCGTGGCGCCCAGGCGACGGATATCGTGATCCTGGTGGTGGCCGCGGACGATGGCGTCAAGCCCCAGACCGTGGAGGCGATTCAACACGCCAAGGCGGCCGAGGTGCCCATGATCGTCGCCGTCAACAAGATCGACAAGCCAGAGGCCCAGCCCGACCGGGTGATGCAGGAGCTGTCCCAGCAGGAAGTGATCCCCGAGGAGTGGGGAGGCGATACCATGTTCGTCCAGGTCTCGGCGAAGACCGGCGAAGGCATCGACGACCTGCTGGACGCGATTCTGCTGCAGGCCGAGGTGCTGGAGCTGCAGGCGATGAGGGATGGCCCGGCGCGGGGTATCGTGGTCGAGTCCAGCCTGGACAAGGGGCGTGGCCCGGTGGCTACCATCCTGGTTCAGTCCGGCACCCTGAAGCAGGGCGACATCCTGGTCAGCGGCCAGGAGTTCGGCCGTGTCCGCGCCATGCTGGATGAGAACCGCAAGCAGGTGAAGAGCGCCGGCCCCTCCATCCCGGTGGAGGTGCTGGGCCTTTCCGGCGTGCCCAACGCCGGTGACGACGCCATCGTGGTGAGCAGCGAGCGCAAGGCCCGTGAGCTGGCCGAGGCGCGCAAGGAGAAGAGTCGCGACACCCGGCTGGCGGAACAGAAGGCGGCCAAGATGGACGAGTTCTTCTCCAAGATGACCGAAGGCGAGGTGGGCTACGTCAACCTGGTGGTGAAGGCCGACGTCCAGGGCAGCGTGGAGGCGATTCGCGACGCCCTGCTCAAGCTCTCCACCGACGAAGTGAAGGTCAAGCTGATTGCCAGTGGCGTGGGCGGCATCAATGAGTCCGACGTCAACCTGGCCCTCACCTCCGGCGCCTCCATCATCGGCTTCAACGTGCGGGCGGATGCCTCTGCGCGGCGCCTGGCGGAAGAGCAGGGGGTGGAGATCCGCTACTACAGCATCATCTATGAAGTGATCGACGACGTGCGCAAGGCCATGTCCGGCCTGCTGTCGCCGGAGATCCGCGAAGAGATCGTCGGCCTGGCGGAGGTGCGCGACGTGTTCCGCTCTTCCAAACTGGGCGCCATTGCCGGCTGTATGGTGCTGGAGGGCACGGTCAAGCGCAACAACCCGATCCGCGTGCTGCGTGACAACGTGGTGATCTACGAGGGTGAACTGGAATCCCTGCGCCGGCACAAGGATAACGTCAGCGAGGTCAAGGCGGGCACCGAGTGCGGCATCGGCGTGAAAAACTACAACGACGTCAAGGTGGGTGACCAGATCGAGGTCTTCGAGCGCACCGAAGTGGCCCGGGAGGTCTGAACCGGATGCCACGGGAGTTTCAACGCACCGACCGCGTCGGTGCCCAGATGCAGCGGGAACTGGCGCAGCTGGTGCGGGATGAGCTGGACGATCCACGCCTGGGGATGATCACCATCCAGGCGGTGCGGGTGGTGCGCGACTTTTCCCATGCCAAGGTGTTCTTCACCTGCATGGCGGGGAAGTTGAGCATGGACGAAACCGGCCGCATCCTCGACGAGGCAGCCCCCTACTTCCGCCATGAGCTGGGGCGCCGGATGAAGCTGCGCACCATCCCGGCGCTGCATTTCGTGCATGACGAATCCATCGAACATGGCGAAAAACTCTCCAGCCTGATCGAACAGGCGGTGAAGTCGGACGCCGAAAAACACCGTAAATAAAAGAGCGAGTTATTGAGCATGGGCCGGCGGCGTCAAAAAGGCAGAAACGTGCAGGGTATACTATTGCTGGACAAACCCCTTGGGGAGACCTCCAACAACGCCCTGCAGAAGATCAAGCACCTGTTTCGGGCGCGCAAGGCGGGCCATACCGGCAGCCTCGATCCACTGGCGGACGGGCTGCTGCCCATCTGCTTCGGCTCGGCGACCAAACTGTCGGCGTTCCTGCTGGATGCGGACAAGCGTTACTGGGTGCGGGTGAAGCTGGGGGAAACCACCACCACAGCCGATACCGAGGGTGATATCGTCGAGAGCCGCCCGGTGGGCGAGATCAGCGAAGCGCGCATCCGCCAGGTATTGGAAGGTTTCAAGGGCGAGATACAGCAGATTCCCCCCATGTACTCTGCCCTCAAGCACAAGGGCGAGCGCCTGTACAAACTGGCGCGCCAAGGTATCGAAGTGGAGCGCGAGCCCCGCACCATCCAGATTTACGACATCGAGCTGGTGCGTTACGGCCTGCCGGAGTTCGAGCTCGACGTGCGCTGCTCCAAGGGGACCTACGTGCGCACCCTGGCGGAAGACATCGGCGAGGCGCTCGGCTGCGGCGCCCATGTCACCGCCCTGCGTCGTACCGGCGTCGGACCCTATGAGGCCGCCCAGCTGGTAACGATGGAGACCCTGGAAGCAGCCGCCGAAAACGGTCTGTCGGCACTGGATGAGTACCTGCTGCCGTTAGACTCGGCACTGGCCGACTGGCCGGAGATCCACCTGACGCCCGACAGCGCCTTCTATATGAAACAGGGCCAACCGGTACTGGTGCCCAACGCCCCCACCGAGGGCCATGTGCGCCTGTACGATCCGGACGACCACTTCATCGGCGTCGGCGAGATCCTGGACGACGGCAAGGTGGCCCCGCGGCGTCTGATGTAAAAATTGGCGGATGCGCTGCGCTTATCCATATATGGACAGGGCCCAAAAGGCCGCATCCGCCATTTGAACCAGGATTCAGGTTGATTTCCACCCACTGACCACAGCATAATTCGCAGCTCACCGATCCCGGGCGGCATTGCCGGCTGGCCGGGTATCGAGAAAGGGCCTATGTAAGGTCCACTGCCGTATCTCTGGGCTCATTGCCGGGGAGCGGTTCTTATCAATCTATTGACAATGAGGAGACATCACCATGGCAATTTCCACAGAACAGAAGAAGCAGATCGTCGAAGAATACGGCCAGAGCGCCAATGACACCGGCTCCCCGGAGGTCCAGGTGGCCCTGCTGACCGCCCGTATCAACGATCTGACCGAGCATTTCTCCCAGCACAAGCACGATCACCACTCCCGTCGCGGCCTGGTGCGCATGGTCAACTCCCGCCGCAGCCTGCTGGACTATCTGAAGTCGAAGGACGTCGAGCGCTATCGCAGCCTGATCTCCCGTCTCGGCTTGCGTCGTTAACCGGTTTTTTCCCGCATTCAGAGGACACTATCGTGACCCTTATCAGAAAAGAGTTTCAGTTTGGTGATCACAAAGTCACGCTCGAGACCGGTGAGATCGCCCGTCAGGCCGACGGCGCCATCATGATCGACATGGAAGGCACCGTCGTTCAGTGCACCGTGGTCGGTGCCAAACAGGCGATGGAAGGGCGGGATTTCTTCCCCCTCACCGTCGATTACCAGGAAAAGACCTATGCCGCCGGTAAGATCCCCGGCGGTTTTTTTCGTCGTGAAGGGCGTCCGGCCGAGAAAGAGATCCTCACCAGCCGCCTGATCGACCGCCCGGTGCGGCCCCTGTTCCCCAAGGGCTACACCAACGAGACCCAGATCATCTGCACCGTGATGTCCCTCAACCCGGCAGTGGATCCCGAGATCCCGGCCCTGATCGGCACCTCGGCTGCGCTCTCCATCTCCGGACTGCCGTTCCAGGGGCCCATCGGCGCCGCGCGTGTGGGCTACAAGGATGGTGAATACCTCCTCAACCAGGCCAGCACCGGCCTGAGTGAAGAGAGCGAGCTGGACCTGGTGGTCGCCGGCACCGAAGAGGCCGTGCTGATGGTGGAGTCGGAAGCCAACCAGCTGTCGGAAGAGGTGATGCTGGGCGCCGTCCTGTTCGGCCATGAGCAGATGCAGGTGGCGATCCAGGCGATCAAGGAGCTGGCGGCGGAAGTGGGCAAGCCGATCATCGACTACACGGTGCCCCAGGAAGACGCCGAACTGGCCGAGGCGGTGGCCGCGGCCGCCGGTGATGCCATGCGTGAGGCCTACACCATCGCCGACAAGATGGAGCGCTACAACCGCATCGATCAGGTGGTTGCCGAGACGGTGGAGAAGCTGGGTGGCGGCGACGAGCCCAAGTGGTCCGAGGGCGAGATCAAGGGCGCCCTGGACAAGCTGAAGAAGAAGACCGTGCGCAGCCGCATCCTGGCCGGCGAGCCCCGCATCGACGGCCGCGATACCAAGACCGTGCGTCCCATCAGCATCCGCACCGGCGTATTGCCGCGCACCCACGGCTCCGCCCTGTTCACCCGCGGCGAGACCCAGGCCCTGGTGATGACCACCCTCGGTACCGAGCGTGACGCGCAGATCATCGATGCCCTGCACGGCTCCTACCGCGAGCCCTTCATGTTGCACTACAACTTCCCCCCCTTCTGCGTCGGCGAGACCGGCCGCGTGGGCAGCCCCAAGCGGCGTGAGATCGGCCATGGCCGTCTGGCCAAGCGCGGCGTGCTGGCGGTGATGCCGAGCATGGAGGATTTTCCTTACTCCATCCGCGTGGTCTCCGAGATCACCGAGTCCAACGGCTCCTCCTCCATGGCCTCGGTCTGCGGCACCAGCCTCTCCCTGATGGATGCCGGTGTGCCGATCAAGTCGCCGGTGGCCGGCGTGGCCATGGGCCTGATCAAGGAAGGGGACGACTTCGCCGTGCTGACCGATATCCTGGGTGACGAGGATCATCTGGGCGACATGGACTTCAAGGTGGCCGGTACCAGCAACGGTATCAATGCCCTGCAGATGGACATCAAGATCAACGGCATCACCCGGGAGATCATGGAGATCGCACTGGATCAGGCCAAAGCGGGCCGCCTGCACATCCTGGAAGAGATGAACAAGGCCATCGACGCTCCGCGTGAGGAGATGTCCGAGCACGCCCCGCGTATCATCTCCTTCAAGATCGACCCGGAGAAGATCCGCGACGTGATCGGCAAGGGCGGCACCACCATCCGCTCCATCACCGAAGAGACCGGCGCCACGGTCGACGTCACCGACGACGGCATGATCAAGATCTTCTCGGTGGACAAGGCAGCCGGTGAGGCAGCCAAGAAGCGGATCGAGATGATCACCGCCGACGTGGAAGTGGGCACCGTCTACGAGGGCAAGGTGGCCCGCCTGATGGACTTCGGCGCCTTCGTCACCATCCTGCCGGGCCGCGATGGTCTGGTCCATATCTCCCAGATCAGCGATGAGCGGGTCGAGAAGGTGAGCGACAAGCTCTCCGAAGGAGATGTGATCAAGGTCAAGGTGCTGGAAGTGGACAAGCAGGGCCGCATCCGCCTCAGCATGAAGGCGGTGGGCGAGGGCGAATAGGCCTTCTCCTGCAGCAGCAATCGAGGGGGCCGCAAGGCCCCCTTTTTCTGTAAGGGGTCTGATATGGACGCCCCTTCTCCCACCGGGAGAAGGTCGGGGAGAGGGGATGAAAAACCGAAGCATTGGCTTTTCTGATCCCCTCACCCCAACCCTCTCCCTGAGGGAGAGGGAG
>CAZJCM010000050.1:0-16551 GCA_964544655.1 uncultured Sedimenticola sp. | reverse complement strand
GCTATGCCAAGGGGCATGCCGGGCTGGCCTGTCAGAGCTGCCATGAATCGATCCACGGCCTCTATCCGGTGACGCCTGATACCGATCTGACTACTTATCGTCAGGCGGCTCAGTACAACCCGGATGGTTCTCATGGTCCGTTCAAGTGCAACAGCTGCCATGAGACCAACAGCGATGGCGTTCCGCATATTGCGGATGATGAGGAGAATGTGTGGGAAGGCAAGCCCATTCTTCATAACTATGAAAATGCGGTGAAGTGGATGCATGCCAGCGCACCTGATCTGGGTGGTGCGATCCCGGATGAGTGATCGCTGCAGCGATCTTGCCCCGGCCGGCAGGGCGGGGCACTCATGATCACCATGGAAAGGGGGCGCAACGCCCCCTCATCTGTCATTGGAAATGAATGCAATCCGTTTGCAGTCGAGGACCTACCCTATGAATTTGATCAAGCGTTCCCTCCTGGCCGTTACCTGTGCGGCACTGGTTTCAGCCGGGCCGCTGCTGGCCAAGGCACAACCCCAAACCCTGGTGACGGTGGGTGACCTGACGATTACCGCCGACCAGTTACAACAGGCGGTGGCCAGCTCACCCTTCGCCACCCAGTTCGTCACCATGGACGAGCATGATCAGGCGGCGTTGCGGGGAGATCTGCTGCGCCGGCTGGTGAGTTCGCAACTGCTCTATCTGGAGGCCCTGGACCAGGGCCTGGAACAGACGCCGGCCTTCCATAGGGAGCTGGAAGATCAGCGCCTGGGGCTGCTGTATCGTTACTATATGGATAAACTCCGCGACCAGATCAGGATTCCGGAGCTGACCCTTGCCGCCTTGAAGCAGCAGTTCAAGGATGACCCCGATGGCCTGGCAGCCACCAAATCCATCTATCGCAGTGAAACCTACCGCACCCTGCGCCTGATGACCATCAAATCACTCAGGGAAAAGCGTCATCTGAAGCTGTATGAGGAACGTCTGCGTCCGGGCATCATGCCGGATACGCTGCTGCTGGAGGGTGATGGCGTTCGCATTACCTATGGTGACATCGTCGATACCTCGGTGCGCAACACCCTGCCCAATCCGGAGTGGGTGAAGGATCAGTTGTACAAGCGGGCCGAGCTGTTGTTGATCGCACTGGAGGCGGAAGCGGAAGGGGTGGATGTCAGCGACCGGCTGGAGCGGTTCCGCCGGGAGCGACTGCCGGCGATGATGTTGGAGCAGAAGGAGCGGGAATGGGTGCCTGATGAACAGGCGATGCGTGACTGGTTTCGTGCGCATCCTGAGGTTGGGCGGCTGAATGAGCGCCGCCACGTGGGGCAGCTGGTGTTGGCCAGCCGTGAAGAGGCGGAGGCGATGCGCAAGCGCATTCTTGCCGGTGAGAGCCTGTTCCAATTGGCGGGGCGTTACAGTGTCGATCCTTATGGCAAGAGCCACAATGGCGATATGGGATGGATCCGGGAAGGGCGCGGTGTGCCTGAGCTGGACCAGGCTGTCAGTAAGCTGGCGGATGGCGAGATCAGTGATATCGTACAGACACCGGCCGGTTTCCATATCCTGACGGTGCTCGAGCGCAGGCCAGGCGGTCAGCGTGGCTACGCCGCCATCCGGGGCAAGATCCGCCAACTGATGATCGGTGAGAAGTTGCCCGGCTATCTGCAACAGCTGGAGAAGAAATACCAGGTGGTGTGGAATCTGGTCGATACGCCAGCGGCGGATCCCGGGACGAGCGCTGACGGCGGCGAGTAAGCATGAGTAGAAAACTATCATTGACCTTGATATTGGCCCTGACCACGGCCATCGCCATTGCCGCTGGCGCAAGGTCTTCGTTCGAACGGCCCGAACCGGTATCGGCCTCCGGCATGGCCGCGGCGCACAAGACCGCAGGCCGTACCAACAATGCCTGGGAGATGCCGGTTTTCCGGCTTCGTGGGGTGGATGGAAAGCTGCATCAACTGGACGAGTGGAAGGGCAAGGTGATCCTGCTCAACTTCTGGGCCAGCTGGTGTGCCCCCTGTCAGTACGAGATCAAGGAGTTCGTCAAATACCAGCAGGCGTACGGCCCGCAGGGGCTGCAGATCATTGGCATGGGGGTCGATGAGGCGCGTAAATTGCGTAACGCCAGCCGCACCCTGGGCGTCAACTACCCGGTGCTGTTTGCCGACCCCAAGGGCAATGGCAAGCTGATGCGGCAGTGGGGTAACCGTACTGGTGTGGTGCCCTACAATGTCATCATCGACCGGGATGGCCGCATCGCCTTTATTCACCGTGGCCCGATGGACCGATCGGCCTTCGAGCAGAAGGTACTCAGGTTATTGGGAGCTGGCAGTATCTGATCCAACGCCGGATGCCCCATCGGGGTTCACCCGGAACCAGGCGGCATAGAGGGCCGGCAGGAAGATCAGGGTGAGAATGGTGGCGATGACCAGACCGCCCATGATGGCCACCGCCATCGGTCCCCAGAAATTACTCTGGCTGAGGGGGATCATGGCCAGGATGGCGGCCGATGCGGTCAGTGCGATGGGACGGAAGCGGCGTATGGTGGCCTCGATGATGGCGTTCCATGGTGCGTATCCCGATGCGATATCCTGCTCGATCTGATCCACCAGGATCACGGAATTGCGCATGATCATGCCAAACAGGGCGATTACGCCAAGGGTGGCGACGAAGCCGAATGGCACATGGCCCGTGAGCAGAGCCAGGGTGACGCCGATGATACCCAGCGGCGCCGTCAGCAGCACCAGCAGGGTCCGCTGGAAACTCTGCAGCTGGATCATCAATACCGTTACCACCACCAGCAGGGCGAACGGCATCACCTTCTGGATCGACAGCTCTGCCTTGGCGCTCTCTTCCACCGTGCCACCAATCTCTATTCGATAGTCCTGCGGCAACTGCTGACGGATCGGTTCCAACAGGGGGGCGATCTGGGCGGTGACCACCGGGGCCTGTATGCCATCCTGGATGTCTGCCTGCACGGTAATGGTGGGGAAGCGGTCACGGCGCCAGATGATCGGCTCCTCCTGCTGATAATGGATTCGCGCCACCTGGCTCAGAGGTATGAATTTTCCACTGGCCGTTGGAACCTCGATATCGCCGATACTGTCGGGTGTAAGGCGTTTACCCCGGGTGGCGCGTACCACCACCTCGATCAGCCGGTTTTCTTCCCGGTAACGGGTGATGCCCAGGCCACTGAGGATGCTGTAGAGGGTCTGTGACAGATCCTGGGAACTGATGCCAAGCATCCGTGCCTTGTTCTGGTCGATCTCCAGTTTGATCGTCTTGCTTAGTTCATTCCAGTCCCTGTTCACGTTCAGGGTCCAGGGATTGTCCCGCACCACCTGCTCGATCTGTTGGGCGATGCGGCGCAACTGCAGCGGATCCTTGCCACTGACCCTGAACTGCACTGGATAACCTACCGGCGGACCATTCTGGAGCCGTTTGACCCGGCCACGTACATTGAAGAATTCCTTGTCGAGCGTCTCTCGCAAACGCTTCAATACCCGTTCGCGCGCTGCATTGTCACGGGTCATGATGACGAACTGGGCCAGGTTGTCGTGGCGCAGTTCCTGGTCCAGGGGGAGATAGAAACGGGGCGAGCCGCCACCTACATAGGCGACGTAATTGATGATGTCCTGGTCGTTCTGTAGTACCCGTTCCAGTGCCTTGGCCTGGCTCTCCGTACTCTGTATCGAGGCGCTTTGGGGGAGCCATAGATCCACCAGCAGCTCTGGCCGGTTGGAGGAGGGGAAGAACTGCTGCTCCACATACTGAAAGGCAACCAAAGAGGCGGTGAAGGCCAGCAGGGTAAGGAAGATGATGCTTTTTCGCCAGGTCAGGCAGAATTTGAGCAGACGGCGGAATCCCCGGTAGAAACGGCTCTGATAGATCTCGATCTGCACCCCCTGTTTCACATGCTTGGGTGTCGGCAGCAGTTTGTAACCCAGGTAGGGGATGAAGATCACTGCCACCAGCCAGGAGGTGAGCAGAGCGATAGTGACCACGGAAAAAATGGAGAAGGTGTATTCGCCGGCCGCGGATTGGGCAAAGCCGACCGGCAGGAAACCGGCGGTGGTGACCAGGGTGCCGCTGAGCATGGGGAAGGCGGTGGAGGTGTAAGCGAAGCTCGCCGCCTTGGTGCGCTCCCAGCCCTGTTCCATTTTTGCCGCCATCATCTCCACTGCGATCATGGCATCGTCCACCAGCAGACCAAGGGCGATGATCAATGCACCCAGGGAGACGCGTTGCAGGTCGATGCCGAACAGCATCATCATGGCAAAGGTGATCCCCAGCACCAGGGGGATGGAGAGCGCCACCACCAGGCCGGTATGCAGTCCCAGGCTGAGAAAGCTGACCAACAGCACGATGGCAATCGCCTCAGCCAGTACCTCCAGAAATTCACGTACCGAATGCGATACCACATTCGGTTGGTCGGCTACCTGATGCACCTCGATGCCGATGGGCAGATTGGCAATGATGCGTGGCATCACCTGTTCCAGCTGTTTCCCCAGATCCAGGATGTTGCCGCCCTTGTCCATGGATATGGCAAGGCCGATGGCCGGCTCGCCCATGAAACGCATCATCAGATCGGGAGGATCGGAGTAGCCCCGGTAGATGTGGGCGATGTCGCCCAGACGGAACAGCCGGCCGTTGGCCCGGATGCCTATTTCACGAATGCTTTCCACCGAATTGAAGTTGCCGGTGACGCGCAGCCGGATCTTGTCGCTGGGTGTCTCCAGGTTGCCGGCGGGGGTCATTTTGTTTTGACGCTGCAGCGTGTCTATGATCAGCTGTGGCGCCACGCCCAGGGTGGCCAGCTTGGCGTTGGAGATGTCGATGAAGATCTTCTCTTCCTGCACCCCGATCAAGTCGACTTTTGCCGTATTCGGGATGCGCAGCAGCTCCTGGCGTACGTCATCCACGTAGTCCCGTAACTGGGCATGGCTGAAACCGTCGGCGGTGAAGGCGTAGATGATGCCAAAGGTGTCGCCGAATTCGTCATTGAAATAGGGGCCGTGCACACCGGAAGGGAGTGTATGCAGGATGTCTCCCACTTTTTTTCGCACCTGGTACCAGGCGCCCGGCACCTCTTTCGGCGGGGTATAGTCGTGCAGGTTGATGAATATCAGTGACTCACCGGGTTTGGAGTAGCTGGTGATGGTGTCGAGCCAGGGTGTCTCCTGCAGCTTCTTCTCCAGTTTGTCCGTGATCTGCAACTCCATTTCCCGAGCTGTTGCACCGGGCCAGAGGGTTTTCACGAACATGGTCTTGATGGTGAATCGGGGGTCTTCTGCCTGCCCGAGATTGAGATAGGCATAGATGCCGGCCACCGACAGGGCGACCATGAAATAGAGCACCAGCCCCTGGTGCGCCAGGGCCCATTCAGAGAGGTTGAATCGTGCTCTCATTCGACCGGGCCGCTGTTTTCGTCGATGAGGCGGACGCGTTGCCCGGGTGCCAGTTTATGTACGCCGGCGATGACGACGATCTGTCCCGGCTTCAGGCCGTCTTTGATGATGACCGTATTTTCGCGGTAGGCGGCCACTTCCACGCTTGTCAGTTCCACCTTTTTCGTCTCTGGATCCACCAGCCAGACCGCATCCTGGCCATTGTCCTGGTAGAGTGCGGTGAGCGGCAATCTGGCCATCAGCCCGGGCATACGGCGGCGAAAGAAAACGGTTGCCGTCATGCCAAGCTGGATCTGGGGGCTCTTCGAAAGAATGGTTACCTTTACTGCATAAGTGCGGGTGATGGGATCGGTGTCTGGGGAAATTTCACGGATCTTGCCGTCGAACAGGATCTTTGGCAGGGCCCACAGTTCGATCTTTATCTCTTGCGCCTGGGCCAGTTCGGCACGGCGGTTCTCCGGCACCGCAATCACCACCTCCTTCTCGTCGGAAAGGGCCAGCTTGACCACCGGCTGGCCCGCGGCCACCACCTGTCCCAACTCCGCCATTACCGCAGTGATCACCCCTTCCCGGTCACTGCGCAGCTCGGTATAACCGGCCTTGTTACGAGTGACGGCAAGTTCCGCTTTTGCCTGCTGCAGGCGGGCATTGGCGACGTTGAACAGATTCTTGAAGCTGGTGTACTCCGACTGGCTGATATATTTCTTTTTCAGCAGCGATTCATAGCGCTTGAGGTCGGCCCTGGCCTTGTCGAAATCGGCCTGGGCTGCGGCGACCTGGGCTGTGGCATTGGTGATTGCCAGCTCTGAGTCCTTGGGATCGAGGCGCGCCAGCAGGGTGCCCGGCTTGATGTGATCGCCGACCTCCGCCGGGCGTTCGATGATCTTGCCGCCGATACGAAAACCAAGACTGGTTTCAAAGCGGGGATGGACATCACCGGAATAGCTGACTTCGTTCCATAGCGCCTCCAGTGTGACTGCTTGCGTCAATACGGGACGGATGGCTTTTACCGGCGGTGTGGATTTATTACAGGAAGCGAGCAGGATCCCGGATAGCAGGAGCAGAATGAATCCGTATCGATTGGCAGTGGGCATAGGTTGCCTTCACTCCTTTTTCAATTTTTGTCGGGGGACCGGTGTGGGAATCCCGCCGGGAACGTCGAGACAAATGGCGTGCAGATGCCAGATCAACAGCCAATTGTAGCGCAAACCATGGGTGTGTTGGGATGGTATACCTTACTGGATCGCAGCCGAACCGATGAGGGGTCGGCGTTACGCCATCCCCAAGCAGTATCAACAGAAGATCACTGCTGTCCCACAAACTTTGTTCAGTATTCATGCAACCTGGTGTTGAAAGGTGATTTTTTCACATCTATTGGCTCTTTCAGACATGAAAGGTCTGATATGGGCGCCCCTTCTCCCACCGGGAGAAGGTCGGGATGAGGGGGGGGAATCAAAGCATTAGCTTTTCTGATCCCCTCACCCAGACCCTCTCCCTGAGGGAGAGGGTGTTTATGGGACAGCAGTGACAGAAGATGTTTTTATGGTGTGATTCGATAGATGGTCGACCCCTGGTGCGGAGTTTTTCAATAGCGAGTCATTTGCAGGCCTTGAATTACCTGGTTGCGCTCCCATATGAGGGCAGGTTGAAAAGACAGGAGATCAGATGAATAGTATGAAGACAGTACTGCTGCTGGGTGGCCTGACCGGTCTGTTACTGGTGGCCGGCCAGGCCTTGGGCGGGCAGAGTGGAATGGTTATAGCGCTGTTGCTGGCGGTGGTGATGAATTTCAGCAGCTACTGGTTCTCGGACAAACTGGTGCTGAAGATCTATCGTGCCCGGCCGGTAACGCGCAATGAGGCGCCGGTGCTGTATGAAACGGTTCAGGAGCTGGCAAACCGTGCCGGCCTGCCGATGCCCCGGGTCTATATCGTGGACAATGAGGCCCCGAATGCATTTGCCACCGGCCGCGACCCGCAACATGCAGCGGTGGCAGCCACCACTGGCCTGTTGCGCCTGATGAACCGGGATGAACTGGCCGGTGTGATGGCCCATGAGCTGGCCCACGTGGAGCACCGGGACACCCTGATCGGTGCCGTGGCTGCAACCATTGCCGGTGCTATCGCCATGCTGGCCAACTTTGCGCAATTCGCCATGATCTTCGGCATGGGCCGGCGGGATGAAGGTGGCAGTAATCCCCTGGTGATGCTGATCATGATGATCGTTGCTCCGATGGCTGCCAGCCTGATCCAGATGGCGGTCTCCCGCTCCCGGGAGTTTGCCGCCGACGCCCGGGGTGCGGCGATCAGCGGCCGGCCGCTTGGCCTGGCCAGCGCCCTGCGCAAGCTCTCCCAGGCCAATAGCCGCATCCCCATGCGCGATGCGGAGGAGCATCCGGCCACAGCCCATATGTTCATCGTCAATCCCTTGAAGGGACGTAACCTGGCCCAGCTGTTTTCCACCCATCCACCGGTGGAAGAGCGGATACGGCGGCTGGAGGCCGCGGCCGGTATGCGCTGAGGTCTGCATTTTCCTGGCTTGCAGGATCTCTATTCATTCAGCTCCCTGACTACCCTGAATCCGGTGTCGTCGCTGCGCCTCGGCTGAAAATCCCGCCAGCGGTTGGCAGGGCGTACCTCGGCGGGGGGGAAGCTCCAGGCGCCGCCACGAATGACGCGGATGCCGCACTCCGGTTTCAGTAATGGATCACCATTGGTCGGGGCGTCGGCAAAGGTGTCGTTCCAACAGTCGAATGTCCATTCGAAGACGTTGCCGGCAGTGTCATGCAGGCCGAAGGGATTGGGCAGGAAACGACCGACCGGGCTGGTGCGTTCACCATCCCAAAGGCTGCCGCAACCGGAACAGTTGGCCCGGCCGGGTACCAGTTCGTCACCCCACCAGTAGCGGCTCTTGCTGCCACCACGGGCGGCGAATTCCCACTCGGCATCACTGGGCAGCCGATAGCGCTGGCCGGTCTGGCGGCTGAGCCATTCGGTATAGGCGGTGGCGTCATTCCAGCTGACGTTCACCACCGGTCTGCGCCCGCGGCCCCAGCCGGCGTCGTCCGGCTTCTCTCGTCCGGTACTCTCACAAAAACGGTCATATTCGGCGAAAGTGACCTCATACAGGCCGATGGCAAACGGTCTCAGATGGATCTCCACCGGCGGTTTTTCATCGCTGTCGCCATCTCCCTGCAGATCCCCCCGCTGAAAGGTGCCACCACGCAGTGCGACCATCTCGGGGCCGCTGGTGCCGTCCCGCAGCTGGTCCTGAAACAGCTTGGCCGGGGTGATGCGTTTGCGGTAATTGAAGTAGGGTCGGCTATGCCGCTGGTGGTTGACCTGAAACGCCAGGCTGCTCAATTCCCCAGCTGGTATCTGTAGTTGGTTGCCATAGCGATCCTGGGCCTGTATCCGGGTGGTGAGCAGGTCACCCGTCAGTTCATC
The DNA here is from genome assembly GCA_964544655.1 of uncultured Sedimenticola sp. GTDB lineage: Bacteria > Pseudomonadota > Gammaproteobacteria > Chromatiales > Chromatiaceae > HyVt-443. The sequence continues at coordinate 7,712 of CAZJCM010000050.1, read as the reverse complement.
ACCGTCGTTGGTGGTGATCTGGGTGATGACACCCTCATCGTCATACATCTGCTCAATCTCCATCAGAAACAGGTCTCTGCGCTTGAGGATGCGCAGGGAGTCCTTGCCTCGCAGCATGAAATCATTGGTGGCGATCCGGGCGGCGAACAGGTCGCCCTGGCGGCTTTCCAGTGTGTCTGGTGCAATGGCCGGTTTGAGCCGGCTGCGACGGCTGGCAAACTGAATCTCGCTGATCTCCTCCAGGTGCAGGGGCAGAGTGGGGTCCAGCACCCGGATGATGGTGATCTCCTGCTCGACCAGGGTGCCGGAGAAATGTTCGCCGAAACGGGTGTCTATCCGGTCTGGAGTGGTGCCATTGCCCCGCACCACCGAGGTGATGAACGGCAGCGGAATGCTGACCAGGCCATAGTGGGTGTCCAGCGTCAGACCCTTCTGCGCTACCTTGCCATTGTAGATGTCGCCATTTTTCATCGTCACCAGGTCGAAACCACTCGTTCTTGCGGCTATGGCCTGAGGGGCTGTGACCGCCCACAGGAAAAAGAGGGCGAATAGAAGTTTAAATTGTCTCAATGTTGTCTCTCCTCTCATTGTTATTGTCCCATCCAGTAAAGCAGGAAACGGGGGAAAAGGGGAGTGCCAGGATTCGGATTGAGTTTTTCGCGATTTGGCAGAGTGGTTTCGCTACCAGCCGCTGCCGCCCCTGGTTACAAAGCCATCATCCATTCCAGCCTGAATGAGCGATGAAATCGGGTATACTTCGTCTCCTCCTGCAGGGTTGTAAATAAGGATGCCGTTATGCCATTGATCAAACCTTTCGCCGGACTGCGACCGGCCCCCGGGCATGCCACAGATGTTGCTGCCCCCCCATACGATGTCATGAGTGCCGATGAGGCGCGGGACATGGTCCAGGGCAGACCCTGGAGTTTTCTCCATATCTCACGGCCCGAAGTGGACCTCCCGGCAGGGACCGATCCCTATGCACCGGAGGTCTATGCCAAGGCAGCGGAGAATCTCGCCCATATGCGTCAGCAGGGGATATTACGGCAGGACGATGCGCCCTGTTTCTACGTCTATCGTCTGACCATGGGGTCGCACCAGCAGACCGGGATCGTCGCCGCCGCTTCGGTTGCCGCCTATGACCAGGACAGGATAAAGAAGCACGAGTTTACCCGTCCGGCCAAGGAGGATGACCGGGTACGGCAGATCGAGGCACTGAATGCCCAGACCGGTCCGGTGTTTCTCGTTTACCCGGCGGAAGCGGCGGTGGATGCGATTCTGGCTGAAGTGGTTCAGGCTGCGGCGGAGAATGACATCACCCTGGCCGATGGCGTCCGCCATGAGCTCTGGGTAGTGCAGGACGCAGAGCGGATCGGGGCGCTGGTTCGCGCCTTCGACAATATGCCGGCGCTCTATGTGGCGGATGGCCACCACCGTTCGGCAGCGGCGTCCCGGGTGGCGGCGAGCCGTCGCAAGGTCAATCCGGGCCATACGGGTGATGAGCCATACAACTATTTTCTCTCCGTCATCTTCCCCCATGATCAGGTTCAGATCCTCGATTACAACCGGGTGGTGAAGGACCTCAATGGTTTGGATCGGGAGGAGCTGCTGCGTAAGATACAGGTGCGTTTTTCTGTTATGCTTAGTGAACGTCCCGTGCGTCCTGCCCGCCATGGAGAGTTTGGCATGTATCTCCCCGGCCAGTGGTACAGACTGCAGCTCGATCCTGAGCGTATCCCTTGGGACGACCCGGTCCAGCGCCTCGATGTGAGTCTGCTGGGCAGTGAGTTGATCGAGCCGATCCTGGGCATCAGCGACCCGCGACGTGATCAGCGGATCGATTTCGTTGGTGGTATCCGTGGATTGCAGGCCCTGGAACAGCGGGTGGACAGCGGTGAAATGGCGCTCGCCTTTTCTCTCTACCCGACCAGTATGCAGGCACTGATGGAAGTTGCGGATGCTGGCGAAGTGATGCCGCCGAAATCGACCTGGTTTGAGCCCAAGCTGGCGGATGGGCTGGTCAGCCATCTCATTTGATTGGACATAGGGGCGGTCCCCGCTATGTTGAGCGGCCGGATTCTTAAAGAGACTGCCGGAATGACCGCTATCCCTGTCAGGGAGTGTGACTGGCCCTGACAGGCGTTGAAGGGTAAGTACCAAGTTAAGCGCTTATGCGCGGGTAACCGGGTGCATACATCGAAGGCTCTAAAGCGGGATCTCGTCATCCACCAGGAGCGAATTACCGCTTTGTGCCGATTCCCTGACCTGCTTTCGATTCAGGATCTTTTTCTGCGCCGCCTCCGGCAGTTCGGTGAGCAGGATGAGGTTCTTCTGCATCAGTAATTCGATCAGATCTTCGACGACCCGGATCAGCCCCAGGTCAGACTGCCTGAGATAGTGCTTGGCCGCCGTGTCCCCTTCCTCTTGCAGCAGAAATTGCAGCACTTCGGCGTCGTCGGGTGATACCGCCTCTTTGGCCTGATCGCTTGGATTGGCGAAGAGTGCGATTATGGTGCCGGCTTCGTCACGCTGGGCGTAGAGCATGGTTAGAGTTCCAGTGATGGTGCAGTGGGTGAAGATTATCAGACTGTGGTGGCGGATGTCGCCGGTAACCTAATGACAGCAGAGAATTCACAAAACGATGCCACTTGGTCTGTTCCGGGCGCTGAAACCACGTTCGACGATCCATTGCTGGATTGCCTGGTACTGCTGACTCGGATCGAGGGCCGGGCCTTTTCCCACGACGCCTTGCGTGCCGGGTTGCCGCTGGAGAATGGCCGGCTGACGCCGCAACTGTTCCTGCGTGCGGCAAACCGGGCCGGGCTCTCTGCCCGCATCGTGCGCCGGTCACTACGCCGGATCTCTCCACTGGTACTGCCGGCGGTGCTGCTGCTGGAGGATGGCCAGGCCTGTATCCTGCGGAAGATCGACCGGAAAAAGAATGAGGCCGTGATCATCCAGCCAGAGAGTGGTGCAGGTGAGACCACGCTGGCGCTGGATCAGCTGAAACCCGTTTATACTGGCTATGCCATCTTCATTCGCCCCCAGCACCCTTTCGATGAGCGGGCCCCGGAGGTGTTGCAGGTGCGTTCCCGGCACTGGTTCTGGGGGACCCTGTTCAAGTCCTGGCGCATCTACCGGGACGTGCTGGTGGCCGCATTGCTGATCAATCTGTTTGCCCTGGCCAGTCCGCTGTTCATCATGAACGTCTATGATCGGGTGGTGCCTAACAACGCGATCGAGACCCTGTGGGTGCTGGCCACCGGTATCGGTGTGATCTATCTGTTTGATTTCATCCTGCGCACCCTGCGGGGCTATTTCATCGATGTCGCCGGGCGCAAGTCCGACATTCTGCTGTCGGCCAGGATATTCGAGAAGGTGCTGGGTATCCGTCTGTCGGCACGTCCTGCATCGGTGGGTGCATTCGCCAACAACCTGCGAGAATTCGAGAGCATCCGCGAGTTCATCACCTCGGCAACCATCACCACCCTGGTGGATCTTCCCTTCGTGGTCATCTTCCTGCTGGTGATCACCTTCATCGGCGGTCCCCTGGTCGCTGTCGCTGCTGCTGCCATTCCCCTGGTGCTGCTCTACGGCATCATCATTCAGCTGCCGCTGCGGCGGGCGGTGGAGGCCAGCTTTCGCGCCGCAGCGCAGAAGGGGGCGACCCTGATCGAGTCCCTGACCGGGGTCGAGACGATCAAGAACCTGGGTGCTGAAAGCATTCTGCAGCGCAAGTGGGAGCAGCTGACCGGACAAATAGCCAAGTGGGGTGTGCGTACCCGGCTGCTCTCCTCGTCGGCAGTCAATGTGGCGGTATTGGTGCAGCAGATGGCTCAGGTGGCGGTGGTCATCTTTGGCGTGTACCTGATTCGGGATGGTGATCTCAGTATGGGCGGACTGATTGCGGTGGTGATCCTCACCGGCCGGGCATTGGCTCCGATGGCCCAGGTGGCCAATCTTTCCGTACGTTATTTTCAGGCCAAGACGGCTCTGCAGAGCCTGAACCAGGTGATGGCGTTACCGGTGGAGCGTCCGGAGGGCAAGCGCTTCGTCAGTCGGGAACAGATCGAGGGTGGATTTGAACTGGATGATGTCAGTTTCACTTATCCAGGCCAGGAACGGGAGGTGTTGTCAGGTGTCTCATTGCGGGTGAAGCCTGGAGAAAGGGTGGCCATCATCGGCCGTGTGGGATCCGGCAAGAGTACGGTGGAGAAGATGATTCTGGGGTTGTACGAGCCAACCCGGGGAGCGGTACGCATTGGTGGCACAGACCTGCGGCAGATCGACCCTGCGGACCTTCGACGCACCATCGGTTACGTTCCCCAGGATATATTTCTGTTTTATGGCAGCGTATGGGAAAACATCGTCATGGGCGCGCCTCATGTGGATGACGCGACGGTGTTGCGGGTAGCTGAGATTGCCGGTACCACCGATTTTGTCAATCAACACCCCCATGGCTTCAATCTGCAAGTGGGTGAGCGGGGCGAACGGCTTTCCGGTGGCCAGCGGCAGAGTGTGGCCGTGGCCCGCGCCTTGTTACGGGATCCCCCGGTGCTATTGATGGATGAGCCCAGTAATGCCATGGACAACGGTACGGAAGAGTTGCTGAAACAGCGTCTTGCCGGGTATATCGAGGGTAAGACCCTGCTGCTGGTGACGCATCGTGCCTCGCTGCTGGATCTGGTAGACCGGCTGATCGTCATGGAGGCGGGGCGGATCATCGCCGATGGCCCCAAGGCACAGGTTCTGGAAGCGCTGAAGCAGGGCAAGCTGCGTGGCGTACAGGGGCGTTAGTGATGACGGAACAGACACAGAATACCATCCAGCCCGCATCTACACCGATACCCGTCCGGCCCGGTCGGGTGGATGAGGCCGACCTCGATTTTGTCTCCGACGCCAGCGCCGCGGTGTTGCTGCAAAGCCCTCGTGGCGGGCGTCTGATTCTCTGGTTGTTGGTGCTCTTCGTTTCCGCAGCCCTGTTTTGGGCCGACCGCGCCGAGATCGATGAGGTGACCAAGGGGATGGGCAAGGTGATCCCTTCGCACCACGTCCAGGTGGTGCAAAATCTGGAAGGGGGCATTCTGTCGGAGCTGCTGGTCAAGGAGGGAGACATGGTGGAGCCGGGGCAGATCCTGCTGCAGATCGATGCCACGCGCTTCACCTCTTCGCTATGGGAGAGTCAGTTGGAAGCGTTGGCATTAAAGGCCAAGGCGGCCCGGCTGCAGGCGGAGGTGACCGGTAAACCGTTCGTGGTGCCGGAATCGATGCGTAAGGAACATTCAGCGCTGGTTGAGCAGGAAGAGCGCCTGTACCGCGCGCGACAGGCCGAACTGGAGACCAGTCGCAGCATCCTGCAGGAGAAGGTCAAGCAGGCGAAACAGGAGTTGCAGGAGCTGAAGGCGAAAAAGAGCTACCTGGCGAAAAGCCTGGAGCTGGTGCGTAAAGAGCTGAAGATGACCAAGCCGCTGGTGGCCGCGGGTGCGGTCTCGGAAGTGGAGGTATTACGTCTCAAGCGGCAGGTGAATGAGCTGGAAGGAGAGCTTTCTGCTACCCAGCTGGCGATTCCCCGGGCCCGTTCCAAGCTGGCGGAGGCGGAGGACAAGATAGCAGAAGTGGTGCTGAAATTCCGTAACCAGGCCCACATTGAACTGACGGATGTCAATGCCAAGCTTTCCAAGCTGTCTGAGACCCGCGTGGCGCTGGAGGACCGGGTAGAGCGTACCGCAGTGCGCTCTCCGGTGAAGGGTACGATCAAACAGATCATGGTCAATACCATCGGTGGCGTGATCCAGCCGGGCATGGAGTTGGTGGAGGTCGTTCCACTGGAGGACTTTTTGCTGGTCGAGGTGAGAATCAAACCACGCGACATTGCTTTTCTCCGCCCGGGACAGCATGCAGTGGTGAAATTGACGGCTTATGATTTTTCGATCTATGGCGGCCTTGAAGGCGAAGTGGTCCATATCAGTGCCGATGCCCTCACTGATGAAAAGACCGATGAAAGTTATTATCTGGTCCGTGTGCGGACCAAGAAAACATATCTGGGTGATGAGGAGAATCCCCTTCCTGTTATTCCAGGAATGCAGGCAGAAGTCGATATAGTTACTGGAAAGAAGACCGTATTGGCGTATCTGCTCAAGCCAGTGCTGAAGGCGAAGGCCAATGCACTGAGGGAGAGGTAACAGAAAAGATGATCCTTATCTGCAGCTCAGATGAGAAGCTGGTCACGCGCTGGCGTAAGGGGATGCCCCCATCATCCGTGCTGGCAGCAGTGGCAGATCTCAGTTCCCTGCAGCAGGCGATTCAGCGACCAGAGGCAACTCTGGCCGTTGTCGATCTCGCCTTGCCTGGGTTGGGAGAGGCAGAGGCGAAGCACCTGTGTGCCGCAGCGCCTTCGGTAGCTTTCTTTTTTCTTTCTGAACGGCCAAATGGTCAGGAAGGCGTGGCGTTGATCGGCGCCGGCGCGCGAGGCTATGGCAATCGTTACATGGCACCTGAGTTACTGCGACAGGCGATCGAAGTCATCGAGTTGGGAGAGGTGTGGCTGGGACGCAATCTGACCGAGCATCTGATAAAGAAAATTGCCCAAAAAGATAAGGTTGTCGAGCAACCTGAAGTCGATGACCGCTTTTCGCAACTGACCCAGAGAGAACGCGAGATTGCCTTGAAAGTTGCGGAAGGGGATAGCAACAAGGTTATCGCTCGCGCGCTGAATATCACTGAAAGGACGGTAAAGGCACACCTCAGTGCTGTGTTTCGTAAGACAGGTGTGCGTGATCGGCTACAACTTGCGCTTCTGGTCAGGCAGTCCGGAGCCAGACAGCTTGCTGAAAACTGAGCGACCGACAAAATCACCGGCTGATGGTTCTACCCGGAACGAATAATTGCCTGGCGATGATCGAACCAAGCACTGTGAATCTCAGTGAATAGTACCAAGGTCCAATTGTGTTCGATTTGCCTTTGCCCCATTCTCCCTTGAAAACCAGCGGAATGTTTTTCGAGTTGGCACCCAATCGAACCGTTTCGTGAAATTTTACAAAATTATTTTGAGGTAATTATGGCGACAACGTCTCTTCCTGACATGAATGGCTCCCAGGCCGTCGGTATCGTCCAGATGGTGATAGGCACGGTAAAGGCGATTGGGCCAAACGGTGTGGAACGGATTCTGCAAGTGGGAGACCGGGTGTTTGCCGATGAAACGATCCAAACCGATGGACTCAGCGGTGTCACGATAGCCTTGGACAATGGTGGCCGCATCGATCTTGGACGTGATTCGCAAATAATGCTTGATAGCGATGTAACGGACCCAGGCAGTGTGGATATCGCCGATGTCAGTACGTCGATAGAAGCGGCCCAGCAGGCAATCCTTGCTGGTGCGGACCCTGCCACCGTGCTTGAAGCACCCGCCGCAGGTCCTGGCAGTGAAATCTCATCATCTATCGAGAGTGTGCCCACCGTTGAACGGGTGGGTAATCAGGTCACGCCAGAGAGCGGATTTGAAACCACGGGCTTGAGTGATGCAGATGAAGAGGCGGCATTGTTCCTGGACGCTGGTACTTCGTCACTATTTTCTGCGATTGCTGAAACTGTCAATGATGCAGCAACTGAAGGTGGGGCAGGAGGCAATACCGCTCCGAGTACACTCGATGACGCTTTCACGGTGGCTGAAGACGGCAGCGTCGAAATCAATGTGCTCAGCAACGACACCGACCCGG
>CAZJCM010000049.1:0-16998 GCA_964544655.1 uncultured Sedimenticola sp. | reverse complement strand
CGTTCCCTCTCAAACCGTCCATCGCAACCGCAAAGGTATGTAAGCTCTCCACCAACAACCCGACCAGCAGCAGATGGCCATCGAGAAGCAGGAACAGCAGGGTGGCCAGAATCAGATAGAACTGGGAGAGTACAGGCACCTGAACACCGTTCTGTGGATCCATCATAGAGGCGAAGCCCAACCCCATGCTGTAGGCGATCACCTGTCCGCCAAAGACCAGGGCACCGAACACCAATTGCATGATGAAGCCCATGGCCAATCCGATAAGGATCTGTTGCAGCAGCATCACGAATGCCTGATAACTGAAGACCTCGACCAATGGCGGCGTCGGCAGCAGCGGCATGGTGATCCAGGTCAACACCAACACCAACGCAACCCGAAACATCACCGGCGTCTGCCGTGAGCTGAATACCGGCGCCGCCACGATCAACGCCCCGATACGAATCAGTGGCCAGATGAAGCTGGCCAGCAAGAGGCTCAGTTGGGTTTCGCTGAATGACATCGCGGCATTGCCCTGCTGATCAACCGATCAACTCCGGGATGCTTTCGAACAGATTGATGGTGAAGGTCATCATCACGCGCAACATCCAGGGCCCGGCCAGCATGAATACGGCACCGACGATGAGCAGCTTGGGGATAAAGCTGAGTGTCATCTCATTGATCTGGGTGGCGGCCTGAAACATGGCGATCAACAACCCCACCAGTAGAGCCGGTATCAACACCACTGAACCCAGTACCGTGGTCACTTCAAGGGCGCGTTGACCAATATCGAGAACCGTATCCGGTGTCATAATCGATCCCTAAAGTAGAAAGCTCGAGGCCAGCGTGCCGAATACCAGACTCCAGCCATCGATGAGTACGAACAGCATGATCTTGAACGGCAGAGAGATGATCAGTGGCGAAAGCATCATCATGCCCATGGACATCAGTACGCTGGCCACCACCAGGTCGATGATCATGAATGGAATGAAGATCAGAAATCCGATCTGAAATCCGGTCTTCAGTTCGGAGGTGGCGAATGCCGGCAGCAGCACTGACAGCGGCACATCCTCCTGGCCGGCAAAGTCGTTGTAATTACCGATCCGCGCAAACAATCCAATATCACTCTCCCGGGTCTGGGCAAACATGAATTCCCGCAGGGGCAACACGCCTCTCTCCAGCGCCGTACCGGCATCTATCTGCTCATCCAGATAGGGTTTGACCCCAACTTGGTAGACCTCCTGAAACACCGGCATCATGATGAACAGAGTGAGAAACAGGGCCAGGCCAATCAGGATCTGGTTGGAAGGGGTATTCTGGGTACCCAATGCCTGACGCAGAATGGACAGCACGATGACGATGCGTGCAAACGAGGTCATCAACAACAGCGCTGCCGGCAGCAGGCTGAGTGCTGTCATGAACAGCAACACCTGGATACTCAAGGTGTAGGTCTGTCCCCCGCCCGGCGCTGGCGTGGTGGTGAGCGCATCCAGACCCGGCGCCGCCTCGGCCAGCAGCGGAAGCAGCAGGAACAGGATCAACGGAATGGTATAGCGGCGCGCCATCACTGCCTGTCCGCCATTTCAGCTGCCAGTTGACCCGTGAAGTCACGTGCTTCGCCAACTTCACTCTCCAGCACATGCAGCGTCTGTACCCGGCCAGGTGCAACACCTACCAGCAACCGGGTCTGCCCCACCTGTAACACCACCGCCCGCTCCCGCGGACCCAGCGAGACCCCCCCCAGAATGGTCACCACCCCCTTGCCGGAGATGGGCAGTTTGCCAAAGCGGCGAAACAACCAGCTGACGGCAAAGATCAGCCCTATGACCAATCCCAGTCCAACGACGGTCTGCAATATCGCACCACTATCCAATGGCGATGCTGGCAGTCCGTTCCGCGTCTCCGCCGTCACCGGCAGAGAGGTGAGCAAGACGATCAGCAATGCAGCAAATGAAGCCTTCTTGTGCCCAAGGACAGAGCACAACCGCCAAGCATTGCCGATCCTGAGGTTGTGAGAGAAGCCTTTCATCAGCGCAATCTCTTGACCCGGTCAGCCGGACTGATAACGTCGGTGAGGCGAATACCGAATTTCTCATTCACCACCACCACCTCACCCTGTGCGATCAAGGTGCCGTTGACCAAAACATCCATCGGTTCACCGGCCAGGCGGTCCAACTCCACCACTGACCCCTGATTCAGCTGCAGCAGGTTGCGGATTGCAATCTGGGTGCGACCGATTTCCATCGAGATGGTGACTGGAACATCCAGGATAGAGTCCAGGCTTACCTCGCTGTCACCGCCATCCACCACCTCTTCCTGCAGTTCCTGAAACTCTGCCGATGAAGCCTTACCGCCATCTCCGGCCGCGCCTTCTTCAACATCCTGCTCTTCCAGGGCGGCAGCCCATTCATCCGCCAACGCCTCGTTGGGGTCGATATCTTTATCACTCATGATTTCACCCTGTCTCTGATTCCTCATTTGCTGAGGAACTCTCCGCCAGCAATTCTTCCAACCCACCAATCTGTTTCTGGCCCAGCCACTCCTGCACCTTTACGGCATAGTTGCCGTCAGAAACCCCCAGTTGTCCGCGAAAGATGGGGATCGTAGCCGCATACACCTCCACCATCTCCGGAATATCCAGCGGGATGATGTCGCCGGCCTTCAACGCGGCCAGTTCACGCATAGTGAGCTGGGCCTCGGCGAGTTGACTGCTCAACTCGACCTTCGCATTCATGATCTCCTCCTTCAGTGAATGCTCCCACCGTTCGTCCCGGTCCCCCCTGTCGCTCTGCACGCCGGCATCCAACAAATCCCGGATCGGCTCGACCATGGAATATGGGAGACAGATATGCATCTCGCCACCACCCGCCTCCAGATCTATATGGAAGGTGGTGACAACCACTACCTCAGACGGACTGACGATATTGGCAAATTGAGGATTGACCTCAGAACCGACATACTCAAACTTGAGGCTGAGCACCGGCTTCCACGCCTCATGCAGATCCTTGAAGGCCAGATCCAGCAATATGCGTATTACACGCAGCTCAGTCGGAGTGAAGTCTCGCCCTTCGATCTTGGTATGGAAACGCCCACTGCCACCAAAGAAGTTATCCACCACACTGAACACCAGCTTTGGATCGAGCACGCACAGGCCCTTGCCACGTAGCGGTGCCACCCGGATAAGATTGAGGCTGGTAGGTACGAACAGGCTATGCACAAACTCCGAGAACTTGAGCATCTGCACACCGGAAACCGAAATATCGGCTGATCGCCGCAGCATATTGAACAGGCTGGTGCGGTAATAGCGGGCAAACCGCTCATTCACCATTTCCAGTGTCGGCAGACGCCCACGAACGATGCGATCCTGGCTGGCAAAATCATAGGGATGCGCCTCGCCATCGGCTAAATCGACCTCTTCGGTCTCTACATCGCCGTTATCGACACCATGTAACAGGGCATCGATTTCGTCTTGGGAAAGCAGATCGTCGGCAGACATGGTCTTATTGCATAACGAATGAGGTGAAATAGACGGCCTCGACCTCTCCCGGCCCATCCTGTTTCTTGACCAGTTCGTTGAGGCTTTTCAACACCTCCGCCTGCAGCTTCTCCTTGCCGCTGCGGTCGCGCAGGGCATCGGCCTGCTGGCTGCCAAACAGGGTCAACAGGTTGTTGCGCAGCATCGGGTCGTTGTGCTTGAGAAAATCCAGCAGTTCAGGATCACGCACCATCACCTGCAGCCCAACCTGGAGCATCTTTGCACTGCCGCCGGGTGGAAGATTGACCACGAAAACCGGGTCCAGAGCCTGATACAGGGCCACCTTGGGTTCCTCTTCCTTTTTGCCCTTGCCCTCTTCTTCCACCGCCTCCGTCACCTCATCATCACCACTGAGGAAAAACCAGGCGGCACCGCCGCCACCACCCAGTAACAGCAGTGCAGCTGCAATGATGATGATCAGCTTCTTTTTCGACCCGCCCTCTTTCTCAATGCCGAGATCCAGGTCTTCATCCAGTTTTTCTTTTGCCATAGTGACTCCATAAATTATGCTCAAGCCTAAGTAAGCAATTCACATGCCATATAAAAATTAAACGATTAAGCATTAAATTTCATGTAGTTAAGTAATGACAAAAGGCAGGCGCCAGACAATTGACGAGTCACATCCGAGGAAGCAGGCGATTTTCCGGCAGGATCCGATCTGCAATTTGCTGGAGCAGGCGGAAACAGGCAGAGGCCGGTTTTCACGATATCCCCAATGTTGCACCCGGGAACGCGTGACTCCGGCAGCGGAAGTGAATATAGTCACCTCACCCCCAGATCAGGCATCAGCGACGTGATCAACGACCCCAAAAAACGACATGACATCGAAGCCGTGTTTCCATTTCTTCGGCCCGATGAGGGGGACTTTTACCACCAGTTCATGGGCACAGCCTCGATCGTCCGGCTGGACAAAGGAGAGTACATCTGCCATGAGGGCCGCGCCTGTGGCCATCTGGCCTTGGTAATGGCAGGCAGTGCACGCGTATTCAAGCTGGGGGAGAGCGGCCGCGAGATCACACTCTATCGGGTGGGACCCGGGCAAAGTTGCATCCTCACCACTTCCTGCATTCTCAGTAACCGCCCGTTCCCCGCTTTTGCCATTTGTGAGTCCGAGATGGAGGCCGCGGTCATACCCGCCACGGCGGTCAACAGCTGGCTGGCGGAATCAAAGCGCTGGCGCGACTACATCTTCGGCCTGGTGGCACAGCGCCTGGATAACATCATCAGCGTGGTGGAGGAAGTGGCCTTCAAACGCATGGACCGGCGCATTGCTGAGTATCTATGCCAAAGAGGCCCCACTGCCGGCAACTCGATTCATATCACCCATCAGCAGATCGCCTCTGATCTGGGTACTTCCCGTGAGGTGGTGAGCCGCATATTGAAAGATTTCGAAAGCACCAACCTGATCGATGTTGGCCGCGGGACGGTAACGATCCTGGACCCGACAGGGCTGAGAGAAAAGTCCAGGGAATCCTGACTGTTTTTATGTGACATTGTCACAGACAAGCAGGAACCGAGTCGCTATCCTATGATCCAACCTGACAAGGCATTCCCATTCCAAACTGATTTCTGGAGATCACTATGAAAAGCAATGTAGGTGGAATCGACCGTATCCTGCGCATCCTCGTCGGCCTGGCCGTCATTGGCTGGGGTGTCTACGCCCAGAACTGGTGGGGTGCCGTTGGCATCATCCCCCTGTTCACCGGCGCCATCGGCTGGTGCCCGGCCTATATGCCTCTTGGGCTGAGCAGCAAGAAGAACGAGTCTTGAGCTGAATGGCTGCCGGGTGGAACCAAACCCGGCAGCCTCCTGCCTGCGCCGTCTGCTGGCGGTATCAGGTCATGGTGCCATCAGCCAGCGCCCGCTTCACGGGCCAGGCACGAATCACCGCCTGCACCAGCGTCGCCAGGGGAATGGCGAAAAAAACCCCCCAGAACCCCCACAAGCCACCAAACAGCAGAATCGCCACGATGATCGCCACCGGATGAAGATTCACCGCCTCGGAAAACAACAACGGCACCAGCAGATTCCCGTCCAAGACCTGAATAATGAAGTAAGCTGCTGACAGCCAGATAAAGTCCGGCCCCCAGCCCCACTGGAACCAGGCGATCAGTATCACCGGAAAGGTGACCACTGCTGCACCGATATAAGGGATGATCACAGAAAGCCCCACCAGCACACCCAGCAGCATGGCATAGTCCAGCCCCATCGACACAAAGGTCACGAAACTGGCCGACCAGACGATGATGATCTCCCAGAACTTGCCGCGCACGTAGTTGCCGATCTGACGATCCACTTCGCGCCAGACCCGCCCGGCCAACCTGCGATTCCTTGGCAGGAAACCGATCAGCCAGTTCAGGATCAATCCTTTGTCCTTGAGAAAGAAAAACACCAGCATCGGCATCAAAATCAGGTAGACCAGGACCGTGATCACATCCACTACCGAGGCGAACGAGATGGAGAGGACGAGTTGTCCAAAGCGGGTGATTTCCTGCTGAATGGCATTCAACAACTCCTGCACCTGTTGCGTCGATATCAATTCCGGGTAGGATTGAGGCAGTTGCATCAGCAGCCCCTGCCCCTTGCTGATCATTCCGGGAATCTGCTGAAACAGCTCGGTGACCTGGCGTGAAAGCAGCGGCAGCAGACCCAGCAGAATCAAAATCAGGAACAGCAGGAAACCGATATATACGATCAGTACCGCAGCCAGGCGCGGCACATTGTGTCGTTCGATATGGACCACGACCCCTTCCAGCAGATATGCAATCACCACACTCGCCAGTACCGGCGCCAGCATATCGCCCATGGTCAGCACGATCGCAAAACCAACCAGCAGAGAGATGGAGAGGAAGACCACTTCAGGATCACTGAAATAGTGTTTGAACCAGCGGGTCAGAAGCTGCATGGCAATGGCTCGTAGAGATAGTGCTCTATCAATGTGATAATTGCGGGTTCCGTGAGCTTGTCACTGTTCATGGCAAGGCGCGCCTTGCAGGGAATGGTGGCCCCTTGCCAAGGGGCGTAAGGCAGTCCATGGCCTAACCAGTTGGCCATGCTGAATCCTTTGCCCTTGCCGGGGGTGCCCTGGATCCTTTGCAGGTGCAGGGATACTACTTTCCCGCACCTGTATGTTTGGCATAGTGGCTGGCAAACAGGGCCTCGAGATCATCGATGACTGCCGCCGCCTCCCGTCCCTGCATGATATGTGCGGACATCAAAGAGGAAGTTTCAGTGAGCAGTTCCGAACGATCCAGCATAGGATAGGTCTCAGAAAGCCGTTTGATAGCACCAATCACGCTTTCCTGTGCCGGCCGGGGGATCTGCTTCGGCTCGACCGGGGCCATCTTCTCCGGTGCCTGATCCTCGTTCTCCGATGGCCGACGCAGGGCAAGAAATTCAGCAAACGCCATAAGGGAGGCGCGGTCCTGCTCTGACAACTGTGCATAGTATTTCAGCAATGCACGCTGATCCGCAGGCAGATTCTTCCTCGGCATCAGCACAACGGGTCAGACCAGATCGTTCTCATGCTCTTTGCAATAGTGCCGGGCAAAATCCAGCAGTTCCTCCACCACACGCACCCGGAATTTCTGCTTCTGATGAACGAACGAGAACGGACGATCGAGGGACGGCTCAAGGTTGATCGCCACCAGAGTACCCAGCTTCAGCTCTTTTTGCACCGTTGCCAGTGACACCACCGAGATCCCCATCCCGGCCTCGACCGCCCCTTTCACTGCCTCCGGACTGCCCAGCTCCATGGAAATCTGCAACTCATCGTCCTTTCCTCCCGCCGCGTTCAGATACTCATTGATCACCTCACGGGTGCCAGAGCCCTCTTCACGGCAGATAAATGGATATTTGATCAGATCCCCGTAGTTCAACGCCTTGCGTCCCGCTTCGGGATGATTGGGCGGGACGATGGCCACCAGATGATCCGGTTTGCAGATCTCCACCACCAGATTCTTGTTCGACACCCGGGCCTCGACCACGCCCAGATCGATGGCATTGCTCTCCACCATGGAGACGATGCCGTCCGTATTGGAAACCTTCAAGTGAATATTGATATCAGGATATTTGGCCTTGAAATCGCCCAGCAGGGAGGGAAGCATATACTCGGCAATCGTGGTACTGGCGCCAATGGTCAGCGAACCACTGATCTCACCGGTCATCTCCCGCACCGAGTTCTCCATTTCACTATAGAGCTCGAATATCTTGTCGGCATATCCATAGACCCGGCTGCCTGCCTCAGTCAGGCTGATCCGGTTATGGGTGCGGTCGAACAAGCGGGTGTTGAAATACTCCTCCAATTGACGAACCTGAAAGGTCACCGCAGGCTGGGTCATATGCAGCGTTTCGGCAGCCTTGGTGAAGCTGAGCAGGCGGGCAACCGTAAAAAAAACCTGGAGTCTGCGATCTGCCATCCAAAATCCCCGTTTTGCAGAAACCCCTTCTAAACGAGGGGTACAATAAGCTCCTTTTATATCATAATTCTCTTAACGAAAGCCAACCCCAATCCTGCCGCCAGCCATGGCAGCAACAGGAATAACAGGGGTCAAGCGAAACGGTTCCCGCTTCCCTGAGACCTGCTGCCGCCAGCCATGGAAAAAAACGCCGATCAAATGCAAAGCCACTGGTATTAAAGAAAAAAATATCTTAATCTCCGAAAAACCAATGTGATTGACAACCATAACCTACAACTAACCAACAACAATACCGATTATCTTAAGCGCAGCGGAGGAATCCTGTAATGAGCAATTGCCTGCCCAGACGTACCTTGACCTTGGCCTGCAGCCTGGTCTTGGCTGGCGCCGCAACCCAAACCATGGCATCAGGCTTTCAACTGATCGAGCAGAGTGTCTCTGCCATGGGCACGGCGTATGCCGGAGCCGCGTCATCAGCCAATGACGCAACTACTGTTTATTTCAACCCTGCCGGCATGTCCCGACTCAAGGGTACACAACTGTCTGCTGGCATCCATATCATCAAGCCCAAGGCAGATTTCAACAACGGCGGTTCATATGTTAACCCAGCATTGACAGGTGGTGCCGTAGTACCCGGCTCACTTACCGGCTTTGATGACGATGGCGGCAAACTGGGCGTAGCGCCAAACTTTTATCTGGTCGCCGAGATCAACCCGAACACCCGTTTCGGCCTCGGGATCAACGCCCCATTTGGCCTGGCAACAGAATACGATGATAACTGGGTTGGTCGTTATCACGCCATTAAATCGGAATTGCAAACGGTAGACATCAACCCTGCCTTCTCATACAAGTTCAATGACCAGCTCTCCATTGGCTTTGGTGCTAGTGCGCAATACCTTAAAGCAGAGCTGACCAATGCCGTAGACTTTGGCACTGTCTGCGTCGGCACAATAGATCTGGCGGTTGGTGCAGGAACCTGTGCCGCAGCCGGCGTAAACCCTTTGCTCTCCGATGGCAAAGCAAAAGTCACTGGAGACAGCTGGGCCTTCGGCTTCAACCTGGGACTGCTATATCAATTTTCAGCAGAGACCCGGCTCGGCCTCAGCTATCGATCAAAAATCAGCCATGATCTGGGCGGTGATGCCGATTTCACCGTACCTGCCAACTTCCAGGCGCTGCTGACCGCCGTTGGTAGCACGAGTTTTCAGGACACCGGAGCAACCGCGGCCATAGACCTGCCGGAAACGGTCATTATCAGCCTGTTTCATCAGCTGACGCCGAAATGGGCCATCATGAGCGAGGCAGCCTGGACTCGTTGGAGCCGTTTCGACGAGCTCAGGATAAAATTCGATAATCCGGTACAAGCCGACTCGGTGCAGCCCGAGAATTGGGAAGACAGCTGGCGTGTCTCCTTGGGCACCACCTATACACCGAATACGACCTGGACCTATCGCGTTGGAATTGCCTACGATGAAACGCCGGTTCCAAGTGCCGAAGAACGTACTGCGCGCATCCCTGGGAACACAAGAACCTGGCTGACTCTGGGCCTGGGTTACAATGTATCCCACTCCATGAGTATCGATGTGGGCTATGCCCATCTATTTGTCAAGGACACAGAAATCGATCATACAGATATCAGTACCAGCCACACGCTGGTGGGCAGCTATGACAACAAGGTCGATATCCTGAGTGCCCAATTGAACTGGAAGTTCTGAGGTCACTGCCCCCCCGCCGTCACCACGGCGGGCAAGAAAAAGCCCCATGCTGAAACAGCATGGGGCTTTTTTATCTGCCAGGATCGTCTGTTTGGATCAGATATAGAGGCAGATATCACTCTCGCCGGCAAACTCGAAGAAACGAGCAGCACCCGCGTATTCAACGCCATCGATGAAGTCATTCGGGTTCATATCGAACAGATCGACCGTCATCTGACAGGCAATTAGTTTGACATCCGCTTCCTGGCACAGTTCGCGCAACTCTTCCAGGCTGGCGACACCCTTGTCTGCCATCTTCTTCTTCATCATGCTGGTCATCATGGCCTGCATACCCGGCAATGCGGTCAGGATGACCGGGAACCATTTGTCCATCGCCATCGGCATGGGCATGCCGGGATTGCCCAGCGGGGTGACTTCCAGCGCCAATTTCTTGCGCAGCAACTGCAAGCCATAAAAGGTAAAGAAGATCTCGGTCTCATAACCGAGCGCAGCAGCGGTGGATGACAGGATGAAAGGCGGATAGGCCCAGTCCAGTGATCCCTTAGTCGCAATAATGGCTAGCTTTTTCTCTTCCATCCGAATCTCCTCCGAAAAATAGGGTTAAGGATCGATTCCGGCTTGCAGCCATCAGGTCTTCTTGATCAGAAAGTGAAACTTGCCGCCTTCTTCCTTCGACTCCATCAGTTCGTTCCCGGTCTGCTTGGCGAAGGCCTCGAAATCCTTTACGGAACCAGGATCGGTGGCGATGATGTGCAGTACCTGCCCCGCCTCCAGGCTGGACAGACTTTTCTTGGCGCGCAGAATCGGCAGGGGGCAGTTCAGTCCGCTGGCATCCAGTTCTTGATCAAAATCGGCCATGGTGCAACCTCCAGAGCTATTAGCTGTTGTGTGTTAAAAAATCAGTCGTATCTTATATTCTAACTGCTTCTGAAACGCAAGTCGCCTGGACAAAGCCTGGTTCGCCCATATGATGTAGTCGAAACTCAGCTATAGGGGACGATGCTGAAACCGTTTCGCGCCCAGTCGATGATCCCGCCTTTCAGGTTGATGACATTGGAATAACCCTGCTGCATCAAAAACATACACGCATGATAGGAGCGCGCACCACTGCGGCAATAGAGGACGATCTCCTTATCCTTGGGGAACTCACCGGCACGCAGAGGCAGCAGATGCATCGGTAAATGGGTGGAATTTGGCAACATCCCATGCATCACCTCTGCATCTGACCGAATATCCAGTAAATACAGGTCGTTAGAGGATGCCAGCTTGTTCTGCAATTCGGTCGAATCGATTTCTTTGACGATACTCATCTTGTGCCTTGGCTTGGTTTTGAATAACCTAGCTTTTTAGTATATTACTAATTTGTTATTATAGGCAACAACAGTTGCGGTTTGTTCCCGTGCGGACGCCCATGTTAGTGTACCCCGCCACTCATATTGTTATATTCAGCGAACCGGTTAGTGTACGCCCTTACTATTTAAACAATAGGCCACAAGCCTGAGACTCAAATCATACGAAGTTATGGATTTTCTACCCATCTTTCTGGATATCAAAGAAAAATGCTGCCTGGTGCTTGGCGGTGGCGACGTCGCCGCCCGTAAGGTGGCCCTTCTGCAAAAGGCGGGTGGACATATTCGTCTGGTTGCCCCCACCCTCTGTCACGAATTGGAAGAGCGCATACGCGATGGGGCCATCGAGCATATTGAGCGCCCCTTCCAGGATGAAGATCTGGATGATTGTCATCTGGTCATCGCCGCCACCGATGATGCCGAAACCAACCGCCGGATCTCACAACTGGCGGACCGGCAAAGAATCCCGGTCAACGTGGTGGACCAGCCCGCTCTCTGTTCTTTCATCGTGCCCTCGATCATCGACCGCTCTCCGGTGGTCGCAGCCGTATCCACCGGCGGTGCCTCACCGGTACTGGCACGCCTCATCCGCAGCCGCCTGGAGACCCTCATCCCGGCCGGCTACGGCCGCCTGGCGGAGCTCTCACGGCGCTTCCGGGAACAGGTCAAACAACGTTTCAACAAACCGGCCGATCGCAGACGTTTCTGGGAAAAGGCCCTTACCAGCGGCATTGCCGAACGGGTCTTTTCCGGACACATGGAGGAGGCCGATGCCGCTATGAACCGGGCCCTGCAGGCCGATACTGCAGATTTCGACAGCGGCGAGGTCTACCTGGTGGGCGGTGGCCCCGGTGACCCGGATCTGATCTCTTTTCGGGCCTTGCGCCTGATGCAGCAGGCGGACGTGGTGGTCTATGACCGTCTGGTGGCAAATCCGGTGTTGGAAATGACCCGGCGTGACGCCGAGCGCATCTATGTGGGCAAGGAGCGTGATCACCATGCCATGCGTCAGGAAGAGATCAACCAGCTTCTGGTAAGGCTGGCCAAGGAAGGAAAACGGGTGGTCCGCCTGAAGGGCGGCGACCCCTTCATCTTTGGTCGTGGGGGAGAGGAGATAGATACCCTGTCCGCCGAAGGTGTGCCGTTTCAGGTGGTTCCGGCAGTCACCGCCGCATCGGGCTGCGCTGCCTACGCCGGCATTCCGCTGACTCATCGCGACTACGCCCAGTCCGTCACCTTTGTCACCGGGCACCTCAAAGACGGCACCATGAACCTCAACTGGAGTCAACTCGCCCAACCACGCCAGACCGTGGTCTTCTATATGGGTCTGCTCGGATTACCCGTCATTTGCCAGCAACTGACCGCCCACGGCGTATCACCGGAAATGCCGGTGGCCTTGGTACAGCAAGGCACTACCGAGCAGCAGAAGGTGTTTACCGGCACCCTGTCCAATATCCAATCGATCGTGGAGCGGGAAAAACCAAAACCCCCGACCCTGATCATCGTCGGTGAAGTGGTCAAACTGCAGGAGAAACTAAGCTGGTACAAGGCTCCGGACGAGCCACAGCAAGGCGCCACCTCACCCATTGGGGCGGCAGCGCAATAGTGGTGTATTCTCAGGGCAGCCAGAGTTCAGCTTGTTTATTGGGTGCCGAATCCATGCATCACATTCCGTACTTGATCGTTACCTTGTCTTCAACATCCTGAGGTCTGCGGTATGAACAGCACACTCCCCATAATCCCCCGGCTACCCCGGCTACCCCGTTTTCCCGGTCCCCTGGCACTGCCACTGAGGCTGATTCCCGGTCGCGCCCACAGTGCCGTGCTGGTGACCCTGCTCAACCGGCTATTCGCGCCGGAGCTGGCCGATGGAGAGTTGGAATTTCTCGACCAGCGAACGATGCTGATCCAAGTAACCGACATCGGCCTCAGCTACCACATCACCCTGGTCGACGGCAGGCTTCAGGCCGCCGGCGACAACAGCAGCCATGACTTGAGCATCGAGGGCAGCACTTATGACTTTCTGCTGCTGGCCACCCGGCGCGAGGATGCTGACACCCTGTTCTTCAACCGGCGGCTGCGGCTGGGTGGCGACACCGAATTGGGGCTCTATGTGAAGAATTACCTCGATAGCCTGGAACTGGAAGAGCGGCTCGGCCCTGCCCTCAAGCTGCTGGATGGCGCCACCAATCTGGTTGGCCGTTTGACACCGGGAGCGGACAAGCTCTGAACCATATCGCCGCAAGCGGGAGCGCCCCGCTCAACCTGCGACCATCTCCCGTGCCGCGGCAGTGACGGCTTTCATTCCGGCCTCACCATGCCAATAGCCATCACAGGGCCCTGTCGGCATGATGCGTTCCAACTGCGCCCGCCCCTCTTCAGGATCAAGCTCATGCTGCAGGCAGCGATGGAAGGTCTCCAGCACCAGGTCGGTGCGCCGCGACTGGGGGCTGATGCGAAGCACATCCACCTCCAGTTCACGTAGCCGTTCCAGCTCTCCCAGCAGGCTGAAGGTCTGGGCCGATTGGGTCTGGATGCCGTTCAGAGCGAGAAAACGTGTATCGTCCTGGGCCGACAGTGTAAGACCATCCGGATAATCGAGACAGCGGTACTGACAGTCATCCTTGGGCAGGTTATGGGCCCGGGCGGTGAAACATCGAGCCGAATAGGCCAGCGGCAGACGGCCATAGGCAAACACCTCGGTCTCCACCCCGTCAGGGCGCGCCGACTGCATATCGGCGAGTGTATCGGCCGACAGCTCAACCGGAAACACCCAGCGCTTCAACCCTTGCCGCGCCAATAGCGCCAGAGTACGGCCATTATAGATATTGACACTGTGACCGGCGACGAAAGGCCGGCCGCTCATCAGTTGCACCGCCCCCATATCGTTGGCCTCGACCAGAAAACGGCCGTCATCACAAATCCGCTGCAACCGTTTCAGCTCGGATTCCGCCTCCAGCAGCGCAAGGGTGGAGAGCACCACCTCCTTTCCCGCGGCTGCCAGCTGCTCGGCCAACTGCAGCCAGTCATCGGTGCGCATCTGGGTTCGCTTGGAGCATATGGTCTCGCCAAGATAGACGATATCCACCGGCGAGTCGGCGATCTGTCGGTAAAACTCGAGTAGTTCATCCTTTGGCCAATAGTAGAGAACCGGCCCAAGGGAGAGTCTGGGATTGCTGTTCATCGATCAGAGGTCCATGTTGCTGATTACTGCCAGGGACGGGAATAGGCGCCCAACGTGGTGCGGCTGCCTTCGGAGACCTTGTCCAGCTCCATCATCCACTCGCTGCGTGGCCGATAGCCCTCAGGGTCCCGCTGGCAGGCGTCCAGTGCAGCCCGCCATACCCGGGTCACCTGAGCCACGTAGACCGGACTGCGCTGGCGTCCCTCGATCTTGATCGCAGCCACCCCTGCCGCCTGCAGTTGCGGCAACAGTTCCAGGGTGTTCAGACTGGTCGGCTCCTCGATCGCATGATAAGTGTTCCCGGCAACGCAGAAGCTCCCCTTGCAGAGCGTCGGATAACCCGCATTGCTTCCCTCCTCATAGCGCTCGATCAGCACACCACCCAGACGGGTCTCCAATCCCTGCGGCGTCTCCCGCCACTCCACATGACTCGCCGGCGAGCAGGCGCCATAGGTATTGGGTGAGCGTCCGGTGGCATAGGAGGAGAGAATGCAGCGGCCTTCCACCATCACGCACAGGCTGCCAAAGCCGAACACCTCGATCTGCACCGGGCTGTGGGCCACCACGTGTTCCACCTGGGCAAGAGAGAGAACCCGTGGAATCACCGCCCGGCGAATGCCAAAGTGTTCATGATAGAACCTCAACGCCTGATAATTGGTGGCCGAGCCCTGCACCGACAGGTGCAGGTTGAGATCGGGATGGCGCTCCGCGGCATAATCCAGGACACCGATGTCGGCAGCGATCATCGCATCCACCCCCAGGTCCGCGGCCTGATCCACCGCCCTGCGCCAGCGCTCCCAACCGGCTGGCTGGGGATAGGTGTTGAGAGCGAGAAAGACCTTCACCCCGCGCTGACGGGCATAGCCAATGCCTTCCGCCATCTTAACCGGGCCAAAATTGAGGCCGGCGAAATGGCGCGCATTGGTATCGTCGCGAAAACCGAAATAGACCGCATCGGCGCCATTGTCCACCGCCGCCTTGAGGGATGGCAGATTACCTGCCGGACAGACAAGATCCATAGTGATAAACCTACTTCTATAACCGAATGTAATCTATCAGATTCCGTGCGCGTTCACTGCCAGCATCAAGGCCTCTTCAGCCATTCCCTGCCAGCGGCAATCCTGTTGCCGTGGCCGCAGACAGCAGCGCACCCTGGCGGCTGCCGCGGCGCACCAGTTCATTCTCTATGCCATTGATCACCTGCCACTTCTTTGCGCACCAATTTGGCGCCAGCAGGATATCCGCGGAGGCGGTGCCAGTGACCCGATGGTAGCGCACATCCGGTGGCGTGCGTTCAATCAGATCGGCAGCGATCGAAATATATTCATCCAGCGTCATGGGCTGATACTCGCCCTGCCGCCACTGGTTGGCCAGCCGGGTTCCTTTTACCACATGCAACGGGTGCAGCTTGAGCCCTTCCACCCCAAGTGCCAGTACCTGCTCCAAGCTGGCCATCGCCTCGTCTCCCCCCTCCCCCGGGAGGCCGACGATCAGGTGGGTACAGACAGGAATCCCATAACGGTGCGCTGCCTGCAGCGCAGCCCGGTACTCGGCGAACCCATGCCCCCGGTTGACCCGTGCCAGAGTGGCATCGAAGGCGGATTGCAGACCCAATTCCAGCCACACCTCATGGCCCTGATCCCGGTATCCGGCCATCAATGCCAACACCTGATCAGGCACACAATCCGGCCGCGTACCTACAGACAACCCCACCACGTCCGGTTCAGCCAACGCCTGCCGATACAGATCGGACAGGTAGGCGACATCGGCATAGGTATTGGTATAGGCCTGAAAGTAGGCGATATAGCGGCGGGCACCGGTGCGCTTGACCACCACCTGGCGGCCAGCCTCGATCTGCTCAGCAATGGTCGGCGGGCGGTGCGAACTGGGGTTGAATGAGGCGTTATTGCAAAATGTGCAGCCACCACGCCCTTTGCTGCCATCCCGGTTGGGGCAAGTCAGGCCGGCATTGATCGCCAGTTTGTGCACACGCTCGCCATAGCGGTGCAGCAGATCCTGGCCAAAGGTGTTTACGTAGTCAGATAAAGGCAATCGAACCCCCCTCAGCAAATTCGGGGAAACGCAGACCGCAAGAAAGTCAGACAGTTTCCCATATGTATCTTGAAGGGTAATTGACGGAAATCAACCGCCTTGAAGAGATCGGCTCCCTGCTGGCAGGTGACAGTGATGATCTCTCTGCGGAAACGGCATGAGCGCACCGTCTGGGTAGACTATAGGAGTCTGCGTATAAAACAAAGGGCCCGCATCGGCAGATGCAGGCCCTTCATTGCTGTTGGTAGGCGCGATTGGACTCGAACCAACGACCCCCACCATGTCAAGGTGGTGCTCTAACCAAGCTGAGCTACGCGCCTAAATGCCGCGCAATAATAGCGATATCGGAATGCCGCTGCAAGGGGTTTTCCTGAATCACTGAAAATGCCCTCCCATGATCCGTTCCATCCTGCCCCGCTGTTCTGATGTCAGGGTCCCATAGAAGGCCTCAGCCGCCTGCGCCACCTTCTGCATCTGCGCCGCCCCACTCCGCATCATGTCAGCATGCTGTTCACCGGCTGGCATGCCATTTTCCATCATCGACTGCCGGTGGCTGACCATCAACTCGGCCCGCCCCTTGAGTGCATTGGCGAACGCATCCCAAGCCGGCTCCTGCTGAGGGGTAATGGCCAGCTCCGCCCTGAGCCTGGCAAGCTGCTGCTCCACCATCGCCTTGGGGTCTCCATGCATTCCTCTGCCCATCATTTCCTGGTGTCTCATCATCCCTGGCCGCATCGTTCCCGGTTGCATCATCCCTGGCTGCATC
>CAZJCM010000048.1:0-17094 GCA_964544655.1 uncultured Sedimenticola sp. | reverse complement strand
GGACCGTCGAATCACCCACATTGAGGTGCTCATAGGCACTGTCGGCGGGGTCGAAGCTGTAACTGCCGTCTTCATTGAGCACGAAGCCGGCCGGGGCGCTGCTGCCCTCGGAGATGGTGAAGGTCGCGGTGGCGTTATCATCCAGATCGACAGAAGTCAGCTGGCCGCTGATCGCAGCTGATCCTTCGTCCAGGGTCGTGTCGACATCCGCTCCGGCCACCGGGGCGTCGTTGGTGCCGGTGACGGTGATGCGGATCTGCGCCGTGTCGGTGCCACCCTGGTCGTCGGTTACCGTGACCGGGATGGTGAGGACTGTCGAATCGCCCACATTGAGGTGCTCGTAGGCACTGTCTGCTGGGTCGAAGGACCAACTGCCATCATCATGCAGCGTAAATCCAGCAGGTACATGTCCACCTTCTGCAATGCTGAACAGCAGGTTGTCACCAGCATCCTGATCTGTAGCGGCTACTTCTCCCTCAATGTATCCTTCACCCTCTGCTGCCGATAGTATTACATCCCCTTTTATCTCTGGCCGATCATTGACATCCTGTATACTGATACTGACAGATTTGAAGAAAGTATTTCCTGCAGAATCGATTACTTCAATTACAAGATCGTGATGATCCGCCGATTCATAGTCGATCACCGCCCCTTCACGGACGATCAATTTGTTTCCGACGATCGAAAACAGGCCGGAAGGATCATTCGCTAGCGTAAAAGTGAATTGGTCATCAGCGGTTTCATCCACCGCCGACAACAAGGCGACTACCGTACCCCCTTCAACATTTTCGCTGATTTCATCCGAGGACAGCAGGATATCCTCAGGAGAATAATTAAAGTTGTCTTCGCCCTCATGTGTATCCTGTTGTAAAGGTTTCTCCGCTTCCGGGATATCCATATCAGGGTGAAATGAAGGGGGGGAGACTGGTGTGACTCTGATGCTCTGAGACGAAGCAGAATCCTCTCCGGCTAGGTGCGCCGCGCTGCGTCCCAGATAAACGGAGCTGTCATCACGAGAAAGAGATCCATAAATCACGCCATTCGATGTATCGTTAAGAGGTTGTACACCTTCTTCTGCCGAGCCTCTGGTTCCTTCCGGTTCCCGGCCATCAGGAAGAACTACAGGTTGAGCTGTTACCTCCTCAGAGGAGGTAACAGTCGCCGTCGGCAGATCCACTTCCGTCGAAACTACTTCACTGTTCGATTTATAGAAGGTTTTCCCTTCAAATTCACGACTACCTTCATGAATTTGCTGCAAAAACAACTCTTCACGATAGTGTCTGGATAAAGCATTGTCGGCAAGCTCACCAACCCGGCCATCAATCTTTTTCCCATGCTCTACATCTGACTGGAACAGCTGCTCCGTCGCTTTCTCACGGGTTGCTTCAAAATCATTGTTCCGCTCTTTGGCCATGCCCCACCCCAACACTTGGTAAATTAACGTCCAATGCGAGTCTGATTAAACCACTCCTCTTCTGGTATTTATCGGCAGGCTCTGAACATTTTTTAGCAGCTGTCGAGAATAGGTCTTTGATTCCTGGCTCAAGATCCAACAATAGATCTATAACCATTCTAAATAGGAACAAAAAACTAAAGATCGGGGAAGGAAAAGCCGATAAAGGAACAACATTCACAATAACAAAAGTATTTTCATTCAATTTCAATAAGGTGCGCCGGTATATGTACCGCAAAACATCAGAACTTTTTTCCTCGGCTGGCTTCCAGAGACCCACCATCTGGCGCAAACCTTCGGTCCTTCTAGCCTCCTTAGCGATAAACGTTCTGGCTCTCGCTCTACCAACAGTGATTCTGCAAATCTACGACCGGATCATTCCCAACCAGGCCATCGATACCTTTATCCTGCTGATGGCTGGCATGCTCTGTGTAATCGTCATCGATACCCTGTTGAAAATCTTTCGCTCCGCCATCATGAGCTGGGAAGGTGCAAAATTCGATCATCGCGAAAGCCTGAAGGTAATGAACCGGATTCTGGATGCCGACTCCATGGAATTCGACGAAAAACCTGCGGGGTATTACCTGGACAAGATGCAGGCCCTGGAAAAAGTCCAGGAATTCTATTCCGGGCAATCGGTTCTATTGATGATGGATTTCCCCTTCGTCGTCGTCTTCCTTATCCTGATCTGGACTATCGCAGGACCACTCATTCTCATTCCCGTCTGTCTTCTTGCGCTATTCATCATCATCTCAATTGTGACTGGAAAAAATCTGCACAAAGCGCTGGAGACACGCCACCAGATGGAGGATAGAAGGCAAAATTACATCATTGAAACATTACGTGGCATCCACACCATCAAATCCATGGCAATGGAGCCGTTCATGTTGCGGCGGTACGAGCGCCTGCAGGCGCAGTCTGCCAAAAGCGTATATGACCTTAGTCGTATTAATAGCGTGGTTCAGGGAATAGGTGCTACATTTTCCCAATTGGCGGTCGTCACCTTCGTCTCCATAGGCAGCCTCTCTGTAATATCCGGTGATCTCAGCATCGGTGCGCTTGCAGCGGGTACCATGCTTTCCAGCAGGGTGCTGCAGCCGGGTCTGCGTGCCATGGGTATCTGGACCCAATTCCAGTCCATTCGCCTGGCTCTCGACAAGGTCAGGGAACTCTACAACCTGGCGCAGGAGAAGAGTGGAAAAAGAAAAGTGGATACCGGCGTGAATGGAGAGATTGAATTGAAGGAAGTCTTCTTCAAGTACCCATCCCAGACCGATCCATTACTGAATGCTGTTTCCCTCAAGATAAAGGCCGGCGAGGCAATCGGCATCACCGGCAGCAATGGTGTCGGAAAAAGCACGCTCATCGGCATACTTTCCGGTTTCCTGCATCCAGACCGGGGTGAAGTCCTGATCGATGGAGTGGATATAAGGGAATATGATCTGGAGTATCTTCGCGCCCAGATCGGCATTGTTCCACAGCAGGGAATCCTTTTTGAAGGGACGATTCTGGAAAACATGACCCTATACCGTGATGGTGACGCAATCGATCATGCGATCGAACTGGCTGAGATGCTAGGACTGGACAAGATTATTTCCCGTCTTCCGAACGGCCTGGATACCCAGGTTGGTGGCGCTGCTGTCGACACGCTATCAGAAGGTGTCCGACAGAAAATCGTCATGATTCGGGCGCTTGTTGGGCACCCATCGATCATGTTGTTCGACGATGCAAACGCAAACTTCGATATCAAAAATGACAACAAATTTCTTTCTGTCGTAAAACGGTTCAAAGGCAAAAGGACGCTGGTGATTGTCTCTCACCGGCCCTCTTTTCTTCGGATATGCGATAGAAGATTCATTCTCAAGGAGGGCTCTCTGCATGAAGTTGCTGCAGAAGAAAAAGCCAGTACCACCTACATTGCACAACCTGAGCAGAAGACAGGCACGCTGACATGAACATGGCACAGGCAGCTGCACTGGAGCAACCACAGTCACAACCAGAGATCGTCTCAGAAAAACTGGCAGAGGCGTTGCGCCAGGATAAAACAGATGATTTCAACAAGGTCTCGCCCTACGCGGCATGCCTGCTTCCTCTCTTGAGGGAGCTCGGTTGGCACCACTACACAAGAGAACTGGTTGAATCACTTCCCCACTTCTCAGAACAGTTCGATCTAGTCGACCTGCGTAACGTACTGGTCAATCTCGGCTATGAAAGCTCACCGATCGAGACCAGGATAGAATCCATCAAGCCAGAACTCTATCCCTGTTTGTTCATATCCAGGGATGGTGATGTGTATGTACTGATCGAGCGGGACGAAAACCTGGTTCGCTACTTCGATGCACAAAAGCATAAAACAGTAGATGCAGACATACTGTGGGATCGCGGAACGGCCTATGTCTTCACCGACACCCACCCAGCCAACACCAGCGCACCACAGGAAGAGTGGTTTGCAAAACTATTACAGCGCTTCCGTGGAATCGTCATTCATCTATTGGGAATGACTTTCATCATCAATCTTGTTGCTTTGATCATACCCCTGTTCGTAATGATGGTGTATGACAAAGTGATTGGTGCAAAATCAGCGCAGACGCTGCCTTATCTCGTCTCAGGGGTTGCCATTCTGCTGCTTGCTGATCTTGTTCTACGCTTTCTGCGGGCCCGCCTCCTGGGCTCGATGGCAGGACGCCTTGACTACCTGATCGGTGTGGAGACATTCCGCCAATTGATCTTCCTGCCTCCACTTTTTACCGAACGATCGACCGTTGCAGCACAACTCTCGCGACTGAAACAATTCGACTCGGTCCGGGATTTTTTCACTGGCGCAAATGCTGCGATCGCCCTGGAATTGCCCTTTGTTTTTCTGTTCATCATTGTCATCGCAATTCTGGCCGGTCCGATCGCTCTGATACCGCTGGGCATGGTACTGGCCTACGGCGTTCTCGGCCTGATATGGCTGCCCAGCCTCAACAGCAAGATACTGCGGTCGGGTAAGGCGAAGACAGACAAACAGCGCATGCTGATCGAGACATTGTCTGGCCGCAAGGAGATCAAGGCCATCGGGGGAGAAACCGTCTGGTGGGAGCGATTTCGTGAGATATCTGGCGAAGCGGTGCTTGCCAACTATAAGACCTTCATCTCGAGCAACGTCATGAGCAGCGTGACCCAAGGGCTGATGACCCTGTCCGGTGTCACCGTCCTGGGACTGAGCACCCTGAAAGTGATGCAGGGTGAAATGAGCATGGGCGCACTCATCGCAGTCATGGCACTGGTCTGGAGAGTGCTGTCACCACTGCAGAGTGCGTTTCTTTCCTTTTCCAAATTCCAGCAGACCCTCAAAGCGATCAAACAGGTCAATCAACTGATGCAACTGAAGGTGGAGCGCCACAACGGACAATCCGGTCTGATGATGGCCGATATCAAAGGTCGCATCTCGGTCGACCGGATCAGCTTCCGCTACGGGCCTGATCAGGACCCAGCCCTCCTTGGCATATCCTTCCAGGTGATGCCGGGAGAACTGCTGGCCATCGCAGGGAATACCGGATCAGGAAAATCGACGATATTGAAGCTGATCGCCGGCATGTACCGGCCACAGGCCGGCTCCCTGTCGATCGACGATATGGATCTGCGGCAGCTCAATTCGCTCGATCTGCGCCGGGCCATCGCCTATGTGCCCCAGAGAACCAAGTTCTTTCATGGCACGATTGCACAAAACATGCGCCTGAACAATGGGTTGGCCACCGACGAAGAAATCGAGGAGGCGGCCAGGGAAGCAGGTGTACTGGAGGATATCCTGCGTCTTCCACAGGGTTTTGATACACGAATAGGAGACAGTACGACAGATCGCCTGCCTCCCGGTTTCCTGCGTGGCCTGTCGATGGCGAGGGCATTCGTCAGCCCGGCCAAAATCTTACTGCTCGACGAGCCGGGCGCCTCTCTCGACGAAGAGAGCGATCGCCGTTTCATAGAACAACTTCAACGTCTGCGCGGTAACCGCACCATCATCATGGTAAGTCACCGGCCAAGCCATATCCGGCTTGCCGACAAGGCCATTTTGATGGACCAGGGTTCGATCCTGCTTGCCGGCTCCGCCGACGACGTGATCGCCAAAATGCTGGAGAATGCATCATGAAAGAAGAGAGTTTCATCTTTACTTCCCGAAGCAGCGCTGGCGTGCCCAGGGCCAGGGCCCGTTTTCTCGCCCAAGCCATCCAGCTGGAGGAGCAACCCCCTTCATCCATCATCAGGACCTCGATCTATTTTACGGTTCTGATTCTGATCGCTGCCACCTATTGGGCCTGGGTCACCCAAGTCGACGAGGTTGCGATAGCAAAGGGAGAAGTGGTGCCTGCCGGTCTCATTCATGATGTGCAACACCTGGAGGGGGGCATCGTCAGCGAGATTAGTGTACGCGACGGTGATCAGGTCAAAAAAGGCCAGCTGCTTTTGCGTTTCGCCCCTCCGGTCTCCCTTTCTGAATACGAACAGACTAAGATCCGCAAGGCAGCCCTGGAGATGGAGGCAGAGAGGCTTCAGGCCATCGTGGAGAAACGTAAGCCTGACTTTGGCGCAGCGGGCAAACGCTATCCCGATCTGGCAAGCAAGCAGCTGACCATCTACCAGGCCCAGCTGGCAAGCCAGGAGAGTGAACTCCGGGTAGTGGATGCACAGATACGGCAACGGCAAACAGAACTGACACGGCAGATAAACCAGGCTGAATCGATCCGCAAAGAACTCGAGCTGTTGCAAGAGCAGGTGAAGATCCGCAGCCAGCTGGCACAAAAACAGGCTGTAGCACGCACCGAACTGCTATCCATCCAATCCAGCCAGGCCGAGACGCAACGGGAACAGCGAACCATCAAGGACAATATTATTGTCGCTCAGACAGCACTGGACGAAGCCAAACAACGCCGTCTCGAACTGGTTGCACGTTTCAACAAGGAACTGGAACTGGAGGCGGGTAAGGTCGCTGCAGAACTAGCCGAGGTCGAGCAATCACTGATTCGCCTCAAGGACCGGGTGGCCAGGCTGGATGTCTATGCACCAGTTACCGGAATCGTGCAGGGACTGTCGATCACCCGCATCAATGCAGTCGTCGAACCGGGACAGGTGATCATGCAGATCGTGCCCACCAACGATGAACTGGTAGTGGAGGCGCGCATCTCTCCAAACGACATCGGCCACGTGCATCCGGGTCAGCAGGCAAATGTAAAAATCGACAGCTATGACGCTGCCCGGTTCGGCAGCGTCCAGGGAACGATTCGGCGCATCTCCCCTTCCACCTACCTGGACGAACGCAAAGAGCCCTACTACCGGGCTGAGATCGAACTTGAGAAGTCCTGGGTCGGCAACCCTGAGCAACAAATGGACATCATCCCCGGCATGACGGTCATAGCGGATGTCAAAACGGGTTCCAAGTCGGTCCTCGACTATCTCCTCAAACCCATCTCCCGTGGCTTTAGCGGGGCTTTCAGAGAGCGGTAAGCACAGAGGACCGGCATAATTTGCACTCTGCTGAGAAGCGGGTGAATCTCAGGCCAATTCACCCACCAGTTCAGACAGCTGACGGGTGAGCGCCTGAACCTGGTTAGCATCCTGCCCCTCGATCATCACCCGGATCAAAGGCTCAGTGCCGGACGGGCGCAACAGCACGCGACCACTATCACCCAGCGTCGACTCTACCTCCCTGATCGCCGAGTTGAGCACATCGGACGCCATGATCTCAGCGGCGCTGCTGCCATTCAGGGTGACATTCTCCAGAACCTGCGGGTATTTCTCGAAGCCTGCCCGAAGCTCAGAGAGAGGCTTTCCGCTCTTGACCACTTCCGCCAGCACCTGCAGGGCAGAAATAATGCCGTCACCCGTGGTAGTCCGGTCGAGGCAGATAATATGACCGGAGGGCTCACCGCCCAGCACCCAGGCCTCCTGCTGTAGCCTTTCCATGATGTAGCGGTCACCCACCTGGGTGCGTTCCAACCCTACACCCAATCGCTGCAAGGCGTGTTCCAGCCCGAGATTGGTCATCTGAGTACCAACGACTGAGCCCACCAAACCGCCGTTGTCGAGTCTGGAGCGGGCGATGATATACAAAATATCGTCGCCATCCAGTATCTCACCATCCCTATCCACCATAATCAGGCGGTCACCATCACCATCCAGTGCAATACCAATATCGGCCTGATGTTCCAACACCGCCTGGCGAATGGTCTGCTCATGGGTCGAGCCTACGCCATCATTGATATTGAGCCCATCAGGATCCGCACCAATGGTGATCACCTCGGCCCCCAACTCTTCAAATACATAGGGAGCAATGTGATAGGTTGCACCATTGGCACAATCGACCACCAGCTTGAGGCCACGAAAGCTCATCACCCAGGGAATGGTGCTCTTACAGAATTCGATATAGCGGCCGGCGGCATCCTCTACCCGATAGGCCTTGCCCAATTGGCCCGACTCGACGGTGGTCATGCCCTTGTCCAGTTCCGCCTCGATTGCCATCTCCACTTCATCCGGCAGCTTGGTACCACTGCTGGAGAAAAATTTGATTCCATTGTCATAGTGGGGATTGTGGGATGCACTGATGACGATACCAGCCTGAGCGTGCAGGGTGCGGGTGAGATAGGCGATCCCCGGCGTGGGCATGGGGCCAAGCAGGTGGATGTCCACGCCTGCCGCCACCAGGCCAGCCTCCAGGGAAGACTCCAACAGATAGCCTGAGATTCGGGTATCCTTGCCGATCAGCACCCTGCTGCCCTTACCTCCCCCCAGCACCCGGCCTACGGCCCAACCAAGCTTGAGCACGAACTCAGGATTGATCTTGCTGCCACCAACCCGCCCACGAATGCCATCTGTTCCAAAATACTTCCTGTCCAAAGTCTCCACCTATCGAATAAGATTCGTCTGACGTCCGATTCCATCCTGAACCCATGGATTCAGGTCTATACAGATGCCTTCCCCGTGACGGGCGTGAATGGCCCCGGGGTCGCACAATGCTGCAATACTAAGCGCTCAATCTGCACCGGCAACCGCCGAGGCTATGCGCAGTGCCTCCACCGTTGGTTTGACATCATGCACCCGTATCAGGGATGCCCCCCGCTCCACCGCCATCACCGCCGCTGCCAGACTGCCATACAGACGTGCTTCCGCCGCTGCGCCATCCAGCAAGGCCCCGATCATGGACTTGCGGGATATACCGACGAGCAAAGGCATACCTGTATCGGCAAATCGTGACAGATGCTTGAGCAGAGAAAGATTATGCGCGAGGGTCTTGCCAAATCCGAAACCGGGATCCAACAGCAGCTGGTCCCGGCTGAGCCCCGCCGCCTCACAGGCACTGACCCTGGCAGAGAAGAAGGCTGCGACATCGGCCGTCACATTGGCATAATGAGGATCATCCTGCATCGTCCTTGGCGCCCCCTGCATATGCATCAGGCATGTAGGCAAGCCGAGTCGGGCAGCTGTTTCCAGCGCGCCCGGCATACGCAGCGCCATGACATCGTTGATCATGCCGGCGCCGGCGGCAGCGGCCTCGCGCATGACCATGGGTTTGCTGGTATCGATGGAAACTGGGACCGGAAGTTCGGCGGCAATGGCGGAAATGACGGGGATTACCCGGTCCAGCTCCTCCTGCTCACTGACCGGCTGCGCACCGGGGCGGGTGGATTCCCCCCCCACATCAATAATGGCCGCTCCTTCCTCCACCATTTTCCTGGCACGCGCCAGGGCCTGGGGCGGGGCCATGAAGGCCCCCCCGTCGGAAAAGGAATCAGGAGTGACATTGAGGATCCCCATAACGCGGGGTTGGGAGAGATCCAGCTCACGGCCAGCGCAATCCATCAGCGACTCTCACGGCACATCTTGGGTCCGGATCCCTGCGGCAACTGCTGCTGCCGCACAGCTTTCCGCCACCAATGATGATCAGTGCTGGCCGGCGGGATCACCGATGGAGCCTTTACCATCTTCTTTCTTGGCCACATCCTCGCTCGAGGCCGACACGCCACTCCCGGTGCTGGAATCAGAGTCGTCCTCCCAGTCTGCCGGTGGCTTCGGGGGCTTGCCAGACATGATGTCTTCGATCTGATCGGCATCGATGGTCTCATATTTGATCAGCGCCTTGGCCATCATGTGCAGTTTGTCCAGATTTTCATCCAGAATGAGCTTGGCACGGGCATAGTTCCGATCGATGAAATTTCTCACTTCCTCATCGATGGTGTGGGCTGTCTCATCGGAGACATTCTTGTGCTGGGTGACAGATCGACCGAGGAACACTTCTTCCTCATCCTCGCTGTACATCAGCGGCCCCAGTTTCTCCGACAGCCCCCACTTGGTCACCATGCTCCGGGCAATATCTGTGGCCCGCTGGATATCATTCTGCGCACCAGTGGTGACGCTATCCTTGCCAAAGATCAGTTCTTCCGCGATACGCCCGCCGAACAGACTGGAGATCTGGCTCTCCAGGTGCTCTTTGGTGAGGCTGTAGCGATCCTCTTCCGGAAGGAACATGGTGACACCCAATGCGCGGCCACGGGGAATGATGCTCACCTTGTAAACCGGGTCATGAGAGGGCACCAGGCGGCCCACGATGGCATGCCCGGCCTCATGATAAGCCGTCAGCTCCTTCTCTTTCTCATTCATCACCATCGAGCGCCGCTCTGCGCCCATCATGATCTTGTCCTTGGCCCGCTCCATATCGGACATATCCACAAATCGCTTGTTGGCCCGGGCCGCCAGCAAGGCCGCCTCATTCACCAGATTGGCCAGATCTGCACCGGAAAAGCCTGGTGTACCGCGGGCAATCAGTGAAGTCTTCACATCATCGGCAGCGGCCACCTTGCGCAAATGCACCTTGAGGATCTGTTCCCGCCCCCGCACGTCGGGCAGTGGAACCACCACCTGGCGATCGAAGCGACCGGGGCGCAACAGGGCCGGATCCAGCACATCGGGACGGTTGGTGGCAGCAATGACAATCACCCCTTCGTTGCCTTCGAAACCGTCCATCTCCACCAGCAGCTGATTCAGGGTCTGCTCACGTTCATCATGCCCGCCACCAAGACCGGCACCACGATGGCGGCCCACCGCATCGATCTCATCGATGAAGATGATGCAGGGCGCATGTTTTTTCGCCTGCTCGAACATATCGCGCACACGGGAGGCGCCTACACCAACGAACATCTCCACGAAGTCGGAGCCGGATATGGTGAAAAAGGGAACCTTGGCCTCACCGGCGATGGCCTTGGCCAACAAGGTTTTACCGGTGCCGGGTGAACCGACCATCAGCACACCCTTGGGAATCTTCCCGCCCAGCTTCTGGAACTTGGAGGGGTCACGCAGAAAATCGACCATCTCCGAGACCTCTTCCTTGGCCTCCTCGACGCCAGCCACATCGGCAAAGGTCACCTTCACCTGGTCTTCAGACAACATGCGTGCCTTGCTCTTGCCAAAGGACATGGCGCCTCTGCCTGCCCCGCCGCCCTGCATCTGGCGCATGAAGAAGACCCACAGGCCGATGAGGATGAACAGCGGGAACCAGTTGATCAGGATCTGCATCAGGATTGATGGCTTCTCCGGCGGCGTCGCCATGATCTGTACATTGTTGTTGAGCAGATCACCAACCAGCCCGTCGTCTCCAGGGCTGTAGGTGGAAAAGATGGCACCTGAGTTGAGAATGCCGTCGATCTCCCGCCCATTGATGGTAACGGACTTTACTGCACCCTCTTTCACCTGCTCTATGAAGTCAGAATAGGCGAGCATATTCGGCCGCCCTTTCTGAGTGGAAAAATTGTTGAAAACGGACATGAGGACGATCGCGATGATCACCCACAGGATCAGATTCTTTGCCATGTCATTCAAGACGAATACCTTCCCTACGACTGTGGCTCCCAAAGCGAGAGCTGGCTGTTATTTGATGCCCTCGTCTCCATACCACAGGACTCAGAGGGGAAATCATTGATAATCAGCAGGTTATTGAAGAAGTGCTCATACTTCTCAGTACATTACTATACATTATAGTTCCCTGCCACCAGGTATACCTCGCGGCTGCGGGCGCGTGATGCGCTTGGCTTGCGTGTGACAACCCGTCCGAAAGAGCTTCGTAACTCCCTGATAAACTCATCAAATCCTTCACCCTGAAAGACTTTCACCAAGAGCCCCCCGCCCGGCTTCAACACCTCACGGGAAAAATCCAGCGCAAGTTCACACAGATACATGGCCCTTGGCTGATCCACGGCCTGCAACCCACTTACATTGGGTGCCATGTCGGAAATTACAAGATCCACCGGCGATACCTGCAACAGTTTCCGCAACTGCTGCAAGGGTTCCTCCTCGCGGAAATCGCCCTGGATGAAATCCACGCCCTCGATCGGCTCCATAGGCAGGATATCAAGCGCGATCACCCGCCCTTTAGAACCAACGATCTGCTTCGCCATCTGCGACCAGCCACCCGGCGCGGCACCCAGGTCGACCACTGTCTGCCCTGGCCGCAACAATCGGTCCCGCTGCTGAATCTCCTGCAGCTTATAGACCGCACGGGAGCGGAATCCTTCTCGCTGGGCCCGCTTCACATACTCGTCATTGAAGTGGCGATCCAACCAGCGGCGACTGCTTTTACTCTTTTTCATCAGAAACTATTCAGTTGTATTCGTGAGCATCGCTGAAAGCGACCTGTGGTTAATTTTCATGGCAGCTGAACAGTTACTTTCATTATTCATATCATATCGGGTTAGAATGTGCGGCTCGATCCAAGCGGAGAGCCTTATGCCCATCACCCAGAAACAGCGCCGTCACCTGAAAGGCCTGGCACATCATCTCAAACCGGTCGTTATGATCGGCCAGCATGGTCTTTCCGAAGGCGTGTTCAATGAGCTGGACGTGGCCCTGGAGGCCCATGAGCTGATCAAGATCCGGATCGGCGCCGAAGACCGGGAGGCGCGGCGTGAGATGATCGAACAGTTATGTACAAAGAGCGGTGCAGAATTCATTCATGCCATTGGCCATGTGGCCATCCTCTACCGCCGGCATCCGAAGAAGCCGAAGATAGCGCTGCCGGCTTGACTCAAAACGGATGGGGTCGGAGTCAAATTGCTTCAAACAAGGTGACTTTAACAGAAAAAGTTCAAGGCAATTTGACTCCGACCCCTGAACTGAAATCACTCGTAGCGTACGTCTACGATCTCCAGTTCCCGCGCTCCTTTTGGGGTTTCCACCACCGCCACATCATCGACTGACTTGCCAATCAATGCCCTGGCGATAGGTGAGCTGACGGATATAAGGCCGCGCTTGATATCGGCTTCGTCCTCACCGACGATCTGGAAGGTGTGTTCTTCATCCGTCTCGTCCTCGTAGACGTCCACCGTGGCGCCAAACACCACCCTGCCGCCAGCATTGAGCGACTTTACATCGATGATCTGGGCATTGGACAACTTGCCTTCGATCTCCTTGATCCGGCCCTCGATGAAACCTTGCTGCTCGCGCGCCGCATGGTATTCCGCATTCTCTTTCAGATCACCATGGGCCCGCGCTTCAGCAATGGCCTGAATCACCCGCGGGCGATCCTCGCCCTTCAGCCGGGCGAGTTCTTCGCGCAACATCTCCGCGCCTCTGACAGTCAGGGGTACCTTGCTCATGCTCTATCTCTCCACATTCTGTTCAGACACCAACGCAGTGCAGATCCTGCAGCCGGTTCACCTGGCTGCTGTCCGCCTGTTTCAGGGCCAGGCAGATCGCCTCGCCTCCTGACATGGTTGTCGTATAAGTCACCTTATGCTGCAGGGCGGCGCGCCGGATCGCGGCTGAATCCGCAATGGCCTTCTTCCCTTCAGTGGTGTTGATGATCAGTTTGAATTCATCGTTCTTGATCATGTCCACGATATGCGGACGCCCCTCGGCCACCTTGTTCACCCGGGTACATTCGATCCCTTCCTCCAGGATCGCCTCACAGGTTCCACCGGTGGCAAACAGGTCGAATCCCTGCTCTCGCAGGTCGCGGGCCACCGCAACCACCCTGCGTTTGTCCGTCTCACGCACTGACAGGAAGGCACGGCCGGAACGGGGCAGCAGATCGCCACCACCCTCCATTGCCTTGGCAAACGCAGCACCGAAAGTAGCGCCGACGCCCATCACCTCGCCAGTAGACTTCATCTCCGGCCCCAGCAGGGTGTCTACACCGGGAAATTTAATGAAGGGAAACACAGCCTCCTTGACGAAATAGTTCTCGGGGATCACTTCTTTGGTGAAATCCTGCTGCGCCAGACTGACACCGGCCATGCAGCGCGCCGCCACCTTGGCCAGCTGCACGCCGGTGGCCTTGGAGACGAAAGGCACTGTACGCGAGGCACGGGGATTCACCTCCAGCAGATAGATCTCGTTATCCTTGATGGCGAACTGGGTATTCATCAGCCCCACCACCTTCAGCTCCAGGGCCATCTTGCGGATCTGCTCCCGCATCCGGTCCTGGATCGCCGCCGACAGGGTATAGGGCGGCAGCGAACAGGCGGAATCGCCGGAGTGGACACCGGCCTCTTCGATATGTTCCATGATGCCACCGATAACCACATCCTGGCCGTCGCAGATGGCATCGATATCCACCTCGATGGCATCGTTGAGGAACCGGTCCAGCAGCACCGGAGAGTCATTGGACACGCTCACTGCCTCACGCATGTAACGCCGCAGATCCTCTTCGTCGTGAACGATCTCCATCGCCCGGCCACCGAGCACATAGGAGGGGCGCACCACCAGCGGATAGCCGATCTCTCGGGCCAGTTCTACCGCCTGATCCGGATCCGTGGCGGTGCGGTTGGGCGGCTGCTTCATACCCAGCTTTTCCACCAGCTGCTGGAAGCGTTCGCGGTCCTCCGCCAAGTCGATGGAGTCGGGACTCGTGCCGATGATTGGAGCTCCGGAGGCCTCCAGGGCCTCGGCCAGCTTCAACGGTGTCTGTCCGCCATACTGCACGATGACGCCGGTGGGCTTTTCGATCTCGATCACCTCCAGCACATCTTCCAGGGTCAGCGGTTCGAAGTAGAGCCGGTCGGAGGTGTCATAGTCGGTGGAGACGGTCTCCGGGTTGCAGTTGATCATGATGGTCTCGTAGCCATCTTCGCGCATGGCGAAGGCAGCGTGGACACAGCAGTAATCGAACTCGATACCCTGACCGATGCGGTTGGGCCCGCCACCCAGCACCATGATCTTCTTGCGCGTGGTGGGGTTGGCCTCGCACTCCTCTTCATAGGTGGAGTACATATAGGCGGTGCTGGTGGCAAACTCGGCGGCACAAGTGTCCACCCGCTTGTACACCGGGCGCACCCCGGCCTGCCAGCGCAACCGACGGATCTCATCCTCGGCGACACCGGCCAGCACCGCCAGACGCTGGTCGGAGAAGCCCTTGCGTTTCAGGTAACGGAGTCGTGCACCATCCAGCGCCTCGACGCCGGCACTACGGACCTCTGCCTCGATTTGCACCAGTTCCTCGATCTGCACCAGGAACCAGGGATCGATGCGCGTCACCTCATGGATCTCATCCATGGTCATGCCGGAGCGGAAGGCATCAGCCAGATACCAGATACGCTCGGCGCCCGGCTCGCGCAACTCATGGCGCAGAGTGCTGGTGAGGTCTTCCGACTCCAGATCCAGAATCTCATCCAGCCCGCACTTGCCGGTCTCCAGCCCGCGCAGGGCCTTCTGCAGCGACTCCTGGAAGGTGCGGCCGATGGCCATCACCTCGCCGACAGATTTCATCTGGGTGGTGAGCCGATCCGGCGCCTGGGGAAATTTCTCGAAGGCGAAGCGCGGCACCTTGGTCACCACGTAGTCGATGGCGGGCTCGAACGAGGCCGGCGTGACACCCCCGGTGATCTCATTGCGCAACTCATCCAGGGTATAGCCCACCGCCAGCTTGGCCGCCACCTTGGCAATGGGAAAACCGGTAGCTTTGGAGGCCAGAGCTGAGGAGCGGGAGACGCGGGGATTCATCTCGATGATGATCATGCGCCCGTTTTCAGGGTTGATGGCAAACTGGACGTTGGAGCCGCCGGTATCGACGCCGATCTCGCGCAGTACCGCCAGGGAGGCGTCGCGCATGATCTGGTACTCCTTGTCGGTCAGGGTCTGGGCCGGCGCCACGGTGATGGAGTCGCCGGTGTGCACCCCCATCGGGTCCAGATTTTCGATCGAACAAATGATGATGCAGTTGTCCTTGTGGTCGCGCACCACCTCCATCTCGTACTCTTTCCAACCCAGGGCCGACTCCTCGATCAGCAGTTCCTTGGTCGGTGACAGATCCAGCCCGCGTTCACAGATCTCGACAAACTCCTCTTTGTTGTAGGCGATGCCGCCACCGGATCCGCCCATGGTGAAGGAAGGACGGATGATGGTGGGGAAACCGATCCGTGCCTGCACCTGGAGCGCCTCTTCCATGCTGTGGGCAATAGCCGACTTGGGCATATCCAGGCCGATCTTCTGCATCGCCTTACGGAACAGATCCCGATCCTCCGCCTTGTCGATGGCCTCACGGGAGGCGCCGATCATCTCGACACCGTACTGTTCCAGCACCCCTTCACGATCCAGATCCAGGGCACAGTTGAGGGCTGTCTGACCACCCATGGTGGGCAGCAGGGCATCAGGCCGCTCCCGTTCGATGATGCTGGCCAGGGTGCGCCAGTTGATCGGCTCGATATAGATCGAGTCGGCACTGTCAGGGTCGGTCATGATGGTGGCAGGGTTGGAGTTGACCAGGATCACCCGGTACCCCTCCTCGCGTAGCGCCTTGCACGCCTGGGCACCGGAGTAATCGAACTCACAGGCTTGGCCGATGACGATGGGGCCGGCGCCGATGATCAGAATGCTCTTAATGTCTGTTCTTTTAGGCATGTATTTTATTGCCGTAAATCAAGTAAATAGGACCTTTTTGCAAAGTAAATTATCAGCTTTCGCCGCGAGCCGCATTGATCAAATCGATAAAATGATCGAATACCGGCGCCACATCATGGGGCCCGGGGCTTGCTTCGGGATGGCCCTGAAAACCAAACGCCGGACAGTCAGTGCGATGCACCCCCTGCAGCGAGCCGTCAAACAGGGAGCAATGGGTCGCCTCCAGGCTCTCCGGCAGGCTCTCCTCATCCACGGCGAAGCCATGATTCTGACTACTGATCATCACCTGCCGTGTAGCCAGATCCTGAACCGGATGATTGGCCCCGTGATGACCGAACTTCATCTTCACCGTGCGGGCCCCGCTGGCCAGGGAGAGCAGTTGATGTCCAAGACAGATGCCAAACACCGGAATGCCTGTGGTCAGCAGCTGCTTGATTGCACTGATCGCATAATCGCAGGGCTCCGGATCACCCGGACCATTGGAGAGAAAGATGCCATCCGGTTTCAGCGCCAGGACCTGGTTGGCCGGCATCTGCGCAGGCACCACGGTGACGCGACAGCCGCGATCCACCAGCATACGCAGGATGTTGCGCTTGATGCCGTAGTCATAGGCCACCACATGCAACGGCAGCTGCTCGTCGATGGGATGCGGCGCCTCCGGCATGCCCCCCTCCAGAGTCCAGCTGCCCTGGGCCCATTCGTAAGGCGCGCTGGTGGTCACTTCCTTGGCCAGGTCCATGCCCTTGAGCCCCGGGAAGGCCCGCGCCGCGGCCAGGGCTGCG
>CAZJCM010000047.1:6609-17649 GCA_964544655.1 uncultured Sedimenticola sp. | reverse complement strand
TGCCCAGCATGCGCTGGTAGCGGGAGATCACGTCGCCGATGGTGTAGTTGCGCACGTGGCCCATGTGCAGCTTGCCGCTGGGGTAGGGGAACATGGAGAGGCAATAGTACTTCTCCCGGTTCGGGTCCTCGGTCACCTGGAAGGTCTCGTTCTGCTCCCAATAGGACTGGGCCTCGGCTTCGATACCGGCCGCGTCGTAGCTCTCTTGCATGTTCGTTGTACCGCTTGAAACTGGGTGGGAAGTGAATCTGCAAGGATACCCCAGCCGGCGGAACAGATGAAGGACCCGTCTCTTTATCCGGCTGATTGCATGCGGACCTTGTGTTCCGTGCCTATTGATACAAACTGAAGTAAGGGTGAGTATACTCAATGACAGAAGGAGAAGAATCATGGCACCAGATGCAAGACGTGATCCAGTGGACCGCTTGGTAGACGCCTATGAACGGATGCTCGAGCGGGTGGATGATTTGCTGGACAAGGCGGAGAACAATGCGATTCCCAGCCTGCGCAATGCCCTCGACCATGCC
The DNA here is from genome assembly GCA_964544655.1 of uncultured Sedimenticola sp. Classification (GTDB taxonomy): domain Bacteria; phylum Pseudomonadota; class Gammaproteobacteria; order Chromatiales; family Chromatiaceae; genus HyVt-443. The sequence goes on along the minus strand of CAZJCM010000047.1, from coordinate 17,122 downwards.
CGTGAGAAGGCGGTGGAGCTGAATGAGCTTACCCGGGAGGAGGCGGAAAAGCTGGCGGGTTACGTGGAGCGGGACATGAAAGATGCCGCCCGTTACCTGATCGATACCGGTGAAGAATTTCGTCATTGGTGGCATTTCGACATGCAGCAGATCGAGCGCAGGCTGCTGGACATGTTTGCCAATGTGGCGGACAAGACCCGGGTGGAACTGGACCGGTTGGCGGAGCAGGCGCGTGAGGCCTCCCTCTACCACACCGGTGAGGTGGCGGGGCCAGGTACGCTGGTCTGCGCTGCTTGTGGCAAGGCGCTGCATTTTCACAAGGCCGGCCGTATCCCGCCCTGCCCGCAGTGCCATGGCACCCGTTTCAAGCGACAGTCTGGTTGAGCAGGGTCAGAGGTCGTTAAGCAAGGAGTCCTGTTCCTGGAAGGCCTGAATTGAGCTGGCCAGGTAGGCTTCCTGTATCTCTTCCTGCTCCATGCCGGGGAATCGGATCCGGTCCCACTCCTGGGTCTCGTAGGCGAGTACGCAGCGCAGGGCCTGGCCGATCAGGCCCTGGTGCTGGATCAATGCAATGTGCAGGGTATCGCTCAGTGAGATCTGTTCCAGGATCTCGCTCAGCGGGCGGTCAAGGAGAAGATCCAGGATGGATAACAGGCCGGCGGTAAAGGCGGTCTCGGCCTCAGCGGGCTGCAACTGTTTGACCAGGCTGCGGCACATGTGGCCACGGACCAGGGCGACGAGAAACAGTTCCTGGGGTTTGTTTGACACCCGCGACAGTGCAAGCAGGCTGGCCCAGGCGCGTAACCGGGCCAGACCCAGATAGACCACGGCCTGTCCGATGGATTCGATGGTCCGCGGCAAGGCGATGGCTGCCGAGTTGAGATAGCGCAGGATCTTGTAACTCAGACTTGGGTCCTGGGCGATCAGTCTTTCCAGTTCTTCGGTGGTGACGTCGGGATCGTTGATGCGGGAAAGCAGTTTCAGGATCACCATGTGGTTCTCCCCCAGCCGCTTTCCGCTGACCACGTTCGGGCGGGAAAAGTGATAACCTTGAAACAGGTCGAAACCCAGGTCATGCAGTTGCCGGTACTCCTCTTCGGTCTCCACCTTCTCCGCCAGTAACAGCAAGCCCGGCCGCCGTATACGCTGGAGTTGATCTGCCAGCCGGTCCCAGTTCAGGGTCGGCACCTCTACTTTGATGATTTCCATATAGGGGAGCAGTGGATCCCACTTGGGCTCGAACTCGTAATCGTCCAGCGCCAGGCGGTAGCCCTGTGCGGCCAGACTGGCCACACTGGCCACCAGCTGTTCATCGACCTCGATATCTTCCAGGATCTCCAGTACCACGCGTTCCTTTTCGAACGGCATCGGCGGCAGGTCGAGAAAGAAGCCACGGGTCATGTTGACGAACACCGGATGTTTGCCGGCGATCCGATCCAGGCCGATCTCCATGAAGGAGTTCAATAACACTCGTGAGGATGCCTGGTCTCCATCCACCTTCGGGGCATTGCCTTCAACTTGCTCCCGGTAGAGCAGTTCATAGGCGAAGACTTGTATGTTCCGATCGAAAATGGCCTGTCGGCCGACGAATATCTGATGCATGGGTCAAGCCTTTCTCTCTTCTCCTGATAACATAGCGCCGATCGGCTGGAAAACTTGATGGGGCCGCTCGGGTGGCTCCGAGAGAGGGGCAGGGACTATATACGGCGTCACGCCATCCCGATACCGTGCCAATAGACTGCGTTTCTATAGCGTGACTCCGACCACTCTTGGAAGGAAAGGTTGGGGGGATATAGGCAAAAAAAACCCGCGCCGAGGCGCGGGTCTGTGTGCGGGAGGAAGAGAATTACTTGATCTTGGCCTCTTTGTACATCACATGCTTGCGGATCTTGGGATCGAATTTCTTGATCTCCATCTTACCGGACATGGTCCGCTTGTTCTTGGTGGTGGTGTAGAAGTGACCAGTGCCGGCACTGGAAACGAGCCTGATTTTGTCACGCATGGCTGAAAATCCTCCTCAGATCTTTTCGCCGCGGGCACGCATCTCCGCGAGGATGGTGTCGATACCCTTCTTGTCGATGATACGCATGCCCTTGGAAGAGACACGCAACCGGACCCAACGGTTCTCACTCTCCACCCAGAAACGGTGGTAATGCAGATTGGGCAGAAAACGACGTCTGGTCTTGTTGTGGGCGTGGGAGACGTTGTTCCCCGTCACCGGACGCTTGCCCGTAACCTGGCATACTTTGGACATGATCGAATCCTCAAAAATACCTGTTCAGGCGCCCAAGGGGCGGCCTGGTGAATCTGGTTGCAGCTCCCCGGGGAGCGAAAGAGGCGGATTTATAGCAAAAGCCGGGGACGATTACAACTTTTTTGTTGTTTTATGTGCGGCGGCAGCGGCTGCCGGGATCTGCTGGCGGCGCTTATCTGTCGGTCAGAGGAGGGATCTTCAGGCTCGCGTCTGCAATTGTATAAGCCTGTCCGAAACCACGAACGTAACAGCCGTCAACCACCCTGAATCGGATGAGATGGAAGTCACCGAGGGTGCGCAACAGGGCTGCCGTGCGCCCGAATCGCGCTTCGAACCGGTCCAGCAGTTCACTGCCTGCCGGTGAATCCGGCTGAATCTCTTCCGCTTCGCATCGCAGCGTGATTCGCCTCCTGGCGAAAAGATTCCTGGCGGCTTTTTCATCTTCAATGAACAGTAGACTGGCAATCGGGTTCTGCAGCAGGTTTTTGCCATGCTGCGCCAGCTCGCTCACATAGATACAAGGGCGCTCCTGATCGTCGAAGAAGACGGGCGCATAACTCGCTTCAGGGATTCCATCGGCTGAGGTCGTGGCGAGCATCACGCTGCTGAATTGTTGTCGGAACGAGCGGGCCTCGGATCGACACGTTGCCAGATCGATCGTATTTTCCATGTGCCTCCAGCTGCGCATGCGAATCAGGGTGAAGGGATTATTATGTTAAACAATCCCCCGTTCCGCCAGAGATGTGATCTCACCTGCACCTATGATTAGGTGATCCAACACGCGGATGTCGATCAGCGACAGGGCATCGCGCAGACGCCGGGTGATCTGGTGGTCGGCCTGGCTGGGCTCGGCGATGCCCGACGGGTGGTTGTGGGCCAGGATCAGGGCTGCGGCATTGTGCTGAATGGCCCGACGTACCACTTCCCGCGGGTGGACGCTGGCACCGTCGATGGTGCCCCGGAACAGCTCTTCGAATTCGATCACCCGATGCCGGTTGTCGAGAAACAGGCAGGCGAAGACTTCGTAGGGGTAACCGCCGAGGCGCGCCTGCAGATACTCCCGGGTGACGTCCGGGCTGGTTATCGCGTCGCCCCGGTTGAGGGTCTCCCGCAGGTGGCGCCGCCCCATCTCCAATACTGCCTGTAGCTGGGCGTACTTGGCGTCTCCGAGGCCAGGGCTTTCGCAGAAGCGCTGCCGGTCGGCAGCCAGCAGATTGCGCAGCCCGCCGTGTCGTTGGAGCAGATCGCGCGCCAGGTCGACGGCGCTCCGGCCCTTGATCCCGGTGCGCAGAAAGATGGCCAGTAACTCGGCGTCGGAAAGGGCGGCGCTGCCGCGCTGCAGCAGTTTCTCCCGCGGCCGCTCACCGCAGGGCCACTGTTTGATGGACATATCGACCTCCTTGTCGATGATATAAAGAACGTGGATCCGGGGGCAGTATACGCAATAATGTACCCGCCGGTCAGTGTCTCCCTGATTTCTCTTTCCGCCACAGATACATTCGGTTAATCTCCCAGATGACAAGGTTATGCAGGCATATGGCCCAATGAGTGGATTGACCGACAAGAGAGTGTTGCTGGGGGTTACCGGTGGCATCGCCGCCTATAAATCGGCCATGCTGGTGCGTCTGCTGCGCCAGGCAGGCGCCGAGGTGCAGGTGGTGATGACGGCCGCCGCGGCGGAATTCATCACACCTATGACCTTACAGGCTCTGTCCGGGCGCCCGGTGCGTATGGCGCTGTTCGATCAGGCGCATGAGGCGGCGATGGGCCATATCGAACTGGCGCGTTGGGCCGACCTGGTGCTGGTTGCGCCCGCCTCCGCCGACTTCATCGCCCGGCTGGCGGTTGGGATGGCGGATGATCTCCTGGCCACGCTCTGTCTGGCGACCACTGCGCCGATGGCGGTGGCGCCGGCGATGAATCAGGCGATGTGGCGCAATCCGGCGACCGGGGACAACGTACAGCGCCTGCAACAGCGCGGGGTGCGGGTCTGGGGACCGGCGTCCGGTGATCAGGCCTGTGGTGATCAAGGTCCCGGGCGAATGCTGGAGCCGGATGATTTGCTGGCGCAGGCGGTGACGCTGCTGTCCGCCAAGACACTCCGGGGACGGCGGGTGCTGCTCACGGCTGGCCCCACCCGGGAGCCCATCGATCCGGTACGCTATCTTAGCAATCGCAGTTCGGGCAAAATGGGCTATGCGCTGGCCCGCGCCTTTCAGGCCCAGGGGGCCGAGGTGACTCTGGTCAGCGGGCCGGTTGCGCTGCCGGCGCCGGCAGCGGTGGAGCGGGTTATGGTGGAGACGGCGTTGCAGATGGAGGCGGCGGTGATGGCGCGTGTGGCCAGCTGCGATATCTTCGTCGCCTGTGCTGCCGTTGCGGATTACCGACCGGCCCTGGTGGTGGAGCAGAAGATCAAGAAACAGGCGGAGAATCTGGATATCGCACTGGTGCGCAATCCGGATATCCTGGCCGAAGTGGCGGCACTGCCCGGGGCGCCGTTCTGTGTCGGCTTCGCCGCCGAGACCGAGCGCCCGGTGGCCTACGCGGAGGAGAAACGGCGCGCCAAGGGCGTGGATATGATTGCCGCCAACCTGGTTGCCGCCGACAGCGGCGGCTTCGAGCGGGATGAGAACGCACTGACCGTGCTTTGGCAGGATGGGCGCAGGGAGCTGCCGATGATGGACAAGGGGCGGCTCGCCGAGGCGCTCGTCGAGCTGATCGTGGAATGCTATGAACCGACAGATTCAACTGAAAATCCTTGATTCGCGGCTGGGCGAAGAGTTCCCGCTACCCGACTATGCGACTGCGGGTTCGGCAGGGATGGACCTGCGGGCGATGCTCAACAAGCCACTGGAGCTGGCCCCCGGCGACACCCATTTGATCCCCACCGGCATTGCCATTCATATCGAGGATCCGGCAATGGCGGCGGTGATCCTGCCGCGCTCGGGACTGGGCCATAAGCATGGTATCGTGCTGGGTAATCTGGTTGGCCTGATCGACTCCGACTACCAGGGGCAGCTGTTCGTTTCCTGCTGGAACCGGGGGCGTGACGCCTTTCGCATCGAGGTTGGAGAGCGTATCGCCCAGTTGGTGATAGTGCCCGTGGTGCGGGCGTCGTTTCAGGTGGTGGAGGAGTTTACGCAGTCAGAGCGCGGGGAGGGGGGCTTTGGCCATTCCGGCAGACACTGACCCTGTACCTGCTTCAGCCGATCGAGGTGAAGGATGATGGCTGAGCGCAGCAACAACGGTGATGCGATCCAGCGTAAGGCGGCTGCTGCGAGGGGACGCAGCCTTGGGCGCCTGGTGATGCAGATCCTGCTCGCGGTACTGCTGACGTTTGCGCTGCTCGGAGCGGCACAACACTATTTGCAGCAACAGCGGGTGGCAGAGGGGATGGTGCTGCAGGCGCGGGGTGTGGCGGAAGGCGTTGCCGGCCGGTTGAGTGACTATGTTCGTTTTCAGACCCGGCTGCTGAGCCGTTTCGTCGCCAGTCCTGGCCTGGAGAAACTCCTTGCCGATCGTGACTGGAAGCGGCTGCACCGCCTGGAGAAGCGTTATCAGCGTCTCACCCCCGACGTGCTGCAGGTACGCTTTCTGCCGCCTGAATGGGATGAGAACAAGGAGGGCGGTGGCGGGACCTTGCCCCTGAAGTTCGCCGCTTTGGACATGCTGCGTCAGGTCGAGCGCAGTGGCAAGCCGGCCCAGGCCGAGCTGCACCTGCCGGGATCCGCCCAGCAGCATATCGCCATTGCCGTACCGATCACCCGTTCCGGTAAAAAATCCCTGGTGGGGGTGGCCCACCTCGCGCTCACCCCCAAAGTGCTGCAGCGTATGTTGCTGGACGTCCCGCCGGAGGCAGGCTCTTTGTCACTGCAGCAGGTGATCGATGACAACGCGGTGACCTTGGCTTCCAGCGCCTCCGGTTCGAACGATGCGTCATCTGCGGCGGGGCAGATCCCGCTTCCCGGCACTATCTGGCGTATCGACTACTGGCCCGCGCAGGGGCAGCTGTCATTGCCGGATATTTCGCTGATCTGGGGGTTGATTCTGGCTGGTCTCCTGGCGATCTCCGTTGTGGCCCTGTTGCAACTGCGACAGCTCAAGCAGGCCCTGCGTCAGGATGAAGGCATGATCCTGGCTTATTTGAAGGGGCTGTTTCAGGGCAACAGCCGGCGCCTTACCGCAGCAGCCTGTGCCGACCTCCAGACATTGATGGAACAGCTCCCTGAGCTGGAGAGCATGCTGCGTGAACAGAGGCGCAGTGTGGAAGCGACCGCGCCGGCCAGGTCGGCCCCCTTCGAGATGGAGGAATCGGCATCCCCGGCGGCTGCGACGCCGGTGCCGGCACCGGAACTGGATCCTGCACCGGCGGCGGCCACCCGGCAGGTGCCGGCGGAGCTGTTTCGGGCCTATGACATACGCGGCCAGGCAGAGCAGGAGCTGAATGTCGGCGTGGTGTATCAGATCGGACGCGCCATCGGCAGTGAGGCCCAGCAACAGGGAGAGCAGACGGTGATCGTCGCCCGGGATGGCCGGATTTCCAGCCCCCAACTGCAGGCGGCGCTCTGTCGTGGTTTGCAGGACAGTGGGCGGGATGTGGTGGACCTGGGGGCGGTGCCTACGCCGTTGCTCTATTTCGCCACCCATTTTCTCGGCTACGGCTCAGGAGTGATGGTGACCGGCAGCCACAATCCACCGCAATACAATGGACTCAAGGTGATGATCGCGGGCGAGGCGCTGGCTGGAGAGCGGATTCAGCGTCTGCGCCAGCGTATCGAGCAGGATGATCTGGTTCAGGGCGAAGGCTCTATCCGGGAGCGGGATCTGGTGCCGGATTACATCCAACGGATTACCGATGACATTCAGCTGCTGCGTCCGCTGAAGGTGGTTCTGGACTGCGGGAACGGGATCGCCTCCGTGGTCGCTCCGGCGCTGTTTCGCGCCCTGAGTTGCGAAGTGATCGATCTCTATTGTGAGGTCGACGGCAGCTTCCCCAACCATCATCCCGATCCGGGCGATCCGCAGAACATGCAGGCGCTGGCGGCCAGGGTGGTGGCAGAGGAGGCGGACCTCGGTATCGCTTTCGATGGCGACGGCGACCGGCTCGGCGTGGTCGACGCCGATGGCAAGATCATCTGGCCGGACCGGCTGTTGATGCTGCTGGCGCGGGACGTGCTGATGCGCCAGCCGGGCGCCGACGTGATCTACGACGTCAAATCGAGCCGCCACCTGGCGGGTGAGATCCTGGCCTATGGCGGGCGGCCGATCATGTGGAAGTGCGGCCACTCCCTGGTCAAGGCCAAGATGCGGGAGACCGGGGCCGTACTGGCGGGAGAGCTGACCGGGCACATCTTCTTCGCCGAGCGCTGGTATGGTTTCGACGATGGGCTGTATGCTGCCGGCCGGCTGTTGGAGGTGCTTTCCGCCGAAGGCCTGAGCAGCGCCGAGGTGTTTGCGCAGCTGCCGGAGAGCCTCTCCACCCCGGAGCTGACAGTGCTCGTCGGGGAGAGTGAAGGGCGGTCGTTGCTGGCCCGACTGGAGGCCCAGGGCGGCCTGCCGGATGCCAAGCTCATCACCATCGATGGCATTCGTGCGGAGTTTGAGGATGGCTGGGGGCTGGTGCGGCCATCCAATACCATGCCAGCCCTGAGTTTTCGCTTCGAGGCCGATGACGAGGCCGCCCTGGCGCGTATTCAGGGGCTGTTCCGGGATTGGATGAAGCGCATCGAGCCGGGCCTGGATCTGCCATTCTGAGCACGAATAACATCTATTGTCATTTTCAACCTGTGAACAACCCATCATGAGTCTTTCTGCAGATGCGGCGGCCAACGTCGCCCACGTCCTCTCTGAGGCCCTTCCCTACATCCAGCGCTTCCGTAACAAGACCATCGTCATCAAGTACGGTGGCAATGCCATGACCGATGAGGAACTGAAGCGGGGCTTTGCCCGTGACGTGGTGTTGATGAAGCTGGTGGGCATCAATCCGGTGGTGGTGCACGGTGGCGGCCCACAGATCGGCAATCTGCTGCAGCGCCTGGGCAAGGAGAGCGAGTTCGTTCAGGGCATGCGGGTGACCGACAAGGAGACCATGGACGTGGTGGAGATGGTCCTGGGCGGCCTGGTCAATAAAGAGATCGTCAACCTGATCAACCGCCACGGTGGCTCTGCCGTCGGCCTGACCGGCAAGGACGGGGACCTGATCCATGCACGGAAGATGGTGGTGAAGCGGCATGGGCCGGAGCTGGACGTGCCGGAGATCATCGATGTCGGCCATGTGGGTGAGGTGGAGAGCATCGATGCATCGGTGGTGGATATGCTGGTGGGCGGCAGCTTCATTCCCGTCATTGCGCCGATCGGGGTCGGACGGGATGGCCGTTCATACAATATCAATGCGGATTTGGTGGCGGGCAAGATGGCCGAGGTGCTGCAGGCGGAAAAGCTGATGCTGCTCACCAACACCAGCGGGCTGCTGGACAAAGCGGGTAATCTGCTGACCGGCCTCACCACTGAGCGGGTGGATGAGTTGATCGAGGATGGCACCATCCATGGCGGCATGCTGCCGAAGATCCGCTGTGCCATGGATGCGGTGAAGGGCGGGGTGGCCACTGCCCACATCATCGATGGCCGGGTGCGTCACGCGGTGTTGTTGGAGCTGTTTACCGACGAAGGGGTTGGCACCCTCATTCGTCGTCGCTGACAGGCCGGTCCCATGGAGCGTAAGGTCAATCGTAAGCAGCTGATCCTGGAGGCCCTGGCCGGCGAGCTGGAGAACAGTCCGGGTGGGCGTATCACCACGGCAGCCCTGGCTCGGGCGAGCGGGGTGTCAGAAGCGGCGCTGTATCGCCATTTCGCCAGCAAGGCGAAAATGTTCGAAGGTCTGATCAGTTTTGCGGAAGAGACTGTATTCGCCCGTATCAATCAGATCCTGGAAAGTGAGAAATCCACCCGTCTGCGCTGTGCCCGGGTGCTCTACCTGTTGCTGGGATTTGCCGATCGCAATCCGGGTATCACCCGGGTGTTGCTGGGAGATGCCCTGGTGGGGGAGACCGAGCGGCTGCACCTGCGGGTAGAGCAGTTCTTCGCCCGCCTGGAGACCCAGTTCAGGCAGATACTGCGGGAATCGGTGTTGCGTGAAGGGGAGGCCGGCGTGGCAGATGCAGAGGTGGCTGCCGGCCTGATGTTGGCGCTGGTGGAAGGGCGTATGCACCAGTTCATGCGCACCCGGTTCAAGGTCTCCCCGTTGCATCAGTGGGAAGCCCAGTGGGCGCTGATCGAGTCGGCCCTGTTCGACGCCTGACTTCCTGATTGCAGTAGCGATCAGTGGAAGCGGGGCACGCCTGCTCCTTATTGCTGCAGAAATGCGCGGAACCCGGAACGTATCCGCTCCACCTGCTTGCTGTCGCACAGTTCACGGCCCCGGGGGGAGTTCTTGCACTGGAGGTCCATGAACAGATCTGCGCCGCTGCCCTCCTTCTTGCGGATTCGTGAAATGGTGATGCTGATATCATCGTCCTTCAGCGGAGCTGCGGTCATGATGATGTTTCTGGCCAGCATCTGCAGGCGCGTGGTGGCGTGTTTGCGCAGGTATGCCTCGGCCTGTTTCCAGGCGGTATCGCACTGTTTTTTGTCGCTGCAGGTGACCACCGTCTCAAGCATGGTATGAGACTGTTTTGGGGCCGGCTTCGGTGCCTCTGCATTGAGATGCTTCAGTTGCCGGAACCGGTCCAGGTCCGCTGCGTATTTTTCCTCGATCGACGCCTTTGCCTGTTCCTTGGAAATGATGCTTTCGTAACTTCTTTTCAGCTGCAGGCGGGTGTTGTCGATCGCCTTCAGGTAGTTTTTCGAGATCTTCTTCCCCTGCCGCTCGAGGTTGGCTGCGTTTCTCTGCATCTCCGCCAGCTGCAGTTTCAACCGTTTTATGTTGCTGCGTACAATCTGGATCGATGCGTCGATGGAGGCCAGTTTTCCATCCCGGATCATCAGGATGTCGTCTTCACTGCGGAAGGTGCGCAACAGTACGCGATCCCTCTTGCGCTGCTCTTCGATCAGCCGCTGTTCCTCGGCGCGCAAACGCTCCAACTGACGTTCCCGCTCGATCTCCTCAGGGGTCCTGGCTGCCTTTACCTGCTCTACCTCGAGGCCGCTTTTGTTCAGCCGGGTGCGTGCACGCTCCACCTGTTCAGGGGGGACGCGATCGGAGTAATGGATGCGCCCTTGGGCATCCGTCCAGCGATAGGTCTTGGCCACGACGCCGTTGGC
>CAZJCM010000047.1:0-6509 GCA_964544655.1 uncultured Sedimenticola sp. | reverse complement strand
TTGGCCACGACGCCGTTGGCTGCCAGCAGCAGGGGTGGCAGAATGGCGATTATGAGCAGGTGTTTTTGTGTCAGGGACATCAGGCTGGCTCGGATTTTAAGATACTCTTCAGGGTATCGGGCATCCTTACCGATAGTTTAGTACTCTGTCGGGCCATGGCAGGGATCAGCCGATTGATCACCAAGTAACATTATACGCCATATTCATCGCGATAAGCCTGGATCCGGGACAGGGCCTCGCCGGTGTCTTCCTGCTCACCGAGATAGTCGATCAGCTCCTGCAGCCGCACGATGGCCGCCACCGGGATGGCGTAATCCTGCTCCACCTCCTGGATGGCGGAGCGTGCCTGCTGTCCCCGCTCCTGGCGGTCGAGGGCGATTACCACACCGGCCGGGCTGGCCCCCTGGCCACTGATGATCTCCATCGCTTCACGCACGGCGGTGCCGGCGGTGATGACGTCATCGATGATCAGCACCCGGCCCTCCAGTCCATGGCCCACGATGCTGCCGCCCTCGCCATGGTCCTTCGCTTCCTTGCGATTGAAGGCGTAGGGGATATCGAGTCCGTGCCGATCATACAGGGCGGCAGCGGTGACGGCCGCCAGGGGGATGCCTTTGTAGGCCGGTCCGAAGAGGACGTCGAACTGGATGCCCGAGTCGACGATCGCCTGGGCATAGTAACGTCCCAGACGGGCCAGGCTGGCACCGGTGTTGAACAGACCCGCGTTGAAGAAATAGGGGCTGATCCGGCCGGATTTCAGGGTGAACTGGCCGAATTTCAGAACACCTGCCTGAAGTGCAAAATCGAGGAATTCACGTTGATATGTCTGCATAGCCGGCTCCAGAATTGCGATGACGCCATTCTCCGCGGCTGGGCTGGGTGATGCAAGCGTTGAGGCCTGCGGAATCGGCAGTGTTTCCCGCTGTGTGATCCCCGCCTCTCGGCCAGGATCCTAAATGGGTATAATCCGCCATTCACTCCCGCAACCCTGGAACAACATGGCCGCCAGTCCACCGTCGCGTCGCCCCCGTGAGATCATGCTGACCCTGTTCAGTGGCCGTATGCTGGTGGCTGCGCTGATGGGATTTGCATCCGGTCTGCCGCTGCTGCTGACCGGTTCCCTGCTCCAGGCCTGGATGAAGGACGAAGGGGTGGATCTCTCCACCATCGGCCTGTTCGCCCTGGTCGGTCTTCCTTATACCCTGAAGTTTCTCTGGGCCCCCCTGGTGGACCGTTTCACCCCGGCGTTTCTCGGCCGCCGCCGGGGATGGCTGCTGCTGTTCCAGCTGGCCCTGGTGCTCTCCCTGTTTGCGCTTTCGCTCAGCAGCCCGGGTCAGCATCCGCTGGGGGTGGCGCTGGCGGCTCTGCTGGTCACCTTTTTTTCCGCCAGTCAGGATATCGTAATCGATGCCTACCGGCGGGAGGCCCTGGCCGACGATGAGCAGGGGCTGGGCGCCTCGCTCTATGTCAATGGCTACCGGGTGGGCATGTTGCTGGCCTCGGGTGGTGGCCTGATCCTGGCGGATTTCATGGCTTTTTCCCAGGTCTATCAGTTGATGGCGCTGTTCATGCTGGCCGCCAGTGTGACCACGTTGATGGCGCCGGAACCGGCGGTGGCGGAGGGGCAGCCGAAAACCCTGGCGGAGGCGGTGATCCATCCGTTCATCGAGTATTTTCAGCGCCGTGATGCCCTGCTGCTGTTGCTGTTCATCCTGCTGTACAAGATCGGCGACACCATGGCCTCGCAGATGACCATCCCGCTCTATCTGGACATCGGGTTCAGCAGGACGGAGATCGGGGCGGTGGTGAAGCTGTTTGGCTTCTGGGCCACTATTGCCGGCGGGCTGGTGGGGGGGCTGTTGATCCTGCGCCTGGGCATCTATCGGGCGCTGTGGGGCTTCGGTATCCTGCAGGGGCTCTCCACCGCCGGCTTTTCACTGCTGGCCCTGATCGGCAACAGCCTGCCCGGGCTGGCCGGGGTGATCGCGTTCGAGAATTTCAGTGGCGGACTGGGCACCGCGGCCTATGTGGCCTTCATGGCCAGTCTGACCAACAAGCGTTTCACCGCCACCCAATATGCCCTGCTCAGCAGCCTGATGGGGGTGCCGCGGGTGATCGCCAGCGCGCCGACCGGCTTCATGGTGGAGTGGATGGGCTGGGTCAGTTTCTTTCTGTTTTGTGCTTTGATCGCACTCCCCGGTCTGTTGCTGCTCTGGTGGCTGCATCGCCGGGGCTCCGCCGGCGCACATGAGGGAGTGGTTTGATGGAGACGCTGCTGCCTTATCTCAGTGCTTTCCTGGTGGGCCTGTTGGGCGGGGTCCACTGCGTGGGTATGTGTGGCGGCATCGTCAGTGCCCTCACCTTTGGTCTGCCAGAGTCCCGGCGCGGCCGTCTGGCCAGCATGATGCCGTTTCAGCTGGCCTACAACCTTGGGCGCCTGACCAGCTATGTGCTGGCGGGCGCCTTGATGGGGGCCTTGGGTATGCTGCTGGCCCAATTGATGCCGGTCTATTATGCCCAGCGGGTATTGCTGCTGTTGGCCGGGGTGTTCATGATCCTGCTAGGTCTCTACCTGGCTGGCTGGTGGCAGGTGCTGAACCGGCTGGAGCAGGCCGGGGGGGTGATCTGGCGGCGGCTCGAGCCATACAGCCGGCGGTTGCTGCCGGTGCGCAGTCCCGGCCAGGCGCTGGTGATCGGCCTGATCTGGGGCTGGATCCCCTGTGGCCTGGTCTACAGCATGCTGGTCAATGCGGTAGCCACCGGCAGTGCCCTGAAGGGTGCCGCACTGATGCTTGCCTTCGCCCTTGGCACCCTGCCCAATCTGCTGTTGATGGGGGTGTTGGCGGGGGCCGCCGCCCACCTCTCACGCTCGTTGGCGGTACGGCGCATCGCCGGCATCACCGTGATCCTGTTTGGGATATACACATTGGCCGGGATTTAGCGGTCCTCGGGCCTTGCCCCCTCTTCGACCATCAATGGCCGCATGGCATGCAACAGGTTGGCGAACAGGTGCCGGTTCTGCCGTTCTTCCTGCCTCAGCAGCTGCTTCATGTGTTCGCGCTGGGTAGGAGCGGTGAAGCAGGCGGGGCAGCTGTCAGGGATCACCGGCAGCCGTGCCTCCTCGGCGAAGGCCGCGGTCTGGGTTTCGCGGCAGTAGACCAGGGGGCGGATGATGCGGACATCGCCGGCGTCGTTCACGTAATGGGCCTTCATGGTGCGCAGCTGGCCGCCGTGGAACATGGACATCAGCAGACTTTCGGCCAGGTCATCCAGGTGCTGGGCCAGGGCCAGCACGTTGTAACCCTGCTCCCGGCAGGTGGTGTACATGATGCCGCGTTTCATGCGTGAGCAGTAGGCGCAGAAGGAGTCGCCGTCCATCCGTTCCCGCGCCTCTTCCATGATCGGCTGCCGGCAGTAGTGATAAGGAATCTGCAATGACTCGTAATAGGGTTGCAGAGCTTCCGGGTCGAACCCCTCCACCTCCGGGTCCACGGTGATGGCACCCAGCTCGAACTTTACCGGGGCATAACTGCGCAGATGGCGTAGGATGTGCAGCAGGGAGAGGGAATCCTTGCCGCCTGAGACGCCAAGCAGGATCCGGTCACCCTCCCGGATCATGTCGAAATCCGCAATGGCGCGGCCTACCTTGCGCAATAGGGATTTTGGTGGTTTTTGTGACATCTGTTCACTCTGTGACACTAAATTTTCTCTCCTTCCAGCCGCTGTGAAAGGAGCGTTCAGCGGGAAATTGGCGTGCCCCTGGCGCAGACGCCATGAGCCGGCTCCCGAAGGGTAGTTTACCGTCCAATACGGATGATTGCGCGTAAACACCGAATCCAGCACGTATGCGGGCCTGCCATCTCCTGTCAGGGGGCGTCGTTGGCCCATTCCTGAGGCTTGACCGCGGCGCCCATGGCAGGAGACGGCAGATCCGCTTTCAGCACAAATAACGTGATTGACGGGTGGATACGATTGCGCTCCCATCGTGGAATCTATACTTTGGGGAACGGAATTCATTTTCTACGGGAGATTATGTCATGGGTGAATTTGCCCTGATCATCGCTGCGCTGGCTATCGTCCTGGTGGTGCTGGGCGCCAAGCGGGTACCCCAGGGGGCCGAATACACGGTGGAGCGTTTCGGTCGCTACACCAAGACGCTGCGCCCTGGGCTGAACATCATCGTGCCGGTGGTGGATACCATCGGTGCCAAACTGAATATGATGGAACAGGTGATGGACGTGCCCTCCCAGGAGGTGATCACCCGGGACAACGCAATGGTCACGGTGGACGGCGTGGTCTTCTTCCAGGTGCTGGATGCAGCCAAGGCCGCCTACGAGGTGAACGATCTGCAGCATGCCATTCTCAATCTCACCATGACCAATATCCGTACCGTGATGGGCTCCATGGATCTGGACGAGCTGCTGTCCAAGCGTGATCAGATCAATGCCCAGCTGCTGGGCGTGGTGGATGACGCCACCACGCCCTGGGGGGTGAAGGTGACGCGAATCGAGATCAAGGATATCTCGCCGCCGCGGGACCTGGTGGATGCCATGGGCAGGCAGATGAAAGCGGAGCGGGAGAAGCGGGCCACGATTCTGGAATCGGAGGGCCAGCGCCAATCGGAGATTCTGGAGGCGGAGGGCAAGAAGCAGGCGGCGATCCTGGAAGCGGAGGGTAAGAAGCAGGCGGCATTTCGTGAGGCGGAGGCGCGGGAGCGTCTGGCCGAGGCGGAGGCCAAGGCGACCATGATGGTCTCCCAGGCCATCGCCAAGGGCGACCTGAACGCGATCAACTACTTCGTGGCCCAGAAATATACCGAGGCGTTGAAGAGCATTGCATCGGCACCGAATCAGAAGCTGATTCTGATGCCGCTGGAGGCCTCCAGCCTGATCGGTTCGGTGGCCGGCATCGGTGAGATCGCCAAGGCCGCTTTCGCCAAACGGGACGGAGACGCGGACTGATGGCCTGGCTGGAGGGCGCGCTCTACTGGCACTGGCTGGTGCTGGGGGTGTTGTTCGTCATTCTGGAGGCCTTCTCTCCCGGCGTCTTCTTCATCTGGATGGGGATTGCGGCGGGGATCGTCGGATTGATCCTGCTGGCGGTGCCGGACCTGGGGTGGGAGTATCAGCTCATCATCTTCGCCCTGGTCAGTGTCGCCAGCGTGGTGCTGTGGCGGCGCTATCTGGAACGCCATCCGACCGCCACCGATCAGCCGCGGTTGAACCGGCGTGGTGAGCAGTACATCGATCGTCTGTTTACCCTGGAGACGCCCATCGTCAATGGAGTGGGGCGGATCCGGGTGGACGACAGCATCTGGAAGATCGAGGGGGCGGATTGCTCGGCCGGCACCCGGGTGCGGGTGATTGGTGTGGATGGTGTGGTGTTACGGGTGGAACCGGAGAAAGGGTAGGCGGCGTGGGCTTGAGAGTGCTTCAGCGGCCCGCTTCCGGGCAGAGACAGGTTATCAGGTGGTACGGGCTATGACAGTCGAGACATTCTATCTGAAATTGAGCGGCAACACCGTTGCCGGAGTCGATCGGGAAACGGCGGCCGCCGGGTTGGCGCGCCTGCTGCGGATGTCGCCGGCACAGGCAAGGAAGTTGCTGCAGGGCGGGCCTTCACGGATTCGCCGGGAGTTGACCCTGGAGCGGGCGGAAAGGCTGCGGGACAAGCTGCTTGCCACTGGTGTGGAATGCATGATCCGCCTGGTTCATCGGCGCCGCAAGCCGGCGCAGGACGGGGCATCTGCAACGTCTGCCGGGCAAGCGGAGATGGAGTGGGACCCCAACGAGGAGATCGAGGTGGTGCTGGAAGGAATCGGCCCTCCGCTGGATATGGAGATCGATGAAGAGCCTCAGGCAGAAACGATTCAGACCGATCCCCAGGCGGCTGCAGCGAGTGCCGCCGGCAAGCGCCGGCTGCCACGGCTGGCGAGTCTGGACCGGCGGGTTCTGCTGCTCACCGGCCTGCTGCTGTTGGTTGCTGCCGGTTGGGCGGTGATGCAGTTTTTCACCTCTCCTGACGTCGTGCGGCCTGCGCCTCCGGTCCAGACACAAGTCCAGCCCCCGGTGGATCCGGCCCTTGCCACCACCCGCTCGCGCATGACCCGGCTGGGGCGTTCCATCAGGGTATGGATGATTCAGTTCGGTGCCGGCTACGATCCCGCCCAGGTGACCCTGGAGCGGGTGCGGCTGGATCTCGAGTTGAAGCCGGAAGAGATGCGGGATGGCTGGGGTATGGCGCTGCGCTATCAGCCGGAGGCGAAGGGTTTCGTGCTGCATTCAGCGGGACCGGACGGTGATTTTGGCAGCAGCGATGATCTGAAGCGGGTATTTGACCTGGATTAGTGGGGGCGCTCCTGATCGTCAACGGGTGCCGAACACCACGATGGTCTTGCCCTTTACGTAGATCAGGCCCTGCTCCTCCAGGTTTTTCAGCACCCGCCCTGCCATCTCCCGGGAGCAGCCGACGATGCGGCCGATCTCCTGGCGGGTGATGCGGATCTGCAT
>CAZJCM010000046.1:0-18086 GCA_964544655.1 uncultured Sedimenticola sp. | reverse complement strand
CTGGCTGGAGCGCTTCCTGCACGACTACAGCGGCACCGTGGTGGCGGTCACCCATGACCGCTATTTCCTGGACAATGTCGCCGGCTGGATCCTGGAACTGGACCGTGGCCACGGCATCCCCTGGGAGGGCAACTACAGCTCCTGGCTGGAGCAGAAGGAGAGGCGGCTGGAGCAGGAACAGAAGCAGGAGCAGGCCCGCATCCGCACCATGAAACAGGAGCTGGAGTGGGTTCGCAGCAATCCCAAGGGACGCCACGCCAAGAGCAAGGCGCGTCTGGCCCGGTTCGACGAACTGCAGAGCCAGGAGTTCCAGAAGCGCAACGAGACCAATGAACTCTATATTCCGCCCGGCGAACGCCTGGGGGATCTGGTGATCGAGGCCAAAGGGATCCGCAAGGCCTATGGCGACAAGCTGCTCTACGAGAATCTGAGCTTCAACCTGCCGAAGGGCGGCATCGTCGGCATCATCGGCCCCAACGGCGCCGGCAAGACCACCCTGTTCCGCATCATCAACGGCCAGGAGCAGCCCGATGCCGGCACCATCCGTATCGGCGACACCGTGCAGGTGGCCTGCGTGGATCAGTCCCGGGACAGCCTGAACGACGACAACACGGTGTGGGAGGAGATCTCCGACGGCGCAGAAATCATAACCATCGGCCGCTATGAGCTGAACTCCCGGGCCTACGTCAGCCGCTTCAATTTCCGCGGCTCGGATCAGCAGAAGCGCATCGGCGACCTTTCCGGCGGTGAGCGCAACCGGGTGCACCTGGCCAAGCTGCTGAAGAGCGGCGGCAACCTGCTGCTGCTGGACGAGCCCACCAACGACCTGGATGTGGAGACCCTGCGCGCCCTGGAAGAGGCCCTGCTCACCTTCCCCGGCTGCGTGGTGGTGATCTCCCATGACCGCTGGTTCCTGGACCGCATCGCCACCCACATCCTGGCCTTCGAAGGGGATTCGAAAACGGTCTGGTTCGAGGGCAACTACGCAGATTACGAGGCCGACCGCAAGCGGCGCCTGGGTGCCGAGGCGGACCAACCGCACCGAATCCATTACAAGCGGCTGGACCGGTAACCGGGAACAAAACGACCATGCAAGAGAATCTCTACAGGCGGGCGGAATCCCTGATCGAACGGCTGGAACGGCTGCTCGACCAGGCGCCCCAGGAACCGGACTGGAACCATATCGCCTTCCGCTGGCGCGGTGACCACGGCCTGCTGCCGGTGCGCCGTCCGCATCGGATTGAACTGGACGACCTGCTCTGCATGGAGGCACAGAAGAGCGAGATCACCCGCAACACAGCCCAGTTCGTGGCCGGCCGCGGCGCCAACAACGTGCTGCTGTGGGGTTCCCGTGGCACCGGCAAGTCCACCCTGATCAAGGCGGTACTGAACGAGTTTGCCGATCAGGGGCTGCGCCTGATCGAGGTGGAGAAAGAACACCTGGTGGAGTTGCCGGAGATCGTGGATCTGCTCTACGACCGTCCCGAACGCTTCATCATCTTCAGCGACGACCTCTCCTTCGAGGCCGACGACCCCAGCTACAAACCCCTGAAGGCCGTTCTCGATGGCTCCATCGCGGCGCCACCCGAGAATGTCCTCATCTACGCCACCTCCAACCGCCGCCACCTGCTGCCCGAACAGATGCAGGAGAATCTGCAGAGCCGGGTGGTCGGGGGCGAGATACATCAGGGTGAGGGCGTAGAGGAGAAGATCTCGCTGTCCGAGCGGTTCGGCCTCTGGCTCTCGTTCTACCCCTTCAATCAGGAACAGTACCTGCAGATCACAGACCACTGGCTGAAGCGGCTTGGCCATGCCGCCGGCATCGACGACGAAGAGACCCGTAGCGCCGCCTTGCGCTGGGCGCTGAAGCGCGGCTCACGCAGCGGCCGGGTAGCCTGGCAGTTTGCCCGGGACTGGGCCGGACGCAAGTAATTCAGCGATTTCAAAGTTCGTCACTGAGCATTGGCTGGCTCTGGGTTGCAAGGGGCCGAGCAGAGACCGTATGCGGAGTGATGCCACCTATAATCATGTGAATATAGCTCTCCTGGTGGGCAACGTGACTCCAACCCCTCAGGTACCCCCCTGAAGCCCGACGAAACTGAACGAGCGCCCGTCGAATAGCCCCTGATCGCTCAGTTTCAGCTCGGGTATCACCAGCAAGGCCATGAAAGAGAGGGTCATGAAGGGTGCGCTGAGTGGGGAGCCCAGGGCCCGCGCCCGCCGATCCAGGCGGGCATAGTCATCACCCACCTGAAAACCGTCGCCATCGCTCATGATGCCGGCGATGGGGAGCGGCAGGATATCCAGCGCACCATCCGTCGCCACGACCACCCCGCCCCGGTGGTCGATCAACCCGTTCACCGCCTGGCAGACCAGCGCGGGATCCGTCCCCACGCAGATGATATTGTGGGAGTCGTGGGCAACGCTGGAGGCAATGGCCCCTTCTCTCAGCCCGAACCCCTGCACCAGAGCGACCGCGGGCGGCTCGGGCCGGTAACGGTTGACCACGCAGAGCAGCAACAGATCCTGATCGGGGTCCGTCACCACTCGCCCCGCCTCCCGGCGCGGCTGCAGCCAGCGCTCCTGGGTCACCAGGGAGCCATCCTCCACCCCGATCACCCGCACCGGCCCGGCATCCGCCTGCAACACCAGATCATCCACAGAGACAGGGCGGGCATGGAAGCGATTGACCGGCTCCACAGTGACCCGGGGCAGGCGGGGTTCACCCTGTTCCGCCACCAGGTCTCCGGCAAGCCACACCCGCTCCGGCTTGAACCCGGTCAGATCCGGCACCTCGATACCATCCATGGGATCCCCCGGGCGCAGACGGCCAAGAGGCAACCGGTAGTGGTCGATGGGATTGATGCAGGCACAGCGCAGCACGTCGAACAAATCGTGGCCCGCCGCCACCGCCCGCCGCACCATATCGTTGATGTGCCCCTGCAGCAGATCGTCCGGGTGTTTGTCGTCGCTGCAGAACATCACCTGCGCCGGAGACTCATCGAGCAGCGGATGCAGGGCCTCGAAGTTGCGTGCCGCCGAGCCCTCCCGGATCAGCACATGCATCCCGGCGGCGATCTTGTCCCGCGCCTCCTGCAGGGAAAAGCATTCATGATCGGTGCTGATGCCCGCCTGCACATAGGCCGCCGCTTCAGCCCCCTTCAACCCGGGGGCGTGACCATCCACCGGATACCCCAGACGGGTGGCCAGCTCGATCTTGGCCATCACATCAGGGGCCTGGGAGAGCACCCCCGGGTAGTTCATCATCTCCGACAGGCAGCACACCTCCGGCTCTCTGAACAGCTGTTCTATGTCATCACAGCCAAGGCTGCCGCCAGCCGTCTCGAACGGTGTGGCCGGCACACAGGAGGGGGCACCAAAATAGGCGTGGAAGGGGCTCTGGCGGGCGTTGTCGAGCATAAAACGGACCCCGTCCATGCCCAGCACGTTGGCAATCTCATGGGGATCGGCCACCACCGCCAGAGTACCATGGCACAGAGCGATACGGCCGAACTCCGCTGGCGGCAGCATGGCACTCTCGATATGCACATGAGCATCGATGAAGCCGGGCAGCATGTAGCCCAGGCCAGGGGCCTCGCCACCCAGCTCACGCACCTCGGTGATAATGCCATCCTGCCAGCTGACCCTGGCCCGAAAGATACGCCGTTCGTCCAGTGACAGGTAGTTGATCTCGCGCATTCCGCTATGCTGGTCACTCATATATTTTTTCCCGCCGGTGAGATTCCCCTTGAATCTGCCTTGGGTGGGGATTATAACAGGCCACCCAGTGCCCCTATTCAACAATGTATCAATCCAAACAGTGAGGACATCATGTTACGCACCCTGCTCAGATCAGCCACGCTCGCCCTGCTGACATCGCTGATCGCCATCCCGCCGCTCTTTGCCGCCGGTAACGACTTCACCTTTGGCATGCTGCTGGTCGGTCCATACAATGACCACGGCTGGAGCCAGGCCCATTACGAAGGGGGTCGGTTCGTGGAGAAAAAGATTCCTGGCGCAAAGATGATCTATATCGACAAGGTCAATCCGGCAGATCGCCCCGGGGTGACTATTCCCATGGTGGTGGACGACCTGGTGGACAAGGGGGCAAAACTGATCATCGGCAATTCCGATGACATGAAGGACGGCATCCGCGAGGCGGCCGAACAGCACCCGGATGTAAAATTCATCCACATCTCCGGCGATGACGCCCTGACCGGCAAGGCGCCGAAGAACCTGAGCAACCTGATGGGCCGCATGGTCTACGGCAAGATGATGGCCGGCTTCACCGCCGCCCTCTCGACCCGCACCGGGCGCATCGCCTATCTCGGCCCCCTGATCAACGACGAGACCCGCCGCCTGGCTGTGGCCGCCTATCTGGGCGCCCGCTACGCCTGGACCGAAGTGCTGAAAAAACCGGCCAATGAGCTGAAATTCAAGGTCTCCTGGATCGGCTTCTGGTTCAATATCCCAGGCGTCACCGCCGACCCGAGCCAAGTGGTGAGAAACTTCTACGACACCGGCTATGACGTGGTGCTGTCCGGTATCGACACCACCGAGGCGATCGTGGTGGCACAGCAGAAGCGGCTGGAGGGCGATAACGTCTACGCCCTCCCCTATGACTACGTAGGCAGTTGTCAGACCTCGCCCGAGGCCTGCCTGGGCGTGCCCTACTTCAACTGGGGTCCTGAGTACACCAAGCTGGCCAGATCCGTCATCGATGGCAGCTGGAAACAGGCCTGGATCTGGGCAGCCCCGGACTGGAAGGATATCAATGACCAGGAGACCAGCAGCGTCGGTTTTCTCCCGGGGCCGGCCATCAACAGCCTGAACAAGACCCGCCTGGAGCAGTTCATCTCCGGCCTTGGCAACGGTCAGATCCAGCTGTTCAAGGGCCCGCTCAACTACCAGGATGGCACTCCTTTCCTGAACAGCGGCGAGGTTGCCGGCGACAAGCAGATCTGGTACATGAAACAGCTGCTGGAAGGTATGGAAGGGCCCAGCAAGTAAACAGCCCTACCTCAGGGTAATCCGGGAGCCTCACCCCCTGTGCTGGAGTGAGGCTCCTGTTTCTTTTGCGGCATAGCGTAGGAGTAGCATCCCGCTGTAAGTCTTAAAAAACCATCCTGCAAGCCCCATCCACCAGATAACGTTCATATGCAAATCGAGCTACGACAGATCTTCAAACGATTCGGCCGGTTCGAGGCCCTGAAGGGCATCGACCTGACGGTGGCCAGCGGCACCATTCACGGCCTGGTGGGCGAGAACGGCGCCGGCAAGAGCACACTGATGAAGATCCTCACCGGCTACCAGAGCCGCACTTCCGGGACCATTCTGCTGGATGGCCGGGAGGTGGCCTGCGACACTCCCGCCAGTGCCGCACGCGAAGGGATCGGCATGCTCTATCAGGAGCCCCAGGACTTCCCTCCGTTGACCGTGCTGGACAACTTCATCGTGGGCCGCGACAGCCATCCGGACAGCAACCGGCCACACCAGCGCCAGCGGCTGGACGAGCTGGCCGGCCGGGTCCATTTTCAACTGGATGCGAATGCCAGACTGGAACGCCTGACCGTGGGCGAGCGTCAGCAGCTGGAGTTCTTGCGCCTGCTGGGCCGTAACGCCCAGTTGCTGATCCTGGACGAGCCCACCACCGGTATCTCCGACCGGCAGAAGGAACGGCTGTTCCACGCCCTGCGCCAGATCCGCGACGATGGGCGCACAATCCTGCTGGTATCGCACAAACTGGAGGACGTGGAGGCCCTGTGCGACCGGGTGACCGTTTTGCGTCACGGTCAGGTGACCGGGAGTGAGGACGCCCCGTTCCATATCCCACGGCTGCTGGAACTGATGTTCGACAAGCCGCCGGAAGATCAGGCCGAGGGCGTATCACAACCCGCCACACCTATCAGCGAAGCCACCCCGCTGCTCCGCTTCGACGGCGTATCCGCCAGCGGGGAACGCACCGGCCTGCATGACTGCAGCCTGGCCATCCACCCAGGAGAAGTGATCGGCCTGGCCGGCCTCTCAGGCAGTGGCCAGGGGCTGTTCCTGCGCCTCGCCGCCTCTCTGATCGCTCCCCAGCAAGGCGAGGTGACCTTTTTGGACTCGCCGGCCGGTGGCAGCTGCCATCGCGCCTTTCGCCGCGCCGGCGGTGCCTTCCTGCCGGCAGACCGCCTGGAAGAGGGCCTGATCTCCGGCTTCACCATCCAGGACCACTTCGCCCTGGCCCACGGCATCCCCGCCAGCCACGCCCGCCAGCAGGCAGAACAGGCCATCGAGACGTTCAACATCCGCGGCACTCCGGACAGCCCGGCGGAGTCCCTCTCCGGCGGCAATCAGCAGCGGCTGCTGCTCTCCCTGATTCCCGCGGACGCCCGGCTGATCTTGCTGGAGAATCCCAGCCGTGGGCTGGATGTCGCCTCGTCCCGCTGGGTCTGGGACTATCTGCGCGGCCACTATGCCCAGCAAGGGGCCATCGCCTTCAGCTCGGCCGAACTGGATGAGATCCTGGCCATCGCCAACCGGGTCCTGGTGTTCTATGAGGGCCGCATCGTCCGTGACCTGCGTGGAGCGGATATCGATTACCAGGACGTGGCTGCAGCCATGACGGGGAACTGACCATGACGCGCTTTATCACTCCCCTGGTCGACACACTGCTGATCCTCGGCATCGTCTTTCTCTTCACCAGCGGTCTGCTGCTGTTGGTGGGCACCAATCCACTGGAGGCCTATGGGCACCTGCTGCAAGGATCGTTTGGCTCCTGGTCCAAACTGTCCCGGGTACTCAACGTCTGGACCCCTCTTACCCTGTGCAGCATGGGTCTGCTCTACGCCTTTCGCAGCGGCCTCTGGAACATCGGCGTCGAGGGGCAGATGGTGATGGGTGCCATCGGCGCCACCGCCGTACTCCATCTGGGCACGGACGGCGGCGCCCCTCTGCTCTGGCTGCTGCTGGCCCTGCTCGCCGGCATCATCCTGGGTGGACTCTGGGCCCTGCTCGCCGGCTGGCTCAAGATATGGGGCGGAGTACATGAGATCTTTACCGGGTTGGGCCTCAATTTCGTCGCTGTGGGCCTGGTGCTGTGGCTCATCTTCGGCCCCTGGAAACGGCCGGGCATCGCCTCCATGAGCGGCACCCAACCATTCCCCCGGGAGTTGTGGTTTCCCAGCCTGGAGGGGTGGCGCGTCTCCCCCTTCGCCATTGGTCTGGCACTGACCGTGGTATTGATCAGCTGGTGGCTGCTCCACCATAGCCGCTTCGGGCTGAAGCTGAAGGCGGTGGGACAAAACCCCCGTGCGGTGCCACTGTATGGCATCTCACCCACCCGCTACATGCTGATCGCCATCGTCATCTCCGGTGCCCTGGCCGGGCTGGCCGGCACCCTGCAGGTGACTGGCATCTATCACCGCCTGATACCGGCCATCTCCAGCGGCTATGGCTATCTGGGCCTGCTGGTGGTGATGCTGGCCAACTTCCGTCTGCTGCCGATCCCCTTCATCGCCCTGTTCTTCGCCGCCCTCAACGTGGGTAGCATCCAGCTGCCGATGATGATGCAGCTCGATTCATCTCTCTCCGGGGTAATCCAGGGCGCCTGCGTACTCAGTGCTCTGTTGGTGTTTGGACTGCGCCGGCTGCACCAGAGGAGAATGACATGAACGACCTGCCCCTGAGTATCCTGCTGGCCAGCGTACTGGCCACCGCGGCCCCGCTGATCATCGCCGCCCTGGGCGAGACCATCACCGAGAAGGCAGGGGTGATCAATCTCTCCCTGGACGGTGCCATGCTGCTGGCCGCCATGGTCGGCTTCATGGTGGGTTACGAGACCCACAGCATCCTGCTGGCCTGCGCCGCCGCCGCTGCCACCGGGGCCCTGATCGCCGGTCTGGTCGGTGTCTTCGGCATCTATCTGGGACAACTGCAGGTGGCGGTGGGCTTTGCCCTCACCCTGATGTGCAAGGATCTGGCCTATTTTCTCGGCAACCCTTATTCCCGGTTGCAGGGGCCGCAGATGGTCTCCATCAAGATACCGGTCCTCAGCGACATCCCGTTCCTCGGTCCGGTGCTGTTCCAGCAGCCGGTGATGGTCTGGGTCAGCCTGATCCTGATCGGCATGGTCTGGTGGTACCTGTACCGCACCGGCCGCGGCCTGGAGCTGCGGGCGGTGGGAGAGAACCCGGAGGCGGCCTACACCCGCGGCATCGACCCACGCCGCAAACAGCTGCTCTACACCCTGATCGGCGGCGCCCTGGTGGGGCTGGCCGGGGCCGCCTACTCCCTGGGTATCAAGCCCGGCTGGGGGCGTCCGCAAGGCATCGAGGGACTGGGCTGGATCGCCCTGGCCATCGTCATCTTCGGCGGCTGGCACCCGGTCAAGGTGGCCCTGGGCGCCCTGCTGTTCGCTTTTCTACAGGTGTTTGGCATCAGCCTGCAGGCCCGCTGGCCCGGCATCCCCGCCCAGGTGTTCCAGGTTGCCCCGTTCCCGCTGATGATCTTCGCCCTGGTACTGGTCAACCTACTACAGCGCGAAGGGGTACAGCTCTGGCTGGAACGGCGTCCCGGACTGGGCCTGCTGCTGGGCTCCCTCCGCGGTGCCCCACCCCGGGCCCTGGGCCGGAGTTTTCATCCGGATTGAGGGGAGCCGACCATGAAACAGGCACTCTCTGTTGGAATATCCAATGGTGGATGCGCTTCGCTTAGCCACCCTATGGCATGGACCTACACGCCGGACGCCTCGTTCGACACACCCACCATAGGGGGGCTAAGGCCCAAAGGGCCGCATCCACCATTTGAGCGCACACCGGGTACGGGCATCAGGCTATTGAAACACCCTGCCTAAAACCTACACTCGCCGCCAGGTGGTTCCACCAGGGCCATCTTCGAGCAACACACCCTGCTCTTTCAGCTCATCGCGGATACGGTCGGCCTCGGCCCAGTCTTTGGCTTTTCGTGCATCCAGACGCTGTTGAATCAGGGTCTCGATCTCCTCATCGCTGAACCCTTCATCACCCCCGGCCCCGCCCTTCAGGTAGGCTTCGGGGTCATCCTGCAGAATGCCCAGGATACCGCCCAGGCGACACAGTTCTGCCCCCAGGCCAGCCGCCTTAAGCTCGTCTTCTGGCCGCAGGCGGTTGATCTCACGCGTCAGATCGAACAGTACAGCCAGCGCTTCGGGGGTATTGAAGTCGTCATCCATGGCCGCGTAGAAGCGCTCGGTAAAGGCCTCGGCGCCCGCCGGTTCGGCCGCTGGCAGTCCGCGCAGAGCGGTATAGAATCGGGTCAGCGCAGCGCGTGCGTTCTGCAGGTGCTCCTCATCGTAATTGAGCGGGCTGCGGTACTGGCTGGTGAGGATGAAGTAGCGCACCTCCTCCGCCTTATAGTGCTGCAGGATCTCACGCACGGTGAAGAAGTTGCCCAGGGACTTGGACATCTTCTCGTCATTGATGCGCACGAAGCCGTTGTGCAGCCAGTATTTGACGAAGGGGTGGCCGGTGGCGCCTTCGGACTGGGCAATCTCATTCTCATGGTGGGGAAAGGTGAGATCCGCCCCGCCGCCATGGATATCGAAGGTATCCCCAAGGCAGCTGGTGGACATGGCCGAGCACTCGATGTGCCAGCCAGGACGCCCCTTCCCCCAAGGCGAATCCCAGGCCGGCTCGCCCGGTTTGGCCGCCTTCCATAAGGCAAAATCCAGTGGATCGCGCTTCTGCTCCTCCACATCCACCCGGGCGCCGGCGCGCAGGTCCTCGATCGACTTACCGGAGAGCTTGCCGTAGCCCTCGAAGCTGCTGACCGAATAGTAGACGTCCCCATTGTCCGCCAGATAGGCGTGGCCCTTGTCGATCAGCCGCTGCACCATTTCGATGATCTCACCGATGTGGGTGGTGGCGCGGGGCTCCTCATCCGGTGTCAGCACTCCCAGCGCCGATGCGTCCTCGTGCATCGCCTCGATGAAGCGCTGGGTCAGATCACCGATGGACTCACCGTTCTCATTGGCCCGGGCGATGATCTTGTCGTCGATATCGGTGATATTGCGGATGTAGGTGACCTGATAACCTTTCGCCCGCAGGTAGCGGTAGATGACATCGAACACCACCATGACCCTGGCATGGCCGAGGTGGCACAGATCGTAGACCGTCATACCACAGACGTACATTCGTACCCGGCCAGGCTCCAGGGGAACGAACTCTTCTTTCTGGTTGGTCAGATCGTTGTAGACCTTCAGCATGGCGGCTCCAGTTCAGGGCGTGACAAAGTGGTTCATTTTATCAAATGATCGTTTGCGACATGAGAAAAACATGAGGGGTCGGAGTCAACTTGCACGATGAATGTTGTAGTTTCATCACCATAAACGAAGCAATTTGACTCCGTATATGGCCCCTGCTCACCTCTCTCGGTGGCGACTGCGGCCTGGATGGCCGCAATCGAGCCCCCAGGGATGGGTTTACGGCGTCCGGCGAGAGAGGGAGGCAGGAGCCATTTCGTTCGACCCCAAGCGACCTCAGGGGCCGGTAATATAGCAAAATTACCCCTTTATATGCCCCCCATGTATCATATGCGCTCCGTTCAAACCGTGGAGACTCCCGCCATCATGAAACCGCTTTTCTTCCGTCTGCTGCTGACGATCACCCTGCTCTTGGGACTGAACGCCACGGCCAGCGCCGGCAATCCCCGGGTCCTGATACAGACCAGCATGGGCGACATCGAACTGGAACTGAATCAGGACAAGGCGCCTCGCAGTGTGGAAAATTTTCTGCGCTATGTTGACGAAGGCTTCTATGACGGCACCATTTTTCACCGGGTTATCAATGGATTCATGATTCAGGGCGGCGGTTTCACCCGGGACATGGAGAGAAAGATCACCCACGATCCGATCCCCAACGAAGCGAAGAACGGCCTGAAGAACAAGCGCGGCACCATCGCCATGGCCCGCACCTCCAGTCCCCACTCGGCCACATCCCAGTTTTTCATCAATCACATGGACAACGACAATCTCGATTACCCGAGTTTCGACGGCTGGGGCTATGCGGTCTTCGGCCATGTGGTGAAGGGGATGGATACAGTAGACAAGATCGCCGATGTCTATACCACCAAGCGACGTGGCATGCGCAACGTCCCGGAAGAGCCGGTGGTGATCGAGCACATCACCCGAATAACCCCAGAGAACAAAGGAAACTGATATGGTCACACTGAAAACCAATCACGGTGACATCGTCATCGAACTGGACAAAGAGAACGCGCCCAAGACCTGCGAGAACTTCATCCAGTACGTCAAAGACGGCCACTTCGATGGCACCATCTTTCACCGGGTTATCAACAACTTCATGATCCAGGGCGGCGGCTTCATGCCCGGCATGGTGGAGAAGCAGACCCGTGCACCCATCGAAAACGAGGCCGCCAACGGCCTCAGCAACGTTAACGGCAGCATCGCCATGGCACGCACCATGGACCCCCACTCCGCCACCGCACAATTCTTCATCAACGTGGCCGACAACAAGTTCCTCGACCACCCGGGACAGGATGGCTGGGGCTATTGCGTATTCGGCAAGGTGGTCAATGGGATGGATGTGGTGAACAAGATCAAGGCCGCCGACACCACCACCCGGATGGGTCACCAGGACGTCCCGGTGGACGACATCGTGATCGAGCAGGCCATCATCGAAGACGAGGATTGATGCTCCTTTTCATCTCAGACCTGCACCTCGCGGCACAGCGCCCGGAGACCGTTCGCCTGTTCCTCCGCTTTCTGGAGGAACAGGCAGCAACGGCGCAGGCCCTGTATATCCTGGGGGATCTGTTCGATGCCTGGATCGGGGACGATTTTCAGGCGCCACCGATCCCGCAGATCCAGGATGCGATGCGGGCACTGTCCAGGCAAGGTTGCAATATCTACCTGATGCATGGCAACCGGGACTTCCTCCTCGGCGAGGCATTCGCCCAAGCCAGCGGCTGTACCCTGCTGGACGACCCTACGTCGATCGACCTTCAAGGCACGCCCACCCTGCTGATGCACGGCGATCAGCTGTGCACCGACGATGTGGAGTATCAGAAGGCCCGTCAGTTACTGCGCAACCCCGCCTTCATCGAGGATTTCCTCAGCCGGTCGATCCCGGAGCGCATCCAGCTGGCCCAGGAGTATCGCCAGCGTAGCGGCGAGGCGGTGTCCAACAAGCCTGCCGACATCATGGACGTCAACCAGCAGGCGGTGGAGCAGTACATGAAGGAGCGGGGTACCACCCGGCTGATCCACGGCCACACCCACCGCCCAGGCACCCACCAGTTCGAGTTGAATGGCCAGCCGGCACAGCGCATCGTGTTACCTGAGTGGCACAGCGACAGCGGCGGCTACCTGCGGGCGGACGAATCCGGCCTGACCCAAATGACATTTGCCTGACACCCCGCCTTCAGAACTCCAGCCAGCTGCCGATAATCACGGCTAGAAATCAGCTGACCTGTGGAAGCGTAGCTCCACGTTGCATGACCCGGGGTATCCAGACGCACGATGTGCGCCACTCCTGCCCCAATGAAAACTGGACCCATGAGCAAAATCACCTTCACCATTACCACTATGCTGCTCTTCGCTCTGATTGCAGCAGACCCGGCCCTGGCAAACAAATTCGAGACCATCGGCGGCGGCGTGGGCGGTATCAGCCGCGAGAAGCTGATGCTACTGAAGGAGATCTCAGTCTATGCCGGTGCCTTCTTCCTGTTCCTCGGCATTGCCGCTCTCCTCACCCGTGGACGCTTCGAAGGATTCATTGGGCTCAAATCAGGGGTGGCCGGACCCATATTCCTGCTGGTCCTGGGCGCACTGATGACGGCCGTCGGCTATCTATGAGCGGGCGCGCGCCGGCATATCGCCTCCAGCCGCTTCAGCTCCCCCTCACTGAATCCCGCCTGCAAACGTGCCGCTCGGTGCAAGGGACAACGTATCTGCCCGCCGAGAAAGTTCTCCAACAGATCGAAATAGGCCGCCTCCGGATCCAGTCCACGCTGCTCACACAAGTAGCGAAACCAGCGGCTGCCTCGGGCCACATGCCCCACTTCCTCCTGTAGAATCACTTGTAACGCAGACACCGTCTGCTGGTCCCCGATTGCCTCGAAGCGCTGTATCATTCCCGGCGTCACGTCCAGCCCGCGGGCCTCCAGCATACGGGGCACCAGGGCCATGCGCAGCAGGACATCATGGGCCGTACGCCGGGCCATGTCCCACAAGCCCGTATGGGCCGGAAAGTCCCCATAATCGGCACCAGCGGCCTGCAGGCGCGCGCGCAGCAGGCGAAAATGGGCCACCTCCTCCACCGCCACCTGAATCCAGTCACCGTAGAATTCCGCCGGCATGTCGCGGAACCGGAACACTGCGTCACAGGCCAGATCGATGGCATTGAACTCGATATGCGCCACCGCATGGATCAAGGCCAGGCGCCCCTCGTCCGTGGCCAGGGAGCGGCGCCGCAGATGGCGTGGATGCACCAGTTCGGGACGCGGCGGGCGGCCGGCATCCACCACATCAGGCAGTTCCTGCGCAATGGTTCGCAACCGTCCGGCCTGCCAATCTTCATGCAGCCGCTCGGTCAGCGCCAGTTTTGACTCGACACTATCGGCGACCACACAGGCCCTGGCCCGCCAGAACAGGTTGCCCTCCTCATCCGCCTTTCCCGCTTCGTTGATGGTCATCATCATCCACACCCAATTCGTCGGTTACGTAAATCGTCGGACCAGTTGCAAAAGCGGCTGGCATCTGCCGCTCTGCATCACATCATCCCTACTTTCCGCTCCGCAGCCCGATCATCAAATCCATCACGTTGCTGCCAGTAGGCCCGGTCTGGATCAGATCACCAGTGGCAGCCAACAGGGTGCCCGCATCGGCCCGATCCAGGCAATCCCGGGGGTCGTAACCCTGGCGCCGGGCCCGTCCCAGGGTGGCACCATCCACCAGCGCCCCGGCATCCGCCCCAGGCCCGTCCCCGCCATCGGTGCCAGCGGCAAGAAACACCAGGTCGTCCCGCCCGCTGATCACGGTCGCTGCCGCCAGGGCCAACTGTTGGCAACGGCCTCCCCGGCCAGGCCGTGCCGGCAGTCGCACCACCGGCTCACCACCCCAGACGTAGACCCCGGGCAGGGCATCGTGCAGCTCCAGAGCGAGCCGCCGACCCACGGTTTCCGCCTCGGCGCTGATAAAGGCGTGGCTGACCCGGGTCTGGTAACCCAGTTGCCGCGCAGCAGCAGCAGCGGCCTCACGGGCGTCACGCAGCGTGGCAAGGATGTGACCTTCGACCTGCGTTCCTCCCGCCAGCGGACGACGCCCGGAAGCGAGCAGCGGCCGCAGCCAGTCGGGAAAATCGATTCCGGCCAGTTCATCCTCCGATTCGCCATCCGGAAACAGCAGTCCGGAACCGATCACCGCCGGGTCGTCGCCCTGCACGTCAGAGATCATCAGGGCCAGCACCGGTCGCCGGCCGATATAGGTCAACAGACCGCCTCCCTTGATCGCTGACAGCGCCCTGCGCACCCGGTTCATGGATTGAATAGGGAGGCCGCTGCCGAGTAACCATCGGTTCACCCGCTGCAGCGTGGCCAGATCGACACCCTCCCTCGGCACCTCGAGCAGGCTCGACGTCCCGCCCGAAATGAGGAACAGCAGCGGTCGGCCCGCAGGCAACCCGGCGAGAAAACCGAGCAGCCGTTCGCCCGCCTGCAGGCTCCGCATCCCGGGCACGGGGTGGTCCGCCTCTATGCCCTGCAGACCCTGTGCCGTCAGCATCTCATGATCCAGATGTCCGGGCTTGCTGATAACCAGCCCATCCAGCAATCGCTCTCCCAACACCTCGGCCGCGCCCATCGCCATCGCCGATGCCGCCTTGCCGACTGCAATCAGAGAACAGGGATCGAGTGCAGGTCGTGCGCTGAGGAAATCAGCAACCCGACGCTCACCGTTCACTCGATCGAGGGCACTCCGGTATATGGTCTGCAGATCGTTTCTGGCGCGTTGTATGTTCATCTTGCAGGCGGACGGTAGGTATTTCATCGCAACAGTCAGGGATTGAATATGCCATAGATGGCGCACAACGCCGACCTTTTCTATTAATAGCGTTAATCGAAACGCACTGTTAATATCTGGCAACGACACCACATGCGAGGGTTCGGAGTTGGAAAGCATACAGCTGCACCGCCATTTCAGTCGCAACGTCCTGTTGCGCATGCTTCTGCTGGCCATCATCCTGGCTGGTCTACTGGTCTGGAAGTTCGATTTCATCAATACGGTCTATTTTCGCGACCAGTTGACGGCCACGGGCCTTATCATCAACGGCGCCATTCTGGCCCTGTTCCTGCTCGGCGTGCTGGATATGATCATCATCCTGATCCATTACAGCAGGGAGGAGCAGGCCCTCCTGATGACGCTGCAAAACCTGGATGACGGGGCGGACCCCATACTCGACGTCGCAGACAACAGCATCATCGCCCGCCGTTACCGGGCAATGGCAGCCCTGCACAAGAGCAGAACACCGATCAACCACAACGCACTCGCCTCCACCCTGGTCGCATCCGAGAGCACCCGCAACAGTTTTCCCAAATTCATCAACAACATCCTCATCCTCAGCGGCGTCTTCGGCACCATCGTTTCTCTCTCCCTGGCCCTGATCGGCGCATCGGACCTGCTCGAAAACGCCGTCAACGTCAACGGCATGGGACTGGTGGTACATGGCATGTCCACCGCACTTTCCACCACCATCACCGCCATCGTCTGCTACGTCTTCTTCGGCTACTTCTATCTCAAGGTAACGGATGTCCAGACCAACCTGCTGAGTGCCGTGGAGCAGATCACCGGCAACTATTTCATGCCCCGCTTCCAAGTCCAGACAGAGACGGTACTGCATCAGTTTGCCGGCCTGATCCGCTCCCTGCAGGGACTGATCGGCCAGATGAAGCAGTCCCAGGACTCGTATCATGAACTGGCGCAGGAGATGCGTGGCTCACAAAGCGCCTTCGAAGACCTGGAGACCCGTATCATCTCCGCCCTGGTCGATGTCTATCGCACTAAGTTCGAACCCGTAACTGAAGACATGGAAGAGATCAAGCAGCTGCTGCGAGAAGGCTTCCGCCTGCCAGACAAGTCATGAACACGAGCGGCAGCTTCACCGACCTGCGACTGAACCAGCAGGAAGGACAGAACCAGGAGAGTTTCTGGCCCTCGTTCACCGACATCATGACGGTGATTCTCATGATCTTCATGATCGCCATGGTGGTCCTGCTGCTGCGCAACATGGAGTTGGTCAAACAGCTTCGCGCCACCATGCAGGCGGAGCGCGAAGCGATGGAGCTCGCCCGCTCCACGGGCGAAGAGAAGGAAGACCTGGCACTGAAATTGATCGCCGCCGAGAACGAACTCTCGATGTTGCGTATCCAGCAGATGCGGCTGAACGAAGAGAACCAGCAACAGCGAAGCACCCTGGGCGGACAAGCAGAACAGATTGCCCGCCTGAAGGCGCAGAATGAAGCCCTGACCCTGAACCGGGACCAACTCGCGGCGGAAAAGCTGACCCTCAGCCAGCGCCTCCAACGCTCGGAAAACAAGGCCCGCGCACTACAAGAGAACCAGAAAAACCTGCAGCAAGACCTGGCCTCCATACGCCGCCAGCTGGATAACGCCCGGCAAGAACTCAGTCAGCTACAGGAGAGTATCGGCAACCTGCAAAACCTGCAGGAGACCACGCAACAGCAACTGGCCAGCCTGAGCGAGCGCTACAACAAGCAGTCGGAAGAACTGCAGGCGGCGCGCCGTGCCGAGCGCACATCCGGCCTTCAGCTGAGTAAATTGCAGGGCAAGTATGATGACCTGCAGGTAAAATACAATGAGCTGTTCCGACCCGCACGCTCACCAGAAGGACGCTATCTGGTGGAGGTGCGTTACTCCAAAAGGAACGGCAAGGCAAAAATCGAATTCGCTACCGCCGATCAGCCCGAATTCCAGGTCATCAGCCGTAAACAGTTGACACTGCGTCTGGAAAAACTGAAAAAAGAGAAGAAGAACGGCCTCTATGTCAAAGTAATCTTTCCCGACAAGAGCGGTCTGACATACAACGAAGCCTGGTCATTCACCGCCGACCTGCACGCCAAATACGATTACTACTCCCAGGAGAGCACGGCGACACCAACCGTGCCCACCTCCAACGAAGAGGCAACGACAGAGGGCGAAGCAGAATAGAACTATCTACCCGGGGTGGGACGAATTCCTCCCTACCCTGCTGTGCGGTCACGTTCAGCCACCAGTATCATGCTCTGTCAGCATAGTGCGAATCAGCTGCTCACCGGCCTTTATCTCAAATGCGCCAAATGGCTGAGCCCTGAGCATGCCCTGGCGATCAATAAACGCCATCTCCGGCGTTCCTTTGGTCGCATATCGTTTCATGGTCTCCGGCAGGCCTTCAGCCTCCAGCAGTCGGTCGATCCCAACCAGATGCTCGATTCCTTTCTTTTTCAGGAATGGGCGAAGATGCGCCGGCGTCTGGTAATCATGCAATTCAAAAACAGTGTGAATGCTGAGTAACACCAGATCCCCGGAATCGATCTCTTGGCGAAATGTTTCATGCCACTGCTTCATCAAGGGAATCGAGAAGCGATTGCAGCCCTGACAAAGCATCTGAAAAAACTCAACCACCACCACCTTACCGTGCAAATCGGCCAGACTCGCGCCCTCTCCGTTGAGCCATTCCGACACATCCCATTCAGGCGCCTTGACCCCATTGGCCGCATGAGTCTGGGACAGTATTCCAGCAAACAGCAGGAACACAAGCGATGACAGGAATATATTTCTCAGCATTGTTCGACCCTTTGACTGTATCTCTGCTTATTAACGAGACCCGGATGTAAAGCATATTATTTCAACATCGATGCACAGTCGTATATGAGAAACAAAAGCAATCCAGGACCGATCGATTGAGCGATAAAATCAACAACGGTTCATCCGTCGGTAAGATCTGGCAGAATCCTGAAAATTATGATGCGACACATAAGGTAACCAGAGCGTACATGAGTTATCTATTACTGGTTTTTCATTCGCCCTGAAAAACCAACCAGACCTAATAAGC
>CAZJCM010000045.1:0-18376 GCA_964544655.1 uncultured Sedimenticola sp. | reverse complement strand
TTCCCTGTAGGCTGACTTCGCCATCTGTGCGCGGGTTTTGGGAGCCATTTACATACTTGCATACACGCCATCCAGAAACAGCATGTGGAAGTGGCTTTTACTGGCATGGAGTGCGTTAATAGAGGAGAAAGTTGTTGTCTGTCAGAAACCAGTTCTGGCTTCTATACTGAGAATGAAGGGTTTAACTACAGGAAGACAGGAGGCGTAAAATGCATGATATCAGTAAATTAACCCATGTCGGTCCGCCTGATCCAGAACTGAGGACTTCACCGATTTTCGATAGTGCGGATCAGGATTTTTTATCACTGGACGCCGAGCTGGAGACTGGTTTGTGCTATTTCAATGACCGGGAATTTGGGATCGGCGAATATGTATGCAGTGGCAACGAATTGCTGCGTTGCGAAGACTATGGCGTCTGGATCAGGGAAGGAACCTGCTACGAAAAGTGACATGTAGCTCTGGTCTCTATAATCGCATGGATATGGAAAAGCCGATATCAGACTGCGTCTTCGTCTGCAATAGATCTGGCCTCTTTATGGGTAAGCCCCGGATGGTTGCGTAACAGGTAGCCTGCTTCGTGTAACCGCAGCACCGCTTCCTGCAAATTGACACGTAGCCTGGGGTTCGGGGAGTCGAGATGTAGCGCAAGGTCTTTTAAAGAGACCTCGACATGATGATCCCTGATAGCCACGGGAATCTGCAGGCGTTCCGCCAGGCTAAGGAAAGGATCGATTGGCGAAACATCAGTCACAACCGGTTTACAATATCTTGACCTGCAGAAGACGGGCTTTCCCTTGGGTATACGTTCCAGTTGCTGCCGGAACCGTTTGGCATATTCGTCATTGATCCCGGTTTTTCCCTGCAAAGTTGCAGTAACAATGCTGTTGATCGCCTTGGCCGTATGCAGGTCAGGTCTGCAGGAGAGAGCGGCGGCCATCAGTTCGCGTTGCGCTGTACTCAGCAGGCTTGCCTTGTAACCCGCCATGGTGAAATTTCGATTACCGGAGAGATTACGCAGAAAAATTTCCGTATATATGTAGTATCTGGACGTGTGATAAAAAAGCTCGTCAGAACACCCGCCCCAACCGCAATGAAACTCCGGGTAGTAATGCCCGTCGACATTTTTCAAGATAGTGTTCATCACGCATAAACCTTGCTGAACTTATTCAGGCAACAGAAAAATATTTTTCTTTTTTATGCGTCCTCGTTTTATTAATTATAGGCAATTTTCCATTAACCGGAGCAGCAATGGCTTCATGCATCAGCATCTTGTCGACACCGTCGATCAGTTTCTGTTACAGAGATAGGGGATACTCGGTGTAGGATAGAGGCTTGCGGGTCCAAACAACATGGCAAGCAAGGGAGAGAGACAATGATGCGCAGCAAGGCAATATGCAGCCTGGCATTGGCTATGTGCCTCGCCTGTATTGCGTATGCCGAGCCCGTGGAAAAATGCATCCTGCCCCTCGCCTCCTATGAACTATCAAAGACCATCCATCTGGTCAGCCACGGCTGGCATGCTGGGATCGTCATCAAGCGCTCCGACATCCCGGATCACGTCTGGCCGGAACAGAAGGAGTTTGGCGATGCCGAATACCTGGAAGTCGGCTGGGGAGACAGGGATTTCTACCGGACGCCGGATCCCCATTGGGGACTGGCCCTCAAGGCGATCCTGTTGCCTACAGCAAGTGTCCTGCACATTGTCGGTTTCAACGGCACTGTCCCGGCCTATTTCCCCTACAGCGAGATCATCGAACTGCAACTGCATGAGCCGGGATTTGAACGGCTATGCCGTTATATTGCCGCCAGTTATTTCAAGACTCCGGCAGGTGATAACGTACCTTTAGGGCCCGGCCTCTATGGCAACAGCCAGTTGTATCTGTCAGCTGAAACATACCATCTGTTCAAAACCTGCAATGTCTGGACTGCCAAAGCACTACGCAGCGCAGGATGTCCCGTCACACCTGCTTCAGCCATTACGATTGAGAACCTGATGTCCCAGGCTTACAGATTCGGCATGGTTATTCAGTCTATGCCCCCCAGCCCTGACTCCCACGCAGAACCGGAGGGCTCCTCAACCGTGCCGGACCCGCGGGATTCCCGGACCAGACCATGAGTACCGGTTACGTCGACATACATGTACACTGCGTTCCCCGGGATGGCGGTGTGCGTTTCCATGGCTGGCGCCGATTGCTTGCCAACTGGCTCGGCAGGCGCTCAGGGACCCAGGGTAGGACTGGTCCAGAAGCTGCACGCGCATACATGGAGCGACTGGCCTCACAGGTAAAAGCGTCAAAACACGTCACCCGCGTCGTGCTGCTTGCGCTGGACCACGCCCACGACACCCAGGGTCGGCCGAGGATTGAGATGCAGGGATTCGCCGTTTCGCATGAGGATGTACAGGCTTGGTGTCGCGAGGTGCCGGATCTGTTTCTGTTCGGTGCTTCAGTCCATCCGCACCGGGCTGATGCACTGGAAGCGCTGGAACAGGCCGCAGCCGAGGGTGCGGTGCTGGTGAAGCTTATCCCCAACAGCCAGGGGATCGATCTGGCCGACCAGCGGCACCGACGCTATTTCTGCAAGCTGGCAGAACTGCATCTCCCCCTTCTGGTCCATACCGGAGCCGAGTTTGTGTTACCAGCACAAAACCAGACTTGGGGAGACATACGCAGGCTGCGCCCGGCCCTGGATGAAGGTGTGACGGTCATTGCCGCCCATGGCGGCTCCAGCGGACTGTTTTTCAACGCATCGGCACTGCGCCACTACGCTGAACTTTTACGCGCCTATCCCAATTTGTATGGAGATACTGCAGCACTCGCCCTGCCCAACCGGCTGGGCGCGCTATTATGGTGGCGCGACCATGCTGAATGGACCGACCGGCTGTTATTCGGTACTGACTACCCCCTCCCTGTCACCACCTGCTTCTGTCGGCCATGGCTCTCCTCAGCTGAATATGCACAACTGACAGATAGCGGCAATCCGTTTGATCGCATGGCGATACTGCTCGAGGCATTGAAGATCCATATTGATCCTCACTCCTTTTACAAGTTAGCCTCTTGTTAAGGAACCTTTGATTATCCACTGGCGCTGCCCAATCGATCTTATTCCATGAGCCACAAACACACACGCATTATACATGCCATATTCAAAGACCCCGTTTCTGGTAACATCCATTGGCGGGACGTCGAATCGCTGTTGCACCATCTCGATGCCCGGCTAGAGACCGGACACGGCGCGCGCCTGCGCGTGTTTTTAAACGGCATCGAGGCTTCCTTGCACCGCCCACATCATAGTGGCGTATGCAGTAGGCACGAGATCCGGCATCTGCGTGAATTTCTGGCGGCTGCTGGCGTTAACCCTTCACCAGAGCAGGCTGGAAAAGATTAGATGAATGCTGCAGGAATGAAAGCACGCCATGGTCATCTCCTCACTGCCACTCAAAAATGGTTCCTAGGCAGGTGCACAAATAACCAATCAGACTTCGTTTAGATACAGAAAACGGGAGGAAAAACCGATTTTCATGCCGTTTCCAAGCTTCACCGCTGGTTAGGCCCAGAAAACCAAGCCGCAGAGCGGCGTTTTTCACACCAATTAAACAGTACGCAAAAAGAACCCATTGGCAGTTTATTAAAACGCTCAGTGGAACCATTAAACAACGCTATAATTGAGGAACCTCTGATTTATTCTGGACCAATATGAGCATTACTTCCTTTTGAACACTTCGACTAAAATCTGGCTGATCGTTATTCTCCTGCTGGCGGGCGTGCTCTATTTCTGGTTGGGATATGAAGAGCCATCTGAACCCCAGAAAACGCCGGATCGGCAGATAACACAACAACCCTCCCCCCGTGTATCCCCTCCCTCACAATCCCGAAGAGAGTGGCAACCACCCTCCGGTTATCCGGCTGAGGCGGGGGGGAAAGGTTATACCGAAGTACCCTATGATTCTGGCTTTCCCAACTTCAGGGGAGCCTACGATGCCCGGCAGCCGCCTGGCATCGGATACAGATTCAGACCCCTTGATTCCGGAGAAAAACCCAGGAGGTGGACCGGCAACTATCCACAGCCACCTGGAACTGGCCCCAGCACCCCAACGTGGTCGGGTGGTCAACAACTCCCTGGACAGTATCCTTCACCCTGGCAGCAGAAGAGGCCCGGATTCACCGTCCCACCTGAAGGGCAGACACCGGGGCGACAGCGCTATTGAACAGCCTGGAGAAAATGTGGGGGTTTCTGAAACCTGGCCCGACACTGGCCTTGCATGGATCGATAATATTGATCCTGTTCAGCTTGTGCTCCATGTCTGTGGCGACCGCGCGTGGCGAAATCATGAAGACAGTCAAACTACCTGATCCAAACACAGAGGATGGTGTTGCGCTCAACCAGGCGCTGGCGCAGCGCCGTTCCCGACGTGAACTGGGTAAGGGCACCCTCTCTTTGAACCAGGCCGGTCAACTGCTGTGGGCCGCCCAGGGCGTTACCGATCCGCGGGGCTTGCGTACCGCGCCGTCCGGCGGTGCACTCTATCCACTGGAGATCTACCTGGTGATTGGCAAAGTGGATAGCATGGCTCCTGGTGTTTACCGCTATTTGCCGGGACAGCATGCGCTGGAACCACAGGTTATGGGCGAGCACCGCAGCGCACTGGCTGCGGCCTCTCTCGGTCAGGAACACATACGCGACAATTCTGCGGTGTTTGTTATCACGGCGGTCTATGAGCGTACCACCGAAAAATACGGCCAGCGCGGTATTCGCTATGTCCATATCGAGGTGGGGCATGCCGCTGAGAACCTGCTCCTGACCGCGGCCTCCCTAGGATTGGAGGCAGTCATGGTCGGCGCCTTCAATGATGATGAGGTACGGCGGCTTATGGAACTGCCGTCGGAAGAACATCCCCTGGCCCTGATTCCGGTCGGGAAGCCTTAGGGAACATCTGATCGTCTTTGTTCTGCGCAGAAGGTGCCAAGATCATGTCCATATCAATCAGTGAGCTTTCTCAGATACGCGAGATCACCAAGAATCTCCTTGAAGAACTCCAACTCGATGCCTATCTGTTCGAGATTGAGCCACATGAAGCGCAATGGGAGTTGAAGGTCGAATGCGCTATAGAGGAAGGTTGGGAGACAGTCACGCTCACGGTAGTAAAAGAGCAGTTATTGCGTGCCGCGGATGATCCCAAGATACGCCGCTCACTCCTACGGGAGTGGCACGAGGCGCTTTCTGCCTGCCTGCTCAAGACTCGGGCCCCCTGAAAACCTTCCGCTCAGTATTCACTGATGCCAAGTCCGTTTAGCATCCTTGTAGGCCTCTTTGATCCGGTGAAATGGCACACGGTGCAGATCACCTGAAAGGAGAAGTGGCAATCCTTGTCAGAGTAAATGTCATGAAACGGCACCTGATCACATGCTCCCCAACCGAATCATAGTAGCCGATAACGAATTCTCCCTTGGCAAATTCTTTGTCCTGGCGGATGCGATTCAGCAGTTTTTGGATAGTCATCAGAGGTTCCTTAATTCTATGGCGGCCCAGCAGAATCATGTCGCCTAATCTTTGCTTTCATAGTCGTGGCCCGGAGAACCGAGACAGGCTTCTATCTGTTCCCGATGCAGGGTCTCCTTCTTTTCCAGCATCTGAATAAGTTCATCCATTTCTGGCAAATGAACATTGAGCACATCGCCCGCCCGCTTCTCCGCGGTGAGTATCAGTTCCCTTACCGCATCATCCACGGCCTTTGCGGAGCTCTCACTGAAGCGCCTGGGTTGAGCTATCTCCCGCCCGAGGAAGGGATGCTCCTCACTTTCACGGAGATCCATCGGCCCGATCTTATCTGACATCCCCCAGCGGGATACCATCGCCCGTGCCAAAGAGGTAGCCTGATGTATATCATCATCGGCACCCGAGCTGACTGTTCCGATGATCGCCTTTTCCGCTGCACGCCCTCCCAAGATGACTGCAAGCCGATCCCGCAGATAATCTTCAGGCAGAGTATGACGTTCTTTTTCCGGTATTTGATGAGTGCCACCCAATGACTTGCCGCGGGGCAGGATTGTCACCTTATACAAAGGATCTGCAAGAGGCAGAAAATAGGCCGCCACCGTGTGCCCCGCCTCATGCACTGCCAAACGATGATGCTCCTCCGGCTGGATGCTCAAGCTGCGCTCCAAACCAAGCAGGATTTTGTCTCTTGAGCTGTCAAAGTGGTGCATATCGACTTTTTCAAGGCGCTCGTGCCCAGCCAGCATCGCCGCTTCATTGACAAGATTTTTCAGATCAGCACCGGACATTCCCGGTGTTCCCGCGGCGACCTTGTCAAGATCCACATCTTCGTCCAGTGGAATCTTGCGCGTGTGAACCTTCAGAATGGCCTCTCGGTCCTTTCGATCAGGGAGATCCAGAATGACATGGCGATCAAAACGGCCGGGGCGCAGCAGAGCTGGATCGAGGACATCAGGACGGTTGGTCGCGGCGAGTATGATCACAGCCTCGTGCTCGGAAAAGCCGTCCATTTCAGCCAGTATCTGATTGAGTGTCTGTTCCCGCTCGTCATGTCCGCCCCCCAGGCCGGTGCCTCTGGTACGGCCGATACTGTCCAACTCATCGATAAATATGATACTGGGTGCACTCTTCTTGGCTGATTCAAACAGGTGTCTTACCCGCGCAGCCCCCACACCGACGAAAACCTCGATAAACTCAGAGGCGGAAATAGTGAAGAAGGGGACCTCTGCCTCCCCCGCCAATGCCCTTGCCAATAACGTCTTGCCGGTGCCTGGCGCCCCCATCAACAAACCCCCCCGGGGCACCTCGGCACCAAGGCGGGTGAAACGCTCAGGATCACGCAAGTATTCCACCAGTTCGATCACCTCATTCTTGGCGTTTTCCTGACCGGCAACATCGGCAAATGTAACCGATGGTTTCTTCGCTGGCTCAGAGGTAGGCTCAAGAAATTTCTTCAAGTCGCCGCGGCCGCCAAGACCTCCCGCAAGATTTCTCGAAACCCGTCTTAAAAACCAAATATAGAGTCCCAGGATAATGACCCAAGGCAACAGGCCAATAATTACCGTTTTCCAGGTTCCTGCCGCTTCTGGCTCCCTTACCCGCACCTTCACCTGTTTGTTTTCCAATGCATTGAGCAGGCCTTCATCCCCGAAAGCCGGAATACGTGTGGTAAATCTCGAGTATTCCTCCCCCTGCAAACCCAATGGTTGGGGCCGGAAGAACTTTCCTTCCACCACATTACCACGCAGCAAAACCTCATCTACGCTGCCATCCTTTATCATTGATTTGAAGCTACTGTAGGGGATTTCCATTACCGGCTCCCGGGGAGGCGGCAAATGACCCAGGTATAACGACGCAAAGAGCAGGACAGCAAAGAAAAATAATGCCCATTTTGGTATTTTGTTCCAATTGATGTTTTTGTTGTTCATAGGGTTCAGCGTCAATCTCCATTCCAATGGATGCTACTGGAAACACGATAAAACAAGCGGGCATCAACGATCTCGGTAATAAAATCCTTCAATGGATATAAACTTTCATGGATGGCACCGTGAATAACGCATGACTCACTGCTGATCATGGGTCTTGTCTCTGAAACATTCGTTTCGCTCTTGAGCCTTCATGCAGATTCACTCTCCATGCTGCAACAACGTGCCGGCGGTACCCTATCCGGTCACGGGATTGAGCCGGAAGGCGGTGCAGCCCTTCAGCCCTGTTTCATAAGCCCGTGCGTAGATCGACTGGTACTCCTGAAAATCAAAATCCTCATTGCCATCATAACGCAAGCCAAGCATGATCAGGGCATCGGCCAGCCCTGTTATATGCGACGGCTTCCCCAGGCCAGCTCCTGTTGGCGCTGCAGCGGGAAGCGTGACACATGGTCAAGGCTCCAGCATCTGCTTCAACGACTGGTCATAGCCGGTCATCTCCAGGTAGCCTTCCCCAGCATGGCTGCCCTGGACCCTGACCGGCCCCTCCCAGTAGGTGACACCGGTGCTGCCGGTGGTTATAAGTTCCTGGTCCAGCCGCCAGGGTAGCAGCTCCAGATCGATCCCGTGGCGGGGTATCCTCAACCGCCATTCCACAGGGTAGGCAATCCCGCTTTCGGGGCTCCGCCATACATCGCCGGATTCCAGAAGAATCTCTTCACCGGAAAGGGAGACCGGGCGCCGATCTGCCGTGAGCAGAGAGCCGGATATCCAGGCGGTTCCGCCGTCGGCCCGGCGCAGCCGATAGACCATCAGCGCACTCCCGTCCTCCAGCCGCAGGCCGACCCAGTCCCAGCCAACCTGGTCCGGCGCCAGGGGCTGGCTGCTCCATTCGTGGTCCATCCACCCGCTGCCCCGCACCGACCACTTGCGGCCCCGCAGCTGCAGTTTCCCGCTCACCCGGAGGCGGGGAAAGGTAACGTAGTGGCTGGCCTGTCCCTCCCCCGGGCCTTTCCGGCTCACCCCGTCCGTGCCATGGATCCACGGCTTCCCTGCCGGCATCGCTTCCAGTGAAATGCCAGCGCCATCCGCGGCGGCGGCGAGGCGCATGATCCCATCCGACCCGTTCCATCCCCACCCCTCCAGCAGGAGGTCGAGCCCCTCCGTGGACCCACCGGCACGGCCGAGTCCGCCTCGGGCGCGCCTTTCCCGCAGCATCACCCCGACCACCGGGTCGGTGACCGCCAGGTGACCGAACCACAACTGACGCGGAGTGAAGGCAGAGGGATTGGACTCGGCCGGCCCCAGGTCCCGCCGGGTACGGAAAAAGGTCAGCTGGATGCCGAAGCGGCGGTTTTCGCCGGCCGCCGTGCGCCCGTCGACGATGGCGGTGAAATACCACCACTCGATGCGGAAGGCATCGTGGCTGCCGTGGTCCTTGGGGAAGCGGTAGGCGTACCCCGGCACCACCGCCGCAAACTCCAGGGCGGGGACTGTCGGGGCGAGAAGAAGAAACAGCAGCGTAAAGGCGTGAACAGGGTTCATGGCGAAGCTACTCCCTTCGTACAGCGCTCAACACGTCCCCACCGGCCAGCCGGCGGGCGGGAGCTACCGCGGCTGCCACCCCGGCCAACAGCACCAGGAGAGAGCTCGCACCCAGAAAGGCCCAGGGGGGATGGAACTCGATGCTCCAGTGAAAAGACTGGTAGTTGATGACTTGGATGAGGACCGCCGCAATGGAAAAGGCGCTGGCCAGCCCCGCCAGGATACCCACACCGGTGACCAACGCGGCCTCCACCACCAGCATGGCGGCCACCTCCCGCACCCGCATCCCCAGGTGCCGCAGCACACCAAACTCGGCCCGCCGGGCCAGTGCCTGGCCGGTCATGGTGTTGATCACGCCCATCAGACCGACGATGACAGCCACCGCCTCCAGGGCATAGGTCACCAGAAAGGTGCGGTCGAAGATGGCCAGCGATCGCTGGCGGATCAGGGCGGGTGAGCGGATGACCAGGCGGTAAGGTTCCGGGAAGGCGCTTTGGATCTCCCTGCGGATCCGGGCCGGGGAAACGCCGGGCGCAAGGAACAGCGCTGCGGAATCGGCGATCGCCGTGCCGCCGATCCGGGTGAAG
Source organism: uncultured Sedimenticola sp. (assembly GCA_964544655.1). Lineage (GTDB taxonomy): Bacteria > Pseudomonadota > Gammaproteobacteria > Chromatiales > Chromatiaceae > HyVt-443. The sequence goes on along the minus strand of CAZJCM010000045.1, from coordinate 8,823 downwards.
AGATGCCGGTCCATGAGCACCACCCCCGTTTCATTGCTGTAATCCCGGAAGACGCCCAGTATCCGAACGGCGACCCGGCCGGTCGGGAGGTCGATCCAGGTGGTGTCGCCTGGCTTCAGATCGCGGATGGCGGCGTCCGCCTCGCTGATATAGGCCATCGGCTCCCCGGCTGCGACCCGCGCAATCTCGTTACGGCCTGCGCTTCCGGCCAGCAGTACGATGCCGCCCTCCGTCAACTCCCATTTCAGATCCCGTACCAGCAGCTTCCTCGACCCCCTTGCATCATCGGCCTGACGGAACCAGAGGATCGGGTCCACATGCCGTACGCCGGGCAACGCCGCCAGCCGTGCGATATCGTCCCGCTCCAGATAGCCCTGCCACTGACCGCTTCCGACCTCAGGCCGCACATAGAGGTCCGCATGCAGGATCTGGTGGAGCCAGTCATCCACCGACTGACGGAAGCTGGCGATCATTGTGCCCATCGCGATCATGAGCGCCAGGCTGACGACGATCGCGGCCGCCGCCGCCGCGGTGCGGCCCGGCGCCGCCCGTACCTGCGTTACGGCCAGTTGGGCCACCGGCCAGCGGCTGAATGCCCGGGGACGGGCAACGCCCGCCACCAGCATCGGCAGCATCAGCAGGGTTCCGGCCAGCAGGGCCAGCACGGAGAGATAGCCGAACAGGGGTAGCTCATAGATCGGTGGCAGGAGTGTGAGAAATCCACCAGCCATCACTAGGATTGCCCCCCTGGCCGCCCACCGCCACCGGTCGTGCCGCACCTGCCGCTCTTCGACCCCGCGCCGAACCAGCGCATCCTCCCGACCGGCCTGCCACGCTGGCCAGGCGGACGCGGTGCCGGACACTGCGATGCCGACCAGGAAGTACAGCGCCATACCCGGCAGGTCCAGTGCCAACCGTCCGGCCGTCCCGTAGAAATAGCCGGCCCCGAGGTCCCCACCCAGTTGGCTCACCAGCAGGGCGGCCAGTCCCCAGCCCAGGAGCAGGCCAAGTGCGCTGCCCAGGGCACCGACCAGGAGGCCGTCCAGTACAATCAGGCTGGTGACTTGGCGGCGGGTGAGCCCCATTCCCCGCATCAGGCTGATCAACGAGCGGCGACGCACCACCGAGAGTCCCAGGGTGTTGCCGATGATAAAGCCACCGGCAAGGAGGGCAACAAACGAGAGCAGGGCCATATTCACCCGGTAGGCGCGGGAGACCTCGGCCGCCCCCGCCGAACGCTGGGCAGGACGTTCGAGCCGGGTGCCCGGCGGCAGAGTCCGTCGCAACCTTTCCAGGGCAGGACGGGGATCGGTTTGCGGCCGGAATCGGATGTCGATCCGGTCCACCATGCCGAGCCGGTGCAGCGACCACTGGGCGGTGGCGATATCCATGAGCGCGTACAGGCCGCCTCCCGCCAGGGGACCGCGCCCTTCTTCCCATACCTCCAGCACCCGGAAGCGGCGGACCGAGGCGCCCACCAGCAGTTCGATCTCTCCACCCGCCGCAACCCCCAGCCGGATGGCGGCGGCACGACCCAGGATCAGGCTGTCGGGCGCCGACAGGCGTTGCAGCCAGTCCCCTTCGCTCACCGCTCCGCCCCAGTCACGGACGGCGGGGTCCGCCAGCAGGTCGATGCCCAGGATGGTCAGCATCAGCCCCACCGGGCCGGCGGGGACGCGCTGCTCCACGGCGGGCGCCACGCGGGCGGCGCCGTACAGCCAGGCGTTGCGTTCCAGCCACTTCTCCGGGATACCCGACTCCGGACCGGTGACGGTCCATTCGGCGCTGCCGCTCAGCTGCCGGATGCCGCTGTCGAAACGGACGATGGCGGAGTGGTGCACCAAGTGTATCGCCAGGGCGAGGCCGACGCCGATCGCCACACCGAGCAGTGAGACCAGGAAGCGACCCGGTTCCCGCACAAGCGGGCGTCCGACCAGTGCCTGGAAAACCAGCAAATTCATGGCGCCGTATCACGCAGCCGGCCGTCCTCCAGCCGCAACACCCGGTCACAGATGGCGACCGTTTCAACATCATGGGTCACGATGACGGCAGTGTGTCCGCCCTCCCCGACCAACCAGCGCAGCAGCTGTATCACCCGCTGGCCGGTTTCCCGATCGAGGTTGCCGGTGGGTTCATCCGCCAGCACCAGTGCAGGACGGTGGGAGACGGCCCGGGCGATGGCCACCCGCTGCATCTCGCCCCCTGAGAGATTCTCGGGATAGGCGGCAGCCCGCTCCGGAAGCCCCACGGCAGCGAGCAGCTCCCTCACCCGTTCCGACTGTTCTGCGCCGTCCACACCGTTCAGAGAGAGGGGCAGGCCGACGTTCTCCCCCACCGTCAGGTGCGGCACCAAATGAAAGGCCTGGAACACAAAACCAAGGTTGCGCCGCCGCCAGAGGGCGATATCGTCATCATTCATGGTCCCCAGGTTGCGCCCAAGGACCACCACCTCCCCGTCATCGGGCCGGATCAGACCAGCGATCAGATTGAGCAGCGTCGACTTGCCGCCGCCGGATGGTCCCATCACCGCCAGAATCTCCCCGGCAGGGACCAACACATCCAGACAGCTCAGCACCGGCACGCGCTTGTCGCCCTGGCGAAAGGCCTTGTCGACGCAAGAGAGTTCGACCACCACCGGATTTTCGATGCTGGCGATGTCATGCATGGGTGCACTAATGCAGCAGACAGGAAATGAGTTCGCAACGAATATTTCTGCGCCCCCCTTCACGCGACATAGCACGCCGCATCATGGACCTCCGGAGGTAACTCGGTCGGAACCTCTATCGGCGTCTCGGGTGGCACCTCCACCGGTGGTTCGCCTGGTACTTCTTCAGGCAGGTCTGGCGGGATGCCCAGCGGTTCATTGGGCGGTGGTTCCTCCGGTGGCGTCCCCGGAGGTATGTCCTGTCCCCCCGGTCTAGAGTTCATATTTAATAATCGATGCATCAGTAATCTCCTGTCGCCTTAGGGAACCTATGAAGTAAGTCTGGGCCGTACAGATTGCTGAAGAAAATGCGCTGATTTGAGGCGCCAATCGCACGTAATAGCTAGCTATCGAGGAGATTGGAAACGAAAAAGCAGCGTATTTTGGCAGCAAGATGCAGGTCCATGACTTGTTCAGAGGTTCCTTAGAGCATCACCCTGTAACAAGCCTGGCTATTTCATCCTATCTCTTCCAATTGTAGCGGCTGCAGCTAAAACGTTAGCCTCCTCCGTCTACTATACCCCGGCCACTGTTGGCGACTATCTACTCAAAAAGCATGTTTCCCGGAAAAGGATGCGGAAGTAGCTACACTGTAAAGTGTAGCGTCTGAGATTTTTTTCGTAACGGCTTTAGCCAAGAGCATTCACTGCCATATGGTGTTTTCCGCACGGAAGACTCTCTGTGCGGTGTTTTATTTCCGAGTCAGTGGGCTTCCCACAGCGTTTTCAGAAACGACTCTGAAAGCATTCAAGAGAGGATAAAATCATGTCTGTTGCCAAAGTAATTGAAATCAGTTCTGAATCCACTGAAAGCTTCGAGGATGCAGTCCGCCAGGGTATCAAAGTGGCCTCGGGCTCAGTGAGAAATATCAAGGGCGCCTGGATCAAGGAACAGAGTGTGAAGATTGCAGACGAGAAAATAGTCTGCTTTCGAGTCGACATGAAGGTGACCTTTATCCTGGAATAGGGTCTGCATCATAAGACCCGCCTGAGCCCGATCAACTCCAAGGTGCTCGTCCAGAATCAATCCAACAGGGGGGGCATCCACCCCTCTTAAAAGGGGAATGTGATTTTATGAAAAGCAGTGGGCCGGAGGTATTTTCTCCAGTAGATCAGAACAATTCAAAAGAGTATTGATAAACACTGTTGCCCCACAAACTTTGTTCAGTATTCATGCAACCTGGTGTTGAAAGGCGATTTTTTACACTTATTGGCGCTTCCAGACATGAAAGGTCTAATATGAACGCCCCTTCTCCCACTGGGAGAAGGTCGAGATGAGGGGGTGAAAAATCAAGGCATTAGCTTTTCTGATCCCATCACCCCAACCTTCTCCCTGAGGGAGAGGGCGTTTATGGGACAGCAGTGATTGATAAACTATTTGCGAGCTGCCCTTTCGTGCTTCAATTCACGCCCAAAGAGCCTAACCAAATCGCTCAGTTGTTCAGCAATCAGTTCGATCAGGTCATCAACGGCGAAGATACCTTCAAGCCCGCCATGCCGATTTACTACCGGGATACGACGCACCCCCTTATCCCGCATACGCTCCATCGTAGCCAGGATGTTTTCGTCTTCCCTGGCAGTCATCAAGTCACCACTCATCACATCCGCGATAGTGACTGATGTGGGATCGACCGCCTCTGCAATAAGCTCTACCACGATGTCTCTGTCGGTCAGGATGCCGACAGGAACCGGCCCATTTTCTCTGTTTTCGACAATAATGACATCTCCAACATGCTGATCGCGCATGAGTTTTGCCGCATCCTGGATGGACTCATCGGACTGACAGATGACTACTTCACGATTACAGATCTCTCCAACCGACATGATGTTTTCTCCTTTATTAAACAAGGACGCTGCTATCCCCTACCGATCACCTGTCAGGATTGCATTTTTTCGTAGATACCCCAGCGGGATGAACGGGCGCTAAAACCGCGCATCCCCTCCGGAAGGGATTCGTGTACCCCCAGTAATAACACCCCCTGCGGGGTCATAGCCTCCCGGAGATCAGCCAGAAAGGCCTCCTGCAATGCGGTCTCAAAATAAGTGAATACCAGGTTGCGACACAGCACAAGATGGAAGGGACCGTCCGGGATGCCAGTACGCAGATCGTGTTGTCTTAATTCCACCTGCTTGCGAAATTTTCGATGCAGGCAATAGTGGGCGTCCGTCTGGGTAAATGCACTATTTCTCCACTGATCAGGCAGATTCTTTACACTGCTGTAGGCATAACAGGCATCCTTGGCCCGCCGCAACAGATGCGGGTCGGCATCTGTCGCCAGGACATGCAGCTTAAGTTCGGGAAAACGGGTACGCAGACTAAACGCCCAGAGCAAGGTCAGGGTGTAGGGTTCCTCGCCGGAAGCACAGCCGGCACTCCATATCCGTAAGGTTTTCTCACCACGGGCAAGCGCCTGTTCTGCAAGTTGCGGGAACACCTCCTGCTCCAGCATGGCAAAGACATATTTGTCCCGATAGAAGCGGGAGATGTTTACCCGGCTGAGGCCGTCCAGTACCTGCCACTCTTCCCGGGTGGCTTGGAGATAATCCCGATAGGTTTGGATATCAGGCAGCCGCAATTCCCTGATGCGTCGCTCGATGCGCTTGCAGACCTGGCCACGCACTTTGCGAAATCCCCGCCACCGCAGGTGCAGCTGAGGCAGGGCCCACTGCAGAAATTGCACGCAATCACTATCCTTCATTGCCTTTTCCATAAAGCCACCTGATCACTTACGAAAGACAATAGGAGACGGATCAGGTTGACACAAAGCGGATTTGGCAATCAGTGTTGAAGCTGTTTTGTTATGCCTCCGGCTTGATTGCCTCAATAGTCTCGGATATCACATACTCCTCCATCTTGTGCCCGGGTGCCAAGTTGTGGGTGAACGTCTTGCTTCTGTTCGACATCTGGATTGGAGCTGGTTAGTGAACTTTTTCTGCATTTTCGAAAGCCCAGGATCTGGATTTGTCTTTGTGGCAGGTCAGGCAGGCTCTATCCACTGTCAGATAGGCTTTTCTGTCATCGTCTACTTCAACAAATCTTCCATCTTCAGTAAACATCTCCCAGTCATGGTCAGTACTGATACGGAAAATATGCCCTCGCACATCTCCTTCTGGAATAATTCCCTCAGCCGTTTTATGCTTCACTGCCATGGCTGACTTGGCGACCCTTGGCATATGGCAAGTCGTACACTCCTTTTGGTGCGCTTTGCCTTCCAGCTTTACCGTTTGTTGGGAGTGGCACTGCAAGCAGGTGGCATCAATACCTTTGAAGCCCCCTTTATCGTACTTCACACTCTTATGAGGATCATGGCAAGAAATGCATTTCAAATATTTGTGAGGAGAAGCAAGCAGGTCTTCATATTGTTCGTGATGCCTTATTAGTCCTCCTTTGGCATTAATCTGTGTGACTTCACCGCGCTTGTGGCAATCACCACAACGCTCTTCTATTGATAGCTTAACGTTTTCCGGGGTAGAAACATGGGCGCTTCCAGGACCATGACAACCTTCACAGGTGATACCTGGTTGAGCCCAGGTTCCATAAATACCCGGCAAGCCATCCTGATGGGGGCCTTGTTTGCCCGTTGGGGTCCAGTCCGTCGTATGACAGGCTCCGCAGGTATAGGGCTTTCTAGGCGTCTTCTTGGCATCATAACCAGACCAGTTGGACTCGGTACCTAAATAAGGGTTTGCCAAATTGTACTGACGATTATTGTCTCCGGTTAAGATATATCCCTCCTGATCCATGAAGCGGGCTTTCCAGGCATAGCCACCAATAACATAGCTTATATCACCCCAGCTCATCCCTTCTGGAGGTGTCGGAACGCCAGGTGAAGTTCCCTTCGGGTAAGTCGGAGGAGCCCCATCAATTTTTTGCAACTTATAGGGGTGACCACTCTTGATATAGTCTTTATAAATTCCCTTGTGACAGCGTTCGCACTCTTTGTCTCCGACAAACTCAAGTTGAGCAAAGGCTGTTGGCGTAAGCAAAAAGCTGATGAGTATCGCGATGGTTCGAAACGAGATAAAAAAGCGATCAGGCCAGTTGTTGTGAACTGGCTGATGGTCAGCGTAAGTCATCACTCCTCCCAGATTCCGCTGCTTTTTTTGATGGGTGCCAAACATTGGTATTGTCTGGCCTGGCGATACCATGACGATAAAAAGGTAATCACTTCATACTTAGTAAAAAGTAGTATATAAACGCTAAAAGCGCTACTACATATTGATACCACTCCCTTCAGAGCACTCGCGCATTTATATTATTAATAACTGTTAAGCGGCAGAGGCATCACGATGGATATAGAGTTGCAGTTGAAGCATAAATAATTTGAAACTTTCAGACTGTTCGCTGCTGACAGGTTGTTTGTTCAACCGATCTGCGTAGATGAACCGTTTTTCTCGATGGAAGCTGTCGAGTGGGGCCATGATGGCAGGGATCATCACTCTGAAGGGCGCTGATGAAGGCTCAAAGCAGGGTGAAATTCTATCGACACTGAGTAAATTAATGATATGGCAGTTTCTGTATCTTGATAAACCGTGAATGTATTCATTGGGCTCTCCAATTGGTTGACCGGTTCTCCAAAAAGAGGACTGCCCCCCTTAGCCCTGCTTAGGAGGGACACTACACCGGTGCCGGCAGTGCGCTGCGTGTAACCAGCCTTCCCCACCTGACGACCGATATGAGGAACTGACCGGCTGGAAATCGTCCCCGGCCTGAGGACCAGTTAACAACGCACTGTCCCAGGAATAACGGGAGATCGATTGCCAGGCTCACCATCGGCCGGGAACTGGGGCATGAGCATGTGCAAATTAACCTGATTTTTTGTTGAAGTGGCTGGCTGTTTGGGATGAAATCAACAGCAAGTTTCGAGCAATAACACGCCCATCTGTGATCGGTATCGAAAACTTTGCAGCCAATTAGAATTGAACTAGCGTTGTTCCGATTCCGGCCAAAACGAGTCATTCAGGCAAATGGGTACTACAGATTCTTCATGGGCGGCCGATTAATACTCATCACTTATCGAGAATCGACAGTACGAATCCTTATCAAACAGTTAGTTATGTTGTTGACGTTCTTTCCCTCCCGCAGACACCTTCTTCGTGATTACGATGATGAATCTTAGTCGGCGTCAGCTCCTGCTGGCCCTGTCGGGCCTATCCATGATCCCCCTACTGCCCGCCTGTGGACGATCGCCGGAAAAGCCGCTGGTCATAGCCAGTCATGTCTGGCCAGGCTATGAGCTGATGTTTCTCGCCAAGCGCGAAGGTTGGCTGCCTGCCTCCGGATTGAACCTGCTGGAAACTATTTCAGCCACTGACTCGCTAGCGGCCCTGACCAATGGCCAAGCCGACGGTGCAGCTTTGACTTTGGATGAAGTATTACGCGCCCGTGATGACGGTATCCCACTGACTATCGTTCTGGTGTTTGATATTTCAGCTGGGGCTGATGCGGTACTCGTTGGTCCTAGCATAAACACTTTGGCTGACCTTGAGGGCAAGCGCATCGGCGTAGAACAGACCGCCCTTGGTGCACTGATGCTGCATAACCTGCTTGCCAAAGCCGGCTTGCCGGTCTCAGCCGTAACTCAGATACCGATACGCCAGGACGGACACTTGCAAACTTGGCACAAACAACAGCTTGATGCCATCATCACCTATGAGCCCACCACCACACGCCTGTCTGCTGAAGGCGCCAGGCGAATCTTCGATAGCCGTGACATTCCGAATACCATTTTTGATGTACTGGCGGTCACCCCAGACGCAGTTTCTCGCCACCCTGAGGCTCTCGGTGCGCTGGTAGCTGGACATTTACGGGCGTTGCAGCACTTTCGTCATAATCCTCAGGATGCAGCCTTCCGTATGGCGGGACGGATGGGGCTTTCGGGAAGGGAGGTACTCAATAGCTTCCGGGGGCTGGAGTTGCCTGATAGCCACAACAACCGTAAGCTTCTAGCCCCGGGTGAGGATGGGCTATGGTCGGCGGCCCGCGAGTTGTCTCAGGTCATGACCCAAGCCGGTTTGTTATCTGGCGAGGCGGACCTTACAGATCTGACCCGAACCGATTTTATTCCGTGAATTCAACTCGCTAGTGCAACAGGTGGATTGATGCCGAAAAATACCTGA
>CAZJCM010000044.1:0-18910 GCA_964544655.1 uncultured Sedimenticola sp. | reverse complement strand
CCCCCAGATTGCCCCCCTCCCCAACCACCTTGCAACGCAATTCATGGCCATTGACACGAACGCCATCATTGGCCTTGTCACGGACGTCGGCATCACTCTCACTCGCCGCCTTCACATAGGTGCCGATGCCCCCATTCCAGAGCAGATCCACCGGTGCCTTGAGCAGGCTCGATATCAGCTCGTTGGGAGTCATGCGGTTGGCGGTGGTGCCAAGTAAAGCCCGCATCTCATCGCTCACAGGGATCGATTTCAGGCTACGCGAGAAGACGCCGCCGCCAGTGGAGATCAGTTTTTTGTCGTAGTCCTTCCAACTGGAGCGTGGCAGGCGAAACAGACGTTCACGCTCCTGGAACGAGATCTCCGGATCAGGTTCGGGATCGATAAAGATGTGCTGGTGGTTGAACGCCCCCACCAGGCGAATCTGCCGCGACAGGAGCATACCGTTACCGAACACGTCGCCGGACATGTCACCGATACCCACCACCCGGAAGGGCGTGGTCTGAATATCCACCCCCAGTTCGCGGAAGTTACGCTTCACCGACTCCCAGGCGCCGCGGGCGGTGATGCCCATCTTCTTGTGGTCATAGCCGGCAGAGCCACCGGAGGCGAAGGCGTCGCCAAGCCAGAATCCATACTCCGCCGATACGGCATTGGCGATATCTGAAAAGGTGGCGGTCCCCTTGTCGGCAGCAATCACCAGATAGGGGTCGTCCTCGTCATGGCGCACCGTCAGGGCCGGCGGCACCACCTCGCCATCGACCAGATTGTCCGTCAGGTCGAGCAGCCCTCTCAGCAGGGTCTGATAACAGTGCACCACCTCTGCCATTACCGCCTCCCGTTCCCCGCCGGGCGGCGACCTCTTGACGATGAACCCTCCCTTCGAACCCACCGGAACGATCACCGTGTTCTTCACCATCTGCGCCTTCATCAGGCCCAGCACCTCGGTACGGAAATCCTCCATCCGATCGGACCAGCGCAGACCGCCGCGCGCCACCCTGCCTCCCCGCAGGTGAACCCCCTCCATGCGCGAAGAGAAGACATAGATCTCGAACATAGGGTGAGGCAGGGGCATACCGCTGACCTGGCGCGGATCGATCTTGAACGAGAAGTACTCCTTCGGCTGACCGGCGGCATCGAGCTGAAAATAGTTGGTGCGCAAGGTGGACCAGATCAGATTGGCGAAACTGCGCAGGATGCGGTCCTGATCGAGGCTGGAGACCCCTTCCAGCATGGACTCGATCTTCTCCAGTATCCGTCCCTGCTTGCCGTCCCGGTCTTTCGATGCGGGGTCGAAACGGGCCTGGAACAGGGCCACCAGTCGTTCACTGATGCGGGCATGACAGATCAGGCTCTCGATGATATAGGTCTGACTGTAAGGCGTGCGGATCTGCTGCAAGTAGCGGCTGTAGGCCCGCAACACCAGCACCTGGCGCCAGGAGAGACCGGCATCCAGCACCAGCTGATTGAACCCGTCATTATCTACCCGGCCCGCCCAGATCTGCTGGAACGCCGCCTGAAACAGGGCACTGCTGCGATCATTGAGTCGTTCGGCACCTCCCCCATAGTCCATGGCAAAGTCATGGATCCACACCTCACCGTCGGCGTGGCGGATCTGATAGGGGCGCTCACCGAATACCCTCAGCCCCATGTTCTCCAATACCGGGATCACTTCGGACAGCGGCAACGGCTGGTGTGGTGAGTAGAGGCGGAAATGGACCTGTTCCGGGGACTCGACGATTGGCCGGTAGAAATGCATACCCAGCTTGCCGTCTGCCAGCGCCTGGCCGATACGCGCCACATCGGCGGCAGCGGTGCGGGGATGGAAGTCCTCCCGATACCCGCCGGGAAAGGCCTGCTCATACTGTTTGAAGTAAGCGCTGCCGGTGGCCTCGCCATACTCCTCCATCAGCGCCTCGCGGAAATCGTCCTGCCAACTCTTGGTGGCCTCGATCACCCGCTGCTCCAGCTCTTCAGGATCGAATTCGGCCTCGCTGTCCGGCAGCGTGTAAACGACGAAGTGGATCCGTGCCAGCACGGACTCTGAGAACAGGGTATTGAACTCCACCTCAGTACCCTGAAAGGCCTCCACCAGCACCTTCTGGATGCGCAGCCGAAGATCGCGGTTGTACTGTTCCCGTGGCAAGTAGACGAGACAGGAGTAGAAGCGGCGAAAGGCATCCCGGAACATAAACAACCGGGTGCGCTGGCGCTCCTGCAGACCGATGATGCCGAGGGCGATCTCGCCCAGCTCACCACTGCTGATCTGGAACAGGGCGTCCCGCGGAAAGCTCTCCAGAATGCTGTGCAACAGCCTCGCCGAGTGACCGTTTTGCGCCAGCCGGGCCGAGTTGGCTACCTCAGCCACCTTTTGCCGCAACAGTGGTATCTCACTGGGTGGGCTGCTGTAGGCCGCCAGGGTGAACAGGCCCACAATGCAGCTGAGGCCGTTCACCCTGCCCTGATCGTCATAACGCTTGACGCCGATGAAGTCCATATAGGCCGGACGATGCACGGTGGAGCGGGCGTTGGCCTTGGTGACCACCAGGTGACAGGGAAAGTTGGAGAGGTCCCGGCCCAGGTCGGGAATCACCGTCGCCGGTTCATAACCTTCCCGCCCGCCACCGGCGAACAATCCCAACAGACTGTCGTCGTCTATGTGCAGCGACAGCTGACCGTCCTCATCCTGCAGGTCGAATTCACACCAGGCCAGGAAGGTGAAGTGATCCTGCACGATCCAATCGAGAAAGGCACTGCTCTCGGCCCGCTCTCCCACCGCCAGAGGCAACGCTGCATCGTCCAGCTGGCGGGTGATCTGCAGCACCTGCTGCCGCATCGCCTGCCAGTCGCTGTTGGCCCGCACGATGTCGCCAATGATGGAACGCATCATCTGTTCCAGCGCCTGCAGCACCGCCGGATCCAGTTGTTTCTCCACTTGGAAGGCGATCATCGATTCCGCCCGGCCATCGCTGCCACCAGCACTGATCTCCAGCAGCCTGCCACGCCGGTCGCGGCGCGTCATCACCACAGGATGAATGGTCAACTGAATGGTCAGACCGGCCCGGTTGAGCCCCATGGAGAGGGAATCCACCAGGAATGCCATATCATCCGTCACCACCTCAATCACCGTATGGCGACACTGCCAGCCATGCTCCTCGAAGGTCGGGTTGTAGACCCGGATGCCGGGGGCATCGGTATGCCGTTCACGCAACAACTGCCAATGGGCGATGGCAGCACCAATCAGGTCAGCGCTGTTTTCACCCGCCAGATCTTCATCAGAGACATAGCGGTAATAGATGCCGAGCAGGGTTTGAATCTGCGCTGTTTCCGTCTCATTGAATCGCTTCCGGTACTGCTCGAGAAACTGTTCCGTCAGGTGTTGCTGCAAATGTTCATCATTGTTCTTCTTCATATCTGGCTATCGCTGGTTAGGGGTGGTGTCATCGGGTATAGAAGCAGGTATCTGACCATTCATGTCCTTTCATGCAGGCGCAGCCATCTTTGGCATGCATGACAAAATGACGAATGGAGGTCGCAGAGACCCGCAACGGATACGGGCCGACATCATGGGTGAATAATACATACCTAGATGGATCTGGGTCTGCCGTCGATGTTTCTGGAAGGACACTACTAAAGTAGACCGGGATGGAAAAAATGCCAGAAAAGTTCTGCCATCGGCGGAAGTGGTCGTCTCCATCAACGATCCAGTGGCATCCGGCCCGGGGAACAGCCGGAAAATCATCTTTGCGGGAGTCTGGCGTATTCAGGCGTATTCGTCCAAGCCGAGGAGAGTATCGAGCCGTTCCCGCCGCGTCTGTTCGTCTAGGGCCTGGTAGGCCGTTATTGCTTGCCGGTTCTTCACCCCGGCGATATGGCTGTAATCAGGGCGCCGGGGGGGCATCTGCAGAGTCTGGGCTTCGCTTTTCGCCAGGACGGGTGTGGTTTGAGGGGATGATCGCCGCTCCGGCTGTTGCTCCGGGCCGGCCTTTGCCAAGGGTGAGACAGGGGCCATCCGGCCATTCTGTTGACCGGAAACGAATTGGGTCGTCAGGGAACCGGCGCGCACAGCCTGGCCTTATCCCGGTGGCCAGCCCATGCGACGTCCGCCCAGCAGATGCAGATGGACATGGAACACCACCTGTCCACCTGCTTCATTGCAGTTGATCAGGGTACGGTAACCCTCCTCTGCTATCCCTGCCTGTCCGGCCACATGCCGGGCAGCCAGAAACAGTTTGCCGATCAGTTCCGCATCATCCACTTCCAGATCGTTCAGGGTACTGATGTGACGTTTGGGAATGATCAGGGCATGAAACGGGGCCTGGGGGTTGATATCCCGGAATGCCAGTACATCGTCATTTTCATACAGCACATCGGGCTGGATCTCGCCCGAGGCCATCTTGCAGAACAGACAATCGTCCATTTATTTACACCTCTTGTCGCATCCAGATCGGGTCATACCGGGCCGGGAACGCGCTCTGCCATTGCCATAACCGAAGCTAATGGGCAGCGATCAAAATTCCCGTCGTCCGGCAAATGCATGGGACAGGGTACCACCATCCACATATTCCAGCTCTCCGCCCAAGGGCACACCATGGGCGATACGGGTCACCCTGATCCCGAGCCCGCGAGAGATCTCACCAATATAGTGGGCTGTCGCCTCGCCTTCCACGGTGGGATTGGTGGCCAGGATCAGCTCCTCCACCTCACCTTCCTGCAACCGCTGGCGCAACTGGTCCAGACCGATCTCCCGCGGACCGATGCCATCCAGCGGAGACAGGCGGCCGCCCAACACGAAATAGTGCCCCCGGTAGTTGGTCGCCTGCTCCAGCGCCACCACCTCGGCCGGCGTCTCCACCACACAGATCTGCCGATCATCCCGCTGAGGGCTTGCACACAGGGTGCAGAGATCGGTCTCACTCAAGGTGCGGCAGCGGCTGCAGTGGCCGATGCGTGTCATCGCCTGCTCCAGCACCCGGGCCAGGTGGCGCCCGCCCTCCCGGTCCCGCTCCAGCAGATGAAATGCCATACGCTGGGCGGATTTCGGCCCCACCCCGGGAAGGCAGCGCAGGGCAGTCATCAACTCATCCAGCAGGGGGCGTTCAGCCATGGTCAGAACGGCAGTTTCATGCCCGGCGGCAGCCCCAGGCCAGCGGTCAGGCCGGACATGCTCTCCTGGGTCTTGTCGGCGATGCGATGCACGGCGTCGTTGATAGCAGCGGCAATCAGATCCTCCAGCATCTCCTTGTCGTCCCCCATCAGGCTGTCATCGATACTCACCCGGCGCGCTTCATGCCTGCCGTTCATGGTGATCTTGACCATGCCGCCTCCGGACTCACCGGTCACCTCTTCCTGAGCCAACCGTTCCTGAGCCTTCTGCATCTCGGCCTGCATCTTTTGCGCCTGCTTCATCAGGTTGCCTAGTCCACCTTTCATCTGCGCTTACCTCTCAATATTCGGAAAAATACACCAAATGGGATATGGGTCATTCAGGATCCAGCACGCGAACCGACCCGGGAGCGATCTGGGCGCCAAAGCGCTCCTGCACCGCCTGCACCAGGGGATCTGCGGCGATACCGGCTTCAGCCGCCTGTTGACGCTGCGCCTGCGCCTGGGCCTGCTGCTGCGCCGGGGTTGCCCCCTGGGTCGTCGCACCCACCTGGATCAGCAGTTTCACCGGAGTACCCAGAAATCGCTCCAGGGCCTTGGCCAAACGCTGTTCGGCACTGCCTACCTGAAGATGTCTGTGTTCAGGATCGAGTTGCAGGGTGAGCAGGGTTCCGTCCCAGGCGCCGAAGGTGCAATTGGCCGCCAGCTGGCTGGCCACGCCACCCAACCGTAGCGATGCAACCACCTCTCCCCAGCGGCTGAGATCCGGCGCGGCCGCTGCCGGTTTTGCTGCCGCCTCCGGTTTTGCTGTGACCGGTGGTCGCTCGCTGGCAGGCGCTTTTCCAGCAGATCCGGCCGGCACCGAACGCTGCGCCGACGATGGTGTCGTGCCGCCACCGGCGACCGGCACACTTTCCGGGCGGAATGCGAGCATGCGTAACAGCACCATTTCGAGGCCGGAACGGGGATCCGGCGCCAGTGGCAGATCACGCTGGCCAATGAGGCCGATCTGATAGAACAGCTGCACATCGGCCGGTGCCAGTTGTGCCGCCAGCGCCGCCACCTGTTCGCCGTCGCCGGTACTCTCATCCAACGCATCGGGTACCGCCTGCAACAGGGCAACCCGGTGTAACAGGGCCAGCAGCTCCTGCAATACGCCGGCAAAGTCCGGCGCCAGCTCCGCCAGTTCCGCCACCCGCTGCATCACGCCTGGCGCATCGCCCTCGGCCAGCACCCGCAGCAGGTCGTGAATCCGTTCATGGGCGATGGTGCCCAGCATGGCGCGCACGTCGGCCTCCAGCACCCGGCCACCACCAAAGGCGATCGCCTGGTCCATCAGGCTCAGCGCGTCACGCATGCTGCCATCGGCTCCCCGGGCCAGCAGTCCCAGGGCCGGCAGTTCATGTTCGATACCCTCTTTTTCCAGGATCAGCCGCAGATAATCCCGGATCTGTTGGAATGGGAGCCGTTTCAGGTTGAACTGCAGGCAGCGTGACAGCACCGTCACCGGCACCTTCTGCGGATCGGTGGTGGCGAGCAGGAATTTGACATGGGGTGGCGGTTCTTCCAGGGTCTTCAACAGGGCATTGAAGCTGCCGCCGGAAAACATGTGCACCTCGTCGATCAGGTAGACCTTGTAGCGCCCGCGAACCGGGGCATAGGGGACGTTGTCCAGCAACTCCCGGGTCTGATCCACCTTGGTACGCGAGGCTGCATCCACTTCCAACAGATCGACGAAGCGCCCTTCATCCACCTCCCGGCAGATGGAGCAGACGCCGCAGGGCGTCGATCCCACCCCCTGCTCACAGTTGAGCGACTTGGCGAAGATACGGGCCAGGGTGGTCTTGCCGACGCCGCGGGTACCGGTGAACAGGTAGGCGTGATGCAGCCGATCGTTGTCCAGCGCATTGCTCAGGGCACGCACCACATGCTCCTGACCAATCATTTCGCTGAAGATGCGGGGACGCCATTTGCGCGCCAGTACCTGATAGCTCATGAGGGAGACGGTTTCCAAGGTTCAGAGAAGGCCATTCTAACCTTCCTGTGGTCAACCTGCCAAAAAGGCGGCGGCCCGCACCAGCCGCACCCCGGCACACGAGTCCACCGCTGCGGCTGCTCCCTTCCGGGCCTGACCGGGTTCACGGCTTTTCGTTGCGAGGGGACCGATGCAGGCCACCATAACACGGTTCACGCCGGCGAGCCGACGCTATCCCCCGCCGCAGGTCGCGGCGGGGACAAGGGCCTAGATTATGCGGCCCGGACACACGGAGGGTCAAGCCATGCTCAGAATACCAACCCCATCATCAGCATCATCACCACCAGAAACAGCACCGTCATGATACTGCCCGCTTTCATGAAGTCGGGCACACGATAACCGGCGGGCCCCATGATCAAGGCATTCACCTGGTGGGTTGGGATCAGGAAGGAGTTGGAGGTGGCGATGGCCACGGTCAGGGCGAATACCGCCGGGTCCGCACCCACGCCCAAGGCGATATTCACCGCCAGCGGCACCAGCAATACGGTCGCCCCGACATTGGACATCACCAGGGTGAAGAAGGTGGCAAGCGCGGCCACCGCGGTCTGGATCACCCACACCGGCATATCGCCGACCACACTCAGGGTCTGCTCGGCGATCCATTTGGCGGTGCCGGTGGTCTCCACGGCAAGGCCCAGGGGAATCAGGCTAGCCAGCAGGAACACCGTCTTCCAGGAGACCGCCTGATAAGCCTCGTCGACCTTCAACACCCCCGACAGGATCATGCCAATCGCCCCCGTCAACAGGGCGATAGAGAGGCGAATATCGGTGAACAGCACCATGATCAGGGCGATGGTGAAGAACAGTCCCGCCCAGCCCACCTTGTGCGGACGCAGCTCTTCATGGGGATACTCGGTGGTCACCACGACGAAATCCCGGTCCTTTTCCAATCGTGCCAGGGTATCCCACGTGGTATGGACCACCAGCGTATCGCCCGGATGAAACGGCATGTTACGGATGTCGTCACCCTCACGCATAGTCTGCCCATCCCGATGCAGGGCGATCATGGCCAGGCCATAACGGTTGCGCATCCAGACGTCGCGGGCGCTCTTGCCCACCAGGTTCGACCCGGGGGGAATCACCACCTCGGCGATACCCGCCTTGGTGGCGGCCAGGGATTCGGAAAAACTGCGCAGCTCTTCGCGCTGCCGCAGGCCGTATTTCTCCACGAACACTTTAAGGTCTTCGGGGTCCGCCACGATGCCCAACACCATGCCCTGCTCGATCTTGGTATCCCGCGCCACCACGCCAGGCCCGACCAGGCTCTCCTGGCCTGGACGCTTGATGCCGATCACCCGCACCCGGTAGCTGGTCTCCACGTCGTCCAATTCCTTGCCAATCAGATCGCTGCCATCCGGCACCACCAATTCATAGAGGGCGAAATCAACGCCATAGACATCATGGAAATAGGACATGGCATCCGACGCCACCGTGCTGCTCTCACTCTCGGTGGCGGGCAGCACGAAGCGGCCGGCGATGACGAAGTAGAGGATACCGGTAAGCACCAGCACGACACCCACCGGGGTAACCGAAAACAGCCCCCAGGTATTCATCTGCTGATCCGCCGGCAGCGCCACATTGGAGGTGAGTATGAGGTCATTGAGCAGGATCAGCGGGGACGAGCCGACCATGGTCACGGTGCCGCCGAGAATGGCGCAGAAACCCATCGGCATCAGCAGGCGCGACATGGGCAGGCCAGACCGGGCAGAGATTCGGCTGACCACAGGCAGGAACAGGGCCGCGGCGCCCACGTTCTGCATGAAGGAGGAGATAAAGGCGACAGTGCCGGAGATGATGGGGATGATGCGTTGTTCGGTCCGCCCGCCTATCTGCAGGATGAAAGCGGCCACCTTGGTCATGAGACCGGTCTTGTCCAGTCCGGCACCGATGATCATCACCGCGATGATGGAGATCACCGCGTTACTGGAGAAACCATCGAACAGATGTTTGCTGTCCACCAGCCCCTGTTCCAGCCCCATGATCGGCGCAAACAGACTGGTCAGCCCCAACAGCACCATGATCGATATGGCCGCCACGTCCACATCCACGATCTCGAACGCAAACAGATAGATGGTCAGCAGCAGGATGGCACTGACCCAGGCAATCTCGACCGTGGGCACCTCGAACGACATGCCTATCGCCGCCATGATGAAGATTGCCGCTGCCGCCAGTTTTTTCTTGATCCTCTGCTTTGTTGTGGATCCGCCTTGGTCCGTCATCTATGATTACCCCTTGGAAATACACTCGGACTTCCGTCCCGATCAGCTGCAAACCCGATCGGAAATCCCCCGAAATGTCCTCTTGCGAAAAAAATGGTCTATTAGTGGAAGCTAACACAATCAACCCTGCCTTGTCCTCACTCCGATTGAGGAATCAGAGGAAAACCGGCCGGCCATTCGCCCAGTTTATGCGAGCATTTATTCAATGAATCCAACAACCTGGCATCGACACGCACTACTGAACCGGCTGCAGTCCCTGCTCTTGCTGCTCCTGATGGGGGGACTGATGGCGCTGCTGGGCGTACTCTTCTGGGGGGGAGAGGGGGTGATATGGCTGCTACTGTTGAGCGCCTTGCTGGTCGTACTCAATCCGATTGCATCTCCCGCCCTGATCATGCGCCTCTACCGGGCAACGCCGCTGTCGCCACAGCAGGCACCCACGTACCATGCCATACTGCAGGAACTGAGCAGGCGCGCCGGCCTGCCCCGGATGCCGGAGCTCTATTACATCCCCAGCAGCATGGTCAACGCCTTCTCCGTGGGCAGCAAGGAACAGGCCGCCATCGGCATCACCGACGGACTGGCACACAGCCTCGATCAACGGGAGGTGACAGCGGTACTGGCCCATGAGGTGAGCCACATCGCCAATGGCGACATGTGGGTAATGGGGGTGGCGGATCTGTTCAGCCGCATCACCGGGATGCTCTCCCTGTTCGGGCAGGTGCTGCTGTTTCTCAACCTGCCACTGATCATAATGTCCGGCCATGGCATCGGCTGGTTGCCGATCCTGTTACTGATCTTTGCTCCGAATCTGAGCACACTGGCCCAGCTGGGTCTCTCCCGCACCCGGGAATTCGATGCCGATCTCAACGCCGTGCGCCTGACTGGTGACCCGGACGGCCTGGCCAGGGCCCTGGTAAAGATCGAAAAGAGACAGGAGTCCCTACTGGGGAACATTCTGCTGCCCGGCCGTCGCATACCTGAACCGTCCATGCTGCGCACCCACCCGCCCACCGAAGAGCGTATACGCCGCCTGATGGAGCTGAAACAGCCACAGAAGAACTATCCGGTCCTGCCCGATCTGGGCACAAGTGACTTAGCCGAGACCGGTGCTGACAAACGGGTGGAACGGCAGCCACGGTGGCATCACATGAGCAACCTGTGGCACTGATCCGACGCTACCCCCTCTCCCCACTACCACCGGCGGCGCAACGCCTCCAACCGCTCCCGATAGGCCCTGGCATCTCCATAATCGACGAACTGGTCGATCCGCTGATGGGGGTCCTTGACACGCCGCGCATGCTTGATTGGGCACCAGTACTGCTCCGTACGGGCAGTCACTTCCCGGATGTAGGCGATCAGACCATTGCCATAACCGCAATACATACAGTTCAACTTCTCGATCGCATTCAGATACGACAGATGCTGACGATCGATCACCAAATACTCTGAACGGCGCACCAGGGGGATGCCGTAGACGCGAAAACAGATCTGTTGATAGAGAGTGACGACCCCATCCAGCAACATCATAGGCACGATGACCATATAGATGATGGGTGCAGTCAACAGATGCCCCCATCGCGCATCACGCAGATAGGGCCAGACACCGACACGATAGCGTGCCTGTAACGCCCGCACCCCGTCCTCGAAACGGACTCTTCTCCGTTCCAGGCTGTAACGAAACAGGCGCCGCTTTTCATCCAACACCCGTTCGATCTCTCCCTCCAGCTCCAGCTGCAGGCCGCGCAAATTAGCCAGGATTTGATCCAGTCTGGTTTGCGTCATGAGCATCTCCCGATTATAAAGAACTGACATTCTCGGTGATGTAACACATGCTGTCACCCATGAACCGAATGGTGCCGACAGAGAAAGCATCACCATTGGGTTCTCTCACTGCTCACGTCTCCTGGCAGCACGATATCCCTTCAAACCAAACCGCTGAGCGCAGGGTCAAACCGCCCACAGGGGGAAGAAGATTGATCATTCTCAGCCATTGGAACATGATGTGGAAAAAGAGAGAGAAACACATATCGATCCCATGACAGATGAACCGACCCTGACCATCGGTCAGTTGGCCAAGGCGGCCGGTGTCAACATCGAGACCATACGTTACTATCAGCGGAAAGGGTTGCTGACCGTGCCGGACAGGCCAGCCAATGGATACCGCCGATATCCTGACAGCGCGGCCCGCCGGATCGCTTTTATCAAGCGCGCCCAGGGGGTGGGGTTCAGTCTGAAGGAGATTGGCCTGCTGCTGTCACTGGGAACAGGGCATTGCTGCGAGGTCCAGGCCCTGGCCAGCCGCAAACTGCTGGAGATGGAGGCGCGTCTGCGCAGTCTCCAGCAGATGCGCAACCAGCTAAGGATACTGACCGAACAATGTAACGAAAGTATGAATGAGGAACAGCGCTGCGCCCTGCTGGAGAGTCTGCTCCAGCAGCACGCAGAACCATAATCATCTTATTTCAGGCTGGCCTCGTAGCCGGCTTCCTTCACCGCCGCGACCAGTGCATCGGCATCGGCACTCCCCCGCACTACGGCACCACCCGGCTCCAGGCTCACTTCGACGGATTCCACGCCGGCCACCGCCTCGAGTGCCTTGGTGGCGCGCGCCACACAATGGTTACAGGTCATACCGGTAATTGTCAGTTCCACGACTTCAGACATTGGACGATTTCCTATTCTATGGTTTAAAGAATCTGAGGCGATTCGCATTGGTCACCACTGTGACCGATGAAAGCGCCATGGCGGCGCTGGCGAACATGGGAGCCAACAGCCAGCCGGTAATGGGGTAAAACAGACCTGCCGCCAGGGGGATGCCCACCACATTGTAGATGAAGGCACCGAACAGATTCTGCTTGATATTGCGCAGCGTGGCACGGGAAATGGCGATGGCCGTACTGACATTGGCCAGTGAATCACCCGCCAGGGTGATGTCGGCATTATCGATGGCCACATCGGTACCACTGCCGATGGCAAAACCGGTATCCGCCTGGGCCAGGGCCGGTGCATCATTGACCCCGTCACCCACCATGCCCACCTTGTACCCCTGCTGCTGCAACTCCTGGATCACTTTCAGTTTATCCTCGGGCAGCACTTCGCTGTACACCTGATCAATGCCCAGCCGGCCGGCCACCGCCTCCGCCGTAGCGCGGTTGTCTCCCGTACACATCACCACCTGTATCCCCCTGGCATGCAAGGCAGCGATGGCGCTGGCAGAGTCCTGCCGGATCGGATCGGTCAGCAACAGGAGACCCAGCAGCCCGCCATCGGCGGCAAGCCAGATCGGGGTTCCACCATCCGCTGCGCGCTCCGCGGCAGTCTGTTGCAGCTCGGCAGGAATAGTCAAACCCTGATCCCGGATGAAGTGCTGGTTGCCGAGAAAATAGGTGTGGCCTTCCATCTCACCCTTGATCCCGCGTCCGGCAACGGCCAGAAAATCCTTCACCTTGGGCCATTCCAGCCCCCGCTCCCTGGCCGCTTGGATAATGGCCTCCGCCAGAGGATGCTCGGAACCGCTCTCCAGGCCGGCCGCCAGTCGCAACAGATCGTCTTCGGCCTGCCCTTCCAGCGGCAGAATCTCGGTCACTGCCGGCCGCCCCTCGGTCAGCGTACCCGTCTTGTCCACCACCAGATGGGTGAGTGAGCTGGCACTCTGCAGGGCATCGCTGTTACGGATCAGGATATTCAGCTGAGCCGCCCGTCCAGTGCCCATCATGATGGCGATAGGGGTCGCCAGACCCAGCGCACAGGGACAGGCGATGACCAGCACGGCGATCCCAGCGGTCAGGGCAAATGCCAGGGAGGGCTCGGGTCCAAACAGATACCAGACGATGAAGGTGACGATGGCGATCAATACCACGATGGGCACGAACACGGCAGAGACCTTGTCCACCAGGCGGGCGATCGGAGGCTTGCTCAACTGGGCCTTCTTCACCATCGCGATAATGTGAGCCAGCGTGGTATCGTCGCCCAATCGGGTGACCCGAAAGATGAATGACCCGGAGTGGTTGCGGGTGCCGCCGGTGACCGGATCGCCGGCCTGTTTCTCCACCGGCAACGGCTCTCCGGAGAGCATCGACTCATCGACACTGGAGTGCCCCTCCAGCACCTCGCCATCGATGGGTATCGTCTCGCCAGGCCGCACCCGGATACGATCACCCAGCCGCAGCAGGGAGACCGGAATCTCCACTTCCCCGCCGTCCCGCACCACCCAAGCCGTCTTCGGAGCCAGCTGTACCAGGGAACCGATCGCCTGACTGGTGGTTCGCTTGGCGCGGGTCTCCAGGGCATGGCCCAACTGAAGAAAGGCCAGGATCAGCACCGCCGCATCGAGGTAGAGATTCTTGCCGCCACCGGGGATGAAATCCGGGTCGATGATCAGAATCACCGACGAGACCCAGGCGGCGGAGGTACCCAGCGCCACCAAAGTGTCCATATTGGCTGAAAGATGCCGCGCCTGCTTGACCGCGGTGGCATAGTAATTACGCCCGCTGTACCACATGGTAAACAGACAGATCAGCGCCACCAGGCCCCAAAACGCCTGGCCGCTGAGGCCGAAGAGCGTCTCCGGGGCCTTCAGGTCAGGCATCACCCCGCTGAATTCCGCCGTAATCAAAACCACGCCGACCACTCCGGCCAGCAAGGCGCGGCGCCAGGAACGGTTGATCTCCCTGCGGGCATGTTCTGCCTGCTCCGCATAGGGATCGACAAAGGCCTCTTCCACCACCGCGTCGAACCCCGCCGCCTTCAGGCGTAACAGGAGATCGGCCGGATGCTCCTTCGTGGTGATCTCGACCCTGGGCCATGCCATCTGGTACGCCACCTCACCATCACCCGCCTTGAACAGATCGGGAAGCCGTTCCTGCGCCTGTTGTTCGCCGTCACTGAACAGGAGGCGGAAGGCGTTACTACTGGAGGCCTCGATCAGCGAGGCGCCATACCCCTGGTCGACGACCGCATCGATAACCGCCTGCGGATCACCGCCACGCACTTGAGCACGTTTCTCCACCAGATTGACCGACGCCTCCTCCACCCCCGGCACTCCACGGATGGCCCGTTCCACCGCTGCTACACAGCTGGAACAGGTCATGTCATCGATGGCGATCTGGTAAGACCCGGCGCCAGCAGCCGTCGGTGTCTGCCGCAGCGCGGCGGCATATCCCTGA
Organism: uncultured Sedimenticola sp.; assembly: GCA_964544655.1. GTDB lineage: Bacteria > Pseudomonadota > Gammaproteobacteria > Chromatiales > Chromatiaceae > HyVt-443. Next base: position 4,385 of record CAZJCM010000044.1, on the reverse strand, counting down.
TCGGTGATGGCATCGACCACCTGCTGGGGCTCGCCGCCGACGACATAGGCCTTTTTCTCTACCAGATCCACCACCGCTTCGCTCACCCCGTCCACGGAACGGATCGCTTTTTCAACGGTGGCAACACAGCTGGAGCAGGTCATGTCGCCCACGTCGATCACGTAGCTCCCGGCCATTGCGGCGGTATCGACCGGAGTGGGTGACGTGGCGTTGGGAACGGGACAGCTGTCCGGGACCTTCGGCTGAGGTCGGGCTGGGTAGCCAGCCGATGCGATGGCCTTCACCACCGCATGGGGGGCGCCTCCTGTCACCTCCACGGTGCCCGCGGTCAGGTCGACCTTTGCGGCAGTAACACCATCGCTACCGAGCGCGGCCTCTTCCACGGCGCGGACACAATGCTGGCAGCTCATCTCATCCACCCACAATGTGTAGGGGGATTCGCTATAGCCGGAGGTTGGACTGGCGGACGATGTAGAGTTGTTCATGGCAACGGCAGATTATCCAATATCAGGTAAAAAAGGGAAGGCTTTCATCGACATCTATCTTTTACGCGGCTTCACGATACCCTTTGGGTTGCTACAGCAGGGAGGCTCTGGCGCATTTGCATTTTCCCTGCCATTGGTGTCCAGATACTGAAACCAGCCACGCTTGACCCTGGCCCACCAATCATCTTTGGCTGGATAGCCAGCCTGCGCCAACGCATCCAGAATGGTTTGGTAATCCACCCGGGTCACGTCATAAAGCACCAGCAGCTGTTGTCCGGCCACGTCCACCTGCACCTCATGGACACCAGCAAGGCCGGCCACGGTGGATGCGACCATATCACCGTCCGCCTGATGGCTTAGAGACGGCAGCGAAATCTTTCGTTTGACGTCCCAGACCCCTTCGATCTTCATAAAATTCGACCTGCTCATAGTCACCTCCCGCGCCTGTCAGGAGCGCGTCGCTGAATTTGCATCACTTACTCCTCTGTTTTCTTCAACAGCTCGCTGCGCATGCGAAACTCTTCCTCATCGATCTCACCACGAGCGAAGCGATCGCGCAGTACCTCCAGTGGCGACTGGGGCAGAGCGGGCGGCCTTTCTCGGGTACCGGTATTGAACAGGCCCTTTATGAGGCCAAACAGCACGACGGCCAACAGAATCCAGACCAACCACATAAACAGACCACCAAAGCCCATGAAAAACGATTCTCCACCCATATTCATCATCACGATATTCCCATACTCATAGTCACTCAAGTTCCAGAGTTCGTGGCCGTGGTCGGTGAGGATGGCAGTTGTTCGAGGCACGCTGTGAATACGTCCCTGTACGCTCAACTGCGGCATCCATGCCGCAGATGGCCTAGAACAGCCACAACCCTTGGCGCCCTTTATCGGATAGCTTGAACTCCGAAGCTACTGAAACCACGCGCGATCCGCATGCCCTTGAGGGAGCGCCCTGGCGCTCCACGGGTGTGCATGCAGAGCCGCCGTCAACTTCTCAGCCCTTGTTGCTTTTTCTCGATGCGAGGTCCCGTTGCGCCCACGCCTGATAAATCTCGTCAGGCCATTTCGATTGGAACCATGCAATGGCAGACACCATCTCTTCATCGGATAACTTGCCACCCCAGGCCGGCATGTTCCCCTGCCCGCCGGGACTGCCGTTCTTCACCACATGGAAAAGCATATTGAGAGGATGATGCCAGGCGTGCCCGCTGCCATTGAGCGGGGGAGCAGGATATTTTCCATCACTACCCACCCGCTTCCAGTTATCGGCACCTGCCGCCTGCTTACCATGACAGCTGGCACAATTCGCCTGAAAGATGCGTGCCCCAGCGCTTACCTGCTGAAAGGTATACCAACGTTTTATCTTCGCCGGCTCCTGTTGGATGGATGATACCCTGGATGGGGACTGATCAACGGCAGACTCGCCTGAGGTACAGGCAGCGGCAACAAAGGGAATGAGCCCAATGAGGACGACTCTCAGATTCATGAAAAAACTCCTGAAATAGCGGTCTATCGACCGGAAAAACGGGCGACACATGCGTGCCGGCAGAACTATTCAGGAGTGAGTCAATGGAGGCCTGTATTCCCGGGTTGGTTCAGGCTCAGGTATCGAAACGGAATAGATGGAATGAAAAATGTGGACCGAACTGCCGGCCAAGGCAAGTTCAGAGCTCAATATCAACTGCACGGCACTCCCACAATGATCCTGACAACAGTCGGACAAGGAAGTCGATTCGCCGTTATGGTCCGGGCAGTTCACCGCTTGAGCTTCCATGCCCATATTGCAATCAGGCATACCACTCATGGCCGCAGTCAACTCCATGCCATTCTTCGCCACGGTCGCGCCGGCATATGCGGTGCGCAAGGGCAACACCGCAATAAACAGCGATAGCAGCAGCAACAGAATTTTTCTGGCAGTAAGATGCATGGGGTGTCGAGAATAGCTTATTTGTCACGGCGGGGGCAATATACTGCAACCCGCCCCGTTGGCAGCCGGCCTGACCGGAAAACTCCCAGGGAGAACGAAAAAGTCCGATCAGGCGTACATCATAAACCTATGACAGGGTGGTGACTGAAAAGTTTCAATATGTCGGCATCCCGGCCAACAACATTTTTCCGCAAACACGCCACGATTGCTGATGCAACGACGTGCTGAATGGTCAAGAAATTGCAAAGGCATTCTTGCGTTAGGCAGAATTCACAGGAGCGTCCGATGAACTGGAGCGAATGGATCCTTGAGCATGAAACACTGGTCCGCCTTGGCTTTTTCCTTGGCATCCCCATCATCATGGCAGCACGGGAGATCACCGCACCCTGATGCGCTCGAAACGCGGTACGCTGGGGCAACAGTGACAAGTTACAACGCGAAACGACAAACCAATGAATCACCTGATCCTGCTTCCACTTGCCCTCGTCGGGCTCATCCTGTTGCTGATCCATCTCGGCTTTCGCCCGCCAAGGCGGCGTGAGCGCGGCACGCCTGAAGACCTGGGAATACCTTACCAGGCACTGTGGATCCCAACCATCGGCGGCAAACGGCTGTTCGCCTGGCTGCTGCCAGTCACAGGCGCCCGGGACACGGTCATCGTGCTACACGGCTGGGGTGGCAACGCCGAACTGATGCTGCCTCTGGCCATCCCATTCCATCGGGCCGGACTCAACGTGCTGCTGCTGGATGCGAGAAATCATGGCCGAAGCGACGCTGCCGTCTTTACCTCCCTGCCCCGGTTTGCCGAAGACGTCGGCCATGCCGTGGATTGGCTGAAACGGCAGTTCCCAAAGAATTCAAGAAAAATTGCCCTGCTTGGCCACTCGGTGGGCGCCGGGGCCGTTCTGTTCGAGACATCCCGGCGGGATGACATCGCGGTGGTGATCAGCATCTCCGCCTTCGCCCATCCACGCTGGATGATGCAACGCTTCCTCAACCGCTGGTATCTGCCAGCACCACTAGCCGCCGGCATCATCCGCTATGTGCAGTGGGTGATCCAACACCCATACGATGAAATCGCCCCGATCCGCACCCTGTGCCACATCAACTGTCCGGTCCTGCTGGTACATGGCAAGGAAGACGACACCGTTCCCATCACCGATGCCCGGGAGATGATTCGTCGATGCCATAGAGACAACATCCAATTACTGGAGGTGGACGAGGCCGGTCACGACTCGGTGGAGCGGATCGAAGAGCAGAGCGATGCATTGGTCGGTTTTCTGCATAAAGCGGGATTCATGCGGTGTGCAGATCTCACTCCCGCCCCAGCATCGCCGCCTTCAGATCATCGGTGACCGGCTCATCCCCCAGCAGACCCGCAACAACGCCTGATTGAAATCCGCCCCGGAAATCATCCCCTTGACCTCTCCTTTTATGGTGACCCGGGTCACTTTTCCAGGCAGATAATCCAACCACACTTCATCACCACTGCCGGCATCATCGAACAAGCCGGCAAATTGCTCGATGCGCGCTCACAACCGGGCCAGGCGGCTGTCGTCATGGTTGTCCTTGAAGCCGCTCCACCAACCATCCGTCAATTTCTGTTTGCTCACCTCATCATAGAGAAAATGCATCAGCACCCGCTCAGGGATCCCAGCACCAACGCGACAACCATTCTCATTCGAACCATTTTCTCAATCCTCATCTGCGGGTGACGATTCAACCACCATGGAAGTCTGACCTTAACCACCGTGAAATATCCAACCGGCTTCAGCACCACTGCCAACATCAAATCACCGCTGACTGTCAACAAAATTTACAGAAAAAACCTTGGACTCATGGTAGCGCACGACAGCAATATCACTGCTGTCCCACAAACTTTGTTCATTATTCATGCAACCTGGTGTTGAAAGGTGATTCGTGAATTCAACTCGCTAGTGCAACAGGTGGATTGATGCCGAAAAATACCTG
>CAZJCM010000043.1:0-18922 GCA_964544655.1 uncultured Sedimenticola sp. | reverse complement strand
CCACGTCAATCCTTCGCCATCTTGTCGATCTCAGCCAGCAGGAAGAGCGGATTCCTGGTCTCGATCTTGGATAGATTCTGTACGCGCTTGCCCGGCAACGCACCGATCTAGGTACGGCGGTGACCACGGATCTCCGCCTCGTCCCGCACCCCGCCCAGGGCCATACGCACGAATTTCCGATTGGTGGCACGGGCAATGGACTGTCCCACCGAGGTCTTACCGACGCCCGGCGGACCCACCAGGCAGAGGATCGGGCCTTTCAGCTTGCGCACCCGCTGCTGCACCGCCAGATATTCGATGATCCGCTCCTTCACCTTCTCCAGACCATAGTGATCGGCCTCGAGCACATCCTCGGCCAGCTTGAGGTCATTTCGGATCTTGCTGCGCTTCTTCCACGGCACACTGACCAGGGTATCGATGTAGTTGCGCACCACGGTGGCCTCGGCCGACATGGGTGACATCAGCTTCAGCTTGTTCAGCTCGGCAATGGCCTTGCCCTTCGCCTCTTTGGTCATCCCTGCCTTTTCGATGCGATTGGCCAGATCCTCGATCTCATTGGGCGCCTCATCCAACTCACCCAACTCCTTCTGGATCGCCTTCATCTGCTCATTGAGATAATACTCGCGCTGATTCTTCTCCATCTGCCGCTTGACCCGGCCACGGATACGCTTCTCGATCTGCAGCAGATCATTTTCGGCCTCCATGAGCCCCATCAGATGCTCCAAGCGCTCCGGGATATTGGACATCTCGAGTACGCTCTGCTTCTCTTCCAGCTTCAGCGACATATGGGCAGCCATGGTGTCCGCCAGACGGCTGGGGTCGTCGATGCTGGAGAGTGATGTGAGCACTTCCGGCGGCACCTTCTTGTTCAGTTTCACGTACTGATCGAACAGTGCGGTGGCAGATCGCATGAGGACTTCCATCTCCCGCTCATCGAGGGAGCTTTCATCCTGCATCACTTCCATTTCGACGGTGAAGTAATCCTCTCCTGGAAGGAAACGGACCAGGTGCGCACGGTCACCACCCTCGACCAGCACCTTGACCGTACCATCCGGCAGCTTCAGCAGCTGCAGGATATTGGCCAGGGTACCCACCTGATAGAGGTCCTCCACAGAAGGATCATCGGTCTCTGCACTTTTCTGTGCCACCAGCAGAATCTGCTTGTCGTTTTTCATCGCCGCGTCCAGTGCCTTGATGGACTTGTCGCGGCCAACGAACAGCGGAATCACCATGTGTGGATAAACCACCACGTCCCGTAATGGCAATACCGGCGCCGGATTGGAAATATCAGTAGTTACAGCAATTTTTTTGTCATCTTGACCCATATAGGATCTCCTGCATGGAGTGATTCAGAGGCATGGCAACCCGTCTTACGGCGTTGACTCATCAACGAGCCCGCCTGGGCACACAGGTCTGAGAATCTAAAGTTAGATGGGGAGAAAACTATGCTTTCTCCACCTTGAATGGATGGATATGGAAGCAATTGGGGCGAAAACGGATTTTTCAAGGCCCTTTCACGGCCCCGGATCAGCCTCATCAGCGCAAATCGACCTTGCCGCAGTCTCGCGCCAGCAGCGCTGCTCCAGCCGCTCACCTTTCCGTCTGCAAGCCCGGCTGGGAACGAATTGCGCCACACCCTGGGGTAGTCGAACAGCCGTAAAAAACTTTGCTCAATCAGAGGCCGCGAGCTGCTTCTCTCCGCCTTCGTAGATGATGTAGGGGTCGTTCTCGCCGAGAATCACCGACTCATCCACCACCACCTTGCTGACATCTTCCATGGTTGGCAGATCATACATGATATCCAGCAACACCTGCTCCATGATGGTACGCAGACCACGGGCGCCCGTCTTTCGTTCCATGGCCTTGCGGGCGATGGCATGCAGGGCATCATCTCTGAATTCGAGTTCACACTCCTCCATCTCGAACAGGCGGCCATACTGCTTGGTCAGCGCATTTTTCGGCTCGGTGAGGATCCTGACCAGGGCCGTCTCATCCAGCTCCTCCAGCGTGGCAACCACCGGCAGACGCCCGACGAACTCCGGGATCAGGCCGTAGCGGATCAAGTCTTCGGGCTCCACGTCGGTGAGCACTTCCCCCACCTTACGGTCATCGCTCTTGCTGTGCACCTCTGCCGAAAAGCCGATTCCACCCTTTTCGGAGCGATCGCGAATCACCTTTTCCAAGCCGGCGAAGGCACCGCCCACGATGAACAGGATATTGGAGGTATCCACCTGCAGAAATTCCTGCTGGGGATGCTTGCGCCCGCCCTGTGGCGGAACGGAGGCCACTGTTCCTTCGATCAGCTTGAGCAGGGCCTGCTGTACACCCTCTCCCGATACGTCCCGGGTGATGGAAGGGTTGTCGGATTTGCGCGATATCTTGTCGATCTCATCGATATAGACGATGCCGGTCTGCGCCTTCTCCACATCGTAGTCGCATTTCTGCAGCAGCTTCTGAATGATGTTTTCCACGTCCTCGCCCACATAACCGGCCTCGGTGAGGGTGGTTGCATCGGCAATGGTGAAGGGGACGTTGAGCATCCGCGCCAGGGTTTCCGCCAGCAGCGTCTTACCGGAGCCGGTCGGCCCTATCAGCAGGATGTTGCTCTTGGAGATCTCGACATCATCCTTCTTCCCACCTGCATCGAGGCGCTTGTAGTGGTTGTAGACCGCCACCGAGAGCACCTTTTTCGCCCGCGCCTGCCCGATCACATACTGATTGAGCATCTCATCTATTTCATGGGGTTTCGGCAGTTTGCTGGTGGATTCCGATGTGCCTTCCTGCATCTCCTCACGGATGATGTCATTGCAAAGTTCGACACATTCATCGCAGATGAAGACGGACGGGCCGGCAATCAGCTTACGCACCTCATGCTGACTCTTTCCACAGAAAGAGCAATAGAGCAGTTTGCCCTCATCGCCCCTGGTCTTGTCTTCACTCATAGATATTTCCTCTCAGATCGCCTCTCGCATCGCCATCGCATCAGATCAACCCGATTCTCCATAATGGCATGGAACCATAATATCTGATTGCCCGATGTTGGCAAGGTTCCTGCCGATTCTCACTTTTGTCAGACCCTATCACAAAACACCCTGGTCTATTCCATCAGGTTTCAGGGGCTGCTTCTACTGTGCGCTGCTCCAAGACCCGGTCGATAAGACCGTACTTCACGGCATCTTCACCGCTCATAAAGTTATCCCGTTCGGTATCCCGCTCGACCTGCTCCAACGGACGACCGGTATGGTGCGCCATGATGTTGTTCAAACGGTCCCGCAGCAGCAGGATCTCCTTGGCATGGATCTCGATGTCGGTCGCCTGCCCCTGGAAGCCGCCCAGAGGCTGATGGATCATCATGCGGGAGTTGGGCAGGCAGTAACGCTTGCCCGCTTCACCACCCGCCAGCAGCAATGCACCCATGCTGGCCGCCTGACCGATGCACATGGTACTGACATGGGGGCGGATGAACTGCATGGTGTCATAGATCGCCAGGCCGGCACTCACGGAACCACCCGGGGAGTTGATGTAGATATGAATGTCCTTGTCCGGATTCTCCGATTCCAGGAACAACAGCTGTGCCACGACCAGGTTGGCCATGTGGTCTTCCACCGGCCCCACCAGAAAGATCACCCGCTCCTTGAGCAGCCGGGAATAGATGTCGTAGGAACGCTCGCCACGGGCGGTCTGTTCCACAACGATGGGTATCAATCCCAGGTTTTGAGTATTCAATGCGCCCATGTGCGATGTATCGGCCATCTTTTAGGAATCCTTTATCTTTACCAACTGTTTGGCAATAACAAACTGATTATATTACGCTTTTATGAACAGTACCGGCGGCCTTCCGCCGCCGGTCAGTCACTGCTCGTCGTTATCAGGCGGCTTATTCGTCAGCGGCTTCCGCTTCCGTTCCTGTAGCAGCAGGGTTCATCACCTCGTCGAAACTCATCTCTTTGCTCTCGACCTGCGCCTGCTCCAGTACCCAGTCGACCACCTGGTCTTCCAGCACCACATTTTCGATCGGCGCCAGATGCTTGGGATCACTGTAATAGTAGTCGATCACCTCCTGCGGGTCCTCATAGGACTGGGCAAACTGCGCCACCTTTTCCCGTACCCGGTCGGCATCGACTTCGATCTTGTTCGCTTTGATCACTTCGCCGATGATCAGGCCCAAGGCCACCCGGCGCTGCGCCTGCTCCTTGAACAGATCGAGGGGCAAATCGATGGTGCTGGCCTGACCGCTCTGGGCCATATTCTGCTTGGTCTGCTGTTGCAGCGCCTCGGCTTCCTGATTGACCAGGGCCTGGGGCACCTCAATGTCGTTCGCTTCGAGCAGGGCGTCCATCGCCTGTTCCTTGACCTGGCTCTGGATCTTTTCTGCCAGTTCCCGCTCCATGTTGGAACGGATCTCCTTACGCAACGCCTCGACACCACCCTCGGTGACACCAAAGGCCTTGGCGAACTCATCATCGATCTCGGGCAGAACCGGCTCTGACACCTTGTTCACCTTGACCTTGAAACTGGCCTCCTTGCCGGCCAGGCTCTCGACCCGGTAATCATCCGGAAACTTGAGCTCCAGGGTGCGCTCTTCACCAGCCTTGGCGCCCAGCAGTCCTTCCTCGAAACCCGGGATCATGGCGCCCGACCCAAGCACCAGCGGCACGCCTTCGGCAGTACCCCCTTCGAATGCCTCACCATCGATGTAACCGACGAAATCGATCGTGACCTGATCACCGTCCGCAGCCTCGCGCTCGACCTCGTTCCAGGTGATGCGCTGCTTGCGCAGTTTATCGAGCATCGCCTGCAGATCCTCATCGCCGACCGTCGCCTGGGGCTGTTCGATCACCCGCCCAGAGAGATCCGCCAGGGTGATTTCGGGCATGACCTCGAACACCGCCACATACCCCACACCCTCTTCCGGCGCCTTCTCCAGTGCTTCGATGGCGGGATCACCAGCCGGCTGCAACTTCTCGCGGGCCAACGCTTCGAAATAGGTGGCCTCGACCAGATCGCCAAACACTTCCTGCTGCACCTGCCCGGAAAAACGCTTGCGCACCACTGACATCGGCACCTTGCCGGGACGGAAACCATCAAGCCGGACGGTACGTGCGAGCTCTTTCAGCCGCTTTTCCACCGCCGCATCGACCCGCTCCGCGGGCAATTCAACCGTCATCCGACGTTCAAGTCCTTTACTTGATTCAACCGAAACTTGCATGCAAGACCTCTCTGGCAGACTGTGCCGCCACCTGTTTTAGCTAAAGATACGATTTATTGATTTTATTGGCGGCCTACCGAACCACCGGCAACCACACCCAAATCCTGGTGCGAAAGGGGAGACTCGAACTCCCACGGGTTCCCCCACTGGAACCTAAATCCAGCGCGTCTACCAATTCCGCCACTTTCGCGTCTGTCCAGCAAGATGCCCTTCCCCGCATAGGACAATCGGGCATTATACAACGCTGTCGCGAGAACAGCTAATGCTCCCTCCGGCGCCCGCCAGTCACCGCATCAGGCCTGATTCAAAATAGCAGCGGCGTGCCCACCTCCCGATTCTCCAGATAGATCACCTTGGCCAACCAGGAAGGGACGGTGTCAGGGATGCCAAGCAGATAGCCCTGCCCCAGGTCCAGGCCAATCTCACTGGCCAGCTCCAGGTGGCGCTCGCTCTCGACGCACTCGATCACGGTACGCATGCCCAGCTCCTGTGCCATGCGCGTGATGATCCGCATGATCTTTTCCGCCGTCGCCTTGTTTCCCAGCTCGACGGTCAGACTGCCGTCCAGCTTCAGATAGCTGATGGTGCTGTGCTCAGCGAGTTCGATCACCGACTGCAACGAGGAAAACCCGGTGCCGAAGTCATCGATGGCGAAGGTGATACCCCACTCACGACGCAGGCGATGAACCAATTCCAATTCCTGAAACAGGATCTGCTCGGTCAGCTCGATGACGATGTCGAAATCGGCCAACGGCCCTTGCACGGCAGCCTCCAGGGCATCGCGGTAGGCGGCAGATTCGAGTGAATGGGGTGAGGCATTGATGAACAGGCGGTTGGTCAGCGAGGCCAGTTGATCCCGCTGTTCCAGGATCTTCTCCAGCACCTGGAGATCGAATGCCTCTATCAGTCCCAGGCGAATGATATCGTCGATGAACATGCCGGCGCTGATAAATTCCTCGCCATCACGGAAACGGCCCAATACCTCGAATGCGTGCCAATCGCTATCACCGCCCAACAGCACCAGCGGCTGCACGAAGATATCCACCAACCGGTGGTCGAGTTTGCGCCGCAAATCGATGCTTTTTGCCAGACGGTTCTTGATCCAACGCCACATCTGCACCGCCTCATGCTCTCCTTCCAGCACGGCAGGTTTGACCGTGTCGCGATACTGTTTCAGGTAGGCCACCGCCAGGCGCAGATTGGACGCACTCAATTCTGTCAGGCCGTTCAGGGAGATAGCATGCGCTCGAATCTTGAGTGTCGCAGCTGTCGAGGGGCCATCCCGGGTCTCCGCCAGCGCCTGCTGGATGCGACCGAACAAGGCCTCTACCTCCGCTGCCTCCACATCCTGGGCATAGAGGTAGTAGTCACCACCGATACCACGGGTATAGAGGAACCATGACTGATGTTGGCGAAACTCCGCCTCGAGCACCTGCTCCAACGCCGCCAGCGCCAGGTCCCCCTCCTCCTGTCCAAAGCGCTCATTGATATGATCGAGGCCCTGCAGGTCGATCAGCCCCAGATATTTACCGCCACTCAGATAGAGCGAGGTACGAACGAAATTCAGGAACTTTGGCAGTCGGTTGACTTGGGCATCGAAATAGAGCGTGGTCAATTGCTGCAGCAGCTGCCAGAGATTGGTCGAGAGTTCGCCAAAGATCAGCAGTGCCTGTTCATACTTTTGATGATACAGGGCAACATAGAGCAAAGCGGCCTGCTGGTGGAGCTTACGATGGCGAACATCGATCTGGTCGCAGAAATTCAGGTCCATGCAGGCCATCAGACTCTCTGGATAACGGAGGGCGTGGTGGAAGGGGCTGTCACTGGCGTTACCGAGCGGAAAGATATCGAGCCTGGATTCGGTGATTGCTTCCCGCACACGCGCCCACCAAGTCAGGCAGGTCTTGATCAGGATCTTCTCGACCAGTCCGTTTACCGGCATTTCAGGAGGGACAGCCGCTTCTTTGCAGAGGAAGCGCCAGGCAATTCGGTTGCGAACACCATTGAGTGCCTGCTCGATGACGCCTGCTTCAGCATACGCATCGCTGGTCTCCTCCTCGATCAGCCGCAGCAGCATCTCCTGCAGCCAACTGATGTCCCCCATCACCAACAGGTAGGGAATGCCAGCCTCCAGATAACCCTGCAGCAGACGATCAACCGAGTCATCATTCAGCGTGCCGTTCAGACAGAGGAGAAAAACACGCAGTTGCTCGGCAAAAAAGTCATCGCCCAATTTTTTCCGGGCTTCTTCATATACGGGTTGGCTGTTACGGAATTCGGTGGACGCAGAAATGATCCGGTCAATTTCACTGGGAGCCATACTTATGAGAGATTGGCTTGTCTTCATGCTCACCCCATGACGTGACGTGCTTCATCAATGTGATAATTGCGTATTCAGCGCACCCGCGGTGTTTCACAGCAAGGCCCGGAGAATGACCGCTCCCCTTGCCATGGACACCGAAAAAAACCCACTGAACTCCCATTTAGCACATCGATACCCGCCGGAATCCGCCACTGTCCTGATGCTGCGGGGTCCCGGGTCATGCGTTAAGGAACCTCTGATCAATTCATGGGGCGGCGACTTGTGGCTGAAATCGCCCATCTCTGCGTTGTGAATCTTGCCAATAGTCCTGCTATTAGCTGCAATTCACGCCTTGATCTGGACAATTTCATTCCTCAATCCGCCTATCCCGGAATTAATCAGAGCCCCCCTAAAATACACAGCAATACTCAAATGACCCGGGAAAAGCTCTTCAGCTGGGTCACCGGCGGCAGATACTTGTCGAAGGCCATGCAGACGTTTCGGATCAGCAGCCTTCCCCGGGGCAGGATACGAATACCCTCGTCGTTCAGTACCAGCAGACCATCCTCAGCCATCTCCTGCAACCGTTCCAGGTCATCTTTGAAGTAGTCTGAGAATCTGATTTCCCAGCGCTCCTCCACCTCGGCAAAATGGAGCACGAAGTTACAGATCAGCTTTGTGATCACATCCCGCCGGATCAGGTCATCCTGCTCCAGCTCGATACCCCGAAAGACCGGCAGGCGACCTGCATCCACCCGTGCGTAATAGTCATCCAGGCCGCGCATATTCTGGCTGTAGGTGGGATTGACCATGCTGATGGAAGTGACACCCATGGCCACCAGATCACAATCCGAGTGGGTGGAGTAGCCCTGGAAATTGCGATACAGCGTGCCTTGCCGCTGCGCCACAGCCAGCTCATCGTCGGGGCGGGCGAAATGGTCCATACCGATATAGACATAACCGGCACGGGTCAGGTGTTCGATACTGCGCTGCAGTATCTCCAACTTTTCCGCCGGCTGCGGCAGCTCCGCTTCATTGATACGTCGCTGGGGCTTGAATCGCTCCGGCAGATGGGCGTAATTGAACACGGAGAGCCGATCCGGCCCCACCTCGATCACCCGGTCCAGGGTCCGGATGAAGCTCTCCGCGGTCTGCAATGGCAGGCCATAGATCAGATCGATACTGACCGAGCGGTAGCCGTTCTCATGGGCCGCTTCCAGCACCGCCATGGTCTCTGTCTCGGACTGGATGCGGTTGACCGCCTTCTGCACTTTTGGGTCGAGATCCTGCACGCCCAGGCTGAGGCGGTTGAAACCGATCTCCCGCAACAACTTGATGGTCTCTGGCGTGGCCTCTCTGGGATCGATCTCGATAGAGTATTCGCCACTGTCATCGTCGACCAGATTGAAATGCTCGCCCGTCACCCGCATCAGTTCACGCATCTCATCGTGGCTGATGAAGGTGGGGGTACCACCGCCCCAATGCAGCTGCTCCACCTTACGCGAGCGATCGAACAGCTCACCCTGCATGGCGATTTCACGGTAGACCCGATCGAGATACTCCTGCGCCATCCCCCGGTCCTTGGTGGCGATCTTGTTACAGGCACAATAGAAGCAGATAGTGTCGCAAAAAGGGATATGAAAATAGAGTGACAGCGGCCGTCCGCTCTCATTGCTGCGGATGGCCGCATCCCGGTACGCCTGCTCGCCAAAGCCTTCGTGAAATTGGGGCGCCGTAGGGTAAGAGGTGTAGCGCGGGCCGGCGTAGTCGTATTTGTTGATCAACGCCAGATCGAAAACCAGGGACTGGTCTATCATTATATATCCTCACCCACGTCCAGGCCCTTGCGGTGGGTCTCATTGATTTGCTTGAGCAGCACCATGAAAGGGATCTGGTCTGCATTCATCTCCGCAATCTCCATGAACGGCAGATCCTCGCGGCCAAACGCATAGGTGCCGTTACACATGGCGTCGTATACTTGATTGATTCCTTCCTCCAATGGCTCCAGGAAGGCGGGGAAACGCCCCATCTCTCCTACCTCCTCCATGTCGTAGAGCAGGCACTCCCGCAGGTCTCCAACTTCGAATCGGGCCTGTTTCACCCATTCGGCATACTCTTCAGCGGATCTCGCTCTCTGCAATGCCATCAGTCATTCACCCTCATCAAATATAGCTTGATATTCATTCAGTTGTTCTGCCGTGAGCAGAAAGACCCCATCCCCACCCCGGGCAAAATCCAGCCACAGGAAAGGGACGTCGGGATAACGCGCCATCAGCGCTTCAGCGCTACTGCCCACCTCTACCACAAGTACCCCACCCGGCTCCAGGTATGCGGCCGCATCCCGCAGGATTTCCGCCACCAGATCCAGCCCATCCTCACCGGCCTCGAGTCCCAAAACCGGTTCGCGCTTGTACTCATCGGGCAGTGTCGCCAGTTCCTCCTGGCTGACATAAGGGGGATTGCTGACAATCAGGTCGTAGCGCCGTCCTCTCAGTTCATCGAACAGATTGGACAGTATCGGCTCCACCCGGTCTTCGAGGTGGTGCCGCTCCACGTTTATCCGCGTTACCGCCAGCGCCTCCGCTGAGACGTCCACCGCATCCACACTGGCATCAGGAAAGCGGTAGGCGCAGGCAATGGCGATACAGCCACTCCCGGTACATAGATCCAGTATCCGCGACACCGAATCCTCCTGCACCCAGGGCTCGAATCCAGCCTCCACCAGCTCAGCAATGGGGGAACGGGGTATCAGCACATGCTCATTGACATAAAAACTGAGACCGGCAAAAAACGCCTCATGGGTCAGGTATGCCGCCGGTATGCGCTCATCCACCCGCCGCCACAGCAGATTCAGCACATGTTTCTTTTCCGCTACGGTCAGACGGGCATCGAGATAGCCATTCAGCGATTCCGCTGGAAGATGGAGAGCATGCAGTACCAAAAGTGCCGACTCATCCAGCGCATTGTCTGTGCCATGACCAAAAAACAACCCGGCCTCGTTGAACCGGCTCGCGCCCCAACGTATATAGTCCCGGATCGTCTCCAGGTCTTCAGTTTCCCAATCCATCATCCGGATACCAGATATCCCAGCTTGGCCGGCGACATATGTGCTGACCAGTCAGAAAATGGGAATGATAGCCGATTTGCCCTGTGGTAACCATTCAGCCGGCTCTGCCGTAGAAGCGAGCCCTTGTGAACCAATCAAGGGCCAGGCACTCTGAAATAAAAACCACTCAGCGGCAGACATCCGTGCATTCGATCAAAACCCTCAAATTCCAGATTGGCGCCGCCCTGCTGTTGATCGTAATCCTGTTCACCGGTGCCTTTACCATCAACATGAGCGCACTGGATGAGCAGCGCAGCTACAGTACCCTGCTCAATATCACTGCCCGGCTTCAACACACCTCCCAAAACCTGATCGATCTGGGCATGAATTACGCTGTCCATGCACCACAGGACCTGACCTCATATCAGCGCGACATCATGCTCTATTATCGGGAACTGCGTAACCAGATCGGGCTGTTCGACCAGATAACCGACAGTTTCATGAGTGAGAACTTCGCCCCCTCCCTGACCAACCGGGATACGCCATTCACCCCCAATCTGGATGCTGCCGTACACACCGCAGTGGCTGCCATTGAAGAGACCTGGGCGACATTCAAAAGCGGATTGGAACAGGCCCTGGGACCCGATGACGGCAACCCACGACTTGGAGCAGCGGCAGACTACATCACCAGACACCATCAGCCCCTGGCCGAATCCATCAGCGCATTGCGGTCACAGATCCAGCGGCTGGTGGAAGATCGCCTCGAACAGGTAAACCAGACCTATTGGGTCACCCTCGCGATCGTCATCACCCTGACCCTGGGCATCCTGCTCTGGTTCTTCCTCGCCATCCTGCGGCCTTTGAACCACGCGGTAGCCGGCTTCCAGAAAGTGGCCCAGGGTGATTTTGGCTACCAGGTTCAGACCTTTGGCGACAATGAGCTGACCTGGCTGACCCGCTCCTTCAATCAACTGTCCAGCCGCCTGCACGCCATCTTCCGGCTCATCGATCAGATACAGCAGGGCTCCGATCTGGATGACACACTCTGTTTCGTGGCCGAGCACTTCCCCCAACTGCTCCCTCTCGATTGGGTTGGAGCACTCTTCGTTGCCGGCGACGGCAATACCTTCATCCTGGAGAAGAGCTATCGGGACGGCCAGCCCGAGCCTGTTCGGCGGCGGCATTTCAGGCTGCAGGAGACACTACTGCAGAAGGCATTGATCGCCGGCAAACCGCTGCACATTCCGGACATGAAGCGTACCGCGCAGAACAACCCCAAGCTCCAGTTTCTCAACCACATGGTCGACAACGGCCTGCGCGACGCCATTTTTCTCCCGATCACGGACCAGAGCCCAATTCCGGGAATACTGGCATTTGCCACCCGCGAGCCCGAATCATATTCCCCTGAGCATCTGGAGCTGTTGAGCAACATTGCCAAGCTGATCACCCATAGCTTCGGGCGAACGGTAAAATTGGCCGAGCACTCTCAACTTGCCGCTATCGGCAGTTTCGCATCGGGCATCGCCCATGAGATACGCACCCCGCTCTCCACCATCAACATGACTCTGGATTACATGCAAAAAAACGAACTTCCGCCGCATGTGGCAAAGCGGGTCCAGCTGGCCCATCAGGAAGCTGGCAGAATGGCACGGTTGCTGGAGGAGATTCTGCTCTATGCCAAACCGATGAAGTTGAAGCTGCGTATCATCGACATGGCTGAATTTCTGCTTCAATTCCTGGAGGGCCATGGAGATTATGCCAGCGCCCGCAGGCAGAAATCTTCATGGTCGATACAACCCGGAGAGAACCGGGCCATGGTTGATCCTGACCGCATGACCCAGGTCCTGTTGAACCTGGCCAACAATGCCGCTGAGGCAGCGCCGGAGCAGGGCACCATTCACTGGGAGATCACCCGGAACCAGGAGGCACGAACCCTGACACTGTCGATAACCAATACGGCCCCCCCTATCCCGGAAGAGATACTGTCACGCCTGTTCGACCCATTCTTTACCACCAAGGCCAATGGAACCGGCCTGGGACTCGGTATCATCAAGCGGATACTGGATGCCCATGGCGGGGAGATCGAGATCAGCTCCAGCCAGCCGGAGGGCACCAGGGTGGCATTTCAGCTACCCCTGGACTGAGCCCTCCGGCCCGAGGGAGATCAGGCAGCGCGAAAATCGCGTGGCGACGCAACGGCATTGTCCGTTTGCTTGTCATTGATGCAGCCGCCCTCTTTCAATCCCCCCCGTTCGATCAGTTTTGCCAGGCTGATCCGGCTCAGAAAGGTAAAGATCTCATTACTGAGGTCATCCCAGAGATTGTGCGTCAGACAGCGCTTTCCATCCTTGCAATCACGGTTTCCGCCACAACGGGTGAATTCCACCCACTCATCGACGGCACAGATGATGTCAGCAATGGAGATATCCTCCGGCGCACGTCCCAGATAATAGCCGCCTCCCGGCCCCCTCACGCCACGCACCAGCTGTTTACCTCTGAGGCAGGCGAACAGCTGCTCCAGGTAAGACAGTGAAATACCTTGTGTTTCCGATATCTCTGCCAGTGTCACAGGGCCTTCACCGCCCTGTAACGCCAGATCGAGCATGGCTGTAACTGCATAACGACCTTTGGTTGAAAGTCTCATAATTGTGATTCCCGGCGCATTGCCTTATTACCAAGTTTTTTACTTGGTTATAACGCTATCATTCACCCACAATTTTTGTCAAGAATTAATTTGATTGGTTCTAAAAGATTGAGGAAGAAATTTCCTAACCCGCTCTCGATCAACAGGATTCGACCAAATCATCATTGATCAGCATCTGTTCTATGCGCTGGTCAGGGGTGAAACCATGTTGCTGCTGCCGACAATAGGCAAGCCACTTCGACAGAAACATATTGATCTTCCATTTCTGCGCCATGGTTGGACGCAACGGGCCGCTGTTCAGCGGCAGCGCACGCTGCCGGATATGAATCACCTCGGCCTGCCGTGAATCATGATAGATTCTGATCCGGGCATCCGGGTCAGGCCGATGTCCACCCGCCTGGGAAAAGTAATAAGTGATATGAATCAAGCTGGTATAAGGCGTTTGTTCCAGTATCTGCAGATACAGTTCCATGGCACCGGCCGGCTGGGACCGGTAACAGCCTGACAGCTCACGCAGGCATGGGGCCAGCCGCATGATGTGGCGATAGTTCTCTTCACAAAGATCCATCAGTCCACCCACGGTGGGACGACCATTGAACAGCGCATCGAGCCGCCATGGGTAAAGCGAACGGCGCATCACAACCTCCGCCTGCAGGATATTACGGGTCTATTCATCATCATATATTCAAACACAGCTCCACGTTCAGAAGCAGGAATTCGACGCCCGGCATGGGTCACTCTCAACTTATCGTCTGAATGGGCATCGATCGGCAATAAACTTCCACAGTTTACCAGGGATAAAAACAAAGCCCCTGCAACCAGGGGCTTTTGCAGATTCGACTGCTGCGCATGGGGCGGCAACAGGCCGCCCCAAAGAGAGCGATCTGTTACGACTTTCGCTGACGTCCACGTTTTCCTTTTTTCGCACTCTTCCGCGCAAGATCACTCAGATACTTCTTTTCCCAGCGCTGGATGAATTTGCTCACTGCGGATTCTCGAGCGGCCTCCATTTTTTGCCGCTGCGCCAGTTCCTGTTCTGATTTCTTACGCTCATCCAGCAAATTCGCAATGGTACGCTTGAGCTGAGCCAACTCTGCTTTGAGTTCCTTTTTCGCCGCAGCGGCAACTGCTGCAGCCTTACGTTGCTCCTGACGCAATTTGACGCGCAACGCCTTTTCCGCCTTCAGTGCATCTTCGGCTCTTTTCAGTTTGCGCTGAAGAACCTCCACTGAAACCGGCCTTCCCCGACGTCCGGAAGACTTTGCTTCCTGCGGACTGCTTTGTGCGACCTTTTTCGTCACCGCCGCCTTCTTTTTGGAAGCCACCGCTTTTTTCCTGGTCACGGGGCTTTTCTTGGCTACAGTTTTCTTCCTGGCCGCCGTTTTCTTCGCGGCGACTTTCTTCCTGGCAGGTGACTTCTTCCTGGCAGTAGCCTTTTTCACCTCTGTCTTTGGTTCAGATGTACCGCTTTCCTGATCGTTATCGTCCCGCATTTAATATCACCTCCGTCATCTAAAAATTTAAAGATAACTATTCAGCTTTTTAAGAGAGTCATCACCGATAACGGTTAGATAGCAGCCAATCCGAAAAGTGCTGAATAGCGTCACAAAAAAAGGATTATATTTTGCTTCGGCACATATGATCAATTCTTTATAGAATTCAATCACCGCATGCCGCAAATATAGACAGAAGTATCTCCGGAATCATTCAGCAAGGCTCTTGCTGGC
The DNA here is from genome assembly GCA_964544655.1 of uncultured Sedimenticola sp. Taxonomy (GTDB): domain Bacteria; phylum Pseudomonadota; class Gammaproteobacteria; order Chromatiales; family Chromatiaceae; genus HyVt-443. Next base: position 3,994 of record CAZJCM010000043.1, on the reverse strand, counting down.
AATCTCGTAAACATCTCTGGACAATCCACTTGTCTGAAGGATGCGCTCCAACTGACCTCGCATCATGGTTTGGCGCACACTATCATAATGGCGCCAGCGTGCCATGATGCGTAACAGGCGTGCCGCCACTTGAGGGTTCATTCCGTCGAGTTGTAACACCTGGTCGGCAAGAAAACGATAGCCCTTGCCACTCAGATCATGGAAACGTACCGGATTGCCACTGCAGAAGGCCCCCACCAGGCTGCGCACTCTATTTGGATTGGTGATGAAAAAGGCAGGGTGCAGCAATAGTTCTTCAACCTGCTGCAAGGTATCTTCCCGCTTCGACATCGCCTGTACCGTAAACCACTTGTCCAGCACCAGTGGATCCTCTTGCCAGCGTTGATAAAAATCCTGCAGGATAGCAGTGCGCTGATCGATGTCACTGCCAGCGATGAGACCGAGGGCCTGGATGACATCCGTCATGTTGTTGCCACGACTGTATTGATCGATACAGCGCTGCTCGATTTCCGGCTCTTCCAGTTGCATCAGATAATCGAGGCATAGATTCTTCAGCCGGCGCCGGGCGATGGAAGCGGGCGTAATGTCGTATTCTCCGACCTCCTGATTACGTTCATAGATGACAATGAAGTCATCCCGCAGTTCCCGCGCCAGTCTGCTCTTGAGCGCCTCCCTGGCCCGATGAATACCGTCCACATCGACCACCTCCATCTGATCCCCCAGGTATGATTCAGCCGGCAGGGTCAGGATTTCAGCCAGTAACGCCTGATCCGCTCCGGGATCATTCAATGCATGACGAAATGCATCGACGAAATCGGCCACCTCGACCCGATCCTCGCCTGCCACCTGCTGCAATAAGATCTTTTGCGCCAGTTTCTGTGCCGCATCCCAGCGATTGAACCCATCACTGTCGTGGGACATCAGGAACATCAAGGCCTGGTCACTGTAGTCATAATGGACCTTGACCGGCGCAGAAAAGCCGCGAAGAAGAGAGGGAACAGGCCTGGCGGACAATCCCTCAAAGGTATATCGCTGATGGCCCTCACACAGTTCCAGAACACGTTGTGTGGCTTGTCCTTCCTGCTCACTTTCACCCACCAGGCGCAGCGGAAGATCCCGGCCGTCCGCATCCAGCAGGCCTATCGCCAACGGGATATGAAAGGGCGCCTTGTCCGGCTGTCCCGGGCTTGGCGGACAACGCTGGGTGATATCCAGCGTGTAGTGTCCGGCCTCCGCGTCATACTCACTGCTGATGAAAAGCTCGGGCGTGCCTGCCTGACTGTACCAGCGTTTGAACTGCTGCAGGTCCCGGCCACTGACATCGGCCATGCACTGGACAAAGTCATCGGTCGTCACCGCTTGTCCATCAAAACGCTCGAAATAGAGATCCATACCCCGCCGAAACAGTTCAGGCCCCAGCAGGGTATGCTGCATGCGCACCACCTCAGCACCTTTCTCGTACACGGTAACCGTGTAGAAATTATTGATTTCGATATAGGATTCAGGCCGCACAGGGTGGGCCATAGGCCCCGCATCCTCAGCAAACTGATGGGCACGCAACAGTCTCACATCCTCTATCCGCTTGACCTGCCTCGAACCCATATCGGCAGAAAATTCCTGATCCCTGAACACGGTCAGCCCCTCTTTCAGACTGAGCTGAAACCAATCACGGCAGGTGATGCGATTACCGGTCCAGTTGTGAAAATACTCGTGAGCGATCACCCCCTCGATGCCCTGAAAATCCCCGTCGGTTGCGGTATCAGGGCGGGCCAATACATACTTGGCATTGAAGATATTCAGCCCCTTGTTCTCCATCGCCCCCATGTTGAAGTCGTTTACTGCCACGATCATGTAAATATCCAGGTCATACTCGCGGCCATACATCTCTTCGTCCCAGCGCATCGCCTGTTTCAAGGATCGCATCGCATGGTCACACTTATCGATATTCTCCGGCTCTACATAGATGTGCAGTTTCACCTCACGGCCTGATGAAGTGGTATAGGTATCCTCCATCACACTGAGATCACCTGCCACCAGGGCAAAGAGATAGGCTGGCTTGGGATAGGGATCTTCCCAACTCACCCGGTGACGCCCGTCCGCCAATGCTTCGCTGCTCACTGGATTGCCATTTGACAACAACACCGGATAACGTGATCTGTCGGCAGTTATGTGGGTGCGAAAACGGGCCATCACGTCGGGGCGATCCAGATACCAGGTGATGCGGCGAAAACCCTCCGCCTCACATTGAGTACAGAACAGATTCCCAGACTTATACAACCCTTCCAGGGCGGTATTCTCCTGGGGCCGGATCACCACTTCACTCTCCAGCACGAACCGCTCCGGCACCTGATGAATGGTGAGCCCTTCCGCATCCACCCGGTAAGCATCGGCATCGAGACACCGGCCATCCAGTTTCAGAGAAACCAATTCCAACTGTTCTCCATGCAGCCGCAGGGCATCTCCCACGCTTTCGGATTCGGAATTGCGTCGCATCTTCAGGGATGAGCGTACCCTCGCCTCCTCTTCGTACAGATCAAAATAGAGCTCCACCTCATCGATCAGATACTCGGGTGGACAATAGTCCTGTAACAAAATGGTCTTGGGGGCTTTTTCAGGCATGCTTTCCTCACAATCTTTAATGTCAAAACATCGCCGGTCGCTTCATGGAACAGAAATCAGGTTTCCTCATGTACCGGGTGGCCCATTATGGCAAATACCCGCATGCCCTGTTAGCTCATATCGGAAATCTGGATCCGGCCGTTACCCCCTGCTAAGATGAAAAACAATACAACTTCGAGAGAATCCCATGCCAAAAGTCGTCATCTACACCACCAACATCTGCCCATATTGCATCCGCGCCAAGGCGCTGCTGCAGAAAAAAGGGGTGAGTTATGAAGAGCGCAACATCGAACTCAGCCGTGAGCTGATGCGCGAAATGCTGGAACGCAGCAAGCGCCGCACAGTGCCACAGATATTCATCGATGACTTTCATGTGGGCGGCTATGATGATATGGCTGAGCTGGATGCGTTCGGCAAACTGGATCCCCTGCTCGGCCTGGAACCTCATGCAGAGCCCGATGTCACCCAGGATGAACCCGATATCACATGAGTGGTGGAGACAAGCCCGCAGGCATGCGGCTGGATAAATGGCTCTGGGCCGCACGTTTCTTCAAGACCCGACAGCTGGCGGTCGAAGCGATAAACGGTGGCAAGGTGCACCTCAACGGCCACCGGACCAAACCGGGAAAAGAGATCAAACCCGGTTCACGACTCTCTATTCACAAAGGGTCCCTGGCATGGGAGGTCACGGTTCAGGTCCTTCCCAAGCAACGCCGTCCGGCCAGTGAGGCGGTAACCTTCTATCATGAAGACGAGGCCAGCCGACGGCAGCGTGAGGCGCTGTTGGAACAGCAGCGCCTGTTGCGTGCGGCAGCCCCCAGGCAGGCGACGGAAAAACCGGATAAAAAAGACCGCCGCTTGATACGTCGTTTTATTCGCAAGCAGGCCTGAGCCGCCATGGATCAAGACGCCTATCACAAGACCTACGATGCGGTAAACGATCGCCCCTGCCATTATGAAAAGGCGATACTCGCCGCTCAATGCACCTGTCAGAACGCCGAGCGCTTCTATCTGGCGGAAAGAGTCGGCGTACTTTGTCGCTCAGATTCGGGGCACCATCGATGCAAGGCATTTTTGCTGCAACTGCGCAATCATCTGCGCTTTACCCTGAAGCTGACCGGTGATTCATCCGTTCTTCCCCATGCCAAGGCAATGCGCCTCCAGGCAGGGGGGATGCTGGGACTGCAAACCGCCCTGCAGCCCGAGCGGCCTGCAGTCATTCCAGTGGAAAATATCGATAGTGTGTTACAGCAGGCGATGGATACCTTCACCACCTTCGATCAATTTCCATATCAGGAAATCATCAAGCAGGTGGCAAGCTACTGAGAACAACCAGAATAATTGATGGCTATCCTCTGATTCCCGCCCAGATTAT
>CAZJCM010000042.1:0-20045 GCA_964544655.1 uncultured Sedimenticola sp. | reverse complement strand
CGATTTATTTAATCGTTACAACTCAACAGCTTGTAAATTCCAGTCACTCCCACTCGATGGTGGCCGGCGGCTTGCTGGAGATGTCATAAGCGACCCGCGAAATGCCGCTGACCTCGTTGATGATGCGCCGAGACACCAGTTCCAGGAACTCGAACGGGAGATGGGCGAAGCGGGCAGTCATGAAATCCACCGTCTCCACCGCCCGCAGTGACACCACGAACTCGTAGCGGCGGGCATCCCCCACCACGCCGACGGATTTGACCGGCAGGAACACGGCGAAGGCCTGACTCACCTGATCGTAGAGATCGTGGTTACGCAGCTCTTCGATGAAGATGTGGTCCGCCTCGCGCAGCAGATCGGCGTACTCTTTCTTCACCTCGCCCAGGATACGCACGCCCAGACCCGGCCCCGGGAATGGATGGCGATAGACCATCTCGTAGGGCAGACCCAGTTCCACGCCGATCTTGCGCACCTCATCCTTGAACAGCTCACGCAGGGGTTCCACCAGCTCCAGCTTCATGTAGTCCGGCAGGCCGCCCACGTTGTGATGGGACTTGATGACATGGGCCTTCCCCGACTTGGCGCCGGCCGACTCGATCACATCCGGGTAGATGGTGCCTTGGGCCAGGTAGTTGACGTCCTGCAGCTTCTCCGCCTCTTCCTCGAAAATCTCGATGAACAGATTGCCGATGATTTTGCGCTTCTTCTCCGGGTCTGGCTCGCCCTTCAGGGCATCCAGAAAGCGCTGCTCTGCGTCAACCCGGATCACCTTCACCCCCATGTGCTCGGCGAAGGTGGCCATCACCTGATCCCCCTCGTGCAGCCGCAGCAGGCCGTTGTCCACGAAGATGCAGGTGAGCTGGTCGCCGATGGCCCGGTGCAGCAGGGCCGCCACCACCGACGAGTCGACGCCCCCGGAGAGCCCCAGCAGCACTTTGCCGTCGCCAACCCGCTCCCGCACCTGGCGGATGCTGTCCTCGATGATCTGGCCCGGGGTCCATAACGCCTCGCAGCCACAGATATCGAACAGGAAGTGCTCGATGATGCGCTGCCCCTGACGGGTGTGGGTCACCTCGGGGTGGAACTGGATGCCGTAGAAGCCTCGCTCCTCGTCGGCCATGCCGGCCAACGGGGCGTTCTCGGTCTCGGCGATCACGTGGAAACCCGGCGGCAGTTCCTCCACCCGGTCCCCGTGGCTCATCCAGACGTCCAGCAGCCCGTACCCCTCCGGGCTGGTGTGGTCCTCGATGTCCCGCAGCAGCCTGGAGTGGCCCCGGGCCCGCACTTGAGCGTAGCCGTATTCGTGGGCCTCGGAGGGGGCCACCCGGCCACCCAGCTGGGCCGCCATGGTCTGCATGCCGTAACAGATGCCCAACACCGGCACCCCCAGCTCGAACACCACCTGCGGGGCGCGCGGAGTATCCTCGCCGGTCACCGATTCCGGCCCGCCGGACAGGATAATGCCGGCCGGCCGATGCTCGGCGATGACGTCCTCGCAGTTATCGTAGGGCCAGATCTCACAGTAGACCCCGGCCTCGCGCACCCGCCGTGCGATCAGCTGGGTGTACTGAGAGCCGAAGTCCAGGATCAGGACGCGGTGCGCGTGGATGTCTGAGGACATGGGTTATGATTCCTTTAATATCAAATGGTAAGGAAAATTATCTAAGAAACGACTTTATCCATTGGCGCGCCTGATCGCCCAACTGGATGACCGGGGCGGCGGTGCGCCGCTCCGGTCGGATACCGCGGCTGGTCATTCGCGGCGGTAGTTGGGGGCTTCCTTGGTGATGGTGACGTCATGAACATGGGATTCGGCCATGCCAGCGTTGGTGACGCGCACGAACTCCGGCTTGGTGCGCATCTCTTCTATGGTGGCGCATCCGGTGTAGCCCATACTGGAGCGGATGCCCCCCAGCAGCTGGTAGACGATATTGAGCATGGTGCCCTTGTAGGGGACGCGCCCTTCGATGCCCTCGGGGACCAGTTTCTCGGCGTCGGTGGTGTCTTCCTGGAAGTAGCGGTCGCTGGAGCCCTGCTTGCCGGACATGGCACCCAGTGAACCCATGCCACGATAGGACTTATAAGAACGACCCTGGAAGATCTCCACCTCCCCGGGTGACTCGTCGGTACCGGCAAATAGACCGCCTATCATGACGGACCAGGCGCCCGCAGCGATGATCTTGGCGATGTCCCCGGAATAACGCAGACCGCCGTCTGCGATCAGGGGCACGCCGGTTCCCTTCAACTCCTCCGCCACATTGGCGACAGCAGTCACCTGGGGCACACCGACACCGGCGACGATGCGTGTAGTACAGATGGAGCCGGGGCCGATGCCTACCTTGACCGCATCGGCGCCGGCCTCCACCAGGGCCCGGGCGGCAGCGGCGGTGGCAATGTTGCCGCCGATCACCTGCACATCGGGATAGTGTTTCTTGACCCAGGCCACCCGGTTCAACACCCCCTGGGAATGGCCATGCGCGGTGTCCACGACGATGATGTCGACGCCAGCTTCCACCAGCGCCTCGACCCGCTCTTCAGTGCCTTCACCAGTGCCTACGGCCGCCCCGGCCCGCAGTCGCTCCTGGTCGTCCCGGCAGGCTTTGGGGTTCTCCTTCGCCTTCTGGATATCCTTGACCGTGATCATGCCACGCAGTTCGAAGGCGTCGTTCACCACCAGCACCTTCTCGATCCGGTACTTGTGCAGCAGCTCTATCGCCTCTGCCCGGCTGGCGCCCTCCTTCACCGTCACCAGCTTATCCTTGCGGGTCATGATGTTGCGTACCGGATCACCCATCCTGGTCTCGAAGCGAAGATCACGGGCGGTAACGATACCCACCAACTCTGTCCCGTCCACCACCGGCACGCCTGATATATTGTTGGCTCGGGTCAGTTCCAGCACCTCACCGATACTGGTGTCGGGGGGAACGGTGATGGGTTCACGGATTACACCACTCTCGTACTTTTTGACCCGGACAACCTCCCGGGCCTGCTGCTCCGGCGTCATGTTCTTGTGGATGATGCCGATACCGCCCTCCAGGGCCAGGGCAATGGCGAAACGGGATTCTGTGACCGTGTCCATGGCCGCCGACACCAGCGGAATACTCATCCGGATATCACGGGTGAGCTGGGTGCTCAGATCCACGTCCTTCGGCAGCACGGTGGAGTGGGCCGGGACGAGCAGTACATCGTCAAAGGTAAGAGCTTCCTGCAGCAGGCGCATAATTCGGGTTCCCCCAGGGCTGGTGGCGGTAAAAATGAACTCAGGAGTCGCGATCGGTTTCGCGGTTGCAGCGGGCGGCATGCGCTGAAGCGACAGCGCCTCCTATGATTAAACCGGGTATTATAAAATCTGTACCATTCAAGGTAAACTGAATGATCAATTTTTTCCTCCCGGGCCAGGTCCATGAAATACCCGGTTATAATCTGGATTTTTAATGGCTAATCATTCTGTTGCAGATAGTTTTTCACGTGATATATACAGTGTAAGCCGTCTCAACAGCGAAGTCCGGGCGGTGTTGGAGGGGAGTTTTCCCCTGATCTGGGTGGAAGGCGAGATCTCCAACCTGGCTGCTCCCGCGTCCGGTCATCTCTATTTCTCCCTCAAGGACAGCCACGCTCAGGTGCGTTGCGCTATGTTCCGCATGCAGCGGCGTTATCTGCGCTTCCGTCCGGAAAACGGTATGCAGGTACTGTTGCGGGCACGGGTGGGATTGTATGAGGGACGCGGCGATTTCCAGCTGATCGCAGAGCACATGGAGGCGGCCGGGGAAGGGGCGTTGCGTCAGGCCTTCGAACGGCTGAAGCAGCAGCTGGCCAAAGAGGGCCTGTTCGCCCCGGAGAAAAAACAGGCACTGCCCCCCTTTCCCCACTGCATCGGCGTCATCACCTCCCCTTCCGGCGCCGCCATCCGCGACGTTTTGAGCGTCATCAAACGGCGTTTCCCCGGCCTGCCGGTGATCGTCTATCCGGTTCCGGTACAGGGTGACGATGCCGCCGATGCCATCCGTCAGGCGATCCGCCTCGCCAACCAGCGCCACGACTGCGACCTGCTGATCCTGACCCGCGGTGGCGGCTCACTGGAAGACCTTATGCCCTTCAACGACGAGGGGGTAGCGCGGGCCATCGCCGACTCCGGGATCCCCATCGTTTCCGCCGTAGGGCATGAGATCGATTTCACCATCGCCGACCTGGTGGCCGACCAGCGTGCGCCGACGCCATCCGCCGCCGCCGAGATGGTCACCCCGGACCGGATTGAGCTGTCCCAGCACCTGCAGCACCTGAATCGGCGCTTGCAGCAACGCATGCAGCAGCAGCTGGATCGCTCCGCCGACCGGCTGGCGCATCTGCATCGGCGACTGCTGCAACAGGATCCCGGCAACCGGCTGCTGCAATGGCAGCAACGGCTGGACGAACTGGAACAGCGGCTACGACTGGCGATTGGCAACCGGATCCAGCGGCTTGACGCGCAGTTGCGGACCATCCAGGCTCGCCTCAGCGCCCAAACGCCACTGCATCTTCTCACCCGCATCGCCCAGCAGCGGCAACTGCTGGAGCAGCGTCTGCATCTGGCCATGCATGCACTGCTGCACCACAAGCAGCAACGGCTGGCGGCACTGGCAGCGAACCTTCATACCCTGAGTCCGCTGGCCACCCTGCAACGTGGATACAGCATCACCCGCCTGCTGCCCGACAAGGGCGTGCTGCAGTCGGCCACCGACGCGGCGCCTGGCGACCAGCTGGAGACGCTGCTGGCCCAGGGTCGGCTCATCTCCAGGGTGGAGTCCGTCATCCCTGAATGGCCGGAGAAATGATCGGCAGTCATTTTGCCCTGCGCCACCATCACAGGGCAGCGGCAACGGTATCCGTTCCAGCAGACGTCAAGCCAGATCAGGACTGAAGAAGCGGTATTGATTGCGCCCCTCTTTCTTCGCCAGATACATGGCGATATCGGCACTGCGCATGAGCGCGCTGAAATGATTCGCGTGCTCCGGAAACAGGGCTATGCCAATGCTGGCGCTGGGCTCCCACTCCGTTCCATCCAGCATCACCGGTTGATTGAGGCGATCGAGAATGCCCCTTGCGGTCAAGGCGAGACCTGTACGGCCATCCATGTTATCCAACAGGATGGTGAACTCGTCTCCGCCAAAACGGGCCGCCCTGCCTAGCTTGCCCGATTGCTCACAGAAGAGCTGCAGCGATTCTTTCAATCGGCGGGCGATGCAGAGCAGCAGGGCGTCACCGGCATCATGCCCCAGGGTATCGTTGACTTGCTTGAAGTTGTCCAGGTCGATCAGCATCAGTGCCAGCCGGCGTCCACTATTCAGTCCCTGATCCAGGTCTTTCTCGGTCTGCATCTGAAACCAGCGCCGGTTGGAGAGACCGGTGAGCGGATCCAGATAGGCCATCTCCTCCAGTTGGCGATTGGCACCAGACAGGCGCTGAATCAGTTCGTCGTTCTGCAACCGGGTCTCGATAGTGAGGCGCATGTTCTGGTGATAAGTCACCGCCGTCACGCCAAGAATGATGACATAGGCAATGAGCACGAAAACGAAGTGCAGATTGAGGTGCACCATGATGAACAACGCCCAGTACAGCAACGCGGTGACGATAGGGATGGAAAAAGCGTAATAGACCGGCGGATATGTAGAGTCAGCAGGCATGGCGGCAATTGGCATGCCGCTCAGGACCACCAGCAGGAACAGTTGAAAATAGATCGACTGCGCGGGATCCACGAACAGGATCAAGGTACCCCACAGCACGCCGGATGCCAACGCCCCCACGGCATAGGCCTGCGCCCACACCCGTGGCGAATACGCCTGCTGACTACGCTGCCTGAACCAGACCAGCAACAACCGCAGCGAGGTGACGACGAAGACCGCCGCCAGCCAGATATCCATACCGCCTGTGACTGCTTCGCTTTGGGCGGCGAAATAGACCACCAACGCCACCAGCAGCGCGGCCAGCAAGGTGCGCAGGCCCATGGCATAAAGATATTCAACGAGCTGGGACAGTACATCGGTGGCGTTGACCGGGCCCTCCGTTTGCTTTCGTTTCTCTGTCACCTATCCTGCGCTCCTTCAAACACCACTTCGCACCGCCCGCGTAGGCTTACCTGGTGTCAGCCAGATGCCCGGTCATTTCTTCTTGCGCTTGACATACTTTTTCAGACGCTGGCGCTTCCGCATCTGCCGCTCGGTAAGCTTGTTCTTGCGGCCCTGGTATGGGTTCGTCCCGGATTTGAACTCCAGCCGGACCGGCGTACCATGCAGATCCAACACCTGGCGAAAACGGTTCACCAGGTAGCGTTTGTACGGTGGCGGCACCGCATCTGTCTGATTGCCATGGATGACGATGATGGGTGGATTCTTGCCGCCCTGATGGGCATAGCGCAGTTTGATTCGCCGACCATGCACATGGGGCGGCTGATGTGCCTCCACCGCCCGCTCCAGGATACGCGTCAATTCCGGTGTGGAGAGGTCACGCAAAGCGTTGGCGTAGGCCCTGTCTACCGCTTGGTAGAGGGTGCCGACACCAGAGCCATGCAGGGCGGAAATAAACCGATGGGTGGCAAAATCGAGAAACGGCAGCTTGCGTGCCAATTCAGCCTTGATCTCCTCCCGCTGCTCTTGGGTCAGGCCATCCCATTTGTTGATCACCACCACCAGCGCACGCCCGCTGTCGAGTATGTGGCCGGCCAGATTGGCATCCTGCTCACCCACTCCCTGCTTGGCATCCAGCACCAGCAACACCACATTGGCCTGTTCGATCGCCTGCAGCGTCTTGATCACACTGAATTTTTCAATAGCCTCATTGATCCGGCTACGCCGCCTGACGCCTGCGGTATCTATCAGGGTATAGGGTTTGTCATCATGGGAAAAGGAGATGAATACGCTATCACGGGTAGTTCCCGGCTGGTCGAAGGCAACCACCCGCTCCTCACCCAGCAGACGGTTCACCAGTGTCGACTTGCCGACGTTGGGCCGCCCGACCACAGCAATCTGAATCCCCTTCTCAGCTGCAGCCTGGTCAGGCTCCTCCGGTGCCGGAAATGCCTCGAGGACCTCATTGATCAGCCCCTTGACACCCCGGCCGTGGACGGCCGCGATAGGCACCGGCTGGCCCAGCCCCAGGGCATGGAACTCCACCCCCGCCAGCTCCTTGTCCAGATTCTCGCTCTTGTTCACCACCACGGTGATCGGCTTGCCGGTGCGCCGTAACTGGGTGGCGATCTGCTCATCACCAGCAGTGCAGCCGTCTTTGGCGTCCAGCATCAGCAGGATGTGATCCGCCTCGTCGATAGCGGCCTGCACCTGCTGTCCCATCAGCAGTTCGACACCCTCCTCTTCACCGCTGATGCCACCCGTATCCACCACCACATAGGGCTTGCTGCCCAGCCTGCCGACGCCGTACTGCCGGTCCCGGGTCAGGCCAGGCTGGTCAGCCACCAGGGCATCGCGGCTTCTGGTGAGGCGGTTGAACAGGGTCGATTTGCCGACATTGGGACGGCCGACCAAAGCAATTACCGGGAGCATCTAAGGCTTCTCGCCCCCAGCCAGGGTAAGGGCGGCGATATCGCCACCATCGCCATAGACGTAAGCCACTTCGTCCACCACCACAGGCGGACTGGAAATGGGTCTGCTGCCAATCCTGATACGCGCCTGCAGGCGGCCGTCGTCACGTGACAACCAGTGCAGATAGCCTTCGAAATCTCCCACTATCACATAGTCACCGAGCACCGCGGGGGCGGAGAGGCGGCGATAGCGCAGTTTCTTGTTCTTCCATAGCGCCGAGCCATTCTGCGGATCGAAGGCCCAAACCTGGCCCGATGTATCGGTCACATAGAGGTTACGCCAGTCTGCCGCTGCCCCGACATGGGATGAGAGTTTGCGCCGCCACAGCACCACGCCACTATCCTCCGCCACTGCGGCCATCTCGCCCTGATAGCTGGTGACGTAGACCACCCCCTCGTGGATCAGGGGATCACCATCGATATCCACCATCCGTTCCAGCTCAGAACGGCCTTTTGGGACACTGACACTCACTTCCCACTGGATCTCACCGCTATGCAGATCCAAGGCGACCAGCTTGCCTGTGGCGAACCCGGCCACCACCAGGCCATTGTCGATCACCGGGGAGCTGTTGCCGTACAGGGTCAGCACCGGCACCGAGCGGTCGTAGACCCAAAGCTGCTTACCGTTGCTGCTATCCAGGGCGAACAGCTTACCATCCACCGTGTGGACGATGACAACCCCATCCGCTGCCACCGGCACCGACAGCACTTCGCTGCTGACCCGGGTCCGCCAGCGCTCCGCACCTGTAGCGACGTCCAGGGCAACCAGTTCGGCATTTCCGGTACCGAGCAGGACCAGGCCGTCCCCCACGCCGGGGCCGCCACTGATCTCCAGTTCGGTCGCCGACCGCCAGACCGGTTTTCCGTTGGTCGCATCCAGCGCCACCACCAGCCCCCCGGCATCCGCCACATAGACCCGGCCGGCATCGATCGCCGGCACCAGCTTCACCCGTAGTTCATCACTGCCACTGCCGACGGAGCTGCGCCAAAGGGTGCGGATGGATATCTGATTGGCCATCTCTTCCAGTTCCGTTGGCGGATTGGCCTCCTCGTCGGGAGCGAGCCAGTCGATCGGATTCATGGAACCGCAGCCGGCCAGCAACAGTATCAGGGCTGCCAGCAATAGATTACGCGACATGGCCAATACCTCCATCAGAGCGTAGCACTTGCGGGCAGGTCATCGAGTTTCATCTGCACCAGGCTGGCATTGCTCACTGCGTTGGAAAGTGCCTCCCGATAGGCAGCACGGGCGGCCTTGATATCGCCTTTGGCACGCGCCACGTCGCCGCGGAGCTCTGCATATTCGCCACCAAAGGCCGCATCACCCGCCGCAGCGATAAGGCTGCTTGCCGCCTCGGTGTTTCCTTCCGCCAGCTGGATCCGCGCCATGCGCAGGCGGGCGATTTCGGTGAATCCGGCCTCACTGCTGTTTTCCACTACCCACTGCAGCTGCGCCAGGGCGCCCTGAGTGTCCTTGCCGGCAAGCTTCACCTTGGCCAGTTCTAGGGCGGAGAACAGCGCATAGGGTGTGCCCTGATGGTCATTGATCAGCGCCGCGGCCTGCTTTTCCGCAGCATCGTAGGCGCCTGCAGCAACCGACTGGTTGAGCTGTTCAAAACGAATCGATGCCTGATTCGCCAGATTCTGCTGGTGCTCGGTCCAGTACTGCCAGCCAAATACGGCCCCCAGGCCGATGACTACGCCACCGATGACCGAGCGGCCGTTCTCTTTCCACCACTTCTTCAGCGCCTCGACCTGTTCCTCTTCTGAAAGATTCACGTCTACCATTGTCGTTTTCCCGTTTCGTTATCCCGTTTGCCCACCGCCTGCCGGCGTTGGGGCGATATTCGTCAGCCGATATCAGATCAGCGATTGCAGATGTGAGGCCAATTCCTCCAGCTCGACAGTCTGCTGTTCTCCCTGCCCACGCAGCGGTTTGATACCGATCAGACCATTGGCCAGTTCATCCTCGCCCAGCACCAGGGCGTACCCGGCCCCACTGCGATCCGCTTTCTTGAACTGGCTCTTGAAACTGCCGCTGCCGCAATGGGTCAGCAAGCGCAATCCTGGCAGCCGGTCCCGCAACCCTTCGGCCAGAGCCATTCCATGCCGCTGCGGCCCCTCTCCCACCAGTACCAGATAGGCGTGGGGCGGCTTCAGATCCAGAGCCGCCTGCTTCTCCTCCAGCAGACTGACCAGGCGCTCGATACCCATGGCAAAGCCGATGGCCGGCGTCGGCCGCCCACCCAGCTGCGCCACCAGGCCATCATACCGTCCTCCCGCGCAGACCGTGCCTTGGGCTCCCAGCCGCTGGGTAACCCACTCGAACACAGTGCGGGCATAGTAGTCCAGCCCGCGCACCAGCCGCGGATTGACCCGGTAGCTGACACCCGCCGCATCCAGCCCTTCCCGCAACCGGTCGAAATGGGCCCTGGAGGCCTCGCCAAGATGATCCATCAGAGTCGGCGCGGCGGCGATCAACGCCGCCATTTGCGGATTCTTGCTATCCAGGATACGCAAGGGGTTGCTCTCCAGCCGGCGCAGGCTATCCTCATCCAGGGACGCCTTATGAGCGGAGAAATAGGCCACCAGTTGCTGCCGGTACTGCACCCGCTCTTCGGCCGTGCCGAGGGTATTGATCTGCAGTTCCAGGTCATCCAGCCCCAGTGCCCGCCAGAATCTCCTGGTGATGAGGATGATCTCCAGATCGATATCCGGCCCGTCGAGACCGAACGCCTCGACACCGATCTGGAAGAACTGCCGGTAGCGCCCCTTCTGCGGCCGTTCATGGCGAAACATGGGACCGCGATACCAGAGCCGCTGCACCTGATTATGGAACAGGCCATGCTGAATGCCGGCACGCACACAACCCGCTGTGCCTTCTGGACGCAGGGTGAGACTGTCACCATTTCGGTCCTGAAACGTATACATCTCCTTCTCGACGATATCGGTCACCTCGCCGATGGAACGCTTGAACAGCTCCGTCATCTCCAGGATCGGCGTGCGTATCTCCCGATAACCATAGCCGTCCAGTACTTCGCGTACCCGGTCTTCCAGAAACTGCCACAACCGCCCCTGCTCCGGCAGGATGTCGTGCATGCCGCGGATTGCCTGAATGTTCTTTGCCATGATTGTTATTACTGTCTCGGTGCATCGGTCCGGCGACACCCGCCGGTAATGAGTTCAGGGCACTGTGCGGCCGCTCACTGCCGTTTCAGCCGTTCGGGATCGAGTCGCAACCGGGCCACGTTGCCGCGGGTAAACGGGGCGATGTCGAAGGGCTGGCCATTCACCGTCAATGTCACAGCAGCGGCATTGCCCAGGACCACGTCATAGGGTGGCCGGCCCTGCAGCACACGACGCGTGCCCTTGCCGATCTCACCCATGATGAGAAGCTTGCCGTCGGCATCACGGACCTTCGACCAGGAGGTACCGGTAAACTCGAACACCACCGTCTCTGCCACTGCCGGCGCCGGTGCGGTTTCAGCCTTCTCCCCTGCGGTTTCAGGCTTCTCCTCTGCCGGCGCCGGTGGTGTCTCCACCGGTACCGTCCCGGCGGCGTCCGGCACTGCCGTGGCAGCAGCGGGCGGCGGCGCTTGATCCGGAGCAGCCGGTGGCGTTGGCAGCGCTTGTTCCTGCTCATCCAGCGTCTGGAGGACGGGGAGTTCATCTGCCATCCCTGCAGGCGCATCCTCCGCCTGAATGCTGTTCAATCCGGCCGGCGACGCCTGTCCATCGGAGGCCGTCTGCAGTGGCCACTGCAGATAGCCACGCCACCAGACCACTACCAGGCCAATCAGGCCAAGCACGATGACCCATGTCATCAGACGCACCAGCAGATGGCTGCTACGCACCTCATGCCTGACCTGGGTGATTTTCAGATCCGGCTGACGGCCACCGCCAGGCATCTGGGCATGAAAGGCCTTCAGCAACGGTTCCGCCGGCACTCCCAGCACTCGGGCGTAATTGCGGATATAGCCCTGAATGAAGACTGATCCCGGCAGCCGGGCATAGTCGTCAGACTCCAGCGCCTCCAGCTTTTCATCGCTCAGGTGGAGCAACGTGGCAACGCGTGACAGTTCCAGCTCCTGTGCCACACGCAGCGCCTTGAGTCTTGCGCCTGGGCCTTCCATGGCGGCCGCATCGGGTGACTGGTCGGTAACTGCCGTATTCATCGAAAATCCGACTCTCTCAATCGTTGGGCCTCCCGGGAATCCGGAAAGTTGTTCTTTAATGATAACTTGTAACTGGCCAGGGCATCCTGGTCACCCAGCTGCCGCTCCACCTGAATGCCAACCCAGAGCGATTCGGCGGTGTGCCGGGCCACTTCCTGATAGCGTTGCAGATAGGCCCGGGCAGAGAGGTAATTGGCCTGATCCAGGCTGATCATGGCCATCTGCAGCAGGGCCACGGGAAAGCGTGGATTGCGCTGCAGGGCCGAGCGCAGATACCCTGCTGCAGCCGCTATATCGCCCTGTTTCTGCCGGCACAGCCCGGCATTGGTCAGTGCCACTTCCGGGGTTGGATAGAGCGGATTGCGTAGTGCCAGCGCAAACTGCTCGTCTGCCTCCTGGTACCGCTTCTGCTTGCACAGATAAGCCCCATAGGCATTGTGGATGAAGGAATCACGTGGATTCAGCGACAACCCTTTGTTGAAGTAGCGTTCAGCCAGGGCATTTTCCCCCAGCCGTTCATAGATCAGTGCGAGCACCCCATGGGCATCCGCATTACCCGGCTCCACACGCAACGCCTTGCGCACCTGCTGCAGGGCGATGTCGATCTTGCCGGCACGCATATAGCCGATGGCCATCTTGACATAGATGGCGCCCTCACCAGTCATTTGCCGGCCACTGCCACCCAGCTCCTCAGAGCCTGCCAGATCAGACCGGGTGTTGTCCGGCGTGCAACCAGCCACTGCCAGGAGAGCGGCCAGCAGCAGCATTTCGAGCGGCCATGCCGGCTTGTGCCGGCAGATCATGAAACGGCCCTCCCGCCGCGGGGCATGGCGATAGTGCGCAACTCGCGGCGGCTGCGGTCCTTCACCCGCCCCACCAACTGCCCGCAGGCAGCATCGATATCATCGCCCCGGGTCTTGCGGGTGATGGAAATGATGCCGGCCCGCATCAGGCGTTGACGAAAAGCCTCGATCCGTTCAGCACTGGAGCAGCGGTACTCGGTGCCGGGAAACGGATTGAATGGGATCAGGTTCATCTTCGAGGGGGTGCCCTCAAGCAAGCGGATAAGCTGCTTGGCGTGACGATCGCTGTCATTGACCCCGTCCAGCATGACATATTCCCAGGTAACCTTGCGCCGCTTGTCCCCGGCAACGTAATCGCGGCAGGCAGGGATCAGCTCTTCCAGCGGATATTTTTGGTTGATCGGCACCAGCTGGTCACGCAATTCGTTGTTGGGGGCATGCAGGGAGACCGCCAGGCTGACATCACTCACTTCGCGCAGGCGCCGCAGCGCCGGGACGATTCCCGAGGTGCTGATGGTCACACGGTATTTGGACAACATGTAGGCTAGATCGTCCTGCATGATATCCATGGCGCTGACCACGGCATCGAAATTGGCCAACGGCTCGCCCATGCCCATCATCACCACATTGGTGATCGGCTGGGCCACCTGCCGCGCCGCCACCCATACCTGGCCGATGATTTCGCCCACCGACAGATTACGGTTATACCCCTGTTTTGCGGTGGAGCAGAAACTGCAGTCCAGGGAACAGCCGACCTGAGAGGAGACACAGAGCGTGGCCCGCTCACCATCGGGAATGAACACCGTCTCCACCCGGTTGCCGCACCCCAGTTCCAACAGCCATTTGCGGGTGCCATCCCGGGACGGCTGATCGAACACGATCTCCGGCAGCCGGAGCTCTGCCGCCTCTTCCAGCCGGGCACGCAATTTCTTCGACAGATCGGTCATGGCGTCGAAATCGGTGACGCCATGCTTGTGGATCCACTTGAGGACGTTGCGGCCATGAAACGGCTTCGCCCCCAACTGCTGGAAAAAGCCTTCCATGGCCTTTCGGTCCAGATCCAGCAGATTGATTTTCTGTTCCCCGCTCAAGACGACCTCAGCGGGTACGCTCGCAAACACCTTCGGGGAAGAAGAACTCGATCTCCACCTTGGCGGTTTCCGGGGCATCGGAACCATGGACCGCATTTTCATCCACGGTTTCGGCAAAGTCGGCGCGGATGGTGCCTGGCGCCGCTTCCTGGGGATTGGTGGCACCCATCACTTCACGGTTCTTGGCGATGGCATTCTCTCCCTCCAGCACCTGCACCATGACCGGTCCGGAGGTCATGAAGTCCACCAGATCGTTGTAGAAGGGACGTTCCTTGTGCACGGCATAGAACTCGCCGGCCTGTTCCCGGGTCAGATGAAGCATCTTGGCCGCGACGATCCGCAGCCCCGCATCCTCGAACCGGCTGTAGATCTTGCCGATCACATTCTTGGCCACGGCGTCAGGCTTGATTATCGAAAAGGTGCGTTCAATAGCCATTAAAAACTCCAAATATTTCAAACAATAAGAAAACATTGCGCAGCACATGCTGCACAATCGAACAGAATCCGTAATCATTAAACTGCAGTTGCGGACGCCGCTGTCAGCGGCTTGCGCTGAATGCCACAGCGCCCGGAACGACCTCGGATGGCGAAGGGAACGAAGCCACTCAGCGTCATCGGCTGCCCGCACACCCATTATGCGCCAGCAAAGCCGAATCAGTTTACCTTGTTAAGGAACCTCTGATCAATTCTGGGATAGGGGTATTGGAGGCTACACCTGCCGCCGCACTTCCAGCACGTCAGGCAACTGGGCGATCTTTTCCAGAATCCGGCTCAACTGGCGCATATCGCTGATTTCCAGGGTGAAGCGCATAGTGGCCCGATCCCGCTTACGGTCGGATTGGGTGCTGACGCCGATCACATCCACCTCTTCGTTGGTCAGGATCGCGGAAATATCCCGCAGCAACCCTTTGCGATCACCGGCAAAGACCCGTATATCCACCGGATACCTGGCCTCCTCCTGCTGCGCCGCCCACTGCACCTCTACCAGACGGGAACAATCCTCTTCTGAGAGATGGCGGATGATGGCACAGTCACGACGATGTATGGAGACACCCCGTCCCCGGGTGATGAAACCGACGATTTCATCATAGGGCACCGGCTTGCAGCAGCGGGCCACGTGGGTCAACAGGTCATCCACACCGGCGACGATGACGTCGCCACTACCCTTTTGCTTACGCCGGGAAATGCGTTTGCGCTGGTGCCATTCCGGGGCCTCTTCCAACTGTGGACGGCGGCGATCGACCCCCAGGCCCGCCACCTGGACCGGTGACACCTCCCCCCTGCCAATGGCTGCGAACAAGTCATCCACCTTGTGGAAATTGAACCGGGCTGCAGCCAGCTCCAGGTCCGGCCGGGATACGCCGAGGCGGACGATTTCCCGCTCCAGGCTGGCCTTTCCCGACTCCAGATGCTGCTGGTAATCCTGTTGTTTGAACCAGTGGCGGATCCTGTTACGGGCACGTGTCGTCACCGTGTAACCAAGATGAGGGCTCAACCAGTCCCGGCTGGGACCACCCTCTTTACTGGTAATGATCTCGATCGTCTCACCACTCTGCAACGGGTGGGTCAGGGGCGTGATCTTGCCGTTCACCCGGGCGCCCCGGCAATGATGCCCCACATCCGAGTGGATGGCATAGGCAAAGTCCACCGGCGTGGCCCCCTGAGGCAGCTCGATCACCCGTCCCTGGGGTGTCAGCACATAGACTTGCTGGGATTCGAAGCCGGCTTTCAGGTCGTCGACGAAGTCCTCATTATCCGCCTGCTCATCTTTGGCCTCGAGCCAGTTGCGCATCAGCATGATGCGCCGCTCAAACTCTTCATCCTGTACACCGGCTTCCTTGTAACGCCAGTGTGCGGCCACGCCCAGCTCGGCATGCTGATGCATTTCGTAGGTGCGGATCTGGATCTCCAGAGGCTTGTCTTCAGGCCCAATCACAGCAGTATGTATGGAGCGGTAGAGGTTGGCCTTTGGGGTGGCGATGTAATCATCGAACTCACCAGGGATATGGCGCCAGATGCCATGCACCACCCCTAGCGCGGCATAGCAGTCGGCTACGCTGTCGACCAGCACCCGAACCGCCCGCAGGTCGAATATCTGGTCGAAATCCACCCCTTTGCGGTGCATCTTGCGCCAGATGCTGTAGATATGTTTTGGCCGCCCGGTGATTTCCGCTTTGATTCCTGCAGCGGTAAACCGCTGCTGCAGCAGTTCGATCACATCGGCAATGAAGGCTTCACGGTCCGCCCGGCGCCCATCCAGCTTGCCGGCAATATCACGGTATTCATCCGGATGCAGATAACGCAGGCCGAGATCTTCCAGCTCCCATTTTACCTGCCAGATACCCAGGCGATTGGCCAGGGGCGCGTAGATCTCCTGGGTTTCCCGGGCAAATTCCACCTGCTCATGCTCCGGTCGCTGCGCCAGGATGCGCATGGCATGCAGACGCTCGGCGAGAACAATCAGCACCACCCGGATATCCTCGGCAATACTGAGCATCATACGGCGCAGGTTTTCCGTATGTTGCTCCGGGCTCTCCTGCCGCTGGAAGTCGCTGAAGCGCCCCAGGTTGCCGATTCGCACGATATCCCTGAGCATATGTGACACTGCTGGACCGAACTGCGCCTCGACTACCTCGATATCCAGCTGTTCTTCACTCTGCAGCGACTGGTGCAAGATCGCCGTAACGATGGTCGCCCAGTCCAGGCCCATACGCACCAGAATATCGGCAATGGCGATGGCATGCTTCAACAGGGAGCCGCTGCCCGGGCCGGCATCATCAGGTTGCTGCTTCAGGGCCAGGTGGCACGCTTGGGAGAATCTTTCCAGCTCATCGACATCACGGTTCTCGGCCAACGTCTCCAGCCAGGTCCGGATTGCCTCTTCATCGATTTCATCAACGGATGGAATGTGTGATGTAACGCTGACCATCTTCCTCAACACTCGCCCACCACCATTTCGAAGCGGTGACGGATGGGCTGTTGGCTACATGCTGCATGTAAAGTATGGGAGACCTCTGCCAGGCCAGGGGGCCTGCAGTTCCAAAAGGCGGGGTCAATGCGCCTGGTCAGCCGCCATGGTTAGGTTTCTGCGTAAGATTCAGGCGGTCCCGAACCGGAGCAATCTGACGGTTCACCTCACTCTCCACTGCGATGCGCGAAAACGCCTCATCGGCTGCCGGCCGAGTGCCTTGTTCACCATCAGCTATCTGCAGCTGTTTGCCCAGCACACCCATGGCGACCAGGATCCTATACTGTGCCAGAAGATTCGCATAATGGGTATTGACTGCGCTACGGCGCGCTTCAAACAGCTCATTCTCCATATTCAACACATCCAGCAAGGTACGTTGACCAAGTGTGAATTGTTTGATGTACGCATCCCTGGTTTTTTCACTGGCTTGGATATGCAACTGCTGAAAGACCAATTGATCACGGGTCACTTGATATGCGGTCCATGCCAGCCGGGTACTCTCCACTACTTGGCGATAGGTACGATCCCGTACATCTTTGGCTTCGTTGACCAAGGCAGCGGTCTGCCTCATTCGCGCCTCATCGCGGCCTCCGGAGAAGACATTGTAGCGCATCCGTATCATGGCTGTGATGTCATTGTCCCTTCCTTTCACCCCATCCTGGTCACTATTCCAAGTGCCACCGATCTCCAGATCGAGTTTTGGATAGAAGCCGTTTTTTGCCGCCCGGTTCTGTGCCATGGCAGCTTCCACATCCTGTTCGGCCGATTTAAGTGTAGGATGGTTGCTGACTGCCTGCCGAATGGCCTGCTCAAGAGTGTCCGGCAATCTGTCACTGATCTGCTCTACGGCTTGCAAATCCTTCGGCAGCATACCCACTACGGCAATGAAGGCTGTCTCGGCATCTTGCAGGTTGACCTGATCGGAAAATACGCTGGCGGTAGCGGATGCCCGGCGGCCGGTAATCTGCTCCAGATCAGAAGTGCGCCCAACCCCAGAGCGACTGCGCAGCTCGATCTGGTCATAGATCTTATCGTGGGTCTTCAAATTCTCTTCCGACAATCTGAGCAGATCCTGGTTGCTCAGAATATTCAGATAGGACTCGATGGTTTTCAGGCCTATATTCTCTACCGTGTCATCGAGCCGATAGCGCTGTGACCTCAGCCTGGCATCCTGCCGCTCCACCTCACTGCGGACGGCGTAGCCATCGAATAACATCTGGCGCAAACCGATACCCAACTCTTTCCGGGTAAGTGAACGGGAATCATAGCCCAATGCCCTGGTGCTGTTGTTGTCAGACCGCTCATAGCCGATACCCGCCGTGATATCTATCGAAGGAAGGTAGCCGGACTTGGCCTGTTTCACTTCATGCTGACGTGCCTGATACTCACTTCCCTGTTGAAGCACGTCGGGATTGCTTCTCCAGGCATGCTGAATGGCCTCACGCAGTGTAAGGGCATGACCCGTGCTCATCACGAACAGAGATAGAGCGACAATGACTGAAAACTGAAATTTTCTTACCATAAAATATAGTTTCGACCCAAAGTCAGGACGCTTTAGCTCCAATATTGCGACCGTTCGCGGATTTTGACGCCAAGTTCTTTTGGCGCCTAAATTAGGCATCGCGATCTTATCACTAATCGATATAAAAAAAACCCACGCTTATGATTACAATTCCTTGATACTCGCCATATTCCGGTTGGCTGCTGACCTGGCCTGCCAGTAGATCTACAGGCGCCGCTCCCACAACGTAGGCAGATACACATCCTGGCTGGATCGACAATAGCGAGTCACATGAATATTTGTACATCAGGATACAGCATCGGTGGAAAAAACATCGACAAAAAAACGCCTTTGAGTACTATCGTACTCAAAGGCGTTACCTGCCGTGGATTGCTTTCTGGTGAAAAGGCTTCAGGAGATCAATACATTGGCCATGGTACCGTCATCGATCAACAGGGTCACCGAGTCTCCAGTGGCGACATTTTCCAGATGCGTGACGGCAGGATCGGTAAAGGAGCCGTTACCGGTGGTATCCACCTGCAGGTTTCCCTCGGCATCGATCTGAACGTATTGATCCAGGTTGTCAACTGTTGCTCCACTACCTGACAACAGATCGGAAATATCCAGCACATCCCCTTCATTCGCCGAATAATCCATTATTTTGTCGGTGCCCGTTTCTCCTTGCTGAAAAATAAACAGATCGGCTCCAGACCCGCCCGTTAGAATATTCGCAGCAGCGCCTCCTGCAAGTTGGTCGTCGCCTGTTCCACCATCCAGTGTATCTGCCTTATTTCCACCAACCAGGACGTCGTCTCCGCCCTGGCCGAGCAAGGTGGAGTCGTCATCATCCCGCCCGATGAGCACTTCATCAGCATCGGTTCCGGTAACCGTGTCACCACTCTGCAACGTGACCACAGCTGTCGCACTATCGCTGCCCGAGTGCCCGTCAGTTATGCTGTAATCGAACGCATTGCCTCCATATTGGGGTTTGTCGATCGACATCCAGAGTTGGTAGGCACCATTATCGACCGGAACGCCATGTTCTGAGTTATCCCAGGCAGTGGCCTTGATGTAGTATTCGCCATCCTGCTGAACCTTGTACTCGAGGTATGAGTCAAGTGAGGTCCCCTTATGGTAATCGCTGTCGGCAGAGCCGTGCCCTCCGGCTTTGTGATCGTAATCATCATTCTGCGCAAGCAGCGTACCATTGGCATCGTATAGCGAGATAAACATATCCACATCTTCATCATCTCTGCCAACGTTGGTGTTGCCATCATCCCCAAAATCAACATCGAGGATGATCTTCTCTCCCGCATGCAATGGTACCTTTATCCAGTCTTGATCGTTGATACCAGCGGTATCGGCTGAATCGCGGATCTCGCCGATAAAGCGCGCACTTGGCAGGTTTTTATCCTTGACGAAATGTGCCTCTTCCCGCGTCAGCTGACCAAAGTCACTGCGCTGAAACACCACGGCATGGGCCATATCGTTATTCAATCCATTGTGTTCACTGTCTGTATCGCCGTTATACAGCCGGGATTCCGTTATCGTTGTAGCATCAGTACCAAAACCAAAACTGGGGGTATAAGAGACCGTATCTGTACCGGACACATCACCATTGACCGGATTCTGCGATGAGATAATCGTCAGTGAATCATTATCAGGATCCGTGTCATTGGCGGTAAGGGAAAACGATGGAATCGGTATACTGGAGCCATCCACAATATTGGTCAGTATGGTGTCATTGATCGCATCAGGTGGTTCGTTGACCGCAGTCACCGTGCCGCTGACCGTGCCCTGGCTGGACAGGTCACCGTCACTGACCGTGTAGTTGAAGTCGGCCGGGCCGTTGTAGTTCGGGGCCGGCGTAAAGGTCAGGGTACCGTTGTCATTCAGGGTGACGCTGCCGTTGGCCACTGCCACCTCGTCACCGGGAT
>CAZJCM010000041.1:0-20153 GCA_964544655.1 uncultured Sedimenticola sp. | reverse complement strand
CGCAGCTTACCCTCTAACCGTCAGTCGAGTTGCACTTACAAGTTGAATCCGCGTATTAAAAAATAAATGTCGTTGAGTACTTGGCCATTTTGTGCCACTAGCAAAAAAACCCACAAACAACGACTCGGTCAGTCAGACTTGCTGAAATGGCCATGCCGCAATCCCTTCATCAGCGAGAGAAACTGCTCATTGCTGACGACGATGAGATGCTCGTGGTCACCCGCCTCGAAATAGACCTTTGCCAGGCTGATAAGGGCCTCGTCAAGGATGGTCTCAATGCCATAGGCTTTTCCCAGGGGTGGGAAAGCGCCCGGCAGACAATCCTGAAAAAGCCGATCAACCTCCTCCTCCGGTGCCAGGTCCATTTTCCGATCCAACTCGGTCTGTATCCTGTCCAGATCCAGCCTCTGGCTGGCAGGGATGACCGCCAGCAGATAACCCTGATCATCTTTTAAGACGACCGCCTTGGCGACGTGATCATTATCCACGTGGGCAGAGGCCGCCGTGTCTGAGCTTGAGTATGTCTTTGGATGGGAGACGGTCTGATAGACAGCGCCTTCTTGCTCCAGAAAATCCAATATCGATTTCGCAATAGCCATGAAGGATCCTTTCGATGTTTTCAAGAGGGGTCTTTAGAACATAGACCAATGCCGGGACTTTTACCAAGCCGGACGACTCTCATCTGGCACCACCGATGAATTCATCCAGACTCTCCAGGTAGCGACTGCCGGTGGTCATAAAACCCTCGTTATGGCCGCCACTAAGCTCAAGAAAGCGCTTCGGTGGGCGGGCGGCCTCATAGAGCTGCAGCCCATGATGAAAGGGGATGAGCTCATCATCCCGACTGTGTATGACAAGAACGGGGCAGGAGACAGAGCGAAGATAACCCCGGGTGTCATACCGGAAACGTGACAGCCAGCGTGCGGGAAAGAACGGGTAGAGCTCTGACGCCATGTCCGGGACCGAGGTGAATGTGGATTCCAGTATCAGGCCCTTCGCCTGGTGACGGGCGGCGAGATAAGCGGCGATCGCCGCTCCCAGGGACCGGCCAAACAGCAGAATTTCGGCTGGAGGTGTGCCCCGCTGCTCCGTGAGGTAGCGCCAGGCAGCTTCGGCATCGAGATAGGTCCCTTGTTCCGTGACTTTACCCCCGCTCTGGCCGTAGCCGCGGTAGTCGAATATCAGCACATCAAGGTTGAGGTCGTGAAAGATCTTCAGAGAGTTGAGGCGATGAGAGATGTTTCCGGCGTTGCCGTGGAAGAAAAGCAGCGTTGCACGCGGTTTCCGCGCAGGCAGAAACCAGCCGTGGAGTGCAATGCCGTCATCGGTGATGATCTCAACCGTTTCGTGGTCCAGACCCGCGTGGTCAGGAGTGATATCGATATCCCGGGAAGGCAGGTTGGGATAGTAGAGTGCTCTGGATTGCGAAAGGAACAGCATCAGGACCATAGCCCCGTAACCGATGCTTATGAGCAGTAAAACTTTTAGCAGCCATGGGGGCATTTTAGAAAACCTGTTATAGGTCCTGTTTTCCTGCATTAATGAATCAAATCCGCATTTTTGCCGGACAGGCGGAGAACAGCCCGTTTCGGTATTGTTTTGCCTTAATATCCACACCAGGACAACCCCAACCGATCACCATCGGCAGGCAAATGACAGCATTCCGTATCAACCTGCCATTCACTGGCATTTGACCAATGCCAGGAGTTGGCCGTTCTGAGGCATTGATAAACCACAACAATCCACCTGATTTGACATGATGGGGTTTACAGTTTTGAAACACGGAAACCATCTGTTGTTTCAAACTGAGGCTGGGTTGATCACGATTGAGTCCAGGGTAGCAGCCCGCGTGAAGTAAGCACGAACAGAATAACTATACTTAGAATAAATGAAAGCCAACTTCTTTTTCACACTCTTTGGTATTACATTTCTGCTATTTGGAATACCTCTCGCTGGCTTGGCCAGCACGAACGGATTCCACTGCTCCAACGGGAATGCTGTAATCACTCTCTCTGATCCAGTTGATGGAATGATCATTTGTCAGGCAGTAGCGGATGCCAGTGCTTTTCTTGGGGCCTACGGCTTGGAGATTGGAGAAGCTATAGAAATCCAGACAGTAGAGGGTCTCCCAATAGATAGGGCGGTCGGCATGCTTGGCTATTATGATCATAACCAAGAACAAATATATATATTGAGCTTCTCATCCTGTATTAAAAACATGGTAGAAATGTTTGGCATGCCGGTCGATCATGACCTCTACAAAAGCTTGATCGTTCACGAGGTAGCACATGTTATTGCAAGCAAGAATTTTGCTGTGGCACAGACATTTATTGCACATGAGTACATTGCCTACGTTACACAACTTTCCACCATGCCCTCGGTCCTCAGAGAAAAGATTCTAGCCGATCTTCCTGGAGATGGATTTACTGCAACAGAGCAAATCAATCTGACATTATTCATTTTGTCTCCGGAGCTATTTGCTGTTCAGGCTTATCGGCATTTTCAGCGACCTGAGAATGGTGCCGCCTTCCTCCAAAGGCTGTTGAGAGAGGAATTTTCTATCGATCCCTACCCATAGTTTAGCTGACCAGGATCAGCAGGATTTGAGGATCTGCCATACGTAGCCGAGCTGCGGTTCGCCCTGGCAGCAGGAACCGAGATGGAGTTGGCCTTTCTGCGACGGTGGCGGTGTCCAGGCGCGTCTTGCTGCCATTGCCGCGGGCCCGATGATAGGCGAGCGCGATCTTCAGTGCCGTGTCCACCGCCTCCGAGCCGGAGTTGGTGAAAAAGAAATGGTTGATGTCTCCGGGAAACAGTTCCGCAAACGGACCTCACGATCTGGGACAGCGGGCGTTGGAGGCCGGTGTGGTCATCGAGTCGGTAAATCCCTGTTATACGAATCCGGCTGAAGGAAACCACCGTTTCCGGATCGGCGCCTCCACCATCGCTGCGAAAAAGATCGCCACCGGCATCAAACTGCTGAGGGAGGCCTACGAGCGTCTTATGAACGGTCGGATAAAGGCCCGTAAGCGAGTCGTCAGAGCACCAGCACAGTCTTCTTGCACACCGTCCTGAGGGCAAAATTGGAACGGATCCGCGCGACGTTGGGAAAGCGCGACAGATGCTGTTTATGGATGCGCTCATAGTCCTGAGCATCGGCTACCACTACCCGGATCAGATAGTCGGACTCACCCGCCATCAGGAAACACTCCATGATCTCGGGGCAGCGCTCCACCGCCGCCTCGAAAGCGTCCAGCGATTCCTCGCTCTGGCTCTTAAGGCTGATTTCGACGAAGACACTGGTCGGCTTGCCCACCGCCTCCTGGCGAACCAGCATGACGTAGCGGTCGATGACCCCGCTGTTCTCCAACCGCTGCACCCGCCTGAGACAGGCCGATGCAGATAGGTTGACCCGCCCGGCCAACTCCGCATTGGTCATCCGTCCATCGGCCTGCAGCAGGTTCAGGATCTTACGATCCGTCTTATCCAACGCCATCATAGATATATTCTTTCTTAATATCAAATATATATTAAATAATATTGCGTCAAATATAGTTTTTGACGCGGAATTTGCAACCATCTTCTCCGCATTTTCTCCTAACATTCAATCTGCAGCAGTCGTGACGGGGGGATGCGTCCCTCCCTTTTATTCAATCCTGAATCAGGAGGCAGGCATGCTCATTGGCATCCCGAAAGAGATCAAGAATCACGAATACCGGGTCGGCATGACGCCGGGGGCGGTGCGCGAAGCGGTGGCCCATGGCCATCAGGTGCTAGTGGAAAGCGGAGCCGGAGCCGGTATCGGCTGCGGCGACGACGCCTACCGATCCGTGGGCGCAGACATTGCCGCCTCCGCGGAACAGGTATTCGAGCGTGCCGAGATGATCGTCAAGGTGAAAGAGCCGCAGCCGGTGGAATGCGCCCGACTGCATGAAGGACAGTTATTGTTCACCTACCTGCACCTGGCGCCGGATCCCAAACAGACCGAGCTGTTGCAGCAGTCCGGCTGCACCGCCATCGCCTATGAGACCATTACCGACGATCACGGCGGTCTGCCGCTGCTGGCGCCAATGAGCGAAGTGGCAGGCCGCATGGCCATCCAGGTGGGCGCCTGCGCCCTGCAGAAGGCCAACGGCGGGAGCGGCGTGCTGCTGGGTGGTGTACCGGGCACAGAGCCGGCGAAGGTACTGGTGATCGGTGGCGGCACCGTAGGCACCCACGCGGCGCGTATGGCCCTCGGGCTTGGCGCCGATGTCACCATCCTGGACAAGGCCCTGCCCCGTCTGCGGCAGCTCGACGATCTGTTCGGCCCCACCCTGAAGACCCGCTATTCCACCCTGGAATCCATGGAGGCCCTGGCGCTGCAGGCTGACATGGTGGTCGGCGCCGTGCTGATCCCCGGTGCGGCAGCTCCCAAGCTGATCTCGCGGGAGATGCTGGGCCGCATGAAGCCGGGGTCTGTGCTGGTCGACGTCTCCATCGACCAGGGAGGGTGCTTCGAGACCTCCCGTGCCACCACCCACGACGCCCCCACCTACATCGTCGATGGCATCGTCCACTACTGCGTGGCCAACATGCCGGGCGCAGTCGCCAGGACATCCACCCTGGCCCTCAACAACGCCACCCTGCCCTATGTCCTGATGCTGGCCGACAATGGCTGGCGACGTGCCTGCAGCGAGAATCCCCACCTGCTGCAGGGGCTGAACGTGCACGCGGGCCAAGTGACCCATCAGGCGGTCGCCGAGGCGCTTGGCAAGGAGTACGTCCCCGCTGAGGAGATTCTGGCTGATTGAACCGGGACAGATCGGCTCTGCCGATTCAAGGGGCCTTGACACCGGGCCCCGCAGAGGAGCGGTCGGCGGTCAACACTCGGTCACGTTGACCGCCAGGCCGCCCTCGGCGGTCTCCTTGTACTTGCCCTGCATGTCACGCCCGGTGTCGCGCATGATCGCGATCACCTGATCCAGCGACACGAAATGCCTGCCACCGTCGTTCAGCGCCATCCGGCTGGCATTGATCGCCTTGACCGCTGCCATGCCGTTGCATTCGATACAGGGCACCTGAACCAGGCGTAAGCTTCTCCTCAAATCATACAGGTGAAAAGTAGAGCTTTCTGGCCAAATTACGTCAGGAGGTTCAGATGAAGAAATCACGATTCACAGAGAGTCGGATTGTTGCGATTCTGCGGGAAGCCGATGCTGGAATGAAGGTGAAGAACATTCGCCGCAAGCATGGTATCTCCAATGCGACCTACTATATCTATGGACTACCTCCACATTGCAAGGGCTGATTCAGGTAAAGGCCAATTGCCAACATCTATCCGGCGTCAGGAACTGGGTTCCAGCGCCCAAATGGGAAATCCGCACGCAAACGCCTCAACAACTGGACGGCCTTAGTGGCCATTATAGTAATCAGGTTCCGTTTGCGCAGGTTCGACCAATCACCATTTATCAGCATCTAGCAATTTGATGGGGCAGGTTATGTGGCCATTCCGCGGTACTCGGTCTCGTTTCGTAATACTGCCCAGATGATGCGGGCATTCTTGTTGGCTACTGCAACAGTTGCCTTGTTGAAGCCTCTTCGTTCTTTCAAGCGAATAACCCATTGGTTGAAATGGTCCTGTTTGTTGCCCGAAGTGCGTACCACGGCTCTTGCGCCGTGGACCAACAAGGTTCGTAAATGCTGATCGCCTCGTTTAGTAATATTCATCAGTATCTGCCGGTCACCGCTCGAATGTTGGCGGGGCACCAATCCCAACCAAGCCGCAAAGTGGCGTCCATTTTTAAACTCCTTGCCGTCACCAATTGCTGCGATGATTGCCGTTGCTGTTTTAGGGCCAACGCCTTTGATCTTTGCAATGCGCTGGCAGGCTTCTGATTGTCGGAATATAGTCTCGATCTCCTTGTCGAAAAAGGTAATTCGGCTGTCCAGGTTTAAAAGCAAATCATATAATTCGGCAATGATCCGTCGCATTCGGTCACTCAGTCCATTAGTGGCATCTTCCAGTATAAGTGGAATTGTCCGTCGTGCACGTGTCAAGGAAACGCCAATCACAATACCCCGATCCAGTAGAAGACCACGAATCTGGCATACGGTTGCCGTTCGATGATTGACGATCCGTTGTCGTCCACGGTGTAGCGCCTGTATATCCTGTTGTTCACAGCTTTTCGGTGGTACAAATTGCATGGTGGGTTGCATGAGTGCGATGGCGATGGCCTGCGCATCATTGCCATCATTTTTCTGGCCTTTCACAAAGGGTTTGACGTACTGAGGGCTGATTACCTTGACCTGATGCCCCAGCTTCTCGAATTCACGTTGCCAGTAAAAGGATCCTGTGCAGGCCTCCAGGCCAATGATACTAGCTGGCAGTTGGGCCACTGTTTCAAGCAGTTGGCGGCGATTTACCCGTTTTTGGTATACGATGCTTCCGCCTTTCGTCAGGCCGCATAGCTGGAACACATTCTTGGCCAAATCAATACCCACGTACTGAATAGTCATAATAACCTCCAAACAAATAGGTTCCCGGTACCAATGTTAGTAGAGAGGAGGTAGTCCATCCCATTAACTGGAAAGCCAGGTACGGAGACATGGGTATCTCGAAACTCAAACGCATGAAGGTCTTGGAAACGGAAAATGCCAGGCCCAAGAGGATGTATGCCGATCTGGCGCTTGAGAATCGAGACATGAAGGATCTAATCGAAAAAAAGCTCTGACGCCGCCCGAGAAACGCGAGGCAGCGCGGAAGTAGCAGACCGCGCCCCGTTTACGCAGACGTGTTTGCCTGAACATCCCCCGCTTTAGTGGACACCAAAGTCAAACAACAGACGAGGTGTTCAATGCCGAGATACAACAACCCCAGGCGAACCTGGCGATATTCGGAGGAGTTCAAGGCAGCAGCGGTTCAGATGAGTCTCAAGGACGGGATACAGGTGAAAGAAGTCGCCGAAGCTCTGGACATTCACCCCTTCATGTTGTCACGATGGCGAAAAGAATATCGCGAAGGAAAAATCGTGGCAGACAAGAGGAAGAAGGTGTCAGGCATCTGTGATAGCGTAGGCGAGGCCAGCAAGGTTAAGCGACTGGAAAAGGAAATAGCCCGCCTCAAGAAGGAGAATGAACTTCTAAAAAAGTGGCAACGGTTTCTTGCGGAAGCTCATCAGAGAGATTTGAGTTCATCGCAAGAAACCGACAACCAGGCGTCGCATACCTCTGCCGATGGCTCGGTGTATCAACCAGCGGCTTCTACGCCTGGCTGAAGCGAAAAACATCTAACCGCGCCAGAGAGGATAGGAAGCTGTCGGCAATGATTGCAGAGATACACGCTCAGAGCAGAGGCATCTACGGCAGCCCACGTATTCACCAGGCGCTGAGAAAACAGGGCATTTGCGTTGGCAAGAAGCGCGTGGAGCGATTGATGCAGGAACAAGGACTGCGTGGTCGAGTTGTGGATGTTACCCGCCGGCAGCCAGGCCTGAAACGGTTCAAGGCTGCTGGAGGCAACCTTCGGCTCAATGAAGCCGATCCCCCATGCCACTAGGCAAGTCTGGGTCTCAGATGTTACCTATATCAAGCAGAACGACCGTTGGCTCTACCTGGCTGCAGTAATGGATTTACATTCGCGCCGCATACTGGGGTGGTCGTTGAGCCGAACGCGAACCACGAAATTGACGCTATCAGCGCTACGGTATGCATTGCGAGCGCGAATGCCTGAAGATGGGATGATATTTCACACGGACAGAGGCATTGAGTACACGGCACACAGGTTTCGGAAGGAACTGAAGAAACATGGCATTCGGGCAAGCGTCAATCGCCTTGGCCAGTGCACCGACAATGCGCATATAGAATCATTTTTCCACACCCTGAAGACAGAATTGATACGAGGTCGCAACTTTCAGAGCGAGAAAGAACTACGCAAAGCTTTGAACAGCTACATCAATCAATTCTACAATCACAAGCGGTTGCATTCGGGAATTGGCTACATGGCACCAGCCATATATGAAGCAATGGTTGCATGAAGTGGAGTGTGTCCATTTTATCAGGGGAAGATCACCAGGGCGGTCCGGCCTAACCGATGAGCAAAAAGAGGAAGTCTGGCAACGATGGCGGAACGGTGAAGGTTACAGCGACATAGGGCGTGCGATCGGGAAGTGAATCGCCCCGGGTTTCCCGGAGTCCAAAATGGGAGGTGAAACCCACATCACTTTTATCAATGATAAACCGATGCATTCTTTATCCGTCGGGTGAATCTTGTCGATGTATCATTTTATCAATTTGAGCACGCTATTTGTTGCTAGAATGAGTCTTTGACCATTTTTAATTCGCGGATTTTAATTCACACATTCAGGCGATTTAAATTCTGTCGCGAGTTATCCCACGTCAATTTAATTTACCATCCTGTAACAATGTGGCAAGATCGCGTGACTCATATTGCCCATGACCACCATCCCAAACAGAATTGTCGATGCCGTGACCGGAAAAGTTGTCTTCCGCATTAAGATCCGTCACCTGTTTCTCATGATGCTGGGATTGCTGGCTTTCATCGCCATCGCAGCAACCGCCTGGAACGGTCAGCAGGTCCTGAAGCAACAGACCAAGGCCAGGCAGATGGAAGAGATCTACGGGATTACCGGGGTCTCCCTCCATCTGGCCGCTGAGATGGGCATTGAACGGGGCTTGGCCGCCATCCTTATGGCCTCGAAACAGCCCGCCGATGCAGGCAGCAGAAAACGGTTAACAGAGGCTCGTAAGCGCATCGACCACCTGCGGCAGACGCTCACTGTCCTGCTTGAAAGGTTCATAGGGGAAGAGAGAAGTGGCCTGATCCATAGCCATGCCGAGGTACTTACACGGCTACAGAAGGAACACCTGCAACTGCGTGCCCAGGTGGACGGAAGGATCGGCAGCGGCGCCCCCTCCGCAGTACCGCAACACTGGGTGGAATTCATGGCCCGCTATATCACATAGCCTCGCCGAGCTACGCCAGTACCTGTTGGCACCCAGGAATCAGGAGGAGCACGCCTACCGCTACGGCACCCTCGTGAAGGAGGCCTTCGCGACTATGACAGAATATGCCGGACTGGAGCGGGCAACCATCGGTCCGGTGATCGTAGAGGGGCGACCATTGACTCCGGGTGAGCAGCTGACCCTGGCCCATTACCATTCGATAACCAGCATCAGCGAAGAGAAGATCCACTCCGCACTGCGCTTTTTCCCGGTCACCGATGCCATTGCCAGCGCCCGGCAGCTTGTCGACAAGGAGTTCCACGACCGCTACAAATCGCTCCGCCAAGCCATATTCGAGGCCAGCCGGCAGAATGGGCCCTATCCGGTCAGCGCACTGGAATGGTTCGACACTGCAACTCGCGCCATCAATTCACTCCTGACCCTCTCTGAGGCGGTCAACGAATACCTCAAAGCAGACATCGAAAGGGTCAAGAGGAGCGCCGACAACACCGTCCTTGCCTCGATGGTCACCATCGTCCTGGTGACCGCGCTCTTCCTGCTGACCTACTTCATTACCAATCGCCGCATCCTGCTCCCGTTGCAACGGCTGGAGACCGCCGCCAACACCATCACCCAGGGCGACCTTGAACAGCCCATCCGGCTGGGGACGCATGACGAGTTCGGCCGCCTGGGTGAAACCCTGGAGACGATGCGCACAGCACTGCTGGCCGACAGAAAGGCGCGGGAGAGTGTGGTCCAGGAATTGTGCAGGCTGCACCAGGCCATCGAACAGAGTGTCAGCTCCATCGTCATCACCGACGCCAAGGGCTACACCGAGTATGTCAATCCGCAGTTTGAACGGACAACCGGCTATCGGTCGGATGAGGTTATAGGCCGCAAGTTCAACCAGCTGAGATCGGGACAGACATCCCAGAAGACCTACCATGACCTGTGGCAGACCATCAACTCCGGGAGGACCTGGGAGGGAGAGATGCTCAACCGCAAAAAGAGCGGCGAGATCTACTGGGACCTCGTGATCATCTCCCCGGTGCGCAACGAAAGGGGAACCATCACCCACTTCATTGGCATTGAGCACGACATCTCCGAACGCAAACGGCTGGAGGAACAACTCAACTATCTCGCCTACCATGATGAGCTGACCGCACTCCCCAATCGCACCCTGCTTGCCGACCACTTTGGGCAGGCGGTGGCCCAGGCAGAGCGCTACCAGCGAAGAATAGCCCTGCTGATCCTGGACCTGGACCGCTTTAAGCTTATCAACGACAGCCTGGGACACCGCGCGGGCGACAAGGTGCTGGTTGAGGTTTCAAAACGGCTGAAGTCGCTGTCGCGTGGTGGCGATACGATCTCCCGTTACGGTGGTGACGAGTTTATCCTCCTGCTCAGCGATGCCGAACAACCCGAATCACTGGCGGAGACGACCCAGCGCATCCTCGACAAGATATCGGAACCCTTTCAGGTCGACCGGCGGGTTCTGCACATCACCTGCAGTGTCGGTATCTCGATCTGGCCGCAGGACGGAGAGAGCCTTTCGGAACTGTTGAGCCATGCCGATGCAGCGATGTACCGGGCCAAGGCGCTTGGCAGCAACCGCTTCCAGTTCTTCACCACACAGCTGAATGAGGAGATCCAGACCCGACTGGCAATGGAAAATGGCCTGCGACAGGCGATCGTAAACCGGGAACTGGAACTCCACTTCCAGCCTCAGTTCAACCTCATTAGCGGCCAGATTACAGGGATTGAGGCACTGCTCCGGTGGAACGCCCCGGGAGGGGCGATCCCACCGGACCGCTTCATCCCTATGGCGGAGGAGACGGGGCTCATCCTGCCCATTGGTGAGTGGGTGCTGGAACAGGCCTGTGCCCAGACACAGGCATGGCGTATCGCCGGTCACAGCGAATTGACGCTGGCGGTAAACGTCTCTGTCCGTCAGTTGGAGCAAAAGGGCTTTACCAGAGTGCTTGAGAACACCCTCAAAAAAAGTGGACTGCCTCCCCACTCACTGGAGATCGAGGTAACCGAGGGTGCGATGATGCAGAGTCCCGAGTCGATGCTCGAGGCACTGAAACGGGTCAAGGCGCTCGGCATCAGCCTGGCCCTGGACGACTTTGGCACAGGCCATTCCTCCCTCGCCTACCTCCAGCGATTCCCCTTCGACAAACTGAAGATCGACCGCTCCTTTATCCGCAACGTCACCATCAATGACGATGACGCCGCCATGGCTGTGGCCATCTGCGCCATGGCCAAGAGCCTTCACCTTAAATTGATTGCCGAAGGGGTGGAGAACCAGGAGCAGGTCAAATTTCTCAAACAGTGCGGCTGCAACGACGTACAGGGCTACCATTTCAGCCGGCCTCTCCCAGTAAAAGAGTGCGACGCTCTGTTGAATGACGGGGAGAGGGGGCAGGGCGATCGGAATGGTCTATGATCATCCCCGGGTAGACCTCCGCACTGGTGTTGTGCACTAGGCGGTCGAGGATGACATTGGCCAGCTGAACCCAAGCACATTGACTTTGATCCGAATTTGATCGGTCAGAAGTCGGCCGGTGAAGTCGATGCTGGTGAACTGGTACCCCTGATCAGTATTGAAAATGCAGGGACGGCCGTTGACCAAGGCAATCTCCAATGCATCCAAGCAAAACACTGTATCGTTGGTATTCGATAATCGCCACGCCAGTACGTAGCGACTGAACCAATCGATGATAGCCACCAGATACATGAAACCAATTGGCATGGGGACAAAGCTGATATCGGTAGACCACACCAGAGTTGGAATGGTCCTGTACCAGCCCCCTCAGCAAGTACGGGTAGGCCTTGTTCTCTGGATGCGGCCGACTGGCATGGTATTCCCCACGAAAAACAGCGCATCGCAAAGAGATGGCCCGGAAGATGATATCGAAACGGGGCTGAACATTCGGTTGACCTGTGCCGCATTCGGGATTAGCGAGACCTGCTATCGCTATCAGCCCAAACTGTCAGATGAAAACACGGAGGTGGTTAACGACTTCAACTGGGAGGGTTTGGGTATCGAAGCGGATTTCTCATTGCCGGCTGAACAGGTGATCCGCAGCCTGGAACATGTCATCAAATGGCGAGGGCAACCCGATCTCCTGCGTTGTACTACGGCCCGGAATACGTCAGTGGTGCATTACAGGCATGGGCTGAAAAGCGCGGCATCCGCCTGCGTTTTAGGAGAGCGGCCCGCCGCGTCATATCCAGCCTGGCAAGCCACAGCAAAACGCCTACACTGAACGCTGCAAGCGCACGGTACAGCATGACTGGCTGGGTCAGTACCTGATCGACAGTATTGAGGATGTACAGAATTCTGCAACCCGCTGGTTGTGGACCTACAATCATGAACGCCCGAATATGGGGCCGGGAGGCATCATCCCGAAACAGAAACTGGCCATGGCGGCCTGACCTCTACGTTTGAGGACCGCTAAAAATGGGGGGATTACCCGATCACTGGGGCGGGGTCTCGGCATCCAGCGATAATACCGAATTCTCACAATGGGAAGCTAACTACCATAGATCAAGGGATGGCCAACGCGTGGGGGGAGGAGATTCAAAAGGATATTTTGATCACTAACAAATCGATACCTTAGATATCAATACGTTAGATGTTATAGGTGGCGGAGAGGCAGGGATTCGAACCCTGGGAGGGCTACAAACCCTCAACGGTTTTCAAGACCGCCGCTTTCGACCGCTCAGCCACCTCTCCGTGAAGGTGCGAAGCATAACGAAACAATCCCGCTGTTTCCAGTCCTTCACCGGTGTCCGGGAGAAGATCCGATTTCATGGGGCATTCAGGGTCGGCTCTCATGGAGGCAGACATTCATATTCACACCTCCTCTTGAATTGTTGACCTTTTTCCTCATTTAAGTATGCTGAGGAACCAATCGAACGCTGGACAGTCATATTGTCAGTAGCATCCAATTACCCAATGAGGAGATAACAACTGTATGAATCGACTAGATTATTCCGTTGCCCGCCCGGCCCAGGGGGTCGAGGTCAACAAGGTACTGAAAAACACCTACATGCTGCTGTCAGCAACCATGTTGTTCAGCGCTTTGATGGCTGCGGTCTCAGTTGTGGTGCAGACGCCTCCAATGACCTACCTGCTGAGCGCAGGCGGCGCCATGCTGCTGATCTGGCTGGTACTGCCACGCACGGCCAATTCGGCATCCGGTCTGTGGGTGGTATTTGCCATTACCGGCCTGTTGGGATTTGGCCTCGGCCCGCTGCTTTCCTATTATCTGGCGATGCCCAACGGCCCACAGATCGTAGCCACCGCGTTTGGCGGTACCGGCGTGATCTTCCTGGGGTTATCCGGCTATGCCCTGACCAGCCGTAAGGATTTCAGCTTCATGGGCGGCTTTCTGATTGCCGGCCTGCTGATGGTACTGGTGGCAGCCCTGGCCAACATATTCCTGAATATGCCGGCCTTGTCCCTGGCCATATCCGCCATCGTGATCATGATCATGAGCGGTTTCATTCTGTACGATACCAGCCGCATGATCCATGGCGGCGAGACGAACTATATCGTGATGACCGTCAGCCTGTACCTGAATATCTACAACATCTTCATCAGTCTGTTGCAGATATTGGGAGTGTTTGGCAGCGACGACTGATCACGGCAACTGTTCTGATCTGACACCAAACCCCTGTTAAGCCGGGGTTTGTGTTGTATTGCGCCCATCCCACCCGCCCTCGTGGCAATTTATGAGGTTTATTCGATGGATTGGATGAAAATCGGCTCCGCCCTGCTGCTGGGGGCGATGGTTCTGGTGCTATGGCCCCAGGCAAGACGGATGATGAAAGAGACACGCAAAGCCGAGCCCGGTGAATGGCAGGGCGCACTGCTGCCCCTGTTGGCAGTGGTGGGGTTTATCGTGTTGCTGGTGATACTGGTCAGGTGACGCGGCTGTACCGGGGCCGGCTATGCCCGACGCCCTGGCCAGTAAAAATCAAGGGGGCCGGAGTCGCGCTGTCTGAGATTCGTGCTATTCACACACTTCTGCCACAGCGTGACTCCAACCCCATCAACTTTCAGGGCTTCAGCACTTCCACACCGCCCATATAGGGCTTCAGTACATCCGGCACCCGGATCGATCCATCCGCCTGCTGATAGTTCTCCACCACTGCCACCAGCGCCCGGCCCACGGCCAGTCCTGAGCCGTTGAGGGTATGCACCAGTTCCGGCTTGCCGGTTTCCGGGTTGCGCCAGCGGGCCTGCAGCCGGCGGGCCTGGAAATCCTCGAAGTTGGAGCAGGATGAGATCTCGCGGTAGGCATTCTGCCCTGGCAGCCACACCTCCAGATCGTAGGTCTTGGCGGCAGAGAAGCCCAGGTCACCGGCACACAGGGTCACTACGCGATAAGGCAACTGCAGTTTCTGCAGGATATTCTCCGCATGTCCGGTCAGCGCCTCCAGCGCCTGATAAGAGTCAGCTGGGCGCACGACCTGCACCATCTCCACCTTTTCGAACTGATGCTGGCGGATCATGCCCCGGGTGTCCCTACCATAGGAGCCCGCCTCACTGCGAAAACAGGGGGTCTGTGCCACCCAGCGGCGCGGCAGGTCATCCGCTTCCAGGATCTCGTCACGCACCAGATTGGTCACCGGCACTTCAGCGGTGGGGATCAGATAGTAACTCAACTCTCCGGAGAGCTTGAACAGATCCTCCTCGAACTTAGGCAGCTGACCGGTGCCACGCAGGCTGTCCGCATTGACCAGATAAGGCACGTAGGTCTCGGTATAGCCGTGCTCCGCCGTATGGGTATCGAGCATGAACTGGGCCAGGGCCCGGTGCAGACGGGCCATCGGGCCCTGCAGGGTGACGAAGCGGGAGCCGGTCAGTTTGGCTGCCGTCTCGAAGTCCATCCAGCCGCCAGCGACACCCAGATCGACATGATCCTTGGCAGTGAAATCGAACACCGGCGGCTCACCCCAGCGGCGCTCTTCCCGGTTGTCCGCTTCATCGTTGCCGTCAGGCACATCGGCATGGGGGATATTGGGGATCGCCAGGATGATCTCCTTCAGCGCCTCCTGCACCTGGGCCAACTCCTCTTCAGACTGCTTCAGTCTCTCTCCCAGGCCTGCAACCTCATCCAGCAGGGGTTGTATATCCTCTCCCGCCGCCTTCGCTTTGCCGATCGCCTTGGAGCGGCTGTTACGCTGGTTCTGCAACTCCTGCGCCTCCACCTGCAGCGCCTTGCGCCGGGACTCCAACTCGGCGATGCGCGCCACATCCAGCCGCAGGCCGCGCCGTTCCAGTTTGGCCGCGGTCTGTTCCAGTTCGTTTCTCAGCAATCGGGGATCGAGCATGTTCTATTCACCACTGTTGACAAAGGCGGGCCAGCTGACGATGTGGCCCGGTTGTATGATTTCGTTCAGATCTTCCAACACCCGTGCCACCTTGTCCGGCCGGTCGAAGAACTCCAGTACCAGGGGCAGATCGAGAGACATGTCCAGCAGGGTCGA
Source organism: uncultured Sedimenticola sp. (assembly GCA_964544655.1). Classification (GTDB taxonomy): domain Bacteria; phylum Pseudomonadota; class Gammaproteobacteria; order Chromatiales; family Chromatiaceae; genus HyVt-443. Next base: position 4,706 of record CAZJCM010000041.1, on the reverse strand, counting down.
AGAGTGAACCTCACCACTCTTGCCAAAGCCGGAGATGCCGCGAAAGGCGGTCACACCACACACCTTTTCAACATCATGCAGCAGCCCCATGAGCTGTTGAAACTGGTGCCGCCCCTCGGTGAGGTAGATACGTACCATGGTAACCTGTGCCTGCTTCATAGCTCTCTCCCAATCACCACTCCGGCCCATACCGCACCCAGGCAGGCCAAGACCGATATCACTACATTCAACAGCGCTTTCAGATAATCTGCCTGCTCGATCAGGTTCAGGGTCTCGATGGAGAAGGTGGAAAAGGTGGTGAAAGCACCCAGCAAGCCGATCAGAATGGCACCACGCACCTCCGGTGCAACGGTCATGCGCTCCAGAAACAGGACATACAACAGACCCATCGACAAAGAACCGAGCACATTCACCGCCAAAGTGCCGTAGGGAAACCCCCGGCCCAGCATGCCATAGACCCCGATGGATACCCAGTAGCGGAGCACGGCGCCCACGGCGCCACCGGCGGCAATGGAAAGGGTCTGGATCAAAAGAGGTGCTCCTCCCAGGCAAAGATGGGGCGCATTTTACACTCAGCACGGCTTTAAGGCACAGAAATGTAATCGCATCCGCGACCCTTATGGCGCACTCCCGTCAGCGTCCAGCTTTTTCAGATGCTGGCGGACATTCTGCAGTGCCAGCGGCAGCAGTCCATCATCCAGCCCAGGATAGATCTGCGCCACCATCTCATGCAATGACATCCCCTCCTGCTGCAGCAGGCGAATCTGCGTCTCCCGCTGCTGCCGGTGACGGAGGGTCTGCCATAGCAGCCAGGTGCCACCGGCAGGCATGCCATGGGACGGAATCACGACCTTGGGCGAGAGGCCGATGACCCGCTCGAGAGAGTCGAAATAGGCCCGCATGTCACCCTCGGGCTCCGGAATCACCACGCTGCCCTGGGTCTGTGCCAAATCACTGACGAAGAACCAGGAGAGATCCTCTGGCGCCAGTCCGAGCATACCATCATCATGGCCAGGCAGGGCGTGACAGAGAATCTCCCTCCCCAGCCAGCGGGTGAGCCGCTCACCATCCTCCAGTTCACGCACCCTGATGCCGGTCAGATAATCATCACCGAAATCTGCCAGCAGCCGCTGCCGGGTAATACGGGAGCAGCAGAGGGGTATCTCCAGTTCCCTGGCCAGTCTGGGGGCCTGTTGATGATGATCGCGGTGGTGGTGGGTCACCAGCAGGAGATCCGGCCGCCGCCGCTGCAGGGTCCGGCGCAACCGCCGATAAGAGGTCTCATCCTTTGGTGACGGGTCCACCAGGCAATATCCGCTGCCGGCATCCCCCAGTAGCAGGGCGTTGGTGAAACGGGCCGGTGGCAGGGTGTCGGAGGGCACGGGAATCATCCCCACACCCCGCACCAGTTCCAGCAGCGGGAGTTCCCGTTCCTGGTCATATTCCAGATTGAAAGGTTGCACCGCACCACCGGACCAGCCCTCCGCCAGGGCCCTGATCAGATTCATGGTGGGCACCACCATCAACGCCTCGCCATTTTCATATTGTGCCCAGATCCGCTCCGGGTGCATCCAGCCGGACCAGCCAATCTCGTTTTCATCGATCTCGAAATGGGGCCGCTGGTGCAACCGAATGGCAAAATGGTGAGCGGAGAAACGATACGGCTCGAAAGCAGGCGTCACAGCAGTCCCCATCGGCTGCACGGCAAGCACCTGATTTCCAGCCAGGGCCTGTGCCAAATCGAAGCCAAGCTCTTCGTTCAATTCCCGGCAAAGGGCGCCAAGATGCTCCGGGGGAAAATCGGCAACCAGGGGATGAGAGGGGGCACAAGCCTCATCCCCCGCATCGATCTTTCCGCCGGGAAAGGCCAGATATCCGGGAAAGGCGCGCAGGTGAGGCTGGCGCCGAATGATGAAGATCTCATCCTGATGCAGGAAAACGGCGGTTACGGCGTGTTGCATGAATCAGCTCCTTTTGCCTTCATGGTATCATCTGAAGGAATCATGGAATATCCACATATATGACTTTAAATATGATAACCAAATGACTGATTTTCCAAATTTAATAGACGCCAAACTAGAGCTGACATCAGGTGTGGCACAGCTCGTCTTCCAGCGCGACGACGTGCGCAATGCGCTCACCGGAACCCACTTGATCGACGACATCGTCAACTGCATCGAGTGGGCCAACCACTGCCCCGACGTCTCGGTGCTGGTCATGACCGGCGACGGCAAGGCGTTTTCCGCCGGCGGCAACATCAAGCAGATGCATGACCGCGAGGGAATATTTTCCGGCTCTGCCGAACAGATCCAGGAAAATTACCGGCATGGTATTCAGCGCATCCCCCTGGCCATGCACCACGCCGAGATCCCTCTGATCGCCGCCATCAACGGCCCCGCCATTGGCGCCGGCATGGATCTGGCCTGCATGTGCGACCTGCGCATCGCCTCCAGCCGGGCCAGGCTGGGGGAGACCTTCATCAACCTGGGAATCATCCCCGGTGATGGCGGCGCCTGGTTCCTGCAGCGGCTGATCGGCTATCAGCGTGCCGCTGAGCTGACTCTCACCGGCCGCATCATCGATGCGAACGAGGCCCTGGAACTGGGGCTCGTGCTGGCGGTGGTTGAGCCGGAAGAGCTGCTGCCGCAGGCCCTGGAACTGGCCACACAGATCGCCGCCAAACCAGCTGGGGCGGTACGCTTCACCAAGCGTTTGTTGAAACAAGCCCAGCGCCAGGAGCTGGCGGACTTTCTCGACCTCTGCGCCTGCTTCCAGGGGATGTGTCATCATACCGATGAACACCGGGAAGCCGTAGCCGCCCTGCTACAGAAGCAGGAGAAAAAGAACCCAACGGACCGGCAGCCTTGAATACCTAATCTATCGAGCGAAAAATGAAACGATATATATTGTTCTTCATATGTTTTTTGGCATCTACTTCAGCTCTCGCAGAGTTTGAACAGGCCTTTGCGGCAGCCCAGGCCGGTGACCATGTCGCCGCCTTCCAGGGCTTTCGAGAGGCCGCAGAAGCGGGCGACGTACGCGCCTTCGGTCATCTCGCCGGCATGTATCTCTACGGACAGGGAACGGCCAGGGACTATGGCCAGGCCTATGTCTGGTTCGGGCTGGCGATGGCCAGTGGCGATCAGTATGCAGCAAAGTTCCAGCGCGCCGCCGCGTCCATGTTGCGGGCGGGCGACCTGCCCGCCCTGGAACGGCAGATCGCCGACCTGAAAAAGCGGCTGAACATTGGACCACGCCCCACCGCCGGGATCACACCAGCTGCCCCTGCCCGGTAACCCGCAGGCTGTCGGCACTGGCAACCACCACCGACAGCATGGCGAAATCGACGGACGTTCGCGCCTTCAGTTCCTCGATCATCTCTTGATGACGATCGAAGGCGTAGCGGTTCGCCTCGATCCATTGGTCGATCATCTTGCGTGCCACCTTATAGGGCCGGGTAGTCTGCAGGATACGCGCAGTGATCTCCCGCTGGTGGGCATCGAGCATCGCCAACAGCCGCACCTTGGCCAGGTTGTGCCAATGGGTCTGCACCCCCAGCCCTTCGATCTCACTGCGTAGCCAGTGAAAGTCGAGCACAGCCCCGAGGTTGAAGTAGACCGATGCCACCTGCGCGATGTCACGCCCATTCTGCCGTGCCACATCGACGATATCCAGCGCCGCCGTGAGGGGAGCCATGGCGCCCACGCGGCGTGCCAGCTCTGCCGGCACCCCCGCTTGGGTGAGGCCCTTCACCCGCCGTTTGAGAATCAATCGATCCTTCGCCGCCAACGGCTTGGGCATCACTTCAGCCAAACCGGCCACCCCCTCCTGATAATAGGCGACCAGATCCCCCACTCCCAGGTTGTTGGGGTGGTAGCGCAATATCCACAGCACTGCGTGCTCCAGCAGTTCCGCGACCGACTGCATCATGCGGATCTGCACCTGGGCCACCACCTTGCCATCCTGGGCCTCGATCTCCCGCCACAGGGCATCAGTGGCGAATATCCTGCTTGCAGTGAGATAGGCCCGGGTCACGCCGGCGACATTCGCCCCCACCTGCTCACGCACCCGATAACCGAATCCCGGACCGACATGGTCCACGATGCTGTTGGTGAGATGGGTGGCGATGATTTCCCGCCGCAGCCGATGGGCAAACATCTCATCCCGGAACCGTTCGGCCAGCACCGGCGGGAAGTAATCGCTCAACTCAGACTGCAGATAAGGATCGTCCGGAATCCCCGACTGGATCAGGGCGTTGTAATAGTTCATCTTGCTGTAGGCGTGCAGGATCGCGATCTCGGGTTTGGTCAACCCCTTCTTCTGCGCCTGACGCTCTGCGATAGCCTTGCTGTCGGGCAAACCCTCAAGGCTACGGTTGAGCATCTCTTTCTGCTCCAGATAGTCGATGAAACGGGCGTGCTCATAGAGTCGCGTATGTGCCTCCGCCGCCACCATGCTGATGGCCTGGGTCTGGGCATAGTTGTGGGCCAGCACCAGGGCGGCAACCGGATCCGTCATCTGCACCAGCAACCGGTTGCGTTGTTTACCCGTGATCTCCCCATTGGCCATCACCTGGCCCAGCAGGATCTTGATGTTCACCTCATGGTCCGAGCAGTCCACGCCGGCTGAATTGTCGATAGCGTCGGTGTAGATCAGCCCACCCTTGAGGGCGTACTCCACCCGCCCCAATTGGGTCACCCCCAGAT
>CAZJCM010000040.1:0-22834 GCA_964544655.1 uncultured Sedimenticola sp. | reverse complement strand
CGGCTTCAGAGAACCGGTTTTTTCGTGAATTGGCGGAGAGGGAGGGATTCGAACCCTCGGAACCCGTAAGGGTTCACTTGATTTCGAGTCAAGCCCGTTCGGCCAGCTCCGGCACCTCTCCGTATTCTGGTGCACATTTGCAACAGGCCTGCGGCCTGTCGTTCACTTGATTTGATTCGGCACTACGTGCCTCACCCTACGGGCGACGCTTCGCGTCGTCCTGCGCGGCTCCGCCGCTGGTCGAGTCAAGCCCGCTACTCCGGGCATCCTGCCCTCCGCCCTTCGGGCCGCCCTGCGGGCGTGCAAAATCGTTCCCGACGATTTTGTCGGCCAGCTCCGGCACCTCGACCTATTCTGGTGCTCATTTGCAACAGGCCTGCGGCCTGTCGTTCACGGGTCGCGTCTGGTAAGTTGGGCAAAGCGCAGCGTGCCCAACTTCTCTGCGCATCCTACATACTGCGCATCGACCTATTCGATGCGTGCAACAATCCCCGGCTGTGCCTGGAATGGATTCCCGCTTACAATGGGCGCTGATTCTACACCATCGAAAAAAAATCAACTATCTGTTTTGCGTCTATCTAAGCCGATTTTTCAGCTTCTCTTTCCATTGCTGCTGGCATCCCTGCTGGTCAGCTGCAGTATCCCCGAGCCGTTGCTGGAGCGGGTAAAGAAGTCCGGGGAGCTGCGGGTGGTGACACGCAATGCCCCTACCACCTACTACGAAGGCAGGGAGGGCTACAAGGGGCTGGAGTACGAACTGGTGACCCTGTTTGCCGATGAGCTTGGGGTCAAGGCCCGTTTCCTGCTGCCTGAGCGGTTCGAGGAGATCCTGCCCAGGGTGGCCCGCGGGGAGGCCCATTTCGCCGCCGCCGGGCTCACCATCACCCCAAGGCGCAAGACCCTGGTCCGTTTCACCCCTGGCTACCAGATGATCACCCAGCAGCTGGTCTACCGGGCCGGCAGCAAACGGCCCAAGTCCATCGAAGAGACGAAGAATGGCATTCTGGAGGTGGTGGCCGGCAGCAGTCATGAGGAGCTTCTGCAGCAACTGCAGAAGCAGCACTCCGATCTGCAGTGGAACGCCAACCGGGAGCTGGACAGTGGCGAGCTGCTCTATCTGGTGAAGGAGCAGGTGATCGACTACACCATAGCCGACTCCAATGAGGTCTCCCTCAGCCGCCGTTTCTATCCTGAATTGCGGGTGGCCTTCGATTTGAGTGAACCGCAGCCCCTGGCCTGGGCCTTCCCCCACGCAGAGGACAGCAGTCTGTTCGACGCCGCCAAGGCATTCATCGAAAAGATGAAGAAGAGCGGCAAGCTGCAACAGCTCATCGAACGCTACTACGGCCATGCCAAGCAACTCGGTTTCGTCGATACCAAGACGTTTCGCCGCCACATCAAGACCCGCCTGCCCCCCCTGCTGCCCTACTTCAGGCAGGCGGCCAGGAAGACCGGGCTGCCATGGCAGTTGCTGGCAGCCATCGGCTATCAGGAGTCTCACTGGGATCCGGATGCCGTCTCCCCGACCGGGGTGAAAGGGATCATGATGCTGACCCGGGGCACAGCAAAGCAGATGGGCGTCTCATCCCGCACCGACCCGGCCCAGAGCATCCTCGGCGGGGCGCGTTACCTGCGGGTGGTGGAGAAGAAGATCCCGAAACGCATCCTGGAGCCAGACCGGTTGTGGCTGGCCCTGGCCGGGTACAACATCGGCTTCGGCCACCTGGAGGATGCCCGCATCCTGACCCAGCGTAACGGGAAGGATCCAGACAAGTGGTCCGACGTGAAACGGTATCTGCCACTGCTGGCCCAGGAAAAATACTACAAGACCCTCAAGCACGGCTACGCCCGGGGACGGGAGCCGGTCAAGTACGTAGACAACGTGCGCAGCTATTACGACCTGCTGATGTGGGAAGAGCGGGACTCGGGGGCGCCAACGCGGGCGGAAAAGGTCAAGCCGGTAATCACCACCATCCCGGCAGTACTGTGAACTTGTGCGGTAGCGGGGGGCTTTTCTATCGCGGCCGGGGGCCGCTCCTGCAGCAGGGGATCAGCGTGGGGCTCTTGTGATCGGTATCGCCATGCTACCGGTTGCCGCGTCTGGCGCGGAAAAAGTTACGCAGCCGTTCGCCACACGCCTCCGCCAGCACCCCGCCGGTCACGCTGGTGCGGTGATTGAAACGCTGGTCTGACGGCAACAGATCGAACACCGAGCCGGCGGCGCCGCTTTTCGGATCGGTGGCCCCATAGACCAGCCGCGCCACCCTGGCATGGACGATGGCGCCGGCACACATGGGACAGGGCTCCAGGGTGACATAGAGAGTGGTGCCGGGCAGACGGTAGTTTCCGGCACGGGCGGCGGCATCCCGCAATGTCATGATCTCCGCATGGGCGGTGGGATCATGGCTGCCGATCGGCCGGTTCCAGCCTTCACCGATAATCAGACCATCGCGCACCAGCAGGGCGCCGACAGGAACCTCCCCCTCCGCCTCTGCGCGGCCGGCCAATTCGAGGGCGCGCGCCATGAATGCTTCATCAGTCATGGTCATCATCATACGTAACTATTCAGCTGTATTCGTGGGCATCGCAGCCAGTGGGTGTTTCTGCAGGTAACGTCGCCGGCATGGATGTATTCACAGCGGTTTCCGGAAGAAATACCCACTGGCTGGGATTTGTGCTGAATTCTCATGGCAGCTGAATAGTTACCATCATACTTGATCGAGCCAACGGTCGTAGGGTCTCCGGCGGCGCCAGAAACGCCGCAGCGCGGCCCGATCGAGCTGAAACCGCCGGCCATTGCCGGGATAGATCAGCAGGCGCGACAAGCGCCGGTCACCCATGGCCCCGATGATCCCCGCCAGCCAGTCATCGAACCGCTGCAACTCTTCATGCCAGTCGTAGGGGTCGGCACGCCACACTGGCCGCTGCAGCCGGTGATAGAGCACCAGGCCGCCACCCTGCCCCAGCGGCAGGTCGTTGGGATCATCGGGCACATCCAGTTGCGCAATGCCGGCATGACGCGCCAGCCCCAGCGCCAGTGGCTGATCTGCGGCGACCCAGCTGAAACCCGGCACAGGCATCCGTGCCGGTAACGACCCGCCACCGGAAAACCAGACCCCCCCCACCGGCATCCGTCCCGCGGCCTCCCGCGCCTGGTTCACATCAGCCTGAAAGAAGAGCATCTGAATCTCATTGAGGATCGCATGCCAGGCCAGCGCATCCTCCCCCTGGGGCAGAAAAGGGTCCATGTTGCGGCCGAACACCTGCTCCAGGCCCTGGGTCAGCAACCTGGGAGGCTGCCCGGGTGAAAGGTACCAACGATGAGGCACCGGGGTCTCCAGACACCAGCCGGCATCCTGGAAATGGGCGCGCAGCAGGTCGGCCAGCCGCTCGGCCTCGGCCATGGAAAAATCGAAGTCCTGGGTATCGAACAGCAGCAGACGACTCTGATCCGGCCGCAGACAGACCGGGTCCGCCTGCAACCAGAAGCGCCGGTCCGGCGCCGCACCATCGCCCAGCCTGCTGAAGGCCGCCAGCGGCAGGTCCCGCTCTGCCGTCAACGGCAGACCAAACAGGGAACAGAGAGTGGAGGCAGCATCGTACCCTGGGCAGGTACCGACCCTGGATCGGGCCAGCCAGCGCCCCAGTTCAGGCTCGGCCGCCTCCTGAGGCCAGGGATCCATGCCCGGCATCGGCCCGAACAGACCGGGCACCAGCAGGTGCATGGTTGAATCAGAGATCTTCATATTGGAAAAAGGCAACTATTCGGCACTATGCCAGATTGGCCACTAAGCCACTGACATTGGCTGTTTCTGGAGGAAATGTCGGCGGCATGGAGCCGCCAGGCATATTCATGGCGTTTTCCGGAAGAAACAGCTGATATCAGCGACGTTCCTCAGATGAGCTGAATAGTTACAAAAAAGCGGGGAAAAAGGATCAAAGACGCTTTTCTCCGCAGCATGCCGGCGTATCCAGCATCAACCGGCGAGATGCTCCACCCGGATCCGGGTCACCTTGCCATCCACCGAGGCCAGCGCCTCGATGCGCTCGATAGCCTGGTTCATCAGCGCCTCCTGCACCCGGCGGGTCAGCAGCACCAGGGGCAGTTCGCTGCGCCCCTCCGGCGGCTCCTTCTGCTGGATCGCTTCGATACTGATGCCCGCCTCACCCAGGATACCGGCGATATCGGCCATCACGCCCGGCTGGTCATGGACCTGCAGGCGCAGGTAATAGGCGGTCTCCACCTGATCCATCGACAGCACCGGCAGATCGCTCAATTCATCTGGCTGAAATGCCAGATGCGGCACCCGGTTCTCCGGGTCGGTGGTGAGGGCACGGGCCACGTCCACCAGATCGGCCACCACTGCCGATGCGGTAGGCTCGGCGCCGGCACCGGCGCCGTAGTAGAGCGTCGGCCCTACCGCGTCACCTTTGACCAGCACGGCGTTCATCACCCCCTCCACGTTGGCCAGGAGACGCCGCTCCGGGATCATGGTCGGGTGCACCCGCATCTCCACTCCGGCCGGGGTCATGCGGGTGATCCCCAGATGCTTGATGCGGTAGCCCAGAGTCTCGGCATAGGCCACGTCCTGGGGTTCGATACGGGAGATGCCCTCGGTGTAGGTCTTGTCGAACTGCAGGGGAATGCCAAAGGCGATAGCGCCGAGAATGGTCAGCTTGTGGGCGGCGTCGATACCCTCCACGTCGAAGGTGGGATCCGCCTCGGCATAACCCAGGGCCTGGGCCTCGGCCAGCACATCATCGAATTCACGCCCCTTGTCCCGCATCTCGCTGAGGATGAAATTGCCGGTGCCGTTGATGATACCCGCGGCCCATTCGATACGGTTGGCCGCCAGCCCCTCGCGCAACGCCTTGATGATGGGTATACCACCGGCCACAGCCGCCTCGAAGGCGACCGTTACCCCCTGCTCGCGGGCAGCGGCGAAAATCTCGTTCCCATGCAGGGCGATCAACGCCTTGTTCGCCGTCACCACATGCTTGCCGTTGGCGATCGCCTGCAGCACCAGTTCCTTGGCCGGAGAATAGCCGCCGATCAATTCCACCACGATCTCGATTTCCGGGTCGTTCACCACCGCGAAGGCGTCATCGGTGACCCGGATCTGCTCGATGCCGGTGATGCTCGCAGGATCATACTCACGGGCCGCCGCATGGGTAATGTGAATGCCGCGTCCTGCCCGCCGGGCAATCTCTCCCGCATTCCGCGCCAACACACTGACGGTACCGCCACCTACCGTGCCCAAACCGAGCAGACCTACCTTGACTGGTTCCAAACCTATTCTCCTAAAACTGTCACATACCGAACTGAGACTACAACAGGACGAGATATGTTTCTTAAATAGTAACTATTCAGCTGTATTGGTGGGCATCGCAACCGACCACTCAGGCGCCCGCCTTGGCGTCGTTACGCATCATATCGCGAATGCCGCGCACCGCCTGCCGGGTTCGATGCTCGTTCTCGATCAGACCGAAACGAACGTGGTCGTCCCCATGCTCACCGAATCCGATGCCCGGCGACACGGCCACCTTGGCCTCTTTCAGCAGCTTCTTGGAAAACTCCAGGGAGCCCATGTGCCGGTACTGTTCCGGGATCGGCGCCCAAACGAACATGGTTGCCTTCGGCTTCTCCACATGCCAGCCGGCGGCATAGAGGCCATCGCACAGGGCATCGCGCCGGCTCTGGTACATGTCACGGATCTCCGCCACGCAATCCTGGGGGCCTTCCAGGGCGGTGATGGCCGCCACCTGGATCGGCGTGAACATACCATAATCCAGGTAGGACTTGATGCGCGCCAGGGCCGCCACCAGGGTCTTGTTGCCGCACATGAAGCCAACCCGCCAACCCGGCATGTTGTAGCTCTTGGACAAAGAAAAGAACTCCACCGCCACCTCGTCCGCACCCTCCACCTGCAGAATCGAGGGCGCCTTGTACCCGTCGAACACGATATCCGCATAGGCCAGGTCGTGGATCACCCAGATATTGTACTCGCGGGCGATATCCACCACCTTCTGGAAGAAATCCAATTCCACGCACTGGGTAGTGGGATTACCGGGAAAATTGATCACCAGCATCTTCGGCCGCGGCCAGGAGTCGATGATCGCCTCCTTCAACTTGCCGAAGAAGTCCACCCCCGGCACCAGGGGCACATGGCGGATGTCGGCGCCGGCGATGACGAAGCCATAGGGATGGATCGGATAGGCCGGATTGGGCACCAGCACGGAGTCGCCCGGCCCCATACAGGCCAGCGCCAGATGGGCCAGGCCCTCTTTCGAGCCAATGGTGACGATGGCCTGGGTCTCTGGATCCAGATCCACGTCGTAACGCCCCTTGTACCAGTTGCAGATCGCCCGGCGCAGGCGGGGTATACCGCGGGACATGGAGTAACGGTGGGTATCCTTACGCTGGGTCGCCTCCACCATCTTGTCGACGATGTGCTGGGGCGTAGGCTGATCCGGATTACCCATGCCAAAATCGATGATATCCTCGCCACGGGCCCGTGCCGCCGCCTTCAAATCATTGACGATATTGAACACATAGGGTGGCAAGCGATTGATTCTTCTGAAATCTTCCATCTCTGGCGTGGACACGTGAACCTCTTCGGGATGCTGTTAAGGCGCGAAAAAAAACGTTTAAACTAACCGATAAGCGGCTGAAATGTCAAAGAATGCAGCCTCCCGACAACCCCACACAAACCGCCAGGCGCGTCGCTATCGCTCCGTTGCCCAAGCTGCTCCCTCCCCTTGGCCCTCGGCCCCCGGCCCTGTACCATCTCCTCCATGAAATTCGCCCTGGCAGATCCCTCCGACGGTTATCTCATCCACGCCTATGACAAGGGTGTGCTGGTGATCGGTGAACAGCGGTTTCGACAAAATCTGCTCCTGCTGCCGGATCGGATCATCCCCGACTGGCGACCGGCTTCATTCGATGACCTGCAGAGCGACGACTTCATCCAGTTGCAGGCGCTGAATCCGGATCTGGTACTGCTCGGAACCGGTGAGATCCAGCGGTTCCCGCCCCCTGCACTGTACAGCAACCTGATCGGCGCCGGCATCGGACTGGAGGTGATGACCACCCCCGCCGCCTGCCGCACCTATAATATCCTGGTGGGTGAAGGGCGCCGTGTGGCTGCGGCCCTAATCGTGGTTTGAGCCGGTCTCGATCACTGCCACGCCGGGGTTGGGGTATTTCTCCACCACACTATCCGGCAACCGATGCAACGCCGCCTGATGCAGCGCATCGGACTCCATCAGGATAAGCACCAGTACGGTGACCATCACCGGCAGGAGGCCCGCCCCACCCACCAGGGCATACACCGCCACCTCCATCATGTTCAGGTAGGTATAGCCGATCCAGCCCAGCAGTGAGACCGCGCCCATGAACAGCAGCATGTAGATAAATATCCTGCTGCGCCGGGCACAGATCTGCCAGTGGCACATGACATACCAGCTGTCGACCTCTGTGGATCGCCGGGCGCGCCAAAGGATATAGGCCAACAGGGCTACCGAGACGATGGGCACCAAGGCAACCGGCTGCCAATAGGTCTTGGCCATACCAAGGGCTGCGATGAACCACAGGATGTGATTACCGATCAGGTTGGTGAGAAAGATTTCGTGGGGAATCTTGGCCTTATGGGCCTCTTCATCTGAGATGTCTAGCTTCATGGGATACCGGCGCTCTGCACGGGAGGTGCTCGATCAGTCGAGCCGGACAAAATACCACTCTGCCAGATAAATTTCACCTAATGGTTGTCGGCAAGGCCGCTATCAGGTGTCGTTCCGGTTGCTCTCCGCCTGTAATGCCGCTAGCCGCTTCTTTTCCTGGTTTTTGGCGTAGAAATAGACGACCAGATTCTTTGAGCCGAACATGAACACCAAAAAGCAGAGCCCGAGCAGAATCCCGACCCAGGGTTTCTCCTGCAGCAGGGTGATGAACCAAAGTGAATTACCCATAGATATATACGCCGTTAATAATGCAGGTTGGTAGGCCGTTTCGGTTACAATAGCAATCTGATGTCAGACACGACCATGACAATTATCAACGTCCCCCGCAACACGGAATCCCATGGAACGTAAAATATTTCTCACCATCCTGGGTATAACCCTGATCGCCCTGGCCCTGGCCATCCTACTGCCTGGCGGCCGCAGCGTCGATCCAAATCCCAAACTACCCTGGCTGATCGAGGTCGATGACAACGGGCGCACGTCAGTCTTTGGCATCACGTTGGGAAAGAGCACTCTGCAACAGGTACGTGACAACTTCCATGAACAAGGAGAAGTGAGCCTCTTCGTATCAGCGGATAAAAACCTCGTCGTCGAGGCCTATTTTCAACGTCTGTTTTTGAACGGCATCAAGGCCGATATGGTACTCATCCTGCAACTGGACCAAGCGACCCTGGGCCAGATGTATGACCGCGGGTTACGCATCAGTAAGCTGGAGAGCGGTGCCAAGAAGGTGAAGCTGACACAACCCGATATGCTGCGCGTGGCCCAGGCACCGATAGACCACATCACCTATATCCCAACCGCCGATCTCGACGCCGAACTGCTGGCCGGTCGCTTCGGCCAGCCAGCCCTGCGCATCACCGAAGCATCGGGCATCGAGCACTGGCTCTATCCGGACAAAGGGCTTGATATCGCCCTCAACCCGGATGGCAAGGAGGTGTTTCAGTATCTGCTGCCGGCCAATTTCGACCGCATCCTGAAGCCGCTGCAGGCACAGGAGAAAAAGTAGCCAACCGGCAGCCCCGGTCCGCGGAAATCACCCCGCCGCATAATGCCCATAAGAAATAGCGGGATGTAACTATTCAGAACCTTTTCAGATTACCTGCCAGGTTATTGATATCGGTTGTTTCTGGAGGAAACGTCGGCGGCAGGGATGCCGCCGTCGAGCCTACACGGACGTATTTACGGTCTTTCCGGAAGAAACAGCCGATATCAGTGACGATCTCACCAGGTACTGAATAGTTAAAACGGGGTCAGAGATGTGTTTTGGCGCGCAAAAATACATCTCTGATCCCGTCTTTCCCGTTTTTCTCCTCCTGCGCCAGAACCCCGTCCAACCTTTCGATCTGTTGCAGCAGCGAAGTGCGGACCGGTGTCAGCAGGCTTCGTGCATCACTGCTGATGGCATCGAGGCCGCTCGCGATCCCGCGTTTCAGCCCCATGGCCACAGTACCAGCCAGATCGGGCTTCAACCGCGACCGCAGCAGCCAGGGCACGAACCAGGCGAGGCCGATCAGCAATACCCCATGGATGGCGAAATCCAGACCCAGAAAGGGGCCATCTCCACGGGTTCCGGCGTAGAAGGCGGTGACCAGATAACTCCCCACCCAGAGCGCGGCGAGCAGCGGCAGCAGCCAGCTCAGGGTGCCTGTCAGGCGCAGTAGAAACCGCCGCCCCCACCCTCCAGGGCGTGCCATCACGGCGGCCAGGGCCACTTCCGCCGTCTGCATGAACACCGCCCTGCCCTGGGTTTTCAACTGTTCCAGGCCGGTTGCGAACGGCCGCGGCGGCATCCCCATAGCCTGGCGCAGATTATCCAGTTCCACCGCCAAGTCCTGCAGCCGGGTATCGAACCGGTCACGCCAGATCTGCTGCAGAATCCAGCCTGGAGAGTGGTAACGGGCTGCACCCTGATCGTCCCCGGACTTGCCCGGCCGCCACCAGGGCGCCGACCGCCCGGCCAGGGACTGGGCCAGCAGACGGCCATCCAGCATCAACTCATCCTCCATCTCCTTCAGGCGCTGTGCGACCAACGACGTCCAGGCCTCGGTCAACGCCGCCAGGTCATAACCCGACAGAATGTCGCGGAACCGCTCGGCGCTGGCCCGCAGTTCCTGATAGCGGGCCTGCAGACCCAGCCGCTGCAGCAGCTGAAGGCCATAGGCATCGATCGCCTGTTCAATGGTCTGTTCCAGACGGGCAAAGTCATCATCCCCGGCCGTTGTTGGCAGACAACTGGTGCGCAGGATCAGCGGGTGGTCGAAGCCTTCCCGTTGCAGGCGTTGGCGAAAATCCTCCAGTTGCTCAGTGGCACCCTGATCCCACTGGTTGATAACGAAGATCCAGGCATGTCTGGCACCACGCTGCTGCACGAAGCGCCACCCCAGGTCATCCTGGTAGCGCTCCGGACTGACCACATAGATCAGCCAATCGACGTAAGGCAGCCAGGCCTCCACCAGCCGCCGGTGACGCGCCTCGACGCTGTCGATATCGGGCAGATCGAGCCAGGCGATGAGACGGCGCCGGTCGTCATGATGATAGGAGATCCGCGTCTCATGCATCGGCAGATCCTCCGGCAGCGCCGCCAGCTGGTAGTCCTGATGCAGATACAGGGTCACCTCGTGGGAGGTGGGTCGTTCCACGCCCACCCGGGCGATATCGGCGCCGGCCAGGCGGTTGAGCAGGCTGCTCTTGCCGACACCGGTGCCGCCGAAGAAGGCGACGATAAGGGGGCGTTCTCCCTGCTGGGCAAACAGGGCCTCTGCCTGCTGTTGCTCGATCCGGTCGAGCTGCGCCAATGCCTTTTCATCCAGCCAGCCCTCCTCTTGCGCGGACTCCACCCACTGCCGTAACCGCTGCAGGGCCTGCTCGAACTCGTCACTCATCGATCAATTTCCCCAATACCGCCTCAGCCTGTTCCAGCTGTTCACGGGAGATGCCATAACAGTTGTCACAGGCGCTCTGCGCGGGCAATGCCAAGAGCAATCGCTCGACCTGTGCCAGCACCTTCCCCTCCACCTGCTGCAGTTGCCGCGCTTTCAGCTCATTCTCCACCTGCTGTACGTAGCGTCCCACCGCCCCTTCAGCCAACAGGGTGGTGAAGGAGAGCATCGCCGGTGCCACGATCAGATCATTCAATCCCACCCCGCCGCTCTTGATCGCCAGGACCAGGGCGCCGGCATCGGTGGTGACCCGGGCGGCGCGCAGGCTGTTGAGGGTGGCCGGGTGCCGTTCGAGATGCTCGAACATGCGCTGGCCGGCCTGCTGGATCTCGACCTCGAAGCCGGCCTGGTAATCGGCAACGGCCGCTGCTGCCGCACGCCGCAGTCCTTCCCGCCGGGCATTCAGGGCAGCAGCCAGTGCCTGCCACCAGCCGCCTGCCCCATCCCGATCGGCCAGCGCCTGCTCTCCCGCCATCCGTTGCAGGCGGATCAGGAGATGATCGATGGTATCCAGCAGAATCCGGCTCTCATCTCCCAGGTCGCTCTCCTGTTGCCCTTTGGAACGCTCCCGAAACAGTCGCTGCAGGCGCCGGGCAGGCCAGGTAACCAGTTCCCTGGTACGGGCCAGGGCCACCGCAATGCCCGGAATCTCCAGCAGCTCCAGCAGCCGCGCCATGGCCCGCTTCAGGCTGTCGGCATAATGGGGGTTCTGCAGATAATCCCGCTGATACAGGGCCAGCACCTCCTCCCGGCCACGGGAGAGTTCGTTCTGCCAGAGATCGGCAGCGGCCAGTTCCCGGCGCAACGGGCCGGTCCAGTCCTGCCAATGACGCTGCAGCAAGGGGGGCAACCGGGGCCGCACCCGCGCTTCCAGCAGGCGACTGCTCTCACGCCGCAACGCGGCTGCCGCCTGGCCATCGAGCAGACCGTCATTCAACCCTTGACGATAGGGCAGGGAAAAAATTCCGGCACAGGGGATCGACTCGGCCTCGAGGCGTTGCTGCAGAGAGGCGCGCAGGGCGGATTCGGCCTGCTGATCCATCTTGTTCAGGCAGATCAGCAAGGGGATCCCGGCCGGCGCCAGCAGCCGAAGCATCTGCCACACTGACTGATCGGCGTATTTTTCCCGGCTCACCACCAGCAGGATCAGGTCTGCCAGCGCGCAGATCTCGGGCACACTGTTACGGTATTCACGGGAGCTGACCGAATCGAAATCCGGCGTATCCCAGACGATACATTGGCCGATCTCCGGACCGGCACCCGACGGCAGCGACTGCAGGGTATAGAGATCGCCCCGGGTGCCCTCCCGCGGGACCTGCTCCACCCGTTCCCAGCCTGGCAGCTGATATGCCAGTCCGGCGATGGTTTCATCGGTCACTGCCACGCTGCTGAAGCCGTGGGCGTAGCGGGTATAGCCGGCCAGCGGGCTGGCCTCCGCGACCACTTGGCCAAGCAGCAGATTGACCAGCGTACTCTTGCCCGACTGGGTGGGACCGATGACCACCAGTTGGGGTGGCAGCTGAAGCCCTCTGCCCTGCTGCAGCCCGGCACGCCGCAACAGGGTGTTGGCGAAGATCAGGGACTGCAGGGACTCAGGGGGCGGTTGCCGGTCGGCGGGAAAGGAACGGTTCTTCTCCTGCAGCAGAGAGAGCAGCCGGCTCAGCGGTTCCAGATCTGAAGAGGATTCCATGGCGTACAGGAAACAGTTACCTGATTACCCCTTCTCCTCGTCCCGCTGATCCAGGGCCTGCTCATCGGCGGCCTCGGTCTTCTCAGACTTCTTTTCCACCGGCAGATCATCGTCCATCAGAATGCGGCTCGCCTCGCCTTCCAGATCGTCGAACTGACCGCTCCTCGCCGCCCAGAAAAAGACACCCACGGCCACCAGACCGAGCAGGATCATGCCAGGGATCAACCCATAGATCACATCCATCGTTTTCTCATCGACCTCGTCATCTGTGAACAGGGGAAACTATATACCAGCGGGAAACGCGCCCTGTGGGAGCGGCGCCCTCAATCGGTAGAGTATACACCCGGTGACTGCTTCAGCGCTGCCGGAACAGGGTATGGATACGGGCCGCATTGCCAATCACCAGCAGGGAACTGATCGGCATGGAGATAGCTGCAACCAGGGGGGTGACCAGGGCGGCCATGGCGAGCGGGACCATGATCAGATTGTAGGTTATGGAGATACCGATGTTCTGACGGATCGTGCGCAGGGTGCGGCGGGACAGGGCGGCGGCCAGGCGCACCTTCTCCAGTTCACTGCTGATCAGCACGATATCGGCGCTGGCGATGGAGACATCGGTACCGGAGCCGAGAGCGATGCCGACGTCGGCCCGCACCAGGGCCGGGGCGTCATTGACGCCATCGCCAACCATGGCCACCCGATGACCATCGGCCTGCAGCCCGGCGATCACCTGATCTTTCTGCGCCGGCAGCACCTCTGCAATCACCTCCATGCCGCCCAGGCGGCTGGCGATCGATTCGGCGGTCCGACGCCGGTCGCCACTGAGCATGGTGACCCGCATACCGTCGGCCTTCAGCGCCGCGATCAGGGCCGGTGCATCGTCACGTACCCTGTCTTCCACACCAATCAGGGCCACCTCCCGCCCGTCCACCGCAAAGCGCAGGGTGGTGATGCCCAACTCATCCAGCCGGGCTGCCTCCCGGTCCAGCGCCGGTTCCCGCCGGATACCCTCGGCATCCAGCCAGGCAGAGGTGCCGGCCAGCAGCTGCCGTCCCGCCAACCGGCCACTCACCCCGGCGCCGGGCCGCGCACTGAATGCCTCCACCTGCGGCAATGCGCCGTCCAGACCCTGGGCTGCGGCGGCATTCAGCACGGCACCGGCGACAGGATGCTCCGAATAACGCTCCAGGGCCGCCAGATCACCCAGCAGACGCCGGATCTCCGGGGGCATCTCATGGCCGGATCCGGCATCCCAGCCGTCGGTTGCAGTATGGATCGAGGTCAGGCTCATGCACCCTTCGGTCAGGGTGCCGGTCTTGTCGAATACGAAATGATCGATGGTGGAGAGGATCTCCAGCACCTCACCATTTTTCACCAGGATGCCATTACGCGCGCCTGAACCCGAGGCCACCGCAATGGCCATCGGCGTGGCCAGGCCAAAGGCGCAGGGACAGGTGATGATCAGCACCGCGGTGGCCGCCATCAGGGCATGCTCGAAGCCGCTGTCCAGCCACCAGAGCAGGGTCGCCGTGGCCAGACCGATGGTGATCGCCACGAACCAGGGTACGATACGGTCGGACAGCCGCTGGATCGGCGCCTTGCTCGCCTGCGCCTCCTCCACCAGCCGGATGATGCGGCCCAGGGCGGTGTCCTTGAGCAGACCCTCCACCTGGACACGCAACACACCACTCCCGTTGATGGTGCCAGCGGACACCTGATCGCCGATACCCTTTTCCACCCCTTCCGCTTCACCGGTCAACATCGACTCATCGATGGTGCTGCCGCCGGCGACGACCACCCCGTCGACGGGGATGCGTTCACCGGGGCGAACCAGCACCAGGTCGCCCTTCTTCACCGAGCGGATGGGGACGATCTCCTCCTCGTCAGCGTCCCGCAGCACCGTCGCCACCCGCGGCTGCAGATCCAGCAGGCGCTGGGTCGAGGCCACCGCCTGACGCTTGGAGATCGCCTCCAGATAGCGTCCCACCAGGATTACGAAGAGGAAATTGACCACCGTATCGTAATAGACCTCACCGGTGGTGGAGCCGCTGACGGTGACATAGACGGAGTACAGATAGGTGATGCCGGCGCCGATGGCGATGGGCAGATCCATGCCCAGATAGAGGCTGCGCAGCCCCAGCCAGGCCCCCTTGAAGAAGGGATAGCCGGAATAGAGCAGCGTGGGGGTGGCCAGAGCGAATCCGACCCAGTGAAACAGGCTGCGATACTCACCCTTGTCGGCGCCGGAGTAGAGGGCGATGGAGACCCATAACAGGTTCATCATGGCGAATGCGGCAAACGCCATGCGGTAGAGCAGCTCCCGGTTCTCCCGCTGCAACCGGCCCTCTGCCGTCTCCGGATCGTAGGGTACGGCGGCATAGCCGATCTGCCCCAGATGCTGGATGATATTGGAGAGCTTCTGCCGACTGTTGTCCCACTTGATATGCAGCCGCCGGCCGGAGAGATTGACCCGCGCCTCCGGCACCCCGGGCATCGCCTGCAGACTGTTCTCGATCAGCCAGACACAGGCGGCGCAGTGAATACCCTCCACCAGCAGATTGATATCGCGGGTCTCACCCAGTTCCTGCACGAACTCTTCCTGCACTTCGTCCAGATCGAACAGGGCCAACTGCTTCGGCAGCTCCGGCGGCGGCCCCAGAGGCGTGCCCTCGGGAGTGCGGCGATAGAAGCCTTCCAGGCCTGCGGCATAGATCGCCTCGCAGACCGACTTACAGCCATTGCAGCAGAACGAGCGTGGTTCACCGTCGATCTCGGCCGTCACCCGATCCGCCGGTGGAATCGGCAGGCTGCAGTGGAAACAGCTCTCTTCTGTATCGTTTTGTGGGTCTGTGGATTGGTTCATGCCGCGAGTGGAAACAAAGGGGTCGGGGTCAAATTTCCCATGCTACGTTGGATTCCCATAACTGCAATCGATGCAATTTGACTCCGACCCCCTTTTCATGAAGGTGATCACTTGACCCCGGCGCTGATCCGATGCGGCATATTGTACTCATCCTGGCCGTTCTTCGCGCTGACCAGGATGTCCCATACCCCGAGCAACGGGAAGCTCACCTCAGCGGTGTAATGACCCGTGGCCACTCGTCTCATGGGCACTGAAAAATCCTTGCTCTTGTCTGCCGGACGATAGGCGTAGAATATCACCGCATCAGGATCGATCGGCTTGCCTACATTGTTCTTCACCCGAAAGCCGAACAGGGTCGGCTTGGCAATATCGACGAACGCCGGCGCCTCGATCTCCATCTGCCAGCCCGGATTCCGCGCCTCGCGCTTCAGCCTGTTCGCGGAAAGATCCTCTCCCCGTTCGTAGAAATCATCCACCACCAGACCGGGGTTGCTGTCGATGGCGAACCATATGCGGACACCACTGAACAGGAAGAAAAGAATCAGCAGCCCGAGCCAACCGATCACCCAGGGGCTGCGCCAGGGGGAGTTTTTTTCCGACATCTCTTATCCTCAAATCGTCAAACAGCTGACACTGCTGCTGTTTGCAGGTTACAAACAGAGTAACTATTCAGCTGTATTCGTGGGCATCGCAGCCAGTGGGTGTTTCTGGAGGAAACGTCAGCGGCATGGATGCCGCCGTCGAGCGTACATGGACGTATTCATAGCGGTTCCCGGAAGAAACACCCGCAGGCTGCGATTTGTGCTGAATTCTCAGTTACCAAACAGATTCAGTGAACAGGTATTCCCGTAACAGCGGCGCCTCGCCGCGAATGACCGGCCAGGATGCCATGCTCATTCGCGGCGAGGCGCCTACGGCGGCCCAGTACCCGTATCACCCGTTATGTGACCACAGAACCATACTATGGTTTCGGCCCGATGAAGACACTCTCACGTTGACTGGAGATGACTTCGCCATTGTCTGTCTTGCTGGTGGCATGGAAGATGATGGGTACGGACTCCGCATTCAGATTCTCCCGCGGGACCCGAACGAACAGAGTACGCGGCGTAACCCGGCTGTGACGGGCGTGTACCGGCTTGTCTGTACCCACCAGCACCAACCCCTTGGGTCCAGTGGCCGTGATAGTGACATCCGTATCCTGATCCAGTTTATTCAGCACCTTCACCGTATACTTGTTCTGTACCGAACCGTCACTCTGCATGACATAGAGCGGCTGACGGGCATGAATCACCTTGATCTCGATCGCATTCATGGTACTCAGACCATAGATGATACCCATGATTGCCAGCGTGAGCACCGTCGAATAGATCCACACCCTGGGGCGTTTGTACAGCGGCCGCTCTTCCTTGCCATTCAATACATCGAGTGATTCATAGCGAATCAGCCCGGTAGGCCGGTTCAGCTTCACCATCACCGCATCACAGGCATCGATGCAGAGGGCACACATGATGCAACCCTCCTGCTGGCCATGGCGAATATCCACCCCAGTGGGACAGACTGCGACGCACTGGTTGCAATCGACACAATCACCCTGTTTGTTGTCTTTTGCCTGCTGGCCTTTCTTGATCCGCCCCCTTGGCTCGCCCCGGTGGAAATCGTAAGTGGGGACCGCGGTGGTGTTGTCCACCATCACTGCCTGGATGCGGGCATAGGGGCAAAGCCAGAAACAGGTCTGCTCACGCAGGAAACCGGCCAGGCCATAGGTACCGGCGGTAAACAGGGCAATGGTACCCAATGCCACGGGTGACAGGCTGAAAGTGAAGATATCGTGCCACAGCTGGAACACATCGACGAACCAGGCCACGAAAGAGAAACCGGTAAAAAAGCCGATCAACAGCCAGAGAAAATGTTTCACCGCCTTGATGCGAAACTTGGAGAAGCTCATCGGCGCCTTCTCCAGCTTGCGCCGCTTGGCCGGATTGCCTTCCAGCTTCTCCTCGATCCAGGTGAAGATATCGGTCCATACCGTCTGAAAGCAGAAAAAACCGCACCATACGCGGCCGGCAAGGGCCGTCACCACCGCCAGCAGAATAGCGAAAAACAGCAGCAGTAACGCCAGCATCCAGACATCCTGCGGCAGGATGGTGATGCCAAAGATGTGAAACTGACGATTCGGAATATCGAACAGTACCGCCTGCCGGTCACCCCAACGCAGGTAGGGGCCAAAGAAGAACACCAGCCATACTGCATTGGCCATCCATTTCAAGCTTCGCCACTTCCCCGGCATCCGTTTGGCATGGATGGTTTCGTCACCGGTATTCAGTTCCCAATGCGCGGCCTCTGCATACAGCTCGTCTACAGCCGCATCCTGTTTGGATTGCTGATGGTCACTCAACGGAGTATCTCCTCTGCATGTCGTTGGAAGTCAGACAGCCTGTCCGTCGTCATCGTACAATGGCCGCACTGAAAAAACAGAATTGGATGAAATAAGTTTACCCGACAACCCATACAGAACAATGCGAATTGTCAATACTGTTTCTGAGTTATGTCAGAAAAGAAAAAAGGGGGGAAACTCCCCCCTTTTTCCACTACCACAATAAGACCCTGAATTACTTTTTATGGGCCTCCGCATCCTTGTTGATCAACGTCCTGATCTTGAAGCCAAGGAAAACAACGATGATGACGCAGATAGCCACAGCTGCAATTGAACCCCATACAACCGGATCGCTCATACCCATGAGAACTACCCCCTTAAATTACCACCCCCACGCCAGCGAATCTGGCGTGGGGTCAGGTTTCAAGTGTTATTGACCGCCACCAAACTTGTAGACGTAAACCGCCAGTTTCTTGATATCGTCCTTGGACAGACGATCACCGAATGACGGCATCTCGGCCACCCGAGTCTGGGCATCAGCGGGAAAATTGACGCCATGGGTGATGGTCCTCTTGATGCTGTCGATCACGGTCTCGCCTTCAAGCGGCACGAAACGATAGATCTGGTCCGTCAGGTTGGCCGACCCCAGGGGATGCATGCCCTTGCCGTCCGGACCGTGGCAGCCGATACAACCCTTGGCCAGGAACAGAGGGTTGGAAGTGGGCTTGCCTTCGGCGATGGACTTGGCCAGTGAATCGATCTCGGCCTCGCTCAGCTCGGCACCGCCCTTGGCCGGCATCGAACCCTTGCGGCCCATGGTGATGGTCTGCACGAGAGTGTTGATATCACCGCCATAGAGCCAGTCATCATCAGCCAGCACCGGGAAGCCGGGGCCACCCTGTCCACCAGAACCGTGGCAGGCAGCGCAGTTGTCACCGAACAGCACCTTGGCCGAAGCCACGGTGTATTCCGACAGACCCTCGTCCTTCAGGATCTCTTCGGCGCTCATGGCAGAGATCTTCTTCTCGAACTCGCCACGCACCGCTTCCACCTCGGCCACGCCCTCTTCATACTCTTTGATCTGGGTCCAGCCGGTGACACCCTTGGTGTATCCCTCACCACCCGGCAGTGCCGGCCACATGGGATAGATGATGCCATAGGCGATCCACCAGATGATGGATGCCCAGAAGGCGATCATCCACCAGCGCGGTGGGGGGTTGTTCAACTCCCGCAGATTATCGTCCCAAATATGTCCGGTGTTGTTTTCACCCGGAAATGGATTTTTATCCGCCATTGTTATCTCCGCTATTGATTTGTTCGTCATCGTCCGTCGGGATGTGTTTGTAGCTTTCCAGTCGTTCCCGGTTCTTCGGACGCAGGACGTAGACATAGAGCCCGACCATCAGGAGGAAGATGACCACCGTGAGGATGGTACCCACCCAGTCGGTGGTGGTCATCGTCTCCCAATCAGTCTGGAAATAGTCCACCAGACTACTCACGATATGCCTTGCTCTCGTCCAGTTTCGCCATGGTACCCAGGACCTGCAGGAAGGCCACTACCGCATCCTCCTCGGTCTTCCCTTCGAGCTCCTTGGGAGCGGCCTCGATGTCGGCATCCGTATAGGGGACACCCAGCATCTGCAGGCCACGCATGTGCGCCTGCATGGTCTCGCCGTCTACCAGATTCTCTTTCAGCCAGGGATAGTTGGGCATCACCGATTCCGGCACCACCGAACGGGGCGCCCGCAGATGCTTGCGGTGCCAATCGTCCGAGTACTTGCCGCCCAGGCGGGCGAGATCGGGACCGGTACGCTTGGAGCCCCACTGCATGGGATGATCGAACATGGACTCCGTCGCCAGAGAATAGTGGCCATAACGCTCCTTCTCGTCACGGAACGGACGCACCATCTGCGAGTGACAGAGATAACAACCTTCACGTTGATAGACATCGCGCCCGGCCAGCTCCAGCGCCTTGTAGGGACGCACGCCATCACCCGGCTGGTGATCGTTCAGGGTCTGCCCCTCCTTGCGCTGCCAGACCAGCTCCGGGAACTTGTTGTATTCCATGGTGCTGGGCAGATAGAACAGCGGCACGATCTCTACCAGGCCGCCCACGGAAAGGACGATGGCCAGGCCCAGGAAGAGGCCGAACACATTGCGCTCGAACCAGTCCTGGAAACCACCCGATGAATTATTGCTAGACATTGATTTTTCCTCCCCTTAAGCAGTTGCAGCCGCAGTGCGCGCACGCTGCACACTACCTTCGGATGAAGCCTTGGCCACGGTCATCAGGATATTGATCAGCATCAGCACTGCACCGCTGAGGAAGATCATGCCGCCGATGGCGCGCATGGCATAGTACGGATGCATCGCTTCTACCGACTCAGCGAAGGTATAGGCCAGGGTGCCGTACTCGTCATAGGCCCGCCACATCAGGCCCTGCATGATGCCGGAGACCCACATGGCGACGATGTAGACCACGGTACCGATGGTGGCGGTCCAGAAGTGGGCGTTGATCAGCTTGGTGGACCACATCTCCACATGGAAAATGCGGGTCATCATGTGGTAGATGGCACCGATCGCCACCATGGCCACCCAACCCAGGGCGCCGGAATGCACGTGGCCCACGGTCCAGTCGGTGTAATGCGACAGGGCATTGACGGTCTTGATCGACATGATCGGACCTTCGAACGTGGACATGGCATAGAAGGCCAGGGACATGATCAGGAAGCGCAGCACGTAGTCGGTACGCAGCTTGTCCCAGGCACCGGAGAGGGTCATCATGCCGTTCACCGCACCACCCCAGGAGGGGATGATCATGGCGATGGAGACGGCCGCACCCAGGGAGCCGGTCCAGTCAGGCAGGGCGGTGTACTGCAGGTGATGGGCACCCAGCCAGACGTAACCGAACATCAGGGCCCAGAAGTGGATCACCGACAGCCGGTAGGAATAGACCGGACGGCCTGCCTGCTTGGGCACGAAGTAGTACATGATGCCGAGGAAGCCGGCGGTCAGGAAGAAGCCCACCGCGTTATGGCCCCACCACCACTGGATCATGGCGTCCTGCACACCGGAGAACAGGGAGTAGGATTTGAACATGCCGACCGGGATGGCCAGGCTGTTCACCACGTGCAGGTAGGTGATCATCACCATCATGCCCAGGAAGAACCAGTTGGAGACGTAGATATGAGACGTCTTACGCTGGTGGATGGTCATGATGAAGTTGAACATGTAGGAGAGCCAGACCACGGCAATGGCGATATCGATCGGCCATTCCAGCTCGGCGTACTCCTTGGACTGGGTGATACCCAGCGGCAGGGTGATCACCGCGGCCACGATGATCAGGTTCCAGCCGATGAAGGTGAACCAGGCCAGCTTGTTGCTCCACAGGCGGGTGGCGCAGGTGCGCTGTACGCTGTAGAAGGCCGTAGCCATCAGGGCACAACCACCAAACGCGAAAATGACCGCATTGGTATGGAGCGGACGCAGGCGCCCAAACGTGATGTACGGGATATCAAAATTCAAAAACGGCCATGCCAGTTCCGAGGCGATATACACCCCGACAGTTGCACCCACCACCAGGTAGACGACTGCCATGACGGTGAACCAGCGTACGACCCCATAGTCGTACTTTTGTTCAGCTGCGGCGTCCATGAGCCCCCCTTGCAGAAATAAGATTATAAAAAATAAGGGAATTGAGAAATTCCCATGTGTTACATACCTGGAAACCCATCATGAAAGAGGGAACCAAGCGTGTGATATCACACTCTAAACCCTGATAAATGTCAAGATTAAGACGACTGAGGATGGCTGTGCCCGCATCAGCAAAACAAATGCAACACTATGTTTTTATTATAGATTCCATTCTACCCATTAATTTTCTTTTTGATCTTGATCAAAAATATCTAATACACTAAATTTATTCCTGAAAGAAAGCGGATACAGCGGTGGAATCTTGGCCGGCGCAGCACGGCATGGAAGCAGGAGGCGGAGAATACAGGAGCAATTACCAAATAGAATCACCCGTATCCGACAGGCTGTCACCCCGCTGCCAGCCGTGCCAGCGTCTCCCGGTCGAGCAGGCGGGTGCGTTTACGTTGCAGCCAGATCAGCTTGGTCTTGTGAAAGCGGGTGAGAATCCGGCTTACGGTCTCGCTGGCAAGGCCAAGGTAGTTGCCGATATCGCTCCGTGACATGCTGATGGTGAACTCGACCCCGGGCAGCCCCCGGCGCTGCAGACGGTCGGAGATACTGAGCAGAAAACCGGCGACGCGCTGCTCCGCCGACTGATGCACCAGCGACGAGATCAACTCATGATTGAACGCCACCTCCTGGCCCAGCAATTCGATGATGGAACGCTGCAACGCCTCCAGCGGCCGTCCGGCATCCGGCAGACGCTCCAGGCGTAACTCACAGACACTGCTGTTCTCCAGCGCCCGGGCCGTGCAGGGATAATGGGCCTTGGCCATCGCCTCCGCACCGATCAGTTCCCCGGCCAGATGAAAACCCACCACCTGTTCAGCCCGTTTCTCATTGGGAATGTAACTCTTGAAAGAGCCCGATTTGACCGCATAGATGGAGCGAAACGGATCATCGTAGTGAAACAGGGTCTCTCCCCGCGCCACGGGACGGCGGCGCAGCAACACACCTTCCGGTACACCACTGTCCTCCTCCGCGTAATCGAGCACGGTACAGATCGGGTCCAGACCGCAATCATCACATTCGACCTCTTGGCAACCGGCGGATGCCGGTGCCTTTACGGCGCAGGCAGAGCGATGCAGGGATGAGCGTAAATTGTCCATGATCATGAAGAATATGTTATCGATCAGTCATTATAGTGCGAAATGTCAGGCATAAAAACAGGAAAGAGGGGAGTCGCGACAATAACGGGGCTTCATCCTGTCTGTCTGCCGGACAGATACCATGAATCACTGCTGTCCCACAAACTTTGCCCAGTATTCATGCAACCTGATGTTGAAAGGCGATTTTTTACACTTATTGGCTTTTGCAGACATGGAAGGTTTGATATGGCGCCCCTTCTCCCTCCGGGAGAAGGTCGGGATGAGAGGGTGAAAAATCAAAGCATTGGCTTTATCTGATCCCCTCACCCCAACCCTCTCCCTGAGGGAGAGGGCGTTTATGGGACAGCAGTAATGTGACCTCACTATTATCCCACAAACCATGAAAGGTCTGATACGGGCGCTCCTTCTCCCACCGGGAGAAGG